>NZ_BAAILL010000026.1:0-34796 GCF_054589215.1 Paraburkholderia sp. 2C | reverse complement strand
GCGCAAGCGCCGCGAGCGGCGCGCCGCCCGCTTCGGCGAGCAGCGCATGTGCATCTTCGATATCCTGCGCGGCGAGCCATGCGGCCGCCGCCTCGGGCGCCGGCGTCGGCATCGGCCACTGGCGGCAGCGGCTGATGATGGTCGGCAAGAGCCGGTCGATGCGCGCCGACACCATCAGGAACACCACGCCCGCCGGCGGTTCCTCGAGCGTTTTCAGGAGCGCGTTTGCGGCCGCGACGTTGAGCGCCTCGGCCGGATACAGCACGACGACGCGCACGCCGCCGCGATGCGAGCCGACGCCGCAGAAATCGAGCAGCGCGCGCACCTGCTCGATGCGGATTTCCTTGCTCGGCGCGCGGCTCTTCTTGCCGTCGTCGGCGTCGGCCTTGTCCGCCTTATCGGCTTTTTCGTCGCCATTCGAGGCGACGAAGCCGGCTTCGGCCGCGAGCGCTTCAGGCAGCACGATGCGGTAGTCGGGGTGATTGCCTTGCACGAACCAGTTGCACGCCGCGCACTGGCCGCACGGCTGGCCGTCGGCCTGCGGCGCCTCGCACAGCAAGCCCTGCGCGACATGCTGTGCGAAGTGCAGCTTGCCGATGCCCGCCTGGCCGTGCAGCAGCAGCGCGTGCGGCCACGCACCGCGCAATTGCTGCAGGCGATTCCATTCGTCGGTTTGCCAGGGATAGATCATTCTTTTTAAATTCAGATATTTGCGATCAGTTCTTCAAGCTGCCTCTGAATGAATGGCACGCTCAGCGTCGAATCGATGATGGCGAACCGGTACGGCGCCTCTTCGGCACGCCGCAGATACTCGGCACGCGTGCGCGTGAAAAACGCGTCCGACTCGCCTTCGAAACGGTCCGGCGCGCGCACCGCGCCGCGGCGCGCGCTCGCGGTGTCCGGCGGCACGTCGAACAGCACGGTCAGGTCCGGCTGGAAGCCGCCCTGCACCCAGCGCTCGAGCGCTTCGAGCTTGTCGCGCGGCAAGCCGCGCCCGCCGCCCTGGTAGGCAAACGTCGCGTCGGTGAAGCGATCGGACAGCACCCAGTCGCCGCGCGCGAGCGCCGGTTCGATGACCTGCGCGAGATGCTCGCGGCGGGCCGCGAACATCAGCAATGCCTCGGTTTCGAGATCCATCGGCTGGTGCAGCAGGATATCGCGCAGCGCTTCGCCCAGCGGCGTGCCGCCCGGCTCGCGCGTGACGACCACCGACCGGCCGCTGCCCGCCACCTTCGCCTCGAGCCGTTCCCGGAACCAGCCGAGGTGCGTGGTCTTGCCCGCGCCGTCGATGCCTTCGAATGTGATGAATTTGCCGCGCGCCATCATTGCCCTCGGATGTATTTGTCGACGGCCTTGTTATGATCGCCGAGTGAGTCTGAAAAGATACTGCTGCCGTCGCCGCGCGACACGAAGTACAGCGCGCTCGTCTGCGCCGGATTGAGCGCCGCCTGCAGCGACGCCACGCCCGGCAGCGAAATCGGCGTCGGCGGCAAGCCCTCGCGCGTGTAGGTATTGTAAGGAGTGTCCGTCTGCAGGTCGCGCTTGTGCAGATGGCCCGTGTAACGCTCGCCCATGCCGTAGATCACCGTCGGGTCCGTCTGCAACGGCATGCCCACCTTGAGCCGGTTCGCGAACACGCCGGCCACCATCGGCCGGTCCGACGCCTTGCCCGTTTCCTTCTCGATGATCGACGCCATGGTCAGCGCTTCGTACGGCGTGCGGTACGGCAGCCCGGCCGCGCGCGTCGCCCATGCCTCGTCGATACGCAGCTTCATGAGCCGGTACGCGCGGCGATAGACGTCGAGGTCGCTCGTATCCTTGTCGAATAGATAGGTGTCCGGGAAAAACAGGCCCTCCGCATTGCCGGTCGGCGTTTGCGGCGCACCGATCGCCGTCAGCAGGCCGGCATCGGTGAGGCCCGCCGAATCGTGCCGCAACGCCGTGTTCGCATCGAGTTCCGCGCGCATCCGTTTGAAGGTCCAGCCTTCGATCACCGTCGCGACGTATTCGTTCACGTCGCCGCGCGCGATTTTCTGCAGCACGTCGTACGGCGTGATGCCCTGTTTGAACTCGTAGTTGCCCGACTTCAGCTCGGCCTGCAGGCCCAGTGCGCGCGCCATCAGCACGAACAGTTCGGGCTCGACCGGCACGCCGCCGCGGTTCAGCTGCGCGGTGACGCCGCGCAGCGTGCTATGCGGCTTGATCGTGACGTCCAGTTGGGGAGTGGCCAGATTGACCGGCGTGGTGGCCCAGTGATATCCGCCGGCGGCAGCCGCCGCGACCAGCACGACGAGCGCCGCGCCGGCCAGGAGACATTTCTTCAAAAGGGTCATGCGGGACAAGGCTCGGGTGAAGACCCATATAATAACTGGTCGCCTTACCCCGAGTCATGGCCTACCTGGTTTCCGCCTCCATGAACGTATCGCAAGATTCCACTTCTGTCGCTGGTTCCGCTGCCGGTTCCGTCCCCACTGCCGCTGCCGCGCGCGCGCCGCTTGCCGCTGCCGCGCCGGTTCCACCGCTCGCGGCGCTGCCGCGGCCCGCGCGCGACGAATTCGACGCCGCGCTCGCGCGCGGCGCGTATATGCCGCTTATGCAATTCGGCGTGATCGACGTCACCGGCGACGATGCCGCGACGTTCCTGCACAGCCAGCTCACCAACGACACGCAGCATCTCGACGCGGCGAGCGCGCGCCTTGCCGGCTACTGCACGGCAAAGGGGCGCTTGCTCGCGTCGTTCCTCACGTGGCGCGCCGGCGACACGATCCGGCTGCTTGTCGCGCGGGACGTGCAGGCCGCCGTGCAGAAGCGCCTGTCGATGTTCGTGCTGCGCGCGAAGGCGAAGCTCGCCGATGCGAGCGGCGCGCTCGCCACGGTCGGCTTTGCCGGCGACGTGCGCGACGCCTTGTCCACTGTGTTCGACGCGTTGCCCGACGGCGTGCACGTGAAGGTCGACGGGCCGGCCGGGTCGCTGATCCGCGTGCCCGATGCGGCCGGGCGCCTGCGTTACCTGTGGGTAGGTCCGAAGGCCGAGGTCGAAGCGCGCTTGCCCGCGCTCGATGCAAAACTCACACGCGCGTCGGCGGCCGTGTGGGACTGGCTCGACATTCGCGCGGGCGAGCCGCGCATCACGCAGCGCGTGGTCGAGCAGTTCGTGCCGCAGATGGTCAATTACGACGTGCTCGGCGGCGTCAACTTCCGCAAGGGCTGCTATCCGGGCCAGGAAATCGTCGCGCGCAGCCAGTATCGCGGCACGATCAAGCGGCGTACCGCGCTCGCGAATGTCGCCGGTGAACCCGAAACAGTGCTGCCGGGTAGCGAGCTATTTCATGCGGACGACGCGGTCCAGCCATGCGGGATGGTCGTGAACGCGGCCGCGGCGCCGGACGGCGGTGTCGATATGCTCGTCGAGATGAAGCTTGCGGCGCTCGAAGCGGGCACGGTTCGTCTGGGGTCGGCGGATGGACCGGAGCTGACGTTCCTGCCCTTGCCTTACGCGCTGCCCGCCGACGATGCCTGAGCGCATCTGAACGTATCCGACCGGTTCCGCCGCCCGTGCCGATGCGCCGCGGGCGGTACGCAGCGTGACTTGCCTCCCCCATGCGGCCTCGCGCGCTTGCGCCTGCGAGCGATAAACGAACGCCCCGGCTGTTTTCGTCAACGGCCGCTATCGGGCTTGAACCGGCTTGAACCGGCTTGAATGGGCTTGAACCCCGGCTTGAATCGCGAATCCCTGCCATTATTATTGCTTTGGCGGCCCGGTCGTACCCACCGCCCGCCATCGACCAATCAAAACAGCGACTTCATGCGATGTGCCTGATCGTCTTCGACTGGCGTCCCGCCACGACCCACGGCCCGCTTTTCACACTCGCCGCGAACCGCGACGAGTTCCTGCACCGCGCCGCCGAACCGATGCATTGGTGGCAAGATGCGCCGGCGCTGCTTGCGGGGCGCGATCTGGCAGGTGGCGGCACGTGGCTTGGCATGACGCGCGACGGGCGTTTCGCCGCGCTCACGAACTATCGCGCGCCGCAATCGACGCGCCCCGATGCGCCGACGCGCGGCACGCTGGTGAGCCACTGGCTCACGCGCGAAGCGGGCGCGACGCCGCTCGATTACCTGAACGAAGTCGCGCAAAACGGCGACATGTACAACGGCTTCAATCTGCTTGTCGGCGACTGGCGGCGGCGCGAGCTTGCCTGGTACTGCAATCGTTCGCCGCTGGCGCCGGCGCCGCTCGTCGAAGGCACACACGGCATTTCGAACGCGGTGCTCGACACGCCGTGGCCGAAGCTCGTCAATAAGCGCGCGGCGCTCGCCGATGCACTGTCCGGCGATCCGCTCGTGCCGCTCGATCAGTTAATCGAATTGATGCGCGACCCGCGCGTCGCGCGCGACGACGAATTGCCGGCCACCGGCGTGACGCTCGAGTTCGAACGCGCGCTGTCGGCGCCGTTTATCGAAATGCCCGATTACGGCACGCGCGGGACGACTGCTATGCGTGTCTGTGTACTGGCGCAGAGCCGCGGCGAGCGTGAGCACCTGACCGTGCAGACCGCCGAGCGCAGCGACGACAACGGCTCGCACATTGTCAGACGGCCCGGCGATTTCGAACGCCGCTTCGCATTCGATATCGAGGTGTGAGCGCGGTCGCGCGCGAACTGCCGTTTCGACGTTTCGACGTTTCGACGTTTCGACGTTTCGACGTTTCGACGCTTCGACGTTTCGACGTTTCGACGTTTCGACGTTTCGACGCTTCGACGATTCGAACCGCGGCTTCGAACCACGTTCGAACCACGTTCGAGCCACGGCCTGGAACCGCGGCTTCAATCGATCCCGAATGCCGCCCGCAGCGCCGCGGCCGCATCGGCATGCGCCTGCGCGACCTCAGGCACGAAGCCGCCCATCTTGAAGAACTCGTGAATCATGCCGTCGTAGCGCTTGAGCGTGACCATGTTGCCAGCCGCGCGCAGCTTGTCCGCGTACGCCGCGCCCTCGTCGCTGAGCGGATCGTACTCGGCGATCGCGACCCAGGCGGGCGCAACGCCGCCGAAGTCCGGCGCGCCGCGCGTGCCGTCGAGCGGCGCGAAGCGCCAGTCGAAGCGGTCGCCGGGATCGCGCAGATACTGCGTGAAGAACCACTGAATCGTGGTGCCCGACAACAGATAGCCGTTCGCGAGCCGCGCATGCGAATCGGTCTGCTGGTGGCTCGTGGTGCCCGGGTAGATCAGCAGTTGCAGCACGATCGGAATGCCCGCGTCGCGCGCCAGCACGGCGTTGACGGTCGCGAGCGTGCCGCCCGCGCTATCGCCGCCGAGCGCGATCCGCGACGCGTCGATCCCATAGGCAGCCGCGTTTTCGTGCAGCCAGCGCAAGGCGTCGAATGCGTCGTTGACCGCAGTCGGAAATTGATGCTCGGGCGCGAGCCGATAGTCGACCGACAGCACCGCGCATTGCGCATCGCGCGCGAACATCCGGCAAATCGCATCGTGCGTCGCGACGCTGCCGACCGTGAAGCCGCCCCCATGAAAATAAACGAGCGCCGGCGCCGGCTGCGCCCAGTGCGGTTCGACCGGGTGATAAAGGCGTGCGCGGAGCGTCGCGCCGCTTGTGCCGTCATGCACCGGTAACGCAAGGTCTTCGACTGAAAACATCGGCGCGCTCGCAATGTCCAGAATCGGCGCGCTCTTTTCATACGAGGCGCGCGCCTGTTGCGGCGTCAGTTCGTGATACGGCGGGCGCTTCGCGCGCTCGACCATCTCGATGATCTGTTCGATTCTGGGGTTCAGCGGCATCGTGCTTCAGGCGCAAATGGCGCACTGCTCGGTGGTCGTTCCGGCGTCCGATGATGCCACACGACTCGAAAAGGCTGCGGCCACCCGGGCAAGCAAACGGTACAGAACGCAGCGGACCATCCAGGCCCGCTCGCCTTCCGCGCTACACATTTTTTCAACTGTTGGATCTTCGTTGATCAATATAGGCATCCGAATCATTTTAGCGAGCAACCCGATCATGCCTGCGAAATCTGCGCCAACGATATCCCTCTGGCCACCGTCCGATGGCCCGGACCCTTATCTCGCGCTCGAAGCACTCGACGATCCGGCTGTCGCGACATGGGTCGACGCGCAACGTGCGCGAACCATCGACGCATTCGGACGCGGTGCGCGCGTCGACGCGCTGACAAGGCGCCTCGCGGCAGCCTTTACGTCGCAAGCTCAGCTCGTCGTCTGCTCGCGCTGGGGCACATGGGCATACAACACCTGGGTCGACGACGCACATCCGCTCGCGGTGGTTCGCCGCACGCGCTGGGACGCGTGGCTTCAAGGCCGCGCCGATTGGGAAATCGTGCTCGACGTCGGGGCGATCGACATCAACGACGCTGATGCCGGCGATACGCGGTGGGTGCTGCAGGACGTCCTGATCCTCTACCCCGACGCCGACCGCGGGCTCGTTCTGCTGTCTCCCGACGGTTCGGATGCGTGCATCGTCAAGGAATTCGATATCGAAGCACGCGCATTCGTCGCAGACGGATTCAACCTGCCGGTTGCCGGCGCGCATGAGATCAGCTGGATCGACCGCGACACGGTCTACGTCGCATGGGACGACAGCACAGTGAACGGCGACGCGAATCTCAGCGCATGCGGGCAACCGGTGGCCGTGCGCAAGTGGGCGCGAGGCAGTGCCGTCGAGAACGCACCGGTGGTGTTCGCCTGCAGCGAGCACCACCTGTCGGCAACGGCCTGGTACGATCCGCTGTCGAAACGTCATCTGGCGGTGCGCTCGACGACCCGTTTCCAGTCCGAGCAGTTCTGGCTCGACGAATACCGCGGCGAATGGCGCCAATACGACGTGCCGCCGGACGCCGAAATCCGCGAATGGAACGGCTGGCTGATCGTCACGCTGCGCGCCGGCTGGGACGCCGGTTGCACCGTCTATCCGTCGGGCTCGCTGCTTGTCATCGGACACGACGCATTCGTCGCCGGCGCACGCGACTTCACCGTGCTGTTCGCGCCACGCGACCGGCAGGCCCTCGTTGACGTTGCCTGCACCCGGAACTGGATCGCTGTCTCGTCGTCGAATGACGGCACGACGCACATCGTGCGCTGGCAGGCCCCGGCTGCGGCCGACGCCGGCTGGCAATCGCACGAGTTGCCCTTGCCCGCCGCGAGCGAGGTCAGCGTGACCCCGGTCGACTGCGTAAGCGACGACACGGTGCTGATCCACGTGAGCCATTTCCTGATGCCGCCCGCGCTATTTCACGCGGATCCCGGCAGCGGCGAACCGTGGATGCGCCTGTCGCAACTGCCGCCGCTGTTCGATGCAAGTGGGCTCACCGCAACGCGATGCAATGCACTCGCCGCCGACGGCACACTCATTCCTTACTGGGTGATCGGGCCGGCCGCCGATTCCGGCGACACGCCTCGACCGTGCATGTTGCAGGGCTACGGCGGCTTCGGTGTGTCGATGGACGCGCCGGATTATGTGCATACCGACGGGTTCGCATGGCTCGAACGCGGCGGCGTGATGGCAATCGCCTGCACGCGCGGCGGTGGCGAGTTCGGACCCGCGTGGCACAAAGCTGCGCTGCGCGAAAACCGGCAGGTCGCATTCGACGATTTCATCGCAGTCGCGCAAGCACTGATCGCCACGGGCGTCACCACGCCGAAGCAACTGGGGATCGTCGGCGCCAGCAACGGCGGCTTGCTCACCGCGGCGTGCATGATCCAGCGTCCCGATCTGTTCGGCGCGGTGGTCTCCGATATCCCCCTGCTCGATATGGCGCGTTTTCATCTGCTGCTGCAAGGCGCCGCGTGGATCGAGGAATACGGCGATCCCGACGATGCCAATGATCTGCGCTATCTTCTGCGCTACTCGCCTTACGCGAATGTCGCTGCCGATACCCACTATCCGCCGGTTCTGTTTGTGACGTCGACCACCGACGACCGTGTGCATCCCGGACACGCCCGCAAGATGACCGCGAAAATGCACGCGCTCGGCCATCATGCGGTCTGGCTGCTCGAGCATAAAGACGGCGGACACGGCGGTGGCGCGCTGCCGGAGACGTTCGCAAGAACTCAGGCGATCGTTCGCGAGTTCCTGTGGTCGACGCTCACCCAGGAACCCGGCGAAGTCCCGGCCCGCGTATAAGCGTCGATCTGCCGCCACGTGCCTCGCGCACGCCTCCGCGCGCATGTGCGCGTGGCGTTTCGTCCATTACGCTTCGCGTTTGACGTCGCGCCTCAACGACATCGGATCGGTCGGCGCGCGTCCCTCTTCGATATCGGCATGACGCAGCTTCACCGCTGCGAGAATCGACGGATGCGTCAACACATAAAAGCGCCCTTCGCGCACCGCCTCGAACGTGAGTTTCGCGATGTCAGCGGCGCTCTTTCTGCCCGACTGCACCGCGCGCAGCAGTTGCCGGTCCGCGGCGAGACGCGATGCGCTTGGCGGCACGTCGTCGCGCAGTTCGACGGGACGCGTGCGTCCTGAATCCGTGATGCCGGTCGGCACATACGCGGGACACAGCAGCGAGCAGCCGACCGGAGCGCCCGTGTCACGCAGATCGTGGTAGAGCGTCTCCGTCAGCGAAACGACCGCATGCTTCGACGCGTTGTAGATGCCCATCGACGGCGCCGACAATAACCCCGCGACCGACGCCGTATTGACGATATGCGCAGGCTCGTTCTGCCGCAGCATGATCGGCGTGAACACGCGCACGCCATGCGCGACGCCCATCACGTTGACGCCGAATACCCACGACCAGTCGTTCGCCGAGCATTCCCACAGATGGCCGAGCGCCCCCACGCCCGCGTTGTTGAAAAGCAGGTGCACGCGCCCGAACGTGTCGAGCGCCGCCTGCGCGAGCGCTTCGACTTCTTCGCCGCGCGATACATCGGTGCGCACGCCGATCGCTTCCGCGCCGGCCGCGCACAGTTCGTCGACCGCGCGCGCCAGCGCCGCTTCGTCGACATCGGCGAGCACGAGCTTCATGCCGAGCGCCGCGCCACGATCGGCAAAGGCGCGGCCGAAGCCGCTCGCCGCGCCGGTGATAACCGCGACTTGTGCTGTGAAATCGTCCATCCAGTGACAGGACCGCTTCTGACTTGCGTGCCATCGCGCATGCGGCGAACAAGCGAAGCGGTCCGGCTCCGTATCAGGTTGAGGTTCTACGCGGCGCAAGCCGCATAGCGCTAGACGGTATCGCGCACCGTGTACGAACCGACGGCGCTTTCAATGGGGCGATAGGTGAAAGACGGACGCGGGTTGTTTCTGGGGTTTCCCAGTTTTCCCCTTTCCGCCAATACCTGCACGGTCACCTTGCCATTCGGGTCTTTCGCGATTATCGCTTCAGCGGTACCGACCTCGCCCGAATTCCTGTCCGGAGCCAGATAATTGAAATTCAGCATGCTCCACGGTTTCCCGTCCGGTCTTGATCCCGCATCGCTCGTCGGGCCGAACTTCGGGTGGGGTTGACCTTCCGAAGGCGTGTCACAGCTATAGATGAGCGCGGAGAATGGATGGCTCTTCGCCGCATCGAACACCGCGTCGAAACCGTTCTGCGGTTTCGCAGGATTCGCGCCGGCTGCGCTGAAATGTTTGTGGGCATCCGCGATACTGGTTGCCGCCGCGTCCGCCGATTTTGCTTGCGTATTCTTCGATGCCTGCGCATGGTACGCGGAAAAACCGGTGTCGTCGGCGGTGAACAGCATCGTGCTTCCACGCATGGGGCCACCGGTGACAACAGTGGTCGAGCCGGAAGCGAGATCGGCGAAGCTTATGTTGATGGCCGCCACGCCATCGTCGCCACTGCCGAGGCTAATGACGTTCGCGCCCGCCAGCGCGGGACTGATGTCAGTATTTCTATTGCGGTTCAGGAACAATTTCATTTCCGGATCATAGGAAGTCAGATCCTTCCCTTTGCCGAGCGTCAGCACGCCGCTGCGCTCCCGATAACTGGTCGCATGGATAACGGACGCAGCATCCGGGTTCGGTATGGTGTGATCTTTCCTGTAGAACGTAACCGGGCCGGAAAACGCGTCGACTCTTTGCTGATCCTCCTGCCGGTTGGCGGCGGGCAGGAGGCTAAGCGGTCCTTGCTTCGCCAGTTCCTTCAGCGTCGTCGTAGCCTTCCTGTTCTTTTCGGATGCAGGTTGAGCAACGGGCGATTCTTTATCGGACCCCGGCAGTATGTCCGGACGCGAGGGTGCTTTTCCTTTGAACCCCGGAATGACGACATCGACCATCGATACGCCGTCCTGCATACCGGCGATGACCTCATCACGGCTCGGCATCTTGCCGTTCAGGGCATCGTTGATGCGATGAAGTATCTTTCCCGCACCCTGGCTGCTGCCGCCGCCGGACGCGCCTACGACTGAATCGAACTTCTCCGTGACCCTCCGGATGGCCTCTTTCTCCTGCTTCGTCGCGGGCCGTCCATCGATAAGCAGCGATACGTTGTTAGCCGTGCACTCGAGAAAGGCAGTGATGGGTTTCTCAAGTGCATCGGCTGTAATCGTCAGGACCTCTTTCCAATCATAGTTTGTTTTGATTTTGACGCCTTGGAGTCGCACCCACGTGACCGAGTCGTCTTTCTGTGCGACCCGGTTGCCGGGTGGCGATACCGGCGTCGTCGGCACGGCTCTCTCGTTCTGACTGAAGTTCCAGTCTCTGGGATCGGGAGATCTGCGATTGCGCTGCCGCGAAGCTATCGGAGGCGTTGTTCCTTGAGATGCACCGTCCGTCGCATCCGCCTCACCATATTCGCGATACATCGACTGCTGAACACCACGGTCGTTCGTTTTCATCCACCAGCTCCTTATAGATAGTAAGCATGCCGAAATAATTTCCAGAAACCGCTTGAGGAGAGGTTCGCCGGATCACGAGCATGCGAGAACGATTCTGACTGCCAATAAGCTGCCAGCAGCAATATCTGCTTACGTCAGCCTATTTTTTACACGTCCGAGCGGATATTTCACCGCGTGCGTGCGCCGCGCACCATCTGGGTGCGGCATGACAGCCGCGTCATCGGAAGGTAATCAACGGGAAGGAAAGCCGATCGTTCGGAATACCTGGAAAGCGCTTCGTGCGGACACGATCAGATCAGCTTGACGATCTGCTTACCGAAGTTGTGTCCTTTGAGCATGCCGAGAAACGCCTGCGGCGCCGACGCGAGGCCGTCCACGACAGTCTCGCGATAGTGCAGCTTCTTCTGCGCGACGAGTTCGCCGAGTTGCCGCAACGCTTCGGGCCACACATCGAGATGCTCGTAGACGATAAAGCCGCGCACCGAGAGCCGCTGCGTCAGTATTGCGCCGGCGTTCGAGAGCGCGGCGTGATTCGGGTCGTAACGCGAGATCATGCCGCACACGGCGATGCGGCCATGCGCGTTCATCCGGGCAAGCGTCGTGTCGAACACCACGCCGCCGACATTTTCGAAGCAGCCGTCGACGCCGTCCGGTGTGGCCTTTTCCATGTCTTCGCGCAGGCTGCCCGCCTTGTAGTCGACGCACGCATCGAAGCCGAGCGTTTCGACCACATAGCGGCATTTCTCTTCACCGCCCGCGATGCCGACCGCGCGGCAACCGGCCAGCTTCGCCAACTGGCCGACCACGCTGCCGACCGCCCCGCTCGCCGCGCTGACGACGACCGTCTCGCCCGCCTTCGGCGCAATGATGGCGTGGAGGCCGTACCACGCGGTGACGCCCGGCATGCCGACCGCGCCGAGATACGCGGAAAGCGGCACGTGCGTGTCGTCGACCTTGATGACGCCGCGGCCGTCCGACGTGGCGAATTCCTGCCAGCCGAACATGCCAGTGACCTTGTCGCCGACCGCGAACGACGGATGCTTCGACTCGACGACCTCGCCCGCCGTGCCGCCGATCATCACTTCGTCGAGCGGCTGCGGCGCCGCGTACGACTGGCTGTCGTTCATCCGGCCGCGCATATACGGGTCGAGCGACAGATAGTGATTGCGCACGCGGAACTCGCCGTCGGCAAGCGGCGCGAGCGGGGCTTCGACGAGGCGAAAATTGTCGACGGTCGCGGCGCCTTGCGGGCGCGACACGAGCAGAATCTGCCGGTTGATTTCGGTCATCTCCGCGCTCCTTCTGAACAACGGACAACGGGTGCTCAACCGTCGCTCGGCCCTGGCCTTGCCGACGGATCGGTGCGCTGCCTTTGCTGCACGACGTCGCGCCCCACCGCGAGGCGCCGCATGTACTTGAAGGTGCCGAGCGCCTTCGCGACGAAATGGCCTTCCACGTCGCGAATCTCGCCCTCGCAATAGGCCATCGTGGTCGAGCGATGCAGCACGCGGCCGGTCGCGCGCAACTCGCCGCGGCCCGGCTGCATGAAATTGACCTTCATTTCGACCGTGACCACGCCCACGCCATCCGCGGCAAGACTGCGCGCGGCCATCGCGAGCGCGACGTCGGACAGCGTCATTGTCACGCCGCCATGCGCGACGTTCCACGTATTCAGATGGTCCGGCGCGAGCGGCAATACGACTTCGCTCACGCCGTCCGCGGCGCTCACGACGCGCACGCCGAGGTGATCGACGAACGGGCTTTCGATCGCCGGCGGCGCGGCACGGCCTTGCGGCTCTTGCGGTTCACTCATTGAAAATCACACTTCGTAATCGACGCATTCGCGCGACTCGCGCACCTTGCCGACAAACGCCTTGAGCGCTTCATGCGTCGGATGGATCTGGTAAGCGTCGAGCGCGGCCTTGTCGGTGAAATCGGAGACCAGCACGACGTCGTAAGTGGATTCGAGGCCCGGCTTCGCGATGCCGGCTTCGAGATGCAGAATGCCCGGAACGATCGAGCGGCAGCCTTCGAGCTTTTCCTTCAGCTTCACGGCGTTTTCCGCGCGCGTCGCGCCTTCGGCGTGTTCCTTGAGTTTCCACATCACGATGTGACGAATCACGGTTTTCTCCTTGTCGATGAATCGTTATTGATGAATGCCGGTCGCGCACTAGCCAGATTGCCTTGCTACGGCCTCGCATCCGCAAATGATAACCCGCCGTATTCATTGCATTGAAGCAGGCACGTACAGAGGTTTCGTCAATATGTACTGCATCAGCAGCAACGAAGCGGAAAAAACAGACGCTTGTGGTGCGCGCCACCGCCGCCGTCGGCCCGACCGTTTCCTATACTTTTTGCATCGCGCGGCCACCCGCGCGACACGTGCGGCACATCGCCATCCGACTTCGAGAGGGCAACATGGCTACCTACATCATGCTCGTGAACTGGACCGATCAGGGTATTCGCAACGTGAAGGACACCGTCAAGCGCGCGAAGGCGTTTCAGGAAACCGCGCAGTCGTTCGGCACGACGGTCGGCTCACTCAAATGGACGCTCGGCGCCTACGATCTCGTCGTGACATTCGACTGCCCCGACGACGAAACCGCCACGCGTATCGGGCTTGCGCTCGGCCTGCAAGGGAACGTGCGAACGTCGACTTTGCGCGCCTTCGGCGAAGACGAAATGGAGCGGATTCTGGCCGGGCTTAAGTGAGCCCCGGATGAGCCCCCGGATGAGCCCCGGATGAGCCGCGGTTTGCCGAGTCCCGCTCCGCGCGCCATCATGCAAGCGCTTCCCCTGCCGATTCCCGATGAGCCTTGCGGGTGCCCCGGGATCCAGCGGGTTTTTCAGTCTTGACGCCCTGTCCGGCCTTCGACTTTTGACGGGGCTTGCGCGCTGTCGGGCCCGACGCCGTCGTTCTCGCGGCGCGGGCCGCACGCTTGGCCTCCTCCGGTAACGGCGCATAGGACGGGTTGAATTCTATGACCGGCCGGGCGCCGCGCGCTCCGGCAACTTTCAGGATCGTCTCGAAGCGCGGTTTGGCGCCTTTATTGAGCGATTTGTACAGACTCTTGCATTGCACGCCTGCATCGGCCGCTACCTTCGCCATGCCGCGCGCCTTGGCAATCTCCCTGAGTGCGGCGAGCACTGCATTTTCGTCTCCAGACGCGAGCGCGTCGGGCAGTAACCGCATCGCGCCCAAACCCCGCGGTCACGACTACAATGGCCGGCACAATCCCGCTTTCGCCGAGGTGCCGGCCATGTACTCCGATCGCGTCGTCAGGTTCGTCCGCTGCGTTGTTGCCATGCTGGCCGTGGCCACGCTGGCGGGCTGCGCCACGTGGTTCGGCAGCGATCCGCTGCGCGTGAATGTCGCCGGCCTCGAACCGCTCGACAGCCAGGGCATGGAAGTGCGCTTCAACATGAAGCTGCGCATTCAGAACCCGAGCAGCTCGTCCGTGAGTTTCAGCGGCGTTTCAGTCGATCTCGAGGTAAACGGCAAGCCGTTCGCGACCGGCGTGAGCCCCGCGTCCGGCAGCGTGCCGGCGTTCGGCGAAACGGTCGTCAGCGTGCCGGTTACCGTCCCGGCGCTCGCCGTGCTCCATCAGATGTTCGTGTTCGTCGACCGCTCGCAATACGGCCAGATCGAATACATCCTGCGTGGACGGCTGGCCGGTACCGGCATAACCGGCAGCACGCGCTTTACCGACCAGGGGTCGCTGTCGGTGCCGTTCCCGTATATCGGCGGCGCCGATTCGTGATTCACACGGTCGGCGCGTCAACCGGTTTGCCGCGCAAGGCGACCGCGATCGAACTGCCCACCACGAGTGCGATGCCGGCCAACGACACGGCCCCGATCGTCTCGCCCCACGCGAGATAACCAAACAGCGTCGCCCAGACGATGGTCGTGTAGTTGTACGGGGCAAGCGCGCTGGCGCTCGAATCGCGAAACGCGACGGTCATCAGGATCTGACCGGTACCCGCCAGAACGCCGATCAGCGCCATCAGCGCGAGCGCCTCGAACGTCGGCGTGCGCCACAGGAACGGCAGCGACAAGCCGCTGACGAGCATGCCGATCAGCGTGAAATACAGCACCGCGACGCTCGAATCTTCGGTTGGCTCGAAGCGCTTGATCTGGATGATCGACAGCGCGCCCGTGATCGCGCTCAGAATCAGCAGCAGCGGGCCGATCCAGCTCGAGTGATTGCCGGTCGGCCGCACAATCAGCAGCACGCCGATAAAGCCGATAGCGGCGGCCGCGGCATCGCGGCGGCGCAGCGATTCCTTCAGCAGCAGCGGTGCGAGCACCGTGACGAACAGCGCCTCCGAGTACAGAATCGCGACGGCTTCGGAAAGCGGCGCATAGGGCAGCCCCGCGAAGAACAGCCCCAGCGTGACGAGCAGCGTGAGTGCGCGCAACGTCTGCCGGCGCAGGCTCAGCGTTCTGAGGCGCTCGCGCAACGGCGTGCCGCGCAGGCACATCGCGAGTGCCGGCGCCAGACCGAACAGCATGCGGAAAAACGTGAGCTCGTTGGCCGGATAGTCGCGCGCGACCGCTTTCGCCAGTGCGTCGACAAGTGCGAAGCAGAACATCGCAAGCAGAATCTGCCCGATGCTGCGCGCCGCGACGGCATGCGGACGGGAAATGGCAATGGACACGGGAAGCAGCGCCTCTATTAGTCAGGCAAATGAGCATGCGATGCCGCCGGAAAACCCGTGGCCGACTCCGCAGGCCGTTCGCCGGGCAGATCCGCGGCGCGCACGCGCTGCACGCCAGCCGCCTGCATCTCGCGCCATGCCGCATCGAGCGAGCCGTCCAGGTCGATCGCGCGCGTCGCGTCTTCAATGACCATCACATCGAATCCCGCCGCACGCGCATCGAGCGACGACCATGCGACGCAAAAGTCCGTCGCTAGCCCGCAGCACCAGACGCGTTTGACACCGGTTTCGCGCAGGTAACCGGTCAGCCCGGTCGGCGTCGCATGGTCCGCTTCGACGAATGCCGAATAGCTGTCCACATGCTGGTGATGCCCCTTGCGGATGATCGCGCGCGCGTGCGGAATATCGACGTCGCGATGAAACGCGGCGCCCGGCGTCTCCTGCACGCAATGCACCGGCCACATCACCTGTTCGCCGTACGGCAGCGTCATATATTCGAACGGCTTGCGGCCCGCATGATTCGCGGCAAACGAAATATGCTCGCGCGGGTGCCAGTCCTGCGTCAGCACGACGTGCGTGAAAAGACGCGCGAGCCGGTTGGCGATCGGCACAATCTCGTCGCCGCGCGCGACTGCGAGCGCGCCGCCCGGCATAAAGTCGTTTTGCAGATCGACCACCAGCAATACGTCTTCGGTCGGGTTGATTCTGTATTTCGATGCCGTTTCCATGCTTGCTCTCGCCTCTCCCGTTGTTTTAGCCGCTGCCTTGCCCGTCGTCTTATCCGTTGCCTAGCCGTTGAAGCGCCGTCCCTGTGCCGCGCGCTCGACGAGGCCCGGCGCGATTTCCCAGGCATCGCCATTCGGTTGAGCCGCCGCATAACGGCGAATCGCACGCTCCACCTCGGCGAGACCGACCGTGTCCGCATGGAACATCGGTCCGCCGCGCCACAGCGGAAAGCCATAGCCGGTCAGATAGACCATATCGATGTCGGACGCTTTCGCGGCGATGCCTTCGTCCAGAATCCTCGCGCCTTCGTTGACGAGCGCATAGACGAGGCGCTCGACGATCTCCTCATCGGTTAACTCACGCCGCGCGACGCCCGCTTGCCGCGCATGCGCGACGATCATGTCGTCGACGAGCGTCGATCGATAGGCGGTACGCGCGCCTGCCTTGTAGTCGTACCAGCCGCCGCCGGTCTTCTGACCGAAGCGGCCCATCTCGCACAAGCGGTCGGCGACGGTCGAATAGCGCTGCGCCGGGTGCTCGCGATAACGGCGCTTGCGAATCGCCCAGCCGATATCGTTGCCGGCGAGGTCGCTCATCCGGAACGGCCCCATCGCGAAGCCGAATGCCTCGATCGCGTGATCCACCTGCGCGGGCAGCGCGCCCTCTTCGAGCATAAAGAACGACTGGCGCACATACTGCTCGATCATCCGGTTGCCGATAAAGCCGTCGCACACCGCCGCGACGACCGCCGTCTTGCCGATCTTCTTCGCCAGCTTCATGACGGTGGCGAGCACATCCTTCGCCGTTTTCTCGCCGCGCACGACTTCGAGCAGCTTCATCACGTTCGCCGGACTGAAGAAGTGCATGCCGACCACATCGTGCGGACGCTGCGTGAACGCGGCAATGCGGTTCAGATCGAGCGTCGATGTGTTCGATGCGAGCATCGCGCCGGGTTTCGCCAGCGCGTCGATGCGGCGAAACACCTGCTCTTTCACGTTCATATCTTCGAATACCGCTTCGACAATCAGGTCCGCCTGCTTCAGATCGTCATACGACAGCGACGGCGTGATGCGCGCCAGCCGTTCTTCCGCCGCCTCGGCCGCGAGCTTGCCTTTTTTGACAGTGTTGTCGTAATTCCCGCGGATTGCCGCAAGACCGCGCTCGAGCGCTTCGTCGGTCGCGTCGATCAGCGTAACCGGCAAACCCGCATTGACGAAGCTCATGGCGATGCCGCCCCCCATCGTGCCCGCGCCGATCACGGCGACCTGTGCGACATTGCGCGTCGGCGTATCGGCCGGCACATCGGCAATCTTGCTGGCCGCGCGTTCGCCGAAAAACGCATGGCGCAGCGCGCGGCTTTCGGGCGACGGCACGAGCGCGACGAAACATTCGCGCTCGAACGCGAGACCTCTGTCGAACCCGTGCAACACGCCGGCTTCGATCGCATCGATGCATCGATGCGGTGCGGGGAAGTGCTTCGCGGTTTCGGCGATGCGTTTGCGCGCGGAAGCGAGATGAGCCGCTGCCGCCTCGTGGCTCCCGATCGCGCGGTCGCGCAACGTCGGGTGCGGACCGGGCCGCGCGCCGGCTTCGCGCGCGAACATGAGCGCGGCGTCGAGTAAATCAGCTTCGACGAGTTTGTCGAATAGCGCGGTGTCCGCGAGGGCTTCGGATATGACCGGCGTCCCCGTCACGATCATATCGAGCGCGCGCGGCAACCCGATCGCGCGCGGCAAACGTTGCGTGCCGCCCGCGCCGGGCAGAATGCCGAGCTTCACTTCGGGCAGCGCGATCTGCGTGCCATGCGCGGCGACACGATAATGCGCGCCGAGCGCGAGTTCGAGACCGCCGCCCATCGCCACGCCGTGAAGCGCCGCGACGACCGGCTTCGCGCTGCCTTCGAGCGCGCGAATCAGCGTGCCGAGCATCGGCTCCTGCGTCGCTTTGGGCGTGTTGAATTCGGTGATATCGGCGCCGCCGCAGAACACCTTGCCGGCGCCGGTCAGCAGGATCGCGGTCACGTTCGAATCCCGCTGCGCGCGCTCGAGTCCATCGACAATGCCCGCGCGCGTCGAGTGGCCAAGACCGTTCACCGGCGGATTGTTCAATGTAATGACGGCCACGCCGTCGTGCGTCGCGTAATCGACTGCCATCTGCGTGCCTCCGTTCCGACCGGGGAGCCGCATACCGCGTGCACAGAACCCGCGATGCGCATAACGGACGCATTGCATTCGCGCGGTTGCGGCGAAACCTACCGGTCATTGTCCGCGATTCGCCGCGAACGTTTTATGAGCACGAAGGATACACAGACCAGAACGATCGTTCAATTCAAGTCCGCGGTGTCAACGGACATTCCGTATCGGTCAGCACGGACGGCAGCACATAGCCGCGGAACTGCTCGCGCAGCTTCAGCTTTTGCAGTTTGCCGGTCGCCGTGTGCGGTAATTCGTCGACGAACACGACATCGTCCGGAATCCACCATTTGACGACCTTGTCCGCATAGAACGCGAGCAATTCGTCGCGCGTCAGCGTGGCGTGCGGCCGCCTGACGACCACGAGCAGCGGCCGCTCGGTCCAGTGCGGATGCGCGACGGCGACGCACGCGGCTTCCGCCACGGCCGGATGCGCGACCGCGATGTTCTCGAGGTCGATCGAACTGATCCATTCGCCGCCGGACTTGATCACGTCCTTGCTGCGATCGGTGATATGCATGAAGCCGTCGGCATCGAGCGTCGCGACATCGCCGGTTGGAAACCAGCCGTCGATCAGCGGCGACGTGTCAGCGCCGTAGTAGCGCTCGATCACGCACGGCCCGCGCACATGCAGATCGCCGAACGATACGCCGTCCCACGGCAATTCGCGGCCATCGTCGCCGACGATCTTCATATCGACGTTGAAGAGCGGCCGCCCCTGCTTCTCGCGCAGCGCACGCTGCTCGGCGGCCGGGCGTTGCGCTTCTTCGCCCGTCAGCTTGACGAGCGTGCCGAGCGGCGACATCTCGGTCATGCCCCAGGCGTGAATCACTTCGACGCCGTAGTCGTCCTCGAACGCGCGCAGCATCGCGGGCGGGCACGCGGAGCCGCCGATCACCGTCCGTTCGAGCGTCGAAAAACGCGCGCCGGTTTCCTTCATATGCGCCAGCAGGCCGAGCCAGACGGTCGGCACGCCGGCCGAGTACGTCACCCGTTCCGCTTCCATCAACTCGTAGAGCGACCGTCCGTCGAGATCCTTGCCGGGAAACACGAGCTTCGAGCCCGACAGCGGGCCCGCGTGCGGCAGGCCCCAGGCGTTCACATGGAACATCGGCACGACCGGCATCACGACGTCGCGCGCCGACAAGGCCATCGCATTGGGCAGCGCCGCGTTGTACGCATGCAGCACCGTCGATCGATGCGAGTACAGCGCGCCTTTCGGATGACCGGTCGTGCCGGACGTATAGCAAAGGTACGACGCGCTGCGCTCGTCGATAAGCGGCCATTCGTACACGCCGTCGTGCGGCGCGATCAGCGCTTCATAGCTCGTTACATAGCCCGCTGCATCGCCCGCTGCATCGCTCGTCACATCGCTTGACGCGCGCGTACGCATGTCGGGCAGATGCGCGTCGTCGGTGAGCGCGATCCAGCCGCGCACGTGCGGACATTGCGGCGCGAGCGCGTCGACCAGCGGCGCGAACGTGATGTCGAACAGCACGTAGCAATCCCGCGCATCGTTGATGATAAACGCGATCTGATCGGGAAAAAGCCGCGGATTGATCGTATGGCAGACGGCGCCCATGCCCGTCGTGCCGTAATACGTTTCGAGGTGCCGGTAGCCGTTCCAGGCGAGCGTGGCGATCCGCTCGCCCGGCTGCACGTCGAGCGCGATCAGCGCCTGTGCGAGCTGTTTCGCGCGCCGCTCGCAGTCGCGCCAGGTATAACGATGCAGATCGCCTTCGATACGCCGCGACACGATTTCGACCGAGCCATAGAACCGCGCCGCGTGTCTTAGCAGCGCGGACACGGTCAGCGGCACATCCATCATCTGACCTTGCAGCGACGGCGTCATGGGTAGGGTCCCCGTCCTGGTGCGTTGCTTTGATGATCGTCACTTCGCGAAAGCCGCAGTTTTTATTCCCGTGCCAAGGTATGGCCTATGCGAAGCAAATACGCGGCCAGCAGCGCCAGACACGCGGATTTACAATATCGGCTATTAAAGAGGCACTCAATATGACGTTTTCACCAGGCACCGCAGCACTTCCCGAAGCCGCCGCGTCGGGTCCGCTCGATACAGTCACGGCGGCGATCGCCAGCCAGCGCGACGGCGCGTTCGCCGGGCTCGGCCCGGCGTTCGTGACCCGCTTGCCCGCCGCGCTGCTGCCCGCGCCGTACGGGGTCGGCTTTTCAGCGGAATGCGCGGCGCTGCTCGGCTTTCCCGCCTCGCTCGCAAGCGAGCCCGGCTTCGCCGAATTCTTCTCGGGCAACACCACGCGCGCATGGCCCGCGGCCGCGTTGCCGTATGCCTCGGTCTACTCCGGCCATCAGTTCGGCGTCTGGGCCGGCCAGCTCGGCGACGGCCGTGCGCTCGGCCTCGGCGAAGTCGAACACGCCGGCAAGCGCTTCGAATTACAGCTGAAAGGCGGCGGCCGCACGCCGTATTCGCGCATGGGCGACGGCCGCGCGGTATTGCGCTCGTCGATCCGCGAATTTCTGTGCTCCGAGGCCATGCATCACCTCGGCATCGCGACGACGCGCGCGCTGTGCGTGACCGGCTCCGACCAGCCCGTGCGGCGCGAGGAAATGGAAACCGCGGCTGTCGTGACGCGCGTGTCGCCGAGCTTCGTGCGCTTCGGCCATTTCGAGCACTTCTATTCAAACGACCGCATCGATGCGCTGACCGCCCTCGCCGACCATGTGATCGAACGCTTCTACCCGGCCTGCAAGGAAGCCGACGACCCGTATCTGGCGCTGCTCGACGAAGCGGTGCGCTCGACCGCGGACATGATCGTGCAATGGCAGGCGGTCGGCTTCTGCCACGGCGTGATGAACACCGACAACATGTCGATCCTCGGCCTCACGATCGACTATGGCCCGTTCGGTTTTATCGACGGCTTCGACGCCAATCACATCTGCAATCACTCGGACTCGCAAGGCCGCTATGCGTACCGGATGCAGCCGCAGATCGCGTACTGGAATCTGTTCTGTCTCGCGCAGGCGCTGCTGCCGCTGTTCGGCGCACGGTATGAAGAAAGCCGGCGCGGCGAGCGTTCCGTCGAAGACGCGCAGCGCGTGCTCGAAGGCTTCAAGACACGTTTTGCGCCGGCCCTCGAGGCCCGCATGCGCGACAAGCTCGGCCTCGAAACCGCGCGTGACGGCGACGACGCGCTCGCCAACAAACTGTTCGAGATCATGCATGCGAACCGCGCGGACTTCACGCTGACGTTCCGCCATCTCGCGCGGATGTCGAAACACGGCGCAAGCGGCGATGCGTTTGCGCGCGACCTCTTTCTCGACCGCGCCGCCTTCGATGCATGGGCGAACGACTATCGCGCGCGGCTGTCACACGAAGCACGCGACGACACATCGCGCGCGCTTGCAATGAACCGCGTGAACCCCAAATTCGTGCTTCGCAATCACCTTGCGGAAACGGCGATCCGCCTCGCGAAGGAAAAAGATTTTTCCGAAGTCGAACGGCTTGCGGCGGTGCTGCGCCGGCCTTTCGACGAACAGCCCGAGCATGCTGCGTATGCGGCGTTGCCGCCCGATTGGGCGGGTTCGCTCGAAGTCAGCTGTTCGTCGTAAGCGGCTACGGCTTCATAGTCCGCCTTATTGCCCGACCCGCATTCTCCTCAGGACCCGACCATGAACGCAGACGATCTGAACCACCCCGCGAAGACCTCCGCCGAAACCGACGAATACCCTGTACAGAAAGACGACGCCGAGTGGCGCAAGCAGTTGTCCGAGACCGAGTACCAGGTGACGCGCCACGCGGCGACCGAGCGTCCGTTCACGGGCCGCTACTGGGACCACTGGGATCGCGGCATCTACGATTGCGTCGCGTGCGGCACGCCGCTTTTCGAATCCGATACGAAGTTCGACGCGGGCTGCGGCTGGCCCAGCTACTTCAAGCCGCTCAACGGCGAAGTGATCGAGGAACGCACCGACCGCTCGCACGGCATGCTGCGCATCGAAGTGCGCTGCAAGAACTGCGGCTCGCATCTGGGCCATGTGTTCGAGGACGGTCCGGCGCCGACCGGCCTGCGCTACTGCATCAATTCGGCTGCGTTACAATTCGACCCCAAGTAAGCCGGCCCGTACGGCGTCGGCGAAAGTCCGGGCTCAGGCCGCCCGTTCCGCAACCCGCGTGGCGATGCGCGCACAATGTGCGCTTCGCCAGCGGATTCCTCCGACCTGATAATGAAATTCCTGTTCGATCTGTTCCCGATCATCCTGTTTTTTGTCGCATTCAAGGTCTGGGGCATTTTCACCGCGACCGCGGTGGCGATCGGCGCGACGCTCGTGCAGATTGCGTGGGTGGCGTTCCGCCATCGCAAGGTCGATCCGATGCTGTGGATCAGCCTGGGCGTGGTCACCGTATTCGGCGGCGCCACGCTCGTGCTGCACAACGACACCTTCATCAAATGGAAGCCCACGGTTCTTTACTGGGCATTTTCGGTCGTGCTGATCGTCTCGCAGTTCGCGTTCAGCAAGAACCTGATCGAAGCGATGATGGGCAAACAGATTACGCTGCCGCACCGGATCTGGGGGCATCTCAACATTGTCTGGGCCGTGTTCTTCGTGCTGCTCGGTATACTGAACCTGTTCGTCGCGTACAACTTCTCGACCGACACGTGGGTCAACTTCAAGCTGTTCGGCGCGACCGGCTGCCTGATCGTGTTTATCGTCGGGCAGAGCTTGTGGCTCGCGAAGTATATGAAAGAAGAGTGACGCCATGAGCGCAGACGCATTCCTGAACGCCACGCCGGCCGAACGCATCGCATTGATCGAAGCGCGGCTCGCGGCCGCGCTCGCCCCCGTCGAATCGATCGCCGTGCGCGACGACAGCGCACAGCACGCGGGACACGCCGGAGCCGCCTCGGGCGGCCATTACAGCGTGACGATCGTGGCCGCCGCGTTCGCGGGCAAACCGCGCGTCGCGCGTCATCGCCTGGTGTATGATGCGCTGGCCGATGCCATGCAGCGCGGCATTCACGCACTCGCAATCACGGCTTACACGCCGCAAGAATTCAGGCAGCTGCCGCATTAGTCCCTGCGTATTAGCCCGCGTTGCTTCGTGAGCCCGGCGCGTTGCCTGATGAGCCCGGCGCGTTGCCTCGTGCGTGGTTCCGCGTATCGCTCTGGCTAGTACCTTCGAAGTCACGCTGATCGGCCGCCGCTATTCACCCACGTTACGTTAGCCCCCGTTAGTCCGCTCCATTAGGAACTTCCGATGACCTTGAAAAACACCCGCTACTGGGTCTTGCTGGCCGCGTGCGCGGCGGCTCCCGCGTTTGCACAGAACATCGCCGTCGTGAACGGCACGCCGATTCCGAAATCCCGTGCCGATGCGCTCGTTCAACAACTCGTGGCACAAGGTCAGCAGGATTCGCCGCATCTCGAGCAGGCGGTGCGCGAGGAACTCATCAATCGCGAGATCCTGATGCAGGAAGCAGCACGCCGCGGCTTGCCCTCGCGTCCCGACGTCAAGGCCCAGGTCGCGGTCGCGCAGCAGACGGTCGTGCTGCGCGCGCTGATCGAAGACGTCGTGAAGAGCAACCAGCCGAGCGACGCCGAGGTCAAGGCGAAGTACGACGAACTCGTCAAGGAAGCGGGCGGCGGCAAGGAATATCACCTGCATCACATCCTCGTCGAGAGCGAGCAGCAGGCGAAGGACCTGATCGCGAAGATCAAGGGCGGCGCGAGCTTCGAAGACCTCGCGAAGCAATACTCGAAGGATCCGGGCTCGGCCAAGAACGGCGGCGACCTCGACTGGTCCGATCCGAAGGCCTACGTGCCCGAGTTCGCGACGGCGGCCGAGAAGCTGCAGAAAGGCCAGATGACCGATACCCCGGTGCACACGCAGTTCGGCTGGCACATTATCCGCGTCGACGACGTGCGCGAAACTCCGCCGCCGCCGCTCGAACAGGTCAAGCCGCAGATCGTCCAGCAGATGCAGCAGGAAAAGCTGCAGGCGTTCGAAGAGAACCTGCGCAAGAACGCGAAGATCCAGTAAGCGCGCGCGCTTTCCCAAGCGCGGCGGCGTTTTCAGCCGTTTCCTGATCACCCCATGCTTTCCCGAGCATGGGGTTTTTGCTTTATGGGCGTGCCGGTCGCTCGATCCTTACGTTTTTCAAACAAATCCAGACAATTTTCTAAAGCCGGTCAACCAGGCGGCCGTTATACCCGTTTGCAGTCTTTACTCACTATTTGCACAACGGTACGGGTAAAGAGCCGCACCACACAACGCTTGATGGCCTATGCCGCAGTCGGCTCGCGCCCTCGATCATAAAAACGATGTAAAGGATTCGCCGCGCGCCGCGGAAATCATGCCTCGAAATTCGGGTGTTCGAGGGTGCGGCGCAGCAACGCGGATCCCCATGCTCTGAACACATGCATGACACTGACTTATCCAGCCTCGAACGCGTTCTCGCACGCGTAAGGCGCCTGCCTGGCGCGCAGTATTGGCGCCAATGTCTCGTTCCCGCCATCGCGCTCGGCGTCTGCGCGCTTCTGCTGGTCGTCTTCCAGCATCTGTCGCAAACGGTCGACTACCGTTCGGTCGTGGTCCAGCTCTGTCATCTGTCTGCAACCGAATGGGCCGGTGCGCTCGGGGCCACTGCGGCAAGCTACGTGGCGCTCGTCGGGCGCGATGCCGTGGGGCTGCGCTACGTCGGCGCAAGCGTGCCGCGCGCGCCGCTGTGGGTCGGCGCGACGGTCGGCTCGGCGCTCGGCAACGCCACGGGCTTCGGCGCGCTGACGGGCGGCGCGGTGCGCTGCCGGGTGTACGGCGTCGCCGGCGTCACGCCCGTGCAGGTCGGCCAGATGACGGTATTCACGAGCGTCACGCTGGCGCTCGCCCTCGCGCTGATGACGGCGGCCGGCATGGTCGCCGATGCGCCGACGCTTGCCGGCATGACCCACCTCGCGCCCGGCATGCTGCGCATGATCGGCGGCGCCCTGCTCGCCGGCTTCGCGGCCCTGATGCTGGCTTGCCGTCCGGCGCCGCGTCGCGTGCAGTTGTCGACGCGCATCGCGCTTGCATTCACCGTGCCGGCACGCCGCGATCTGGTCGCGGAACTGGCGCTCGCGGTTGTCGACGTCGTGGCGGCCGGCCTCGCGCTCTGGACGCTCCTGCCGCATGCAGGCGCGCACGTCGGCTTCGTCCAGTTCGTGACGGTCTATGCGGCCGCGCTGCTGCTCGGCATGATCGGGCATACGCCGGGCGGCGTCGGCGTGTTCGAAGCGGCGATGGTGTATGCGTTGGGCTCGAGCGTGCCGACGCCGCATATGCTCGCCGCACTGCTCGCCTATCGCGCGATCTATTTCGGCGTGCCGCTCGTGCTGTCCGCGGGCGTGCTCGCGGTTTTCGAAGGCCACGCGCAGAAAAAGGCGCTCGCGTCGGAGCTCGCGCAGCGCGGCGCGCAAAGCGTGTCGCAGCTCGCGCCGCTCTTCCTGGCGATCTGCACGTTCGTGGTCGGCAGCATGCTCGTCATTTCCGGCGCGACGCCGGCGTTCTCGAAGCGCATTGCGATTCTTCAGACGGTGTTGCCGCTGTGGGTGCTCGAGAGCTCGCAGATGCTCGCGAGCCTGTTCGGCGTGCTGCTGCTGTTCGTCGCGCGTGGGCTTCTGCGACGGCTCGATGCCGCCTGGTGGCTGGCGCTGATCGTCGCGGCGCTGAACCTCGCGCTGTCGCTGGCGAAAGGGCTCGCGTTCGTCGAAACGGGCGTGCTGTGCGTGCTGATCACGCTGCTGCTCGCGACGCGCCCGCGCTTTGACCGCCATTCGTCGCTGTTCACCGAGCGCTTTACGCCGGGATGGCTCGCTTCGGTCGGTATCGTGATCGCGCTGGCGGTGTGGGTGCTGTTCTTCGCGTTTCGCGACGTCGAGTACTCGCGGCACCTGTGGTGGCAATTCGCCTTCGACGAGCGCGCGCCGCGCGCGCTGCGCGCGACGCTCGCCGCAGGCCTGTTTGCAGCGGCGCTCGCGTGCTGGCAGTTGCTGCGGCCGGCCGCCGGCCGCTTCGAAAAGCCCGCCGAAGAAGACCTGATCGAAGCAGCCGGCGTCGTGCGCGCGCAGGAGCGCAGCGACGCGGTGCTCGCGATGATGGGCGACAAGAGTTTCCTCTTTTCCGAGTCGCGCAACGCCTTTCTGATGTACGCGAAACGCGGGCGCACGTGGGCCGCGCTGCACGATCCGGTCGGGCCGCGCAGCGAATGGCCCGCGCTGATCCAGCGTTTCGTTGCGCTCGCGCATGCGCACGGCGGCCGCGCGGCGTTCTATCAGGTCCGCGCCGACGCGTTGCCGCTCTATCTCGACGCGGGGCTCACGCTGATGAAACTCGGCGAAGAAGCGCATATCGCGCTGCCGGCGTTCGAACTCGCCGGCTCGCACCGCGCGCATCTGCGTTACGCGCTCAAGCGCGGCGAGCGCGACGGCTTTTCGATCGACGTGATCGAGCCGACTTGCGTGCCCGATGCGTTGCCCGTTCTGCGCGAAATATCGGATGCATGGCTCGCGAACCGCGTCGCGCGCGAGAAGAGCTTTTCGGTGGCGGCTTTCACGGCCGGTTATCTCGCCGCGCAGTCGGTCATGCTATTGCGCCAGCGCGGCGAGCCGCTTGCCTTCGTCACGTTCATGACCACGGACCTCAATACCGAAGCGACGGTTGGCGTCATGCGCCATCTGCCCGGCGCTTCGCCTTATGCAATGGAATATCTGTTCACGCAGCTCGCGCTGCATCTGAAAAACGCAGGCTTCCGCTCGCTGAGTCTCGGCGTCGCGCCGCTGTCGGGCATGCGGCCGACGCCGCTCGCGTCGCCGTTGCATCGCGGCGCGGCGCTCGCATGGCGCTTCGGCGGCTGGTTCTACAACTTCCGCGGGCTGCGCAGTTTCAAGGACAAGTTCCAGCCGCGCTGGGAGCCGCGCTATCTCGCGGCGTCGGGGTCGATGAGCGTGTTTTTGACGCTCGCGGATCTGTCGCGGCTGGCGGGAGGCGCAAGGTCATGAGGGGTATGCGGTTGAAGGACGGGACGTTGAAACCGGTTGCGCATGCCGCTTGCGCAGCGCTTGCCGCATCGATCGCGTTGGCGCCGGTCGGGCCGCTGGTGTCCGCCGCGCACGCCGACACGGTCACGACCGTCGCGGGCGGCCGTTATGGCGACGTCACCGTGACGAAGCCGGCCGGCGAAATGCGCGGCTTTGTCGTGCTGTTTTCGGAAGCCGGCGGCTGGGCGGCGTCCGATCAGCAGGCAGCCGATGCGCTTGCGCGTAACGGCGCATTTGTCGTCGGCGTCGATACGGCGCGCTACGCGACAAAGCTTGCCGCCGGGAAACAGGAAAACTGCCATAACCTCTATAGCGATGCGGAAGAAATCGGACATCAGCTCGAACGCCAGGTGCAGTCGAGCCGCTATTTCTCGCCGATCATGGCAGGCACCGGCGAAGGGGCGCTGCTCGCCGAGCGTACGCTCGCGCAGGCTCCGGCCAATACGATTGCGGGTGCGGTGTCGCTCGACGCCAACGGCGCGCTCGACAAGCGCTTCGCGCCCTGTCCGGCTGATCCGACCTTGAGCCGTGGCACGGGGCTGCCCGGCTTTCTGGCGCAAGGGGTAACGAGCGCCGATCGCAGCAGCAATAGCAGCGGTGCCGACGCATCGACGTCGGGTTCCGCCGCCGCCGCGCAGCCGAATAATGCCCGCTCCACACGTCGCATGTTCGCGCCGGGCATGACGAAGGCATCGCGTCTTGCCGCGCTGACCGAACCGTACCTGCGCGTCGACACGGCGCACGAAGAGGACGTGTCGGACCTGCCGCTGATCGAACTGCCCGCCGCGCATCCGACCGGCATGCTCGCCGTCGTGATGTCGGGCGATGGCGGCTGGCGCGATCTCGACAAGACGATTGCCGAATCGCTGCAGCGGCAAGGCGTGTCGGTAATCGGCTGGGATTCGCTGCGCTACTTCTGGAGCGAAAAGACGCCCGCGCAGACGAGTCACGATCTTGCCCGCGTTCTGAAGACCTATGGCGCGCGCTGGCACACGAACCAGATTGCGCTCGTCGGTTATTCGTTCGGGGCGGACGTGATGCCGTTCGCCTATAACCGGCTGCCTGACGCGTTGCGCGCAAAGGTGTCGTTTGTGTCGCTGCTCGGCTTTGCGCCCGATGCCGATTTTCAGATTCGCGTGACCGGGTGGCTCGGCATGCCGGCGAGCGGCAACGCACTGCCGGTCAAGCCCGAACTGGCGAAGATGCCGCCGGCGATTATCCAGTGCGTGTACGGCGAGGGAGAGACCGATACGTTATGTCCGTCGCTATCGAAGACGGGTATCGAACTCGTGCGTACGCAAGGGGATCATCATTTTGGCGGACGCTATGATGAACTGGCGAAGCACATCGTGGAGAGCTGGAAGAAGCAGATTGCGGCGCGCGGCTAGCGGCTAGCCGCGCCCGCTAGCGCTGCACGGGCAGTGGCACGTTACTCGCACCGGCAGTGCGCGCCGCGAGTAACGTGCGGCCCGCCCGGCGGCAAAGCACACCCGGTAAGCGGGCACGCCCGGATTAGCTCCGCGCGCGCCATCACTCGCGTTACCCCAACCACTTCCGCGCGTTCTGGAACACGCGCATCCACGGGCTGCCGTCCGTGTTCGCCGCGGCCCATTGGCCAGGCGCCCAGCTCATTTGCACGGTCCGATGCACGCGCTCCGTGTGCGGCATCAGCACCGTGAAGCGGCCATCGGGCGTCGTCACCGACGTGATGCCGTTCGGCGACCCATTGGGATTGAACGGATACTGCTGCGTCGGCTGACCGCGATGGTCGACGAAGCGCATCGCCACCGCGACACGCGATGCGTCGCCCTGTTGGGAAAAGTCCGCAAAGCCTTCACCGTGCGCGACCGCCACCGGAATGCGCGAGCCCTCCATGCCGGCGAAGAAAATCGACGGCGACACCTGCACTTCGACGAGCGAGGTCCGCGCTTCGAATTTTTCGGACTTGTTGCGCGTGAACTTCGGCCACGCCTCGGCGCCCGGGATCATCGAGGCGAGGCTGCTCATCATCTGGCAGCCGTTGCAGATGCCAAGCGCGAACGTATCCTGGCGGGCGAAAAACGCGGCAAACATATCGGCCAGTTGCGCATTGAAGCGGATGGTCTTGGCCCAGCCCTCGCCTGCGCCGAGCACGTCGCCGTACGAGAAGCCGCCGCAAGCCACCGCGCCCGCGAAGTCCGCGAGCGAGGCCCGGCCCGCGAGCAGATCGCTCATATGCACGTCGTGCGCGTCGAAACCCGCGCGGTCGAATGCATACGCGGTTTCGAGGTGCGAGTTGACGCCCTGCTCGCGCAGGATCGCCACACGCGGCCGCGCGCCTTTACCGATATATGGCGCGGCCACGTCTTCCGCATGGTCGAAGCTCAGTTGCGGCGCGAGGCCCGGATCGGCTGCGTCGAGCAAGGCGTCGTATTCGGCGTCGGCGCACGCGGGGTTATCGCGCAGACGCGAAATGCGCCAGCTCACTTCGCTCCATGCGCGCTGCAATTCGACGCGCGGCGCTTCGTAGATCTTCTTCGCGTCGCGATAGATTTCGATCGTGTCGTTTCCGTTCGGCTTGCCGATCACGTGCGCGCATGCGGACAGGCCGTATTCGCGCAGCGTCGCGAGCACCGCATCGCGCTCGTCGGCACGCACCTGCACGACCGCGCCCAATTCTTCGCTGAACAGCGCGCGCAACGTGCGGTCTTCGCGACGGCCGCTCGTCTGTTTCGCCCAGTCTTTCGCGTCGCCGTAGTCGAACTCGTGGTTCGGATCGAGCGTCAGCATATCGACGTTCAGCGACACGCCGAGGTGCCCCGCGAACGCCATTTCACAGACCGTCGCCCACAAGCCGCCGTCCGAGCGGTCGTGGTACGCGAGCAGCTTGCCCTCGCCGTTCAGCGCCTGGATCGCTTCGAAGAAATGCTTGAGGTCGTCCGCGCTGTCGACATCGGGCACCGTATCGCCGACCTGCTGCGTGACCTGAGCGAGAATGCTGCCGCCCATGCGGTTCTTGCCGCGGCCGAGGTCGATCGCGATCAGTACCGTGTCGAGCGCGTGGCCGGCGTCGTCGGTGCGGCGCAGTTGCGGCGTCAGATGCTTGCGCACATCGTCGACCGGTGCGAACGCCGAGATGATCAGCGACACCGGCGCGACCACTTCCTTCGCCACGCCGTTCTCGTCCCACTTCGTACGCATCGACAGCGAATCCTTGCCGACCGGAATGCCGATGCCGAGCGCCGGGCACAGTTCCATGCCGATCGCCTTCACCGTGTCGTACAGCGCCGCGTCTTCGCCGGGGCTGCCGCAGGCGGCCATCCAGTTCGCCGACAGCTTCAGCCTGTCGAGCGATGCGATCGGCGCGGCTGCGATATTCGTCACCGCTTCGCCGACCGCCATGCGGCCCGACGCCGGCGCATCGATCACGGCGAGCGGCGTGCGCTCGGCCATCGTCATCGCTTCGCCGTGGAAGCCCGCGTAGTCCATCGTCGTGATCGCGCAGTCGGCCACCGGCACCTGCCACGGCCCGACCATCTGGTCGCGCACGGTCGCGCCGCCGACCGAACGGTCGCCGATCGTGATCAGAAACGATTTGCTGCCGACCGTCGGATGACGCAGCACGCTCGCCGCGACGTCGTTCAGCGACACATGCGTGAGGTCCACCGCCGGCAGCGCGGCCGATTCGCGCCTGACGTCGCGATGCATGCGCGGCGCCTTGCCGAGCAGCACTTCCATCGGCATATCGACGGGCTCGTGCGTCTCGCCGTCGCGCGCTCGAGCGTCGCTGTCGGTCAGCTTCAGCTGGCGTTCCGCGCTTGCCGTGCCGACCACCGCGAACGGGCAACGCTCGCGCTCGCAAATCGCTTCGAACTGCGCCAGATCGGCCGGCGCAATCGCGAGAACATAGCGCTCCTGCGCTTCGTTCGACCAGATCTCGCGCGGCGACAAACCGCTCTCTTCGAGCGGCACCTTGCGCAGCTCGAAATGCGCGCCCTTGTCCGCCCCATCGACGAGTTCGGGGAACGCATTCGACAGGCCGCCCGCGCCGACGTCGTGGATACTGAGAATCGGATTGCGCTCGCGCATCTGCCAGCACGCGTTGATCACTTCCTGCGCGCGCCGCTCGATTTCCGGATTGCCGCGCTGGACCGAATCGAAGTCGAGCTCCGCGGTGTTCGTGCCGGTTGCCATCGAGCTCGCCGCGCCGCCGCCCATGCCGATACGCATGCCGGGGCCGCCCAGCTGGATCAGCAGCGACCCTTCGGGCAGATCGTGCTTGTGCGTATGCGCATCGGAGATATTGCCGATGCCGCCCGCGATCATGATCGGCTTGTGGTAGCCGCGCACGCGGCCGGCGACATTTTGCTCGTAGGTACGGAAATAACCGCCGAGGTTCGGGCGGCCGAATTCGTTGTTGAACGCGGCGCCGCCGAGCGGTCCGTCGATCATGATCTGCAGCGGCGAAGCGATGCGGTCCGGACGCCCGTAGGCGCCGTGCTGGTCGGCGCTATTGCGGTGGCCGACCGGCTGCGTGGCGTCGCGCTCGTTTTCCCACGACTCGCGCGCATCGGGCAAATCGAGGTTCGACACCGTGAAGCCGGTGAGACCCGCCTTCGGCCGCGCGCCGCGGCCGGTCGCGCCTTCGTCGCGAATCTCGCCGCCCGCGCCGGTCGCCGCGCCCGGAAACGGCGAGATCGCCGTCGGGTGGTTATGCGTCTCGACCTTCATCAGCGTGTGCGTGAGTTCCACGTGACGCCCGTAGTGTTCCGCGAGCGCACCGTCCGGTTGCGCGGGACGCGGGAACCAGCGCTCAGCCTGCGCGCCCTGCATGATCGCCGAGTTGTCCGAATACGCGACGATCGTGCCCTGCGGATTGAGCTTCTCGGTGTTGCGGATCATCGCGAACAGCGACATATCCTGCGCTTGCCCGTCGATCGTCCATTGCGCGTTGAAGATCTTGTGGCGGCAGTGCTCGCTGTTCGCCTGCGCGAACATCATCAGTTCGACGTCGGTCGGGTTGCGGCCGAGCTTCGTGAAGGCGTCGACGAGATAGTCGATTTCGTCGCCGGCGAGGGCGAGGCCCAGTTCGGCGTTCGCGCGCTCGAGCGCCGCGCGGCCCCCGCCGGCATCGCCGAGGATGTCGACCGTGAGCAGCGGCTTGGCCGGCAGTTCGTCGAACAGATGCATCGCATGGTCGCGCGACGGCGCGACGCTTTCGGTCATGCGGTCGTGCAGCGCGGCGGCGACGGCCTCGCGTGCGCTATCGGACAGCACTTTCCTGCCGCCGAGCAGCCCGCCTTTGAGCACCACCGTGTATTCGACGCCACGCTCGATGCGCCGCACATGCGTCAGGCCGCAGTGGTGCGCGATATCGGTGGCCTTGCTCGCCCACGGCGACACGGTGCCAAACCGCGGCACGACCAGGAAGGTTTCGACCGAGCCCTTGTCGTTGCCCGCTTCGAACGGGTCGCCGTAGTGCATCAGCGCCTCGATCTTCGCGCTGTCTTCGCCCGAAAGCGGCGTTTGCGCATTGACGAAGTGCAGATACTGACCGCGCACGCCGACAATATTCGCGTCGATGCGGGTGAGCGTGTCGAGCAGACGGGTTTGACGGAAATCAGAGAGGGCCGAAGCGCCGGGAAAACACGAGAAGTGGGCCATGGACTTGACGGTGCTTGACTTTACGTCGGGTGGCCCCTTGGGTTGCCGCAAAGCTGCCGATCCTGGTACGTCCTGCTTGGTTCGCGGATCGCGCATCCGAGGCGCCGTCGGGGCGAAGAGAAGTCCAAGATTATAACCCGGAAGGGCGCCCGAATCGGACCTCTGCCGTGCCCGATACACGACCGGTCCGGCTCGCTTACTGACCCGTCATGCATCGCCGCGCTGCGCCGCTCGTGCGACGCCCCCGCTTTGGCTGCTATCATGCGGCCTTTCATCAGACAGGCGCGGCAGCGCAGGCCACCGCGCCGCGTGGGCCATCGGGGTTCCCGCCGGCAATACGAAACACAATATGGATGTCATTGTCATCGGCGGCGGGATCGTGGGCGTCGCCACCGCCTATCAGTTGCGCGCGGCCGGTCACCGGGTCTGCGTGGTCGAGCGGCACGCGACCGTCGCGCAAGGCGCGACCTACGGCCACGGCGGCACCGTGCTGCCCACTTCGCTCGATGTCTGGTTCGGCCCCACCTTCATGCCGCACCGGAAAGACGCGAAGAACGGGATCATCCGCAAGACCGGCTTTAACGGCGCGGCACGCGACTTCGTCAAGCGTCTCGCCGCCTTGCAGGCGCCCGACGCTTTCTCCCGGCAATACACCCGGCTGCGGCCGCTGATCGAATCGGCACGCGACGCGCTTGCCGATATCGAAGCGCGCTTCGGCCTCGACTTCGAGCAGTCGAACGGCCAGCTGTATCTGGTGCGCACGCAGCACGAGTGGGAACAGATCAAGCCCGCGCTCGAACTGCTGCGCCAGTTCGAAGTGCCGCATCACGTGCTGACGCCGAGCGAGTGCGTGGCGCTCGAGCATTCGGTGCCGGCCGATCCGCCGTTCGCGGGCGGCGTGCTGTTTCGCGACGAGCGCACGGCGAACTGCCCGCTCTTCGCCAAGCTCGTCAAGCAGACACTCGATACGCAAGGCGGCGTGCAGTTCCAGTTCGGCCGCGAAGTCACCGCGATTCGGCTCGACAGCCAGCGCGCGGCCGTCGAACTCGCGCCGCGGCCCGGCGACCCCGTCAGTTCGCGCGAAGTCGACGTGATCGGCGCCGATGCGATCGTCGTCGCGGCGGGCGTCGGCAGCTTGCCGCTGCTCGATCGCCTGGGCCTGCAGTTGCCGCTGCATCCGTTGCGGCTGCATAACCTCGTCGCGCCGATCGCGCGCGAGGAATTCGCACCGCATATGACGGTCATCGATGCGGTCAAGCGCATTACGATCACGCGCAGCAATCACCGGTTGCGCATTGCCGGCGGCGCGGTGCTGCAAAGCGCGCGCGAAACCGACAAGCCGCTGGGAGAACCGCTGACCAAAGAAGCGCTCGCGCTGCTCGGCCAGGCGACCCACGACTGGGTGCCGGGCGCCGCGCGCATCTCGCAGGCGCTGCCGTGGGAAGGCATCAAGCTGCTGTCGCCGGACGGCTTGCCGGTGACCGGCAATGCACTGCATCCGCGGCTCTTCGTCAATCTCGGGCATGGGCCGGTCGGCTGGGGGCTCGCGTGCGGGTCGGGCAAGCTGATCGCCGACGCGATCTCGGGCCGTGCGGTCGATTTGCCGCAGGAGACGGTGGCAGCGCTCGCGCCGGAGCGGTTCAGGCACTGAGGCGTGCGGGTCGCTAAGGGGCTTGGGGGCTTGGGGGCTTGGGGGCTTGGGGGCTTGGGGGCTTGGGGG
>NZ_BAAILL010000025.1:0-5579 GCF_054589215.1 Paraburkholderia sp. 2C | reverse complement strand
GCCGTAAACGCACAAACCCCGCCCTGATGAGGGCGGGGTTAGTGTTTCTGCGAGGGGGAGCCTGACGATTACCTACTTTCACACGGGCAATCCGCACTATCATCGGCGTGGAGTCGTTTCACGGTCCTGTTCGGGATGGGAAGGGGTGGGACCGACTCGCTATGGTCATCAGGCATGACTTGTTGTCCTGCTGCGTGCTGGGGGCAGCAGAACCAATCGGGAAGAAGCGTGGGGTAAGGGAGTGTGTCGGGGTTGTGTTGTTTCAGGCACAACGTCGATCTTCTCAACCGTGTGCGTGTTCCTGCCCCCTTCGGGGGGCTCCCCCTGCGGGGGCGGGATGCCCGTCAGTGCTGAAGCACTGACGGTCATCGCGAAACACACCGGTTATAGGATCAAGCCTTACGGGCAATTAGTATCAGTTAGCTTAACGCATTACTGCGCTTCCACACCTGACCTATCAACGTCCTGGTCTTGAACGACCCTTCAAGGGGCTCGAAGCCCCGGGGATATCTCATCTCAAGGCGAGTTTCCCGCTTAGATGCTTTCAGCGGTTATCTCTTCCGAACATAGCTACCCGGCGATGCGACTGGCGTCACAACCGGTACACCAGAGGTTCGTCCACTCCGGTCCTCTCGTACTAGGAGCAGGTCCCTTCAAATATCCAGCGCCCACGGCAGATAGGGACCAAACTGTCTCACGACGTTTTAAACCCAGCTCACGTACCTCTTTAAATGGCGAACAGCCATACCCTTGGGACCGGCTACAGCCCCAGGATGAGATGAGCCGACATCGAGGTGCCAAACACCGCCGTCGATATGAACTCTTGGGCGGTATCAGCCTGTTATCCCCAGAGTACCTTTTATCCGTTGAGCGATGGCCCTTCCATACAGAACCACCGGATCACTATGACCTGCTTTCGCACCTGCCCGACTTGTCAGTCTCGCAGTCAAGCACGCTTATGCCATTGCACTATCAGCACGATTTCCGACCGTACCTAGCGTACCTTCGTACTCCTCCGTTACACTTTGGGAGGAGACCGCCCCAGTCAAACTGCCTGCCATGCACTGTCCCCGAACCCGCTTCAGGGTCCAAGGTTAGAACCTCAAACAGATCAGGGTGGTATTTCAAGGACGGCTCCAGCGAGACTGGCGTCCCGCTTTCATAGCCTCCCACCTATCCTACACAGACCGGTTCAAAGTCCAATGCAAAGCTGCAGTAAAGGTTCATGGGGTCTTTCCGTCTAGCCGCGGGGAGATTGCATCATCACAAACACTTCAACTTCGCTGAGTCCCGGGAGGAGACAGTGTGGCCATCGTTACGCCATTCGTGCAGGTCGGAACTTACCCGACAAGGAATTTCGCTACCTTAGGACCGTTATAGTTACGGCCGCCGTTTACCGGGACTTCAATCAGGAGCTTGCACCCCATCATTTAATCTTCCGGCACCGGGCAGGCGTCACACCCTATACGTCCACTTTCGTGTTTGCAGAGTGCTGTGTTTTTATTAAACAGTCGCAGCCACCAGTTTATTGCAACCCCTTCACCCTTCTGGCGCAGGCCAGTCAAGCTACAAGGGCGTACCTTATCCCGAAGTTACGGTACCAATTTGCCGAGTTCCTTCTCCCGGGTTCTCTCAAGCGCCTTAGAATACTCATCTCGCCCACCTGTGTCGGTTTGCGGTACGGTCAATGTGAAACTGAAGCTTAGAGGCTTTTCCTGGAACCCCTTCCAGTTGCTTCGTGACCTGGGTCACTCGCGCCACGCCCTTGAATTACGTGCCCGGATTTGCCAGAGCACCTTCTCCAACGCAGCGACCGGGACTTCCAACACCCGGACAACCTTCCGCGATCCGTCCCCCCATCGCATTTCACACTGGTGCAGGAATATTGACCTGCTTCCCATCAGCTACGCATTTCTGCCTCGCCTTAGGGGCCGACTCACCCTACGCCGATGAACGTTGCGTAGGAAACCTTGGGCTTACGGCGAGGGGGCCTTTCACCCCCTTTATCGCTACTCATGTCAGCATTCGCACTTCCGATACCTCCAGCACACTTTCCAGTGCACCTTCGCAGGCTTACGGAACGCTCTCCTACCATGCGTGCAAGCACGCATCCGCAGCTTCGGTATATGGCTTAGCCCCGTTACATCTTCCGCGCAGGACGACTCGATCAGTGAGCTATTACGCTTTCTTTAAAGGGTGGCTGCTTCTAAGCCAACCTCCTGACTGTTTTAGCCTTCCCACTTCGTTTCCCACTTAGCCATATTTGGGGACCTTAGCTGGCGGTCTGGGTTGTTTCCCTCTTGACACCGGACGTTAGCACCCGATGTCTGTCTCCCGTGATTGCACTCTTCGGTATTCGGAGTTTGCTATGGCGAAGTAATCCGCAATGGACCCTTCAACCATGACAGTGCTCTACCCCCGAAGGTGATACACGAGGCACTACCTAAATAGTTTTCGGAGAGAACCAGCTATTTCCAGATTTGTTTAGCCTTTCACCCCTATCCACAGCTCATCCCCTAGTTTTTCAACACTAGTGGGTTCGGACCTCCAGCACGTGTTACCGTGCCTTCATCCTGGCCATGGATAGATCATCTGGTTTCGGGTCTACACCCAGCGACTGATTCGCCCTGTTCGGACTCGCTTTCGCTACGCCTGCCCTAATCGGTTAAGCTCGCCACTGAATGTAAGTCGCTGACCCATTATACAAAAGGTACGCCGTCACCCTTGCGGGCTCCGACTGTTTGTATGCATGCGGTTTCAGGATCTGTTTCACTCCCCTCCCGGGGTTCTTTTCGCCTTTCCCTCACGGTACTGGTTCACTATCGGTCGATCACGAGTATTTAGCCTTGGAGGATGGTCCCCCCATCTTCAGACAGGATTTCACGTGTCCCGCCCTACTTGTCGTACACCTAGTTCTTCCTCACTGCTTTCGCCTACGGGGCTATCACCCGCTATGGCCGCACTTTCCAGAGCGTTCGGCTAACAGCAAGAATAAAGAGTACAGGCTGGTCCCATTTCGCTCGCCACTACTCTGGGAATCTCGGTTGATTTCTGTTCCTGCGGCTACTTAGATGTTTCAGTTCGCCGCGTTCGCCTCACATGACCTATGGATTCAGTCATGGATACTCCATTCGGAGTGGGTTTCCCCATTCGGATATCGGTGGATCAAAGCTCGTTTGCCAGCTCCCCACCGCTTTTCGCAGGCTACCGCGTCCTTCATCGCCTGTGATCGCCAAGGCATCCACCACATGCACTTGTTCGCTTGACCCTATAACGGGTGTGTCTCTCGCAAGTCACCACCCGCTACAGGCTGAGTTTTCGCGTTGTGCCGTATTCCAAGCGCCCTCTCATCGAGGACCCTAAAAAATACTTCGATACAATCACAACCCTGACCAATCTACTCACGTCCATCTCACAGACGCTTTCATTGATCTCTTACTACTGCTTCTTCCTGATTGTTAAAGAACGACAGCCGACCCGTACTGCATGTCGATGCTGACCGGCGCAACCGCCAATACGCAATCCCCGGCTCGCGCCAGCAGATTCTGTATTGGGGATTGGTGGAGGATGACGGGATCGAACCGACGACCCCCTGCTTGCAAAGCAGGTGCTCTCCCAGCTGAGCTAATCCCCCGCACGACAACACTTCAGGGAATCCTTCACCGCAGACGCAGATGGTGGGTCTGGCTGGATTCGAACCAGCGACCCCCGCCTTATCAAGACGGTGCTCTAACCGACTGAGCTACAGACCCCTTCAGCCTGTCCTTCAATGCACAGCCGACAAGTGTGAGTGCTCAACTTTGAGCGCAAAGCTCTGGAAAGGAGGTGATCCAGCCGCACCTTCCGATACGGCTACCTTGTTACGACTTCACCCCAGTCATGAATCCTACCGTGGTGACCGTCCTCCTTGCGGTTAGACTAGCCACTTCTGGTAAAACCCACTCCCATGGTGTGACGGGCGGTGTGTACAAGACCCGGGAACGTATTCACCGCGGCATGCTGATCCGCGATTACTAGCGATTCCAGCTTCACGCAGTCGAGTTGCAGACTGCGATCCGGACTACGATCGGTTTTCTGGGATTGGCTCCACCTCGCGGCTTGGCAACCCTCTGTTCCGACCATTGTATGACGTGTGAAGCCCTACCCATAAGGGCCATGAGGACTTGACGTCATCCCCACCTTCCTCCGGTTTGTCACCGGCAGTCTCCCTGGAGTGCTCTTGCGTAGCAACCAGGGACAAGGGTTGCGCTCGTTGCGGGACTTAACCCAACATCTCACGACACGAGCTGACGACAGCCATGCAGCACCTGTGTGATGGCTCCCTTTCGGGCACCCTCAACTCTCATCGAGGTTCCATCCATGTCAAGGGTAGGTAAGGTTTTTCGCGTTGCATCGAATTAATCCACATCATCCACCGCTTGTGCGGGTCCCCGTCAATTCCTTTGAGTTTTAATCTTGCGACCGTACTCCCCAGGCGGTCAACTTCACGCGTTAGCTACGTTACCAAGCCAATGAAGGCCCGACAACCAGTTGACATCGTTTAGGGCGTGGACTACCAGGGTATCTAATCCTGTTTGCTCCCCACGCTTTCGTGCATGAGCGTCAGTATTGGCCCAGGGGGCTGCCTTCGCCATCGGTGTTCCTCCACATCTCTACGCATTTCACTGCTACACGTGGAATTCCACCCCCCTCTGCCATACTCCAGCAATGCAGTCACCAATGCAGTTCCCAGGTTAAGCCCGGGGATTTCACATCGGTCTTACATCACCGCCTGCGCACGCTTTACGCCCAGTAATTCCGATTAACGCTCGCACCCTACGTATTACCGCGGCTGCTGGCACGTAGTTAGCCGGTGCTTATTCTTCCGGTACCGTCATCCTCCATCCATATTAGGAACGAAGTTTTCTTTCCGGACAAAAGTGCTTTACAACCCGAAGGCCTTCTTCACACACGCGGCATTGCTGGATCAGGGTTGCCCCCATTGTCCAAAATTCCCCACTGCTGCCTCCCGTAGGAGTCTGGGCCGTGTCTCAGTCCCAGTGTGGCTGGTCGTCCTCTCAGACCAGCTACGGATCGTCGCCTTGGTGGGCCTTTACCCCACCAACTAGCTAATCCGCCATCGGCCGCTCCTTGAGCGCGAGGTCCGAAGATCCCCCGCTTTCCTCCACAGAGCGTATGCGGTATTAATCCGGCTTTCGCCGGGCTATCCCCCACTCCAGGACACGTTCCGATGTATTACTCACCCGTTCGCCACTCGCCGCCAGGGTTGCCCCCGCGCTGCCGTCCGACTTGCATGTGTAAGGCATGCCGCCAGCGTTCAATCTGAGCCAGGATCAAACTCTTCAGTTCAATGCCTGTTACTGTTTTCGGTTCTTTCGAACCGGTCGCTCACTCAACGTACTGACAGTTCGATCTCCATCTCTGAAGACCCTTCAATACTGTGTGAGACACTTGATACTTTCGCCATGCAATGACCCCGGAAGGTCATCGTGCGCCGCCATCAAGCACCCACACTTATCGGCTGTGAATTGTTAAAGATCGCTTCACGACAAGGGCCGCATGCCGGCGAAAACCACCCA
>NZ_BAAILL010000024.1:0-20765 GCF_054589215.1 Paraburkholderia sp. 2C | reverse complement strand
TTGCGCCGATCGCGATGGAAGAAGGTCTGCGCTTCGCTATCCGTGAAGGCGGTCGTACCGTCGGCGCCGGTGTCGTCGCCAAGATCATCGAGTAAGCCAGCTAGTTCTCGTTGATCGGTTGTTTTCGGGGTTGGCGACGTCGTCAGCCCCAAATGGTTTAGGGGTATAGCTCAACTGGCAGAGCGTCGGTCTCCAAAACCGAAGGTTGGGGGTTCGATTCCCTCTGCCCCTGCCAACTCTTGCGTCGATCTGGCGCTCGTTAAGGTGTTATGGCGAATCCATCCGTCGAAACTGTAAATACGTCTGGTGACAAGCTGATGCTGGTCGTCGGCGTATTGTTGGTCGTGGCCGGGTTCGTGGGGTTCTTCTGGCTTAGCGGTCAGGAGTGGTACGTTCGCGGCGCGGCTTTAGCTGTCGGGTTGATCGCGGGCGTCGCAGTCGGTCTTCTTTCCGCGCCCGGCAAGGGTTTTATCGCGTTCGCCAAGGACTCGTATAAAGAAGTCCGCAAGGTCGTCTGGCCGACTCGTAAAGAGGCAAGCCAAACGACTCTCGTGGTCTTCGGGTTTGTGTTAGTCATGGCGCTATTTCTGTGGGTTTGCGACAAATCCATCGAATGGGCGATTTTCTCGGCGATTCTGGGTTGGAAATGATATGAGTGATACGCCGGCATCCCCGAGTGGAAAACGTTGGTACGTCGTGCACGCCTACTCCGGCATGGAGAAGAGCGTGCAACGTGCGCTTCAGGAGCGCATCGAACGTGCTGGCATGCAGGACAAATTTGGTCAGATTCTCGTGCCGACGGAAGAGGTTGTCGAGGTGAAGGGCGGTCACAAATCAGTGACCGAACGCCGCTTCTTCCCCGGTTACGTTCTGGTCGAAATGGAAATGACCGACGAAACGTGGCACTTGGTCAAGAACACGGCCAAGGTCACGGGGTTCGTCGGTGGTGCACGCAATCGACCGAGCCCGATTTCGCCGCGCGAAGTTGAAAAGATCATGTCGCAGATGCAGGAAGGCGTGGAGAAGCCGCGTCCGAAGACCCTGTTTGAAGTTGGCGAGATGGTCCGGGTGAAAGATGGTCCGTTCACCGACTTCAATGGCAGCGTTGAGGAAGTCAACTACGAGAAGTCGCGAGTTCGGGTCTCTGTCACGATTTTCGGTCGAGCCACGCCGGTCGAGCTCGAATTCGGACAGGTTGAGAAGTTGTGACCGATTTTGCAGATCGCGCCAACCGGCGCGATCTGCGTTTCGCGCTTACGGTCCGCATAATGACCGTTGAGGAGCGTCAGTAGGCCAGCATCGGCGAACGCGCGCTACTACTCACTGAACGCTTACGCGTTCCAACGAGGTTTTCAGATATGGCAAAGAAAATCATCGGCTTTATCAAGCTGCAGATTCCTGCAGGTAAGGCCAATCCGTCGCCGCCGGTCGGTCCGGCTTTGGGTCAGCGCGGCCTGAACATCATGGAGTTCTGCAAGGCATTCAATGCGCAGACTCAATCGATGGAACCGGGTCTGCCGATTCCCGTCGTCATTACCGCCTTTGCGGACAAGAGCTTCACGTTCGTCCTCAAGACCCCGCCCGCCACCGTGCTGATCAAGAAGGCGGCGAAGGTCGACAAGGGCTCGAGCAAGCCGCACACCGATAAGGTCGGCAAGATCACGCGCGCGCAAGCTGAAGAGATCGCCAAGACGAAGATGCCGGATCTTACGGCAGCTGATATGGACGCAGCGGTTCGTACAATCGCTGGCAGCGCCCGCTCGATGGGCATCACCGTGGAGGGCGTGTAAATGGCTAAGCTTTCGAAGCGTCTGCAGGCATTTGCAACTAAGGTCGATCGCCAGAAGCTGTATCCGATCGACGACGCGTTGTCGCTCGTGAAGGAGTGCGCAAGCGCGAAGTTCGACGAGTCGATTGACGTCGCTGTGCAACTCGGCATCGATGCGAAGAAGTCGGACCAGGTGGTTCGTGGTTCGGTTGTGCTGCCGGCAGGTACCGGTAAGTCGGTGCGCGTCGCGGTATTCGCACAAGGCGAAAAGGCTGAGCAAGCTCGTGCAGCGGGCGCCGATATCGTCGGTATGGAAGACCTCGCCGAGCAGGTGAAGGCGGGCAATCTGAACTTCGACGTGGTCATTGCTTCGCCGGACACTATGCGAGTTGTCGGTACGCTCGGTCAGATCCTTGGTCCGCGTGGCCTGATGCCGAACCCGAAGGTCGGCACGGTGACGCCGGACGTGGCCACGGCTGTGAAGAACGCCAAGGCGGGTCAGGTGCAGTTCCGCGTCGACAAGGCCGGGATTATTCATGCGACCATCGGCCGGGCATCGTTCGAACCGACAGCGCTGCGCAGCAATCTCGACGCACTCGTCGACGCGCTGCAGAAGGCGAAGCCGGCAACGAGCAAGGGCGTGTATCTGCGCAAGATTGCTCTGTCGAGCACGATGGGCGTTGGCGTGCGAGTCGATCAGACGTCGCTGGCCGCGCAGTAATGACGAGATTTACCGCTTCGCCGCATTGATGGGCGAGGCGCTCTAAGGGCTTTGGGCGGTCGCGAGCCAGGCGGTAAGCAGCAAGCGGCCGGTTGTCAAAGACCGTTGGCGGAGGCGCAGCAGTCGGGCGCGTCCTTAATGTAAGCCAACGCAGATGGCGAACCCGAAAAGGTTTTGTGGTGATTGAGGCCGTTTCTCACTCGCGGCGACGTGAATGGGAAGCGGTCGAGATACTCCTGGACTGGTCGGACGCCGTTGTTGAACGCGGTGCATAAAACGCAAGTCGAATGCATCGAATCTGGAGGCTAACCGTGCCACTGAACAAAGAAGGTAAGCAGGCCGTCGTGGCTGAGGTTTCCGCGCAAGTCGGGAAAGCTCAAACCATTGTTCTGGCCGAGTATCGTGGGATCACGGTTGGCGATCTGACCAAGCTTCGCGCGAAGGCGCGCGAGCAACAGGTGTACCTGCGCGTGTTGAAGAACACGCTGGCGCGTCGCGCTGTCGAGGGTACCCCGTTTGCTCCGCTGGCTGAGCAGATGACTGGTCCTTTGATCTACGGCATCTCTGAAGATGCAATTGCCGCTGCTAAAGTCGTCAACGAATTTAGCAAGGGCAATGACAAGTTGATCATCAAGGCCGGTTCCTACGAAGGCAAGGTGATGGACAAGGCGGGCGTGCAAGCGCTGGCCAACATCCCGAGCCGCGAGGAGCTGCTCTCCAAGCTGCTGTTCGTTATGCAAGCGCCTGTTTCCGGCTTTGCACGCGCGCTGGCCGCGCTGGCTGAGAAGAAGCAGGGCGAGGCTGCGTAACGCAACTTCGGCGCTTCGGTTGAGCGCAAAAGATCGCTGGCTGTATCCGAATTCAATCTAGGAGTATTTCAAATGGCAATCGCAAAAGAAGACATCCTCGAAGCCGTAGGCTCGATGTCGGTTCTGGAACTGAACGAGCTGGTCAAGGCGTTCGAAGAGAAGTTTGGCGTGTCCGCTGCTGCCGTGGCCGTTGCTGGCCCGGCAGGCGGCGGCGGTGGCGCTGCTGCAGTTGAAGAGCAAACCGAGTTCACGGTTATCCTGACCGAAGCCGGCGGCAACAAGGTTTCCGTGATTAAGGCTGTTCGCGAACTGACGGGCCTGGGCCTGAAGGAAGCGAAGGACCTGGTCGATGGTGCACCGAAACCCGTTAAGGAAGCTGTGCCCAAGGCTGCTGCTGAAGAAGCCAAGAAGAAGCTGGAAGACGCAGGCGCGAAAGCTGAAATCAAGTAAATTTCGGCGCGCTTTGCGGAGGCTGGCGGTTTTTCCACCGCCGGCCTTTTTGTGCTTTGTGGGGACGACGTTTTCCAACATCGTTTTTGGCAACAATGCGCCCCAAGAAGCCAAAGAAAATCGCCACTTCGCAACATCGGTGACGTTTCTCTTTGTCTTCTGAAGCGACTGCAGAAGGCAAGTTTGGTCGGGTAGCGGGCAACACAGGCATCCGCTGCCGTCAGCCAGCGGTTGGTAGCGGCCAACCACCAAGCTTCTCGGCTCGTTCAAGCCATCGGACGGCCAACGGGTCTCAGTCGGTGAACACTCGGGTTGTCACATCAAGGTATCTCGCCTCGACAACAATGCCCGCCGTGATTCGGAGATCGTATGCAATATTCCTTCACCGAGAAGAAGCGTATTCGCAAGAGTTTCGCGAAGCGCCCCATCGTTCACCAAGTACCTTTCCTGCTGGCTACCCAGCTTGAATCATTCAGCACCTTTCTGCAAGCAGAAGTGCCGGCCACGCAACGCAAGCCTGAGGGTCTGCAGGCAGCGTTCACGTCGGTGTTCCCAATTGTTTCCCATAACGGCTTTGCTCGTCTAGAGTTTGTCAGCTACATGCTGTCGCCGCCGGCGTTCAACATCAAGGAATGTCAGCAACGCGGCCTGACCTATTGCTCGGCGTTGCGCGCGAAGGTGCGCCTCGTGCTGCTCGACAAGGAGTCGCCGAGCAAGCCCGTCGTCAAGGAAGTCAAAGAGCAGGAAGTGTACATGGGCGAAATTCCGCTCATGACGCCGACTGGCTCGTTCGTGATCAACGGTACCGAGCGTGTGATCGTATCGCAGCTGCACCGTTCGCCTGGCGTATTCTTTGAACACGACAAGGGCAAGACGCACAGCTCGGGCAAGCTGCTGTTTTCGGCGCGCATTATTCCTTACCGCGGTTCGTGGCTCGACTTCGAATTCGATCCGAAGGACGTGTTGTACTTCCGCGTCGACCGCCGCCGCAAGATGCCTGTCACGATCCTGTTGAAGGCGATCGGCCTCACGCCGGAACAGATCCTCGCAAACTTCTTCGTGTTCGATAACTTCGCGTTGATGCCGGAAGGCGCGCAGATGGAGTTCGTGCCGGAGCGTCTGCGCGGTGAAGTCGCGCGCTTCGACATTACCGACCGCGACGGCAACGTGATCGTCACGAAGGACAAGCGGATCAACGCAAAGCACATCCGTGACCTCGACAACGCGAAGACGAAATTTATTTCGGTTCCCGAAGATTATCTGCTCGGCCGCGTGCTTGCGAAGAACGTGATCGACGGCGATACCGGTGAAGTCATCGCCAACGCGAACGACGAAATCACCGAGACCGTGCTCGAGAAGCTGCGCGAAGCGAAGATCAAGGACATCCAGACGCTCTACACGAACGATCTGGACCAGGGTCCGTACATCTCGTCGACGCTGCGTATCGACGAAACGGCCGACAGAATGGCCGCGCGTATCGCGATCTACCGCATGATGCGTCCGGGCGAGCCGCCGACCGAAGAGGCGGTCGAGGCGCTGTTCAATCGTCTGTTCTACAGCGAAGACGCGTACGACCTGTCGAAGGTCGGCCGTATGAAGTTCAACCGCCGCGTCGGCCGCGACGAAATCGTCGGCCCGATGACGCTGCAGGACGACGACATCCTCGCGACGATCAAGATCCTCGTCGAACTGCGCAACGGCAAGGGCGAAGTGGACGATATCGACCACCTCGGCAATCGCCGCGTGCGTTGCGTGGGCGAACTGGCGGAAAACCAGTTCCGCGCCGGTCTCGTGCGTGTCGAGCGCGCGGTGAAGGAGCGTCTGGGTCAGGCCGAAAGCGAAAACCTGATGCCGCACGACCTGATTAACTCGAAGCCGATTTCGTCGGCGATTCGCGAGTTCTTCGGTTCGTCGCAGCTGTCGCAGTTTATGGACCAGACCAACCCGCTGTCGGAAATCACGCACAAGCGTCGTGTTTCCGCACTGGGCCCGGGCGGTTTGACGCGCGAGCGCGCAGGCTTCGAAGTGCGCGACGTGCACCCGACGCACTATGGCCGCGTGTGCCCGATCGAAACGCCGGAAGGTCCGAACATCGGTCTGATCAACTCGCTCGCGTTGTACGCGCACCTGAACGAGTACGGCTTCCTCGAAACGCCGTATCGCAAGGTCGTGGACGGCAAGGTTACGGACCAGATCGACTATCTGTCGGCGATCGAAGAAGGTCGCTACGTGATCGCTCAGGCGAACGCGGCAGTTGCCGACGACGGCTCGCTGACCGACGAGCTCGTGTCGTCGCGTGAAGCCGGCGAAACGATGATGGTCACGCCGGACCGCATCCAGTATATGGACGTGGCGCCGTCGCAGATCGTGTCGGTCGCGGCTTCGCTGATTCCGTTTCTCGAGCACGACGACGCGAACCGCGCATTGATGGGTTCGAACATGCAGCGTCAGGCGGTACCGTGCCTGCGTCCTGAAAAGGCCGTGGTCGGTACGGGCATCGAGCGCACGGTGGCGGTCGACTCGGGTACGACGGTTCAGGCATTCCGCGGTGGCGTGGTCGATTACGTCGACGCAGGCCGTATGGTGATTCGCGTGAACGACGACGAAGCGGCGGCAGGCGACGTCGGCGTGGACATCTACAACCTGATCAAGTACACGCGTTCGAACCAGAACACGAACATCAACCAGCGCCCGATCGTGAAGGTTGGCGATGTCGTGTCGCGTGGCGACGTGCTGGCAGACGGCGCATCGACGGACCTCGGCGAACTCGCGCTCGGTCAGAACATGCTGGTCGCGTTCATGCCGTGGAACGGCTACAACTTCGAAGACTCGATCCTGATCTCGGAGAAGGTCGTGGCCGACGATCGCTACACGTCGATCCACATCGAAGAACTGAACGTCGTGGCTCGCGACACGAAGCTCGGACCGGAAGAAATCACGCGCGACATTTCGAACCTCGCGGAAGTGCAGCTTGGCCGTCTCGACGAGTCGGGCATCGTGTACATCGGCGCGGAAGTCGAAGCGGGCGACGTGCTGGTCGGCAAGGTCACGCCGAAGGGCGAAACCCAGCTGACGCCGGAAGAAAAGCTGCTGCGCGCGATCTTCGGCGAGAAGGCGTCGGACGTGAAGGACACGTCGCTGCGCGTGCCGTCGGGCATGAGCGGCACCGTGATCGACGTGCAGGTGTTCACGCGCGAAGGCATCCAGCGCGACAAGCGCGCGCAACAGATCATCGACGATGAACTGAAGCGCTATCGCCTCGACCTGAACGACCAGCTGCGTATCGTCGAAGGCGATGCGTTCCAGCGTCTCGCGCGCATGCTCGTCGGCAAGGTGGCGAACGGCGGTCCGAAGAAGCTCGCGAAGGGCGCGAAGATCGAACAGGCTTACCTCGAAGATCTCGACCACTACCACTGGTTCGACATCCGCCTCGCGGACGAAGAAGCAGCGGCGCAGCTCGAAGCGATCAAGGACTCGATCGAACAGAAGCGTCACCAGTTCGACCTCGCGTTCGAAGAAAAGCGCAAGAAGCTCACGCAAGGCGACGAACTGCCGCCGGGCGTGCTGAAGATGGTCAAGGTGTACCTCGCGGTGAAGCGCCGTCTGCAGCCTGGCGACAAGATGGCGGGCCGTCACGGTAACAAGGGTGTCGTGTCGAAGATCGTGCCGATCGAAGACATGCCGTACATGGCCGATGGCCGTCCGGCCGACGTCGTGCTGAACCCGCTCGGCGTGCCGTCGCGGATGAACGTGGGTCAGGTGCTCGAAGTGCATCTGGGCTGGGCCGCGAAGGGTCTCGGCTGGCGGATCGGCGAAATGCTGCAGCGTCAGACGAAGATCGAAGAACTGCGCGCGTTCCTGACCAAGATCTACAACGAGTCGGGCCGTGCGGAGGAAATCGACAGCTTCAACGACGACGAAATCGTCGAACTGGCGAAGAACCTGCGCGAAGGCGTGCCGTTCGCGACGCCGGTGTTCGACGGTGCGACCGAAGACGAAATGTCGAAGATGCTCGACCTCGCGTTCCCGGACGAAATCGCGCAACAGCTCGGCATGACGAAGTCGAAGAACCAGGTGCGTCTGTACGACGGCCGCACGGGTGAGGCATTCGAGCGTCCGGTGACGGTCGGCTACATGCACTACCTGAAGCTGCACCACCTCGTCGACGACAAGATGCACGCGCGCTCGACGGGCCCGTACTCGCTCGTCACGCAGCAGCCGCTCGGTGGTAAGGCGCAGTTCGGCGGTCAGCGCTTCGGTGAGATGGAAGTGTGGGCGCTCGAAGCGTACGGCGCATCGTATGTGCTGCAGGAAATGCTGACGGTCAAGTCGGATGACGTGACAGGCCGGACCAAGGTGTATGAGAACCTGGTCAAGGGCGATCACGTCATCGATGCGGGTATGCCGGAGTCCTTCAACGTGCTGGTGAAGGAAATCCGCTCGCTCGGTATCGACATCGATCTGGACCGCAACTAATCGGACTACGGAGAGAAAGCAATGAAAGCTCTGCTCGATCTATTCAAGCAAGTCCAACAGGAAGAAGTTTTCGACGCGATCAAGATCGGTCTGGCCTCGCCCGACAAGATCCGGTCCTGGTCGTTCGGTGAAGTCAAGAAGCCGGAAACGATCAACTACCGCACCTTCAAGCCGGAGCGGGATGGTCTGTTCTGCGCGAAGATCTTTGGTCCGATCAAGGACTACGAGTGCCTGTGCGGCAAGTACAAGCGCCTCAAGCACCGCGGCGTGATCTGCGAGAAGTGCGGCGTCGAAGTGACGCTCGCGAAGGTGCGCCGCGAACGGATGGGCCACATCGAACTGGCCTCGCCGGTTGCGCACATCTGGTTTCTGAAGTCGCTGCCGTCGCGTCTGGGCATGGTGCTCGACATGACGCTGCGCGACATCGAGCGCGTGCTGTACTTCGAAGCCTATGTCGTGATCGATCCGGGCATGACGCCGCTCAAAGCGCGGCAGATCATGACCGAAGAGGATTACTACAACAAGGTCGAAGAGTACGGTGACGAATTCCGCGCCGAAATGGGCGCGGAAGGCGTGCGCGAACTGCTGCGCGCGATCAACATCGACGAGCAGGTCGAAACGCTGCGCTCGGAGCTGAAGAACACCGGCTCGGAAGCGAAGATCAAGAAGTACGCAAAGCGCCTGAAGGTGCTCGAGGCCTTCCAGCGTTCGGGCATCAAGCCCGAGTGGATGATTCTCGAAGTGCTGCCGGTGCTGCCGCCGGAGCTGCGTCCGCTCGTGCCGCTCGACGGCGGCCGTTTTGCGACGTCGGACCTGAACGACCTGTATCGCCGCGTGATTAACCGTAACAACCGGTTGAAGCGTCTGCTCGAGCTGAAGGCGCCTGAAATCATCGTCCGCAACGAAAAGCGGATGCTGCAGGAAGCCGTCGACTCGCTGCTCGACAACGGTCGTCGCGGCAAGGCGATGACGGGCGCGAACAAGCGTCCGCTGAAGTCGCTCGCCGACATGATCAAGGGCAAGGGCGGTCGTTTCCGTCAGAACCTGCTCGGTAAGCGCGTCGACTACTCGGGCCGTTCGGTCATCGTGGTCGGCCCGACGCTGAAGCTGCACCAGTGCGGTCTGCCGAAGCTGATGGCGCTCGAACTCTTCAAGCCGTTCATCTTCAACAAGCTCGAAGTGATGGGCGTGGCGACGACGATCAAGGCGGCGAAGAAGGAAGTCGAGAACCAGACGCCGGTGGTGTGGGACATCCTCGAAGAGGTGATCCGCGAGCACCCGGTGATGCTGAACCGTGCGCCGACGCTGCACCGTCTCGGCATTCAGGCGTTCGAGCCGGTGCTGATCGAAGGCAAGGCCATTCAGCTGCACCCGCTCGTTTGCGCGGCGTTCAACGCCGACTTCGACGGTGACCAGATGGCCGTTCACGTGCCGCTGTCGCTCGAAGCGCAGATGGAAGCGCGCACGCTGATGCTCGCGTCGAACAACGTGCTGTTCCCGGCGAACGGCGATCCGTCGATCGTGCCGTCGCAGGATATCGTGCTCGGCCTGTACTACGCGACGCGCGAAGCGGTCAACGCGAAGGGCGAAGGCATGTCGTTCACCGGCGTGTCGGAAGTGTTGCGTGCATACGAGAACAAGGAAGTCGAGCTTGCCTCGCGCGTCAACGTGCGGATCACCGAAATGGTCCACAACGAAGACAAGTCGGAAGGCGCGCCGGCGTTCGTGCCGAAGATCTCGCTGTACGCGACGACCGTCGGCCGCGCGATCCTGTCGGAAATTCTGCCGCCGGGCCTGCCGTTCACGGTGCTGAACAAGCCGCTCAAGAAGAAGGAAATCTCGCGTTTGATCAACACGGCATTCCGCCGCTGCGGTCTGCGCGAAACGGTGATCTTCGCCGACCAGCTGATGCAGTCGGGGTTCCGTCTGGCAACGCGCGCCGGTATTTCGATCTGCGTCGACGACATGCTCGTGCCGCCGCAGAAGGAAACCATCGTCGGCGACGCAGCGAAGAAGGTGAAGGAATACGACCGTCAGTACATGTCGGGTCTCGTCACCGCGCAGGAACGTTACAACAACGTGGTCGACATCTGGTCGGCAACGTCGGAATCGGTCGGCAAGGCGATGATGGAGCAGTTGTCGACGGAACCGGTCACGGATCGCGACGGCAACGAAACGCGTCAGGAATCGTTTAACTCGATCTACATGATGGCGGACTCGGGTGCACGCGGTTCCGCGGTGCAGATTCGTCAGCTGGCCGGTATGCGCGGCCTGATGGCGAAGCCGGACGGCTCGATTATCGAGACGCCGATTACCGCGAACTTCCGCGAAGGTCTGAACGTGCTGCAGTACTTCATCTCGACCCACGGCGCACGTAAGGGCCTGGCCGATACGGCACTGAAGACCGCGAACTCGGGTTACCTGACGCGGCGTCTGGTCGACGTGACGCAGGATCTGGTCGTTGTCGAAGACGATTGCGGCACGTCGCAAGGCGTGGCGATGAAGGCGCTCGTGGAAGGCGGTGAAGTCGTCGAAGCGCTGCGCGACCGGATTCTCGGCCGCGTCGCGGTGGCGGACGTCGTCAACCCGGAAACGCAGGAAACGCTGTACGAATCGGGCACGTTGCTCGATGAAACGGCGGTCGAAGAAATCGAGCGCCTCGGCATCGACGAAGTGCGCGTGCGTACGCCGCTCACCTGCGAAACGCGTTATGGCCTGTGCGCGTCGTGCTATGGCCGCGACCTCGGCCGCGGCTCGCTCGTGAACGTCGGCGAAGCGGTCGGCGTGATCGCGGCGCAGTCGATCGGCGAACCGGGCACGCAGCTCACGATGCGTACGTTCCACATCGGTGGTGCGGCATCGCGTGCGGCGGTTGCTTCGTCGATCGAAGCGAAGTCGAACGGTACCGTGCGTTTCACGTCGACGATGCGTTACGTCACGAATGCGAAGGGCGAGCAGATCGTCATCTCGCGTTCGGGCGAAGCGATGATCACCGACGATCACGGCCGCGAGCGCGAGCGTCATAAGGTGCCGTACGGCGCGACGCTGCTGCAGCTCGACGGTGCGCAGATCAAGGCGGGCACGCAGCTGGCCACGTGGGATCCGATGACGCGTCCGATCATCACCGAGTACGGTGGTACGGTGAAGTTCGAGAACGTCGAGGAAGGCGTGACGGTCGCGAAGCAGATCGACGACGTGACGGGGCTTTCGACGCTCGTCGTGATCGACGTGAAGCGTCGTGGTTCGCAAGCGTCGAAGAGCGTGCGCCCGCAGGTGAAGCTGCTCGATGCAACCGGCGACGAAGTGAAGATTCCGGGTACCGAGCATGCGGTGCAGATCGGCTTCCAGGTTGGCGCGCTGATTACGGTGAAGGACGGCCAGCAGGTTCAGGTCGGCGAAGTGCTCGCACGTATTCCGACCGAATCGCAGAAGACGCGTGACATTACCGGTGGTCTGCCGCGTGTGGCCGAGCTCTTCGAAGCACGTTCGCCGAAGGACGCCGGTATCCTCGCGGAAGTCACCGGCACGGTGTCGTTCGGTAAGGACACGAAGGGTAAGCAGCGTCTCGTTATCACGGATCTCGAAGGCAATCAGCACGAGTTCCTGATCGCGAAGGAAAAGCAGGTTCTGGTGCACGATGGTCAGGTCGTCAACAAGGGCGAAATGATTGTCGACGGACCGGCCGATCCGCACGACATCCTGCGTTTGCAGGGCGTCGAGGCGCTGTCGCGTTACATCGTGGACGAAGTGCAGGACGTGTACCGTCTGCAGGGCGTGAAGATCAACGACAAGCACATTGAAGTGATCGTGCGTCAGATGCTGCGCCGCGTGCAGATCTCCGACAACGGCGATACGCGTTTCATCCCGGGCGAACAGGTCGAGCGGTCGGACATGCTCGACGAGAACGACCGTATGAACGCGGAAGACAAGCGTCCGGCGACGTACGAGAACGTGCTGCTCGGTATCACGAAGGCATCGCTCTCGACCGACTCGTTCATCTCCGCGGCGTCGTTCCAGGAAACGACTCGCGTGCTGACCGAGGCGGCGATCATGGGCAAGCGCGACGATCTGCGTGGCCTGAAGGAAAACGTGATCGTTGGCCGTCTGATTCCGGCCGGTACGGGTCTCGCGTTCCACAAGGCGCGCAAGAGCAAGGAACTGTCGGATCGCGAGCGTTTCGATCAGATCGCAGCCGAAGAGGCCTTCGAGTTCGGTACGCCGGAAACGCCGGCTGCCGAGCCGCAGCAGGCGCCGCACACCAACGAGTAAGCAACGGGGAATGGCAGGGCGGCGCAAGCCGCTTTGTCCTACACCGGGTAGTTGGCAAAGAGCCGCTCAGTCATTGCGACTGGGCGGCTTTTTTTTGCGTGCGTTCCCCGACGAACCGCGGTCCGCGCGACTGGAGTTCCGCGATCGGTGCAATGATTTGCGCGAGATCAAATGAGTGATGAATCGGCATTCGAGCAAGGATCGGACATTACAGGCGCGAGCGTAGCGAGCTCAATCTGCAAGGGCATGGTCCATGAAACAGTGGGCCAAATTCGAGTGGCACTTTGAATCAAAAGGACGCGGCCCATGTTCGGTATTCCTGAAGTGTCTGTTCCCCGTGTGCACGAAGGCGGTTTTCTCAGACCGGAATCGAGCACGCCAAAACCCGATTCCGTCGCAACGCGCGATTCGGGAGCCTCCCTCTCTCAAGCACAGATTCGCGATGGAGGCATGCCTCCCGCCTTGGGCGCTCGATCGGGCGGCACACCGCTCGCTCATCGGCTCAACGTGGGCCGGATAATCGCACCGTACACAAACTATCTGCAAAATAACGGGAATCTGAAGGATCGGCCTCCGTTAAGCGTGGTGCAGGGCCTCGTGAGCCGCCTCGCCAAGCCCGCGCTCGATCAGCAATTGAATAATCCACAGCAATATGTCTCGCATGGATTCGACCATTCGGAGCGCGTCGCGGCTTACACCGATCAGATCGTCAAGGCGTACCCCGAGATAGCGGAGAAGGCCGCCGGCAAATACAACATCTCTGCCGCGCTGGCGAGGCTCATGTTTCAGGTTCTCGCGCATTGGCATGATGTCGGCTATCCCGATCTCAAAGGCCGGCCGAAGGCGACGCACGGCTTATCGGGTGCCTCGAAGTTCGACAGTGTGTCGGACGAACTGGGCACCTTGATCCGGCGTGAAAACGGCCGCGTAAAGGAGGCGCTTGCCGACATGAAAAAAGCGATCCAGCTTCACTCCGCTGATGTTGCTGCAGGACTTTATCCAATCAACGTGAAAACCGAGCGTGGATCGCTGCTGGTTCCCGATGTCGAATCGCTCAAAAAATTGTTGAATCACTATTCGGCGGCGTCGAACCCTCCTCATCGGGTTTCTCAAATAGAAGTCCGCGGGGACTATGCGAAAGAGCTGGAAAGACAGGTCAATGACGCGCTGAAGACTCTGTCGATCGGCCAAACAATCAATGTGACCGCGGACGAAACGAAGCCGGCATACATGGGCCGCCCCACTTCGCTGGACAAAGGTAACGAGGTGAAGGTGGGGCTACGCTATACCGATCAGGAGCTCACCAGGAACCCATTCGCGATTATCCGTTTTGCGGACAACCTCGATATGGCCTCAGACCGTTTGAGTCCGCTTCAACGAAGTCCGGCATTTCGCGCGATGTATTGGACGCTTGGCGATCGTGGCCCGATTGGACGCACACTCGCCGAGCTCAGTAAGCTGGATGGTAAGAACACCGCGGACGTGCCAGCGATAGCGCGCAATCTGCAGCGCGCCCGGATAGCACGGGGCTCGACAGACGTCGACTCAGCCATTCTGGCAAATGTGGCGCAGCGATACACGCCCGGTGCAATTCGCGGCCTCGATGCTTCGGCCGCCCGCCGGCTATTAACGAAGGCGACGGTGGATAGTGTGTTGGGCAGCCCGCTTGCCGATGGGCTCTCCGAGTCGGAGCATGCGAGCCTGCGCGACGTCGGATATCGCCTGAATGGGGAGTCGATCCGACACTTCGGAGGTTGCGAAGCGATCGAAGACGTAAAAGTCGCTCGAGGGAAGGTCTGGGTGACTGTCGACGAACCGCTGTACCAAAGGCTCAACGAAGTAAAAGACCCGGACGGCGTTGGCATCGGAGAATATCAAATCGAGCGCGCACGACAGGCATTCAGCAGTCTGACAATCAACGGCAAGCGTCTTGTCGTAGAAGTCATCGGACGGAATTCCACCTGAAACAGCGATTCCCTATCCCGGAGATGCGTTACCGTCGTGCGTGCCGCAACGTCTGGCGGATCGTATCGAGGCAAGCGGCCGCATCACCAATTACCAGCTCGACCGTGCAAGCGAGCATCAGGTTTAACGGCAGGCCGAAGTCTTCGACGATAAAGCCGCGCGAGCAGAATGCGGCGTTGTCTTCCATATGAACGGCCGCGCGCGAAACCAGCGGACGTTCGTCCGCCCGATAGCCCCATACCGGCTTGCCTAGTGCAATGGCAAAGCCGACTTCGAAGGCGGTGCCGGCGTCGGGCTCGCCGGCGCCGCGAAAGTCGTTCAGATTTGCCATGACCGCGTCGGCGGCGCGAATCAGGGCGAGATTTGCGTCGCATATCCATCGAGCGGCGTCTTGTGCGCGCAGACCGGGCGGCAGCTCACTGTCGCTCGGAAAGAGGCCTGCGAGGCCTCGCGCAGCGCATAGCGCCTTGAGACGTTCGCCATGTTCGGCCGCATCGGGGCGAAACACGTCGAATCCGGCCAGATAGATTTGCGGCAACCTCTCCACCGCGTTTTGCGCCACCTGCATGCAATCTCCAACGAAAGTGAACCTGAAGACGAGTGTATCCCGCATGTCGGTGCGCTTACACCCTGGCCATTCGGCCAACGTTGCACTTAAAACGCGAGCGCGGCACGAATGCGTTGGTAAAATTCGTCGCTGAGTTTCCCGCTGTCTCTTCGTCTGCTGCTTTCCACCGTTATCTGCAATCGTTCATGTCCCGTGCGCTCGAAATTCTCAACGAAGTATTCGGCTATCCCGCTTTCCGGGGGCAACAGGGCGAAATAGTCGAGCACGTGGCCAGCGGCGGAGACTGCCTTGTGCTAATGCCGACCGGCGGAGGCAAGTCGCTGTGCTACCAGATTCCGTCGCTGGTACGACGCGAAAAGGGACACGGCGCAGGGATCGTCGTATCGCCATTGATCGCCCTGATGCAGGACCAGGTTGCTGCGCTGACGGAAGTCGGTGTGCGGGCTGCCTACCTGAATTCGACCTTGACGGGCGCAGAGGCGGCCGCAATCGAGCGCGCACTGCGGCAGGGCGATATCGATCTGCTTTACGTCGCGCCCGAGCGGTTGATGACGCCCCGCTTTCTCGAACTGCTCGAGCGCACGCAAATCGGTCTGTTTGCGATCGACGAAGCGCATTGCGTGTCGCAATGGGGGCACGATTTCCGCCCGGAGTATATCCAGCTGTCGGTCTTGCACGAGCGGTTTCCGTCGGTGCCGCGCATCGCGCTGACAGCCACTGCCGATGCAATTACGCGTGACGAAATTGTGCATCGGCTCGCGCTCGATGACGCGCGAGTCTTCGTCTCCAGTTTCGATAGGCCGAACATCCGCTACCGGATTGTCGAGAAAGACAACGCGCGCTCGCAGTTGCTCGACTTTATCCGCGCCGAGCACACGAGGCCGGACGGGACGACTGACGCCGGCGTCGTCTATTGCCTGTCGCGTCGCAAAGTCGAGGAAACGGCGGAGTGGCTGCAAGGGCAGGGCGTGCGCGCGCTGCCTTATCACGCCGGGATGGAGTTCGAGATCCGGCAAAAGCATCAGGAGACCTTTCAGCGCGACGAGGGCGTTGTCATCTGTGCGACGATTGCGTTCGGCATGGGCATCGACAAGCCTGACGTGCGGTTTGTCGCGCACCTCGATTTGCCGAAGAGCGTCGAAGGCTATTACCAGGAGACGGGGCGTGCCGGGCGCGACGGTTTGCCGGCGAACGCGTGGATGGCCTACGGCCTCGGCGATGTCGTCCAGCAGCGCAAGATGATCGACGAATCGGACGCCGACGACGCGCATAAGCGTGTTCAGACCGGAAAGCTCGACGCGCTGCTCGGTCTATGCGAAGCGGCTACGTGCCGGCGCGTGCGGCTGCTTGCCTATTTCGGCGAGTCGAGCGAGCCGTGCGGCAATTGCGACACCTGTCTCGAACCGCCGGCATCGTGGGACGCGACGCGTGAATCGCAAATGGCGCTGTCGTGTGCGTTTCGTGCGCAGCGTGCGAGCGGTTTCAACTTCGGCGCCGGGCATCTGATCGATATCTTGCGCGGCAATCGCAACGAGAAGATTCTGCAGCGCGGCCACGATCGCTTGAGCACCTTCGGAATCGGCTCGGAGCTGTCCGAGCACGAATGGCGGGCCGTGTTCCGGCAGCTCGTGGCATTCGGGTTTCTGACGGTCGATCACGACGGCTTCGGCGCGCTCGTGCTAACCGAAGCAAGCAAGCCTGTGCTCAAGGGCGAGCAGAAAGTCACAATGCGCCGTTACGTGAAGCCGACGCGTTCGCGGCAGGCTTCCGGGCGCACGAGCGAACGCGCGGATCCGACCATCGGCATGAGCCCGCGCGAGCGCGCTCGTTGGGACCGGCTGCGCGCCTGGCGTTCCGAGACGGCAAAGAGCGATGGCGTGCCCGCATACGTCATTTTTCACGACGCGACGCTTGCCGAAATTGCCCGCAGCGAGCCGGGTTCGCTCGATGATTTGCGCCAGATTCCCGGCATGGGCGCGCGCAAACTGGATCGGTTTGGCGCCGATCTTCTGGAAGTCGTGGCTGCCGACTGAGCGAGCCGCTTTGCGGTCCATCGGATGGCTCGGCATGCACCGCAACTTGTTGACTCTCTTAGTATTTTCGGAATATCATGCTAGGTTCCGGTTCTTGGGGCGTCTGCGCGCGCACTTGCATTATTGGAGTGCATGGCCGATGCCGCCACGTTTGTCGTCGAATCGGAGTTCGATGCGCAGTCGTTTTCGCTTTGCCCGGAAACAGATGCGTCGATTTTGTTCAATTTCAGGAATAAACAATGCCAACCATCAATCAACTGGTTCGCAAAGGCCGCACGTCGGAAACGACGAAAAGCAAGAGCCCGGCCTTGCAGGACTGCCCCCAGCGTCGCGGCGTGTGCACCCGTGTGTACACCACGACGCCGAAGAAGCCGAACTCGGCACTGCGTAAGGTCGCAAAGGTGCGTCTGACGAACGGCTTCGAAGTCATTTCGTACATCGGCGGTGAAGGCCACAACCTGCAGGAACACTCGGTTGTGCTGATCCGTGGCGGCCGTGTGAAGGACTTGCCGGGTGTGCGTTACCACATGGTTCGCGGCTCGCTGGATACCCAGGGCGTCAAGGATCGTAAGCAGGCTCGTTCGAAGTACGGTGCGAAGCGCGCCAAGGCCGGCAAGTAAAAGCAGCAGAGCAGTTAAGCCGTCCATCGGTCGTTAAGTCGTTTCAGGTCGCCTGCAAAGGCGTTATTAGCGGTGGTGCCGGATTGCCGGTGCTGTCGAGTAAGTGGTCACCCGACCAGGCTGGTAAGTCTTCGAAGATGAATCGGGTTAGTTGGTGACCGCGGAGTCGAGCGCAACAAGCGTCGCTCCAACTGAAAAGTAAAGGAAGAAACATGCCGCGTCGTCGCGAAGTCCCCAAGCGGGAAGTGTTGCCGGATCCGAAATTCGGTAATGTTGATGTAGCAAAATTCATGAACGTGCTGATGCTCTCGGGCAAGAAGTCGGTGGCCGAGCGTATCGTGTACGGCGCTTTCGAACAGATCCAGACCAAGGGTGGCAAGGACCCGCTGGAAGTGTTCACGGTGGCGCTCAACAACGTAAAGCCGGTGGTCGAAGTGAAGAGCCGGCGCGTTGGTGGTGCGAACTATCAGGTTCCGGTCGAAGTGCGTCCGTCGCGTCGTATGGCATTGGCGATGCGCTGGTTGCGTGAGGCCGCGAAGAAGCGCAGTGAAAAGTCGATGGCGTTGCGTCTGGCTGGTGAACTGAGTGAAGCAGCTGAAGGTCGCGGCGGCGCGATGAAGAAGCGCGACGAAGTGCACCGGATGGCGGAAGCCAACAAGGCGTTCTCGCATTTCCGTTTCTAAGCATCCCGACCCCGGGTTAGCAGTCAATAACGGAAAGAAATTCCGGGCGGGTGCGCTAAACAGGCGCCTCGCCCGTTTGTGTTAGGGCGCGCGGGTATTTCACTCCCCGTCGCGTCATTCCCATAGAGGATCAAAGTGGCTCGCAAGACACCTATCGAGCGCTACCGCAACATCGGTATTAGCGCTCACATCGACGCCGGCAAAACGACGACGACCGAGCGCATCCTGTTCTACACCGGCGTGAACCACAAAATTGGTGAAGTGCACGACGGTGCTGCAACCATGGACTGGATGGAGCAGGAGCAGGAGCGCGGCATCACCATTACGTCCGCTGCCACGACCGCTTTCTGGAAGGGCATGGGCGGCAACTATCCGGAACACCGGATCAACATCATCGACACGCCGGGGCACGTCGACTTCACGATCGAAGTCGAGCGCTCGATGCGCGTGCTCGACGGCGCGTGCATGGTCTATTGCGCGGTCGGCGGTGTGCAGCCGCAGTCGGAAACCGTGTGGCGCCAGGCAAACAAGTACAAGGTGCCGCGTCTGGCGTTCGTCAACAAGATGGACCGTACCGGCGCGAACTTCTTCAAGGTCTATGACCAGCTGAAGACCCGTCTGAAGGCCAACCCGGTTCCGGTCGTGGTGCCGATCGGTTCCGAAGAAAGCTTCAAGGGCGTCGTCGATCTGCTCAAGATGAAAGCGATCATTTGGGACGAAGCGTCGCAAGGTACGAAGTTCGACTACATCGATATCCCGGCTGAACTCGTCGATACGTGCAACGAATGGCGCGAAAAGATGATCGAGTCGGCTGCCGAAGCCAGCGAAGAGCTGATGGAAAAGTATCTCGGCGGCGAAGAGCTGAGCGAAGCCGAGATCGTCAAGGCGCTGCGCGATCGTACGATCGCATGCGAAATCCAGCCGATGCTGTGCGGCACCGCGTTCAAGAACAAGGGTGTGCAGCGCATGCTCGACGCTGTGATCGATTTCTTGCCGTCGCCGGTTGATATTCCGCCGGTGAAGGGCGAACTCGAAAGCGGCGAGTCTGCAGAGCGCCGGGCGTCCGACGAAGAGAAGTTCTCATCGCTCGCGTTCAAGATCATGACCGACCCGTTCGTTGGCCAGCTGATCTTCTTCCGTGTGTATTCGGGCGTCGTGAATTCGGGCGATACCGTGTTGAATTCGACGAAGGGCAAGAAGGAACGCCTCGGTCGTATTCTGCAGATGCACGCCAACCAGCGCGAAGAAATCAAGGAAGTTCGCGCCGGCGACATCGCCGCTGCGGTCGGCCTGAAGGAAGCGACGACGGGCGACACGCTGTGCGATCCGGCCAATCCGATCGTGCTTGAACGCATGATTTTCCCGGAGCCGGTGATTTCGCAGGCTGTCGAACCGAAGACGAAGCCTGACCAGGAAAAAATGGGCATGGCGCTGAACCGTCTGGCGCAGGAGGACCCGTCGTTCCGCGTGCAAACGGATGAAGAGTCGGGCCAGACCATTATTTCGGGCATGGGCGAACTGCACCTCGAAATTCTGGTTGACCGGATGAAGCGTGAATTCGGCGTGGAAGCGACCGTCGGCAAGCCGCAGGTGGCATACCGCGAGACGATCCGCAGCACGGCAGCGGACGTCGAAGGCAAGTTCGTCAAGCAGTCGGGTGGTCGCGGCCAGTACGGTCACGCGGTCATCACGCTCGAGCCGAACGAGCAGGGCAAGGGCTACACGTTCCTCGACGAGATCAAGGGCGGCGTGATTCCTCGCGAATACATTCCGGCGGTCGACAAGGGCATCCAGGAAACGCTGAAGAGCGGCGTTCTGGCTGGCTTCCCGGTCGTCGACGTGAAGGTTCACCTGACGTTCGGTTCGTACCACGATGTTGACTCGAACGAAAACGCGTTCCGCATGGCCGGTTCGATGGCGTTCAAGGAAGCGATGCGCAAGGCGAGCCCGGTGATCCTCGAGCCGATGATGGCCGTTGAAGTGGAGACGCCGGAAGATTACATGGGCAACGTGATGGGCGACCTGTCGGGCCGTCGCGGCATCGTGCAGGGCATGGAAGACATGGTGGGCGGCGGTAAGATCGTCCGCGCAGAAGTGCCGTTGTCGGAAATGTTCGGTTACTCGACGTCGCTGCGCTCGCTCACGCAGGGCCGCGCAACGTATACGATGGAGTTCAAGCACTACGCCGAAGCGCCGCGCAACGTCTCCGAAGCGATCATCAACGCGAAGGCGAAGTAATCATTCGGCAACGCAAGCGCCGATCAACTTTTTTGAAAGAAGAGAAACATGGCTAAAGGTAAATTCGAACGGACCAAGCCGCACGTGAACGTGGGCACGATTGGTCACGTTGACCACGGCAAGACCACGCTGACGGCGGCGATCACGACGGTGCTGACCGCGAAG
>NZ_BAAILL010000023.1:0-226 GCF_054589215.1 Paraburkholderia sp. 2C | reverse complement strand
GGGCAGCACTTCCTCATCAGCATCGAGCCCGTCAGCCAGCAACGCGAACGACAGGTCGCCGCTGCCGCCCGCGAGATGATGCACTTCAAGACGTTCGATCTGCTCGCGCAACTCGGCCTCGCTGGTCAGGAGCGTCGGCACGGCGACCAGCGTGCGCAGCGATGACGGCACGCCCGCCGTCAGTTCGAGCCCGGGTAACGTGACTGCGCCGAAACCCCATGTCACC
>NZ_BAAILL010000022.1:0-608 GCF_054589215.1 Paraburkholderia sp. 2C | reverse complement strand
GAACGTCTTGAAGTGCATCATCTCGCGGGCGGCAGCGGCGACCTGTCGTTCGCGTTGCTGGCTGACGGGCTCGATGCTGATGAGGAAGTGCTGCCCGGCGATGCGCCTCTGCTCGCCGTCGCCGTCGACGCCATCGACGCACTGAACCGCCGGCACGGACAGGGTCCCGGCGGTAGCCGTTTCCTGTTGCTGCACCGCCGTCGCGTGTACAACGCGAGCGAGAACCAATGGATGGGCTGGGAACGCAAACGCGGCAAGTTGCACGAACTCAACCGGCTGCTGCGTGGCGCGACCGATACGAATTTTGTGCCGATCGCGGGGCGCGCACCGCAGGTGCCGTCAGGGGTGCGCTACGTCATCACACTCGATGCAGACACGCGTCTGCCGCGCGATGCCGCGCTGCGCCTGATCGGCAAGATGGCGCATCCGCTGAACCGGCCGCAATTCAGCGAAAACGGGCAGCGCGTGATTAACGGCTATGCAATCCTGCAGCCGCGCGTCACGCCATCGCTGCCCGTTGGTCAGGAAGGTTCGCTGTATCAGCGTGTGTTCTCCGGCCCAGGCGGGATGGACCCGTATGCGGCGGCCGTATCCGACGTCTATCAGGA
>NZ_BAAILL010000021.1:0-680 GCF_054589215.1 Paraburkholderia sp. 2C | reverse complement strand
GATTTCACGTGGATTTCGTAGCGGGTCGAATGCATATGGACGGTCGCTTCGAAGCCCGGCCACGAGTCCGGAATACACGGATTCACCACCAGAAAATCGCCTTCCCTACGAATCCCCAGAATGCCCTCGACGCCCGCCCGGTACATCCATCCGGCTGACCCTGTGTACCACGTCCAGCCGCCGCGCCCGACATGTGGCGCGACTGAGTAGACGTCAGCCGCGACCACGTAGGGTTCGACCTTGTAGCGTTCGGTCTCCATCGGCGTACGCGCGTGATTAATCGGGTTGAGCAGCGAAAACAAACCTGCAGCCCGGTTACCGTCGTGGAGTTGAGCGAACGCGAAGATCGCCCACATCGCCGCATGGCTATACTGGCCACCGTTCTCGCGCAGCCCCGGCGGGTAGCCCTTGATATAGCCGGGATCTTGCAATGACTTGTCAAACGGCGGCGTGAACAGCAACGCGATGCCGTCATCGCGACGGATCAGGTGTCGGTCCAGCGCAGCCATCGCGAGCTGTGCGCGCTCTGGAGGAGCCGCGCCCGACAGTACGGCCCACGACTGAACAATCGAATCGATCCGGCATTCGTCGTTGCTGTGCGAACCGAGCCAGCTGCCGTCGTCGAAAGTTGCACGCCGGTACCATTCGCCGTCCCATGCGTCACGCTCCAGCGCCTCGCG
>NZ_BAAILL010000020.1:0-7872 GCF_054589215.1 Paraburkholderia sp. 2C | reverse complement strand
GCGGCGACGGCCACGGCGGCGACGGCCACGGCGGCGACGGCCACGGCGGCGACGGCCACGGCGGCGACGGCCACGGCGGCGACGGCCACGGCGGCGGTCACGGTCATGGCGGTGGTTACGGCGGTGGTTACGGCGGCGGCCACGGCGGTGGCGGCTTTGGAGGTGGCGGCGGCTACGGGAGAGGTGGCGGCGGTGGCGGCGGTGGCGGCAGCGGTGGTGGCGGCGGCGGACACTAGGCACGAGCAACCGCGCCCACGGACATTCGCAGCCAGCGGCCCGCAAGTCGCGGGTCGCGGGTCGCGGGTCGCGGGTCGCAAGTCGCAAGTCGCAAGTCGCAAGTCGCAAGTCGCAAGTCGCAAGTCGCAAGTCGCGGGTCGCAAGTCGCGGGTCGCAAGTCGCAAGTCGCGGGTCGCGGGTCGCGGGTCGCAAGTCGCAAGTCGCAAGTCGCGGGTCGCGGGTATTCTCGCGTGCTTTCCGGGGACACGAGCGTGCTCGTTTTCGGGCCTTTCATCTACGACGGCTTTGCGCAGTAGATGGCGCAATGAACGGCCGCACGGTCGGACAAAGAGTCGCTAACGGGTACCTGCCGATACCGTTGAAGCTTGGCGTCCGATGCACAGAGTTCGAGAAGTTGCCTCGACGCTTCGACGTACAACCGGTCGCGCCCATGAAATCGATAAGTCGACCTGCGCGCTCGGAATGGACCGATGCCTTGTGCACGCGCTGCTGGTCAGCCCGCTCGAATCGGCACGTTCAGGAGGCCGGTTACGTTGCACCTCACCCGGCCGACGCATGGAAGTTGCCCTAACTGGCTTAAGAGCCCGTTAGGCGATGCCATCAACGCCTTTCTATGCGCCCCGGCCACAAGCCAAGCGTGCCCCTAAAGAAAGCCGCCGCTTTCTTAAGCCCCTCTTTCTTATCGCTTTGCTCGCCTCTGCAACCGCCAACAGCGCAATCGCACAAGCGCTGACTTCGCCCAATCGTTTTTCAGAGAGTCGGATTAGCTTAACGCGCTTCAACTCCATGTATTTTTCATATACGCACTGAATATATGCTATTCATGGATCGATTTTATATGAGAAATTGGCAACATCTAAGTTAACTCATTGTTTACTTATGTATCGAGCAGCCAACATCTTGGCTAATTCAGCCATTCAATAACAGCGGTAGACGCATCTGTATAGTATGCGCCGATGACGGTCACGAAGGAAGCTCTGAACGCTACGTATATCCGGGGAATATTAAAATGGAGCTGAATCAAACCGTGCCGCACGCGTCGCGGCAAAGCACCTCGCTGGCTAGGGCGGACAGGACTACGCGTATCGACATCGCCATGTTCAATGGGTTTGCGCTCCCCGGCATTGCTGTGATCATCGAAATTTTCCAGAAGGCCAATGAGTTTGTGTTCGTCACGCCAGGACAGGCCGCACGCTCACGTTATGACGTCTCGCTGTGGTCGGCTGCCGGTGGCCGCATCGCGAGTTCATCGTCCGTCTTCGTCTGGACCGAGGACGTCAATTCGCACCGAGGCACCAATGACGCGCATTTACTCTTCATTGCCGGTGGTGCGGGTGCGCAACAGGCTTGCCAGGACGAGCGTCTGAGAGTCTGGCTGCGCAGCAGGCACCCTTTCAGCGAAATCGTTCATCCAATTGCGGAAGGCCGGCTTCTGCTGGAAGCAGCCGGCCTGCCGAGTCGCTATCGCCCGCGAATCGAGACCGATCATAGAAACATTTACCCGCCCAAAAGAATCGGCGAGGCGCCAGGCGCGGTACCCACCGCGTTGCGGATCGTCGAGGAGGATCTCGGACCGGACCTGGCTCTACTGGTGGCCGAATCGGTTGCGACCGAGCACAAGTCCCACTTCGGTTCGTCCATCGCCGGCAGAGCGGCGCCGCAGGTCAGTGAGAAGATCATGGCGTCCGCGCGCTGGCTGCAGGCAAACATCGATCAACCGATATCGATCGACGACGCGGCGCAGGTCGCGGCTATGAGCGAGCGCAACTTTCTTCGGCGATTCCGGAGCGAGATGGGCATGACGCCATCCGACTACCTGCTGCACACGCGTTTGAACATGAGCTGCCGGATGCTGGTCGAGTCGCGCCTGCCGGTGGACAAGATCGCGCGCCGCTGCGGCATCGGCAGCGGCAGCCAATTGGCCAAGCTGTTCAGAAAATACCTTGCGACCACGCCCACCGCCTACCGCATGGGTCGGGAAGCGCCCAGGAATTCGAGTTGAGCGCCCGCGGCGCCTTTGCGCCGTTGTTGTCGACGTGCTTGCACAGCGGCCGCCGCAGGACTCGTCCGGTCTGCCCTGGCATCGACGGCATAACGTGGCATCCGCCATCTGTAAAGTCGACCCATCGACAGGCGGACGATCTTCGACATGAGCCAGAACGCGCTGACCGGACTCGCCATTTCGTTCGCACGCTGAAACGAATTCGTCATGTGCGCGATTTTACGGAATTCGAAACCGCTGGGTAATGCGATGCCCTCGCCTGCAAACTGGCTGACATAACGAATGGGTCCGCCAGTCCCGCCAGTTGAGATTAATTAGATAGTCGAATATTTATTGCGATTGCATACGATTCAATGATTGCTCTTTCAAGAATGTTCGTCTTGACGCACAGCTTAAAAACCTGTCCAAACAGAATCAACCGGCATACTGGATAGTGATCTATATCATATACATTGACTTCGAGATTTATACATAGCCTGAACTACGACATACCGGCGCATCGGACTTGGGTCACATTAAGACCGGAGCGTTACCGGACAAGCAACCATCGGATTTGACAGCGGTGCTCGGGCTGCGAGAAACGCACGAGACACGTCACGTAACTCGGCAAATCAGGAGACACGCATGCTAAGCCCCCATGAGTTTGCAACACTCATGCTCGTTAAACATATCGAACGAACGACGGACTTCGATCAGGCCGATCTTCGGACGCTGGTCGATCGCAAACTCGTCGAACCGGACAGTACCGCCTCTACTCACTCGCGCCTGCGCCTGACCGATTTGGGCCACGCGTTACTTCATATGTTCCGTTAATCCGAAGGATGGTCCGGGCGGCATTTGAGCGGTCGCGTCCACTACGAGGGTTTGCCAGATGACATATTTCTCAACCGGGCAGTTCACGGGTGTACAGCAAGCGAAAGTCGATGCGATGTACTGCTGTGCGATCGGGTCTTTCAACGGCATCGATAGGTTCGCAGCGTTGAACATGCAAACGATAAGGACGTTGCTCGACATCAATCAGGCGTATTGGCAAAGCGCGCTGACGAGCAAGGAGCCGCAGGCGTGCTTCGTGGTTTCACCGGACGCGCAGCCGCTCATCATCAAGCTTTCCGCGCATTATCGTCGGATGCTCGACATCCTGATGAGTATGCACGCCTCGCCGACCGGGCAAGCCGACGCGCAACACAAGCGGGCACGCAAGGCGCAACGCTGTATCGGCGATGCAGCGAGGAGCGGGCGCGGTCCCGCCGAAGCCGTCATCGCCGCGTTGGACTCGGTGATTAACCAACACGCAGTACGACAACCTATGCAAGACGGCGCGTCAGGCGATTGAAACAGTTGAATCCAATATGAAGGTCGTGGCGGAGCCGGGGAAGTGCAAAACAGCCGGGCACGTCCGACGCGACTGCAGGAACTGGCGAGCGCATGATGGCTTGCCGCCGACGCAAAGGAATGGCGAATGCGGCAGTCAAGGCAGTAACCGGGACGCGCGTTATCCCCCGCGTCCAGGCGCTTTTTGGCCCGCACTAGCGGGCCGCTTTTTTGGGGAGTACTTTTGGGCGCACGGGGAGAAACGGATCACCTGCAGATCGGTTCGCCGCGTGTGACTACACCGGCTGCGACGGCGCCGCGCGTGCGGATCGTTGGCGAATACCGCACCAGCGTACTTGGCGCGACGCGTTATGCACGACGCCTCAGTATGGCCACGACTACGTCATCCCGGTGACGCATTTCCAAAAGATCGAGCCATCGACCAGGCGCTCACCCGGTTGTCGCAATCAATTCATCGCGGCAACTTCGAACTGACTCACGCTCCTCGTATCGCGTCCGATATTCGCTGCTGTGATCGATCCAAGCGGCCGCTTCAGTAGCCGTTCATGAAAACACGTGACACATGCCCTCGCACAGCCACGTTTTGCCTCCCTAGTCGACAAACATTTCCTGCAGCCCCGATAACGTCGAGGCCAGCGCCTGATCGGAAATAGCGCCCGCCTTCCTGATCAACCGATCTTTATCGACAGTGCGAATCTGATCGAGCAGAATCAGCCCGCGCTTGCGTGCAAACGTAAGGCCGACGCGAAACGGCGCCGCCCTGCTGCCGGTGGTCATCGGCGCAACGATCACCGTGTTCAGGTGTTCGTTCAACTCTGGGGGCGACACGACCACGCAGGGCCGCGTCTTCTGAATCTCGCTGCCGGCGGTCGGATCCAGTGCGACTAGCCAGACCTCGCCGCGCTCTACCATACGAACCCCTCGTCGTCCGCATTCGGGAACTCGCCCATCACGAGGCGATCGCCTCCCGCCGACGCAATCGATCGGCTTGCTTCGGCCCAGCCCTGACGCGCCCGCTTCTGCGGCCGGCGCAGCACCAGGGCGTTTCCTTCGACTTGCATATCGACTTCGTCCTCCAGTCCCAGCTGGGCCAAAATCGGTTTCGGAATGAGCACACCATGCGAATTACCCATCTTGCGGATCGTCGTTTTCATGGCATCGCCCCGGCTGAAAAATGTTAAGAGGACTGTATGGAAAAGTAGATACAAAGTTATTACATCGTAGCATGACCAAATGGCATAGGGCGAATCTGACGGATTCGCATCCGTCGACGAATACGAGTCACGTCGCACGCTCTGAATCACCCGCTCGCGCGTTTATGCGCATAAATTTTTTTATTTCCTATAGCTTTATAGACGCCAGAGTCGTCAACCACGAGCGCTCGCATCGCGCGGCGTCACATACCGGAACGTCAGATTGATCCGCTCGCCCTGAACGCGCGGCTCCTTCGGCACGCGATGCCGCCACTCCGCCTGCGTACGGCCCCGCATCACGAGCAGGCTGCCGCTATTCAACGCAAACGACTGCACCGTGCCGGTCCGGTTATGTCGCATGTCGAACGTGCGCGTGACGCCGAGGCTCACTGACGCAATCACCGGCGCATTGCCGAGTTCGGGCTCCCGGTCCGCGTGCCAACCCATGCTGTCGGCGCCGCTCCGGTAGCGATTCAGCAGCACGCTATTGAAGCGCGCGCCGCTGGCCGCTTCGGCCGCGGCTTTCAGTTCGCCGACCGCCGCGGTCCACGTGTCCGGCACGTTGCGGATACCTGAATAAACGTAGACGGCATCGGGCTCTCCCTGCCACGCAGTCAGGCGCGGCAGCGGCACGCGGCCTGCCGGCGTGCCCATCGTGTCCTGCCGCCAGGTGACCTCCTCGACGATGCGCGCGAGCATCGAAGTCGCCGTCGCCGGGGCAAGCCAGTCGGGAATCCACGCCACATCGGGCGCGGGCAAATCGTCGAACAAATCGTGCATGGCAAAAATCGCGAAACGCGGAACACACAGTCTTGAGAGATTGAAATAGTATGAACCGTCGTCCGCACCTGCGTTACCGCCGAAACGCCGCTACGCGCGTTCGTCGCGGCAATCGCCCTGCGAAGACTTCCGGCACTGTCTTCTACCCCTCCAACCGTTCGTCAAATCTGCCGGTAGAATGACTGGCCGGCGTTCCCATACAGGACGCCGCCTCGCGAAAAAGCGCGCCCTCGTTCGGCACCTTGCGTCCCGCTATCCCTTTGCCATGCGCCTATCATCGTTCTTCGTTCGTCTTGTCTCTATTGGTGTTCTGTTTCACCTCTATGTAGGGTTCCGGATCATTCCGGACCTGCCGATCGGTTCAACCGGCCGGGCGCTCTGCGTGCTGTGGCTGGTGCTGTCGTGTCTGCTGATTCCAGCCGGCATGCTGGCGCGGCGCTTCGAGCAGCAGTCGGTCGGCGACCGGTTCGCCTGGATTGGCCTGTTGGCGATGGGCTTTTTCTCGTCGCTGCTCGTGCTGACATTCGCCCGCGACATCGTGCTCGCGTCGCTATTAACGGTGGACGCGCTGTGGCCTCATGCGGTGTCGATCGCCCAATGGCGGACCCATAGTGCGGCCGCGGTACCGATTCTTGCGCTGATCTCCACGACCATCGGCTTCATCAACGCGCGACGCCGCGCGCGTGTCGTGACGATCGAAGTGCCGATCGACGATCTGCCGCGTGCACTCGAAGGCTTCACGATCGTGCAGATCAGCGATATTCATGTCGGGCCGACCATCAAGCACAACTATGTCGACGCGATCGTCGAAGCGGTGAACCGGCTCGAGCCGGACCTGATCGCCGTGACGGGCGATGTCGTCGATGGATCCGTTGCGCAGTTGTCCGCGCATACGCAGCCGCTGTCGAAACTCACTGCGCGGCATGGCGCGTATCTCGTCACGGGCAACCACGAATACTATTCGGGCGCCGACGCATGGATTGCGGAATTCGAGCGACTTGGCTTGCACGTGCTGCTCAACGAGCATGTGGTGGTGGACCACGACGGTGCGCAAGCGGTGATCGCAGGTGTGACGGACTATTCGGCGGGACACTACGATCCGGCGCATAACAGCGACCCGGCGGCCGCGCTTCGAGGCGCCCCCGGCGATGTGCTGATCAGGGTGCTGCTCGCGCACCAGCCGCGTACGGCCGAGGCGGCAGCCGATGCCGGATTCACGTTGCAGCTGTCCGGACATACGCACGGCGGGCAGTTCTTTCCGTGGAACTTCTTTGTGCGCCTGCAACAGCCGTTCACTGCGGGACTGGCACGGCTGAATGGGCTTTGGGTTTATACGAGCCGCGGCACCGGTTATTGGGGGCCGCCGAAACGACTCGGCGCCCCGTCCGAAATTACGCGACTCAAGCTGGTAAGCGCGGGCGTCTAGAAAGCGTGGCCGCGCGGCCACGCGGCGATCGATGCCACGTCCGCGCGCGCCGCTATCGAGTTACTGCGCCGCCGATACCGACACATTCGCAGTCGGTGCGTAGGCGACTTCGACATGCGTACCCGCTGACAGATGAGCCACCTGTAGAGCGTTGCTTGCCTGAATGTGGAACACCGTGCCTTTGGGGCCGCGCAGTGCAAGCACGCCAGTTTTCTGATCGATCGACACAACCTCCGCCGGGATATTGCTCTGCGCCATCGGATCCGCGTTCGCCGCGCTTTGGCCCGTTGTGCTCGACGATGCGTGCGGCGCCAGCGTGATGACCGCATCGCGAACCATCCGTACACGTACCTTGTCACCCGCCTTGAGTTCCGCGAGCTTCGTTGTATCGGGGTTGACGTTGAAGGTTGCCTGGCCGCTCGCAGCATCTTTCACGGTGACGGTGTGCGCAACGCGATCCACCGCCTGCACAACGCCTTCGGCCTGAAGCACACTGACTCCCGCGATGGCTGCGCTCGACGCAACCGATGCGGCAGGCTGTGCCGCCTGTGGGCTTAACGGCGCCAGAGCGATGATGACCCCGGCGATTGCTGCAGCGATGGTTGGCTTCTGATTCATGCGATCCTCAGTTGTTGATCAACAGCGACTCGCACAGCAGTTTGTTTTTCGAGATGAATCCTGTCAACGTTTGGAATCCGAATTAACTCGAGAAACGTCAAATTGTAATTACGGATCGCATGGAGGATCGCGGGCAAGCCATGCATAGATGGTTAGTACTTGGGAGCCGGCATGCTGGTGAATTCGAATGCCGTAAACGCACAAACCCCGCCCTGATGAGGGCGGGGTTAGTGTTTCTGCGAGGGGGAGCCTGACGATTACCTACTTTCACACGGGCAATCCGC
>NZ_BAAILL010000019.1:0-1423 GCF_054589215.1 Paraburkholderia sp. 2C | reverse complement strand
AGTCTTATATGGACACCTCCCGGCTTGCCAGGGGATATTGACGTGTGTAAGACAGAAGTAGGCTGCAGACTTATATCCGACCTGTAATGCGGACGCTATCCGCTGGCCCTGATGGAATCTGCAGAGGAAGGCCTCATCTCCGTCGAGTCCTAGAAGGACAAGACTACATTCAGGTTTGCTTCCTCCCGGTCCGACCTGTTTTGCCATCACATGTGTATATCGACCTGCGCAACCTGTTGGCGACCAGTCTCCCTGGTAAAGTTGATGTTCTACGCAGCAGAAGCCACGTAACCCGGTTGATACGTTCTTTCGTGGGCAAGTAGTGCCCATATCGTGCGTGCGATCTTGTTGGCCAGTGCGACGATCGCGACATTAAACGGTCGTCGCGCCAGCAGGCGTTGCAGCGATTCGTTCAGGTGCGCGGGATGAGAAAGCACTGCGCGTGCGCCATGAATCAGCAAGGTACGCAGGTAGACGTCACCCCGTTTGCTGATGCCCAGCAGCTTTACGCGACCTCCTGTTCCACTCTGTCGGGGAACCAGCCCAAGGAATGCTGCAAATTCGCGCCCCGAACGAAACGCGCCTGCGTGGCCTATGGTGGCAACGGCCGCGGTAGCAGTAAGCAGTCCGACGCCGGGAATTGCGCTGATCCGCGTAGCTGCTTCGTCACGGCGCTGCCAGGCCGCGAGGCGGCGCTCTATCGCGCGGATATCGGCCGTCAAAGCTTCGATACGCTGCAGTTGCTCGCGAAGCGTGTCAATGACCATAGCGGGTAACGTATCGGCCAGTTCCGTCAATCTGAGCGCTGCCTCATCCATGCTATGCGATCCGCCACGTACCGTTGCGCCGAATTCATAGAGCAAGGCGTGTATCTGGTTGGTCTGCATGTGGCGTATTTTCATCAGTTGCTGACGTACGCGATGCAGTGTCAGCACGGCCTGCTGCGCCTCGCTCTTCACAGCTACGAAGCGCATTTCCGGACGCTGCACCGCCTCCCAGATTGCCTGGGCGTCGGCCATATCGGTCTTGTTGCTCTTCACGAACGGTCGGACGAATGAAGCTGCGATAAGCCTGACCTCGTGTCCAAAGCCTACGAAGCGGCGCGCCCAGTAATGGGCGCTGCCGCAAGCCTCCATCGCAATAATCCCGGGCGCCTGTTCCGCGAAAAACGTCACCAGCTGTTCACGCCTGAACTGCCGTCTGTTGATTTCGCCTGTTTCCATGTCGACCCAGTGCACCTGAAAGACCCGCTTTGCCAGGTCAACGCCAAATGTCGTAGTCTTCATTTGAGCCCTCCTGCCCCTCGGTGGTCGTCTCAACGCCACCACTTTGGCACTCTGATGCCGTCGGGTATAGCGAGGGCTCCGCCGTTCTTGCTGCCTACCTAGCCCGACGTGGGAGGGAGGCGTCCATACCATCTCCG
>NZ_BAAILL010000018.1:0-537 GCF_054589215.1 Paraburkholderia sp. 2C | reverse complement strand
TACCGAGCACCCATTCGAGCCACGCCGTGACCGAGAGCCGCCGGGTACGGCCGGACAGATTGCGTAGTGTCAGCCGGCTGATCTTCAACGGATCGGTACGCGGCACGTATTGCAGCAGGCTCAGTGCGATACCGTTCGCGTCGTGCTCGAAGCGGCTGTAGCCATAGCCGTGACGCGCGATATACACGCCGCCGTCGCGAATCGGTTTTGCAGTGGGTGTCCACACGTCGCCGGTGCTTTCATCGCGCACGTAAATGGCTTCGCCGGCGGGGTCTTCGACGGGATCGTTCGACCACGGCGTGAGCTGATTTTCCCGGCTGTTTTCCGCCCACGTATAACCGGTGCCTTCGGCCGCGACGTGGAAGCCGAAGCCCGGGTTGGCGATCACATTGATCCAGGGCGCGGGTGTGCTGGCGTGCTCGGCGAGCACGGTCACGTATTCGCTGCCGTTACGGCCAAAGCCGCCGAGGCCATTGAAGAATTCGAGGCCGGCGGTCAGCATCGCCACCGCAGACGCTTCGGGAGGGGCCGGCCACG
>NZ_BAAILL010000017.1:31735-250344 GCF_054589215.1 Paraburkholderia sp. 2C | reverse complement strand
TCTTCACGTTCGCAATGTCCACGCCCGTGTGGTCCGATTTCACGCGCACCTTCACGTTGTAATCGACCACCCTTTTGACTGGCACCAGAATTTTCAACGCTTGGCTCCTTTGATTCGGTTCGATGGTGCGACTGTGACAGAACCAGCACGCAAGAGGAATTGTCGATTGCTGAAGGGGGGATTAGGCGTGGGCTAATCGGTTACCATCGAAGCTTCGCCATGCCGGTCCAACGCCGCCTCAAAGCCGACCTGATACTCCATGCACTTCGACTTCGTTGATCTGAGCCTGATGACCGCGCTTGCCGACACGAAGAACCTCGCGCGCGCCGCAAGCCGCTGCCATCTGTCCGCGCCGGCCGCGAGCAACCGTGTCAAGAATCTGGAAGAAGGGCTCGGGTTTCGTCTGCTCTATCGTACGAGCCAGGGCATGACGCTCACGCCCGCGGGCGAAACCTTCGTGCGTCACGCACGCCTCGTGCTCGAAGAAACCGAGCGCCTTGCCGCCGATATGCAGGACTTCGGCGAAGGCATCAAAGGGCATGTGCGGGTCTGGGCGAACACCACGGCGATCAGCGAATTTTTGCCGGCGGTGCTGAGCCGGTTTCTTCGCGAACACCAGGACGTGAACATCGAACTGCGCGAAGTGCTGAGCGGCGAGATCGTCAAGGGGCTCACGGAAGGCGCGACCGACATCGGCATCGTCGCGGGCAATGTCGATACGGGGCACCTCGAAATGCTGCCGTATCGCGACGATCGCCTTGTGCTCGTCACGGCGCCCGATCATCCGCTCGGGCAACGCGACGCGGTGGATTTTGCGGAAACGCTCGACGAAGACTATATCGGTCTGCCGACCTCGAGCGCGATTCATTCGTTTATCAATATCGCCGCCGATGCGCTCGGCCGGCGCATCAAGCTACGCATTCAGGTCGGCAATTTCGAGGCCGCGTGCCGCATGATCGAGGCGGGCGTCGGCGTCGGCATCGTTCCCGGTTCCGTCGCGGCGCGACATGCGAGGACCATGGACATTCGAATCGTCAACCTGAACGACGCATGGTCGGAACGTAAGCTGAAAATCTGCGTGCGCAGCGTAAAGGATCTGCCGCAATTCTCGCGCGAACTGATCGATATGCTTACCGCTGAAGCGGATTAAGCCTGAACGTAGCATGCGCGGCGCGCGCAGCAACTCGCGCCTTCAGCCACCCCGGCTCATCTTCCCCATCCGCCGCGCCCGCCCTTCGGGCAAAGCCGTCCCGGCCCACCGGCCGATGGCCGACCGCGTGCGATCCTGACACGAAGTCACGGAATCTTTGACGAAGCTGTACGTTTACCCCTCCGGAGCGGGGGGCGGCGGCTTTCGCGCGATGCCAGGGTTTCTACTGGTTTTCGGGCCGCCTACGCGCCCCTAGCATTGACAGATGGTCGGGTGGTCGACCAGTTGACCACCGATCCGAAGGAGACGCAATGAGTTACCTGTACGACGAGAAGCTCGACGGAGCGCTCGAGTCGCACGACCGCGAAACGGTCGTGGCGGAACTGCAGCAGCTGCTGCCGGACCTGCAACTGCTGCATTCGCGCGAGGAAGTGCGTCCTTTCGAATGCGACGGGCTTTCGGCGTATCGCACGGCGCCCATGCTCGTGGCGTTGCCGGAGCGCGTCGAGCAGGTTCAGGCGCTGCTCAAATACGCGCACGCGCGCCGCATTCCGGTCGTCGCGCGCGGGGCGGGCACGGGTCTTTCAGGCGGCGCGATGCCGCTCGAAAAGGGCATCCTGCTCGTGATGGCGCGCTTCAACAGGATCGTGGAGATCGATGCGGACGCCGGGCTCGCGCGCGTGCAGCCCGGCGTGCGCAATCTTGCGATTTCTCATGCCGCGGCGCCTTACGGTCTGTACTACGCGCCCGACCCTTCATCGCAGATCGCCTGCTCGATCGGCGGCAATGTCGCGGAAAACTCGGGCGGCGTGCACTGCCTGAAATACGGGCTCACCGTGCACAACATCCTGCGCGTCGACATGGTCACGATCGACGGCGAGCGGCTTACGCTCGGCTCCGAAGCGCTCGATAGCCCGGGTTTCGATCTGCTTGCGCTGTTCACCGGCTCGGAAGGCATGCTCGGGGTCATTACGGAAGTGACCGTGAAGCTGCTCACCAAGCCGCAAAGCGCGAAGGTATTGCTCGCGAGCTTCGACGACGTCGGCAAAGCGGGCGGCGCGGTGGCGAAGATTATCGGCGCGGGCGTGATTCCCGGCGGCCTTGAAATGATGGACAACCTCGCGATTCGCGCAACCGAAGACTTCATCAAGGCCGGTTATCCGGTCGACGCCGAAGCGATCCTCCTATGCGAGCTCGACGGTGCGGAGTCCGACGTGGATGAGGAAATTGCCTGCGTCGACGCGATCCTGCGCGAATCGGGCGCAACCGATGTGCGGCTCGCGCAGAACGAAGGCGAGCGCCAGCGCTTCTGGGCGGGCCGCAAGAATGCGTTCCCGGCGGTCGGCCGCATTTCACCCGATTACTACTGCATCGACGGCACGATTCCACGCCGCGAATTGCCGCGTGTGCTCAAGGGTATTGCCGATCTCTCCATCGAATATGGCCTGCGCGTGGCGAACGTGTTTCATGCGGGCGACGGCAATATGCATCCGCTGATCCTGTTCGATGCGAACGTGCCCGGCGAAATGGAGCGCACCGAAGCACTCGGCGGACGCATTCTCGAGCTGTGTGTGGAAGTGGGCGGCAGCATCACCGGCGAGCATGGCGTGGGCCGCGAGAAGATCAATCAGATGTGCTCGCAATTCAACGGCGACGAATTGACCGTATTTCATGCGGTAAAAGCCGCGTTCGACGAACAGGGTCTGTTGAACCCCGGCAAGGCGATCCCGACGCTGCATCGCTGCGCCGAGTTCGGCGCGATGCACGTGCATCACGGCGCATTGCCCTTTCCTGAACTGGAGCGTTTCTGATGCGCCGCGATCTTCCATCCGCCGACGACAGCATCCGGCTGATCGACCAGGTGAGTTCGGCTGCCGCGCGGCGTGTGCCGTTGCGGATTCGCGGCGGCGATACGAAGGCGTCGCTCGGCAGACCCGTTGAAGGCGAGGCGCTCGATATGCGGGGCCATTGCGGCATCGTCAGCTACGATCCGACCGAGCTGGTGGTCACCGCGCGCGCCGGCACGCCGGTCGCGCAGCTGAACGCGGTGCTCGACGAGGCGGGCCAGATGCTGCCGTGCGAACTGCCCGAATTCGGCGGCGAGGCGACCGTCGGCGGCGCGGTCGCAAGCGGCCTGTCGGGGCCGCGCCGCCCGTGGGTCGGCGCGGTGCGCGACTTCGTGCTCGGCTGCCGGCTGATTACGAGCGACGGCAAGTATGTGCGCTTCGGCGGCGAGGTCATGAAGAACGTGGCCGGCTACGACCTGTCGCGCCTGATGGCCGGCAGTTTCGGCTGTCTCGGCGTGATCGCCGAAGTATCGCTGAAGGTGCTGCCGAAACCGCGCGCGACGCATTGCCTGCGCGTCGACATGAGCGCGGCCGATGCGCTCGACAGGATGGTCGAATGGCGTCGCGCCGGTTTACCGGTTACCGGCGCGTGTCATATCGACGACACGCTTTATCTGCGGCTCGAAGGCGGCACGGCGTCGGTGCAGTCGGCGGCGCAACGCATCGGGGGCGCCGCGATCGATCCTTCGTTCTGGGCCGATTTACGCGAGCAGCGGCTGCCGTTTTTCGCGAGCCCCGAATGCCTGTGGCGGCTTTCCGTGCCCAATCATGTCGGCATCGAAGCGCTGCCCGGTGCGGCGGTGCTCGACTGGGGCGGCGCGCAGCGCTGGCTCAAAAGCAATGCGCCCGCTTCGAGTATCCGGCGCATCGCCGAATCCGCGGGCGGACACGCAACGTGCTTCACGCCGGCCGCCGGCGTCGAGCCGTTTCAGCCGTTGCCGGCGCCGCTGCTGCGTTTTCACAGGCAACTGAAGCAGAAGCTCGATCCGCACGGCATTTTCAATCCGGGACGGATGTACGCCGAGCTGTAAATCCGCATTCGCGCGCTCAAATGCGCGAGCGCCAATCGATGAGATGAGCCCACGCAAGAGCCGCGCTTGGGCAGCCATTCAAGGGACCGCATGCAGACCAACCTTTCCGATCGCGCACGCAGCTTGTCGCGTGCCGACGAAGCCGATGAAATCCTGCGCTCTTGTGTGCATTGCGGTTTCTGTAACGCCACGTGCCCAACGTATCAGCTGCTCGGCAACGAGCTCGACGGGCCACGCGGACGTATCTATCTGATCAAGCAGTTGCTCGAAGGCGAAGCGGCGACCGAAAAAACGCAGACTCATCTCGACCGGTGCCTCACGTGCCGCAATTGCGAAACGACGTGTCCATCGGGCGTGCGCTATCACTCGCTGCTCGATATCGGCCGCGCCGAGCTCGAAAGCCGTATCGAACGGCCGCTGCGCGAGCGCGCGCTGCGTGCGGGGCTGCGGCACGTGATTCCGCGCCCCGGTGTATTCAATACGCTGCTGAAGGCGGGCCGCGCGGTGCGGCCGATGCTGCCGAAAGCGCTCGGCGACAAGATTCCGGCGCGGCAGATCGCCGCGAAGGCGCGCCCGCCGCGCCGCCACGCGCGCAGCATGCTGATGCTCGAGGGCTGCGTGCAGCCGTCGCTGTCGCCGAACACAAATGCGGCAACCGCGCGCGTGCTCGACAAGCTCGGCATCAGCATCGAAAACGCGCCGCAGGCGGGCTGTTGCGGCGCGACCGACTACCATCTGAACGCGCAGCAGGCCGGCCTCGATCGCGCGCGCCGCAATATCGACGCGTGGTGGCCCGCCATCGAGGCCGGCCGTGTCGAAGCGATCATCCAGACCGCGAGCGGCTGCGGCGCCTTCGTCAAGGAGTACGGACATCTGCTGCGCGACGATCCGCGCTACGCGGAAAAAGCGCGGCGCGTGAGCGAGCTCACGCGCGACCTCGTCGAAGTGCTGTCGGCGGAAAACCTCGACGCGCTGCGTTTGACCGAAGCCGAGCGGCGCCTTGCGTTCCATTGCCCATGTACGCTGCAGCATGCGCAGAAACTGGGCGGCGCGGTGGAGGGCGTGCTGCAGCGGCTCGGCTTCGAATTGTCCGCGGTGCCCGACGGGCATCTATGCTGCGGATCGGCCGGCACGTACTCGTTCACGCAGCCCGAGTTGTCGAAGCAGTTGCGCGACAACAAGCTCGATGCGCTGGAGAGCGGCAAGCCGGATCTGATCGCCACGGCGAATATCGGCTGTCAGACGCATCTTTCCGGCGCGGGCAGAACGCCGGTGCGGCACTGGATCGAGATTGTCGAGGACGCGCTTGCGGATGCATGAGCGGCATGCGCGCGTGCGCCCGCGCGCGCTCATCGCGAATTATCGGATGGTAGCGATGGTGACGCCCGACTGACGCCTAGCGCGAAGCGTTTTCGCGGATAAATTCGAGGTGCGTGCCGAGCGCGCTGCGTGCGGCACCCGGGTCGTGCTTGCGGATCGCTTCGTAAATCGTGCGGTGCTGCTGCACGAGATAAAAAAGGTCGGCGTTGCGCTTTTTGAATGTCGCGTACGTCTCTTCGATCGACTTCTGCACGAGGTTGTGGATGCCGTGCATCACGTGCACGAGCACGATATTGTGCGTGGCGTCCGCAATCCGCAGATGGAACGCCGCATCGAGCTGCGGCAGTGTCATTCCGCCGTCCGCGACGTCGTAGGGTTGATCTTTGCTGAACGCCGCTTCGAGTTCGGCGAGCGCTTCTTTAATGTTCTGAATGTCCGTCTTCGTTGCGCGCACCGCGGCGAGTTCGACCGCGACGGCTTCGAGCCCTTCGCGCATTTCCAGAATATCGCCGGCCGCCTTGCGATGGCGCGCCATCAGATGCGCGAGCGGGTCCGCGATCAGCGGCGCCGTGGAGTTCGCGACCACATAGCCGCCGCCCGTCTTCGCCTGGATCAGCTTGCTGCCTTCGAGCCGCAATAGCGCCTCGCGTAGCGACGGACGCGAGACATTGAGCTTCTGTGCCAGATCGCGCTCGGACGGCAGCGGTTCGCCGGCCCGCAACGTTCCGTCGACGATCAACTGCTCGAGCTGGTCGCAGACCGCGTCGGAGAGCCGGAATCGCGGTGGCGGAACGATAGGGGTGTAAGACATCGGTGCCTTGAATTGATGGACTGTGCGTCTGGATCTGTGCCTGGATCCGAGTTTGACCCGTAAAAACACGATGGTTTTTCAACGGGCAACTGTAGCCAGTAACAGGAGTCCGGTCAATTGCGGGTGATACGCGGGGGGAGCGGTGCGGCGGGACGTGGATCGGGAGGTCCAGCGGGAAGTCAAGCGCGAAGTGACGCGGAAAGTGACGCGGGAAGTGAAGCGGAAAGTGAAGCGAAACCGCCGGACCGCACCGGCGAGGCGCGCCGGCGGATCGGCCAGACCATCGGTTAATGAATCGTTTCCACCGTTGCGCACGGCATGGATGGCTCCTTTGCCGGCAGGTCGATCGCGCCATATTCCCGCGCTGCGTTGTGCGGCGCGGGCGTCTGTGCGTGCGTGAGATCGTGCTTCGCGAACGATTCGACTTCATGTTCGAGGCGTGCGAGCTCGGGCGTTACCCACTTGCGCAGGAAGTCGATCAGCGTGCGCGTTTTTGCATCCATATAGCGGCGCGACACGTAAAGCGCGTAGACATTGAACGGGCGCAAGCGCATTTGCGGCAGCACGCGCACGAGTGCGCCGCTGCGCAGATCGTCGAGCACGTTATACGCGCACATCATGCCGATGCCGGCGCCGGCGAGCAGCGCCTGACGCAGCGCATCGGGCGAACTGGTCTGAAACGGCGAGGACTTCACCGTGACAAGCATCGAACCGTCGGCGCCCTCGAGATGCCATTCGTCGGCCGGCGCGAGCGGGCTCGATAGGCGCAGCAGCGTATGTTGCGCCAGGTCTGCCGCGCTTGCCGGCATGCCGTGCCTGTCGAGATACGCGGGAGAGGCGGTCAGGATGCCGTGGCTCGTGCCGAGCGTCTGCGCGATATACGCGGAATCGGGCAATTGCATCGTGCTGGCGAGCGAGATGTCGTAGCCGTCCTCGACGAGGTTCGGAATGCGCTGCTCGATATCGAGGTCCAGCGATACGTCGGGGTGCGCGGCCTGATAGGCGAGCAGGGCCGATGTGACCGCGCCGCGCGCGAGACCCGGCGCCGCATGCACGCGAATACGCCCTTGCGGATGCGCCATCGCATTGCGTGCTTCGACATTGGCATTGTCGAGTTCCGCGAGAATCAGTTTCGCGCGTTCGAAGTATTTCGCGCCTGCTTCGGTTACCGAAAGATGCCGCGTGGTGCGATGAAGCAGCAAGGTCTGCAGTTCATCTTCGAGCAGCGATACCGCGCGCGAGATCTGCGCGGTGGTCGAGTCGCTCTCTTTCGCCACGGCCGTGAACGTACCGGCCTCCACGACGCGCACGAAGATGCGCATGCTGTGAACCATGTCAACCATGATGAACCTCTGTCGCGGCATACCGGCGCCACGTCGAATGGCTTGCATGCTGTCATAGTTAGACAGTGGTGTCAAGAATGGGGCGGGTGGGACGCTGTATGAGGGCGGGATGATTCGCGTCGATTACTGCGTTGCGCGTAAACATAGTCTGTCGGTATTTACCCTTAAACGCCGGGCGCACGATGACTAGACTTTAGCCAACGACGAAATGCGACTTCGCATCGTCGTCGAAGGCAACCATCTAGTCGTTGAGAGGCTAAACATCATGAAGATCCAGCATGCTTTACTGGCGTCCCTCGTCGCTGCCGCGCTCGCGGTACCGGCCGCGGCATTCGCGCAGCAATCGACCATCACGCGTGCGCAGGTGCGCGGGGAACTCGCCCAACTGCGTGCCGCAGGCTATCAGGGCGATACGGAAGCTTCATACCCCGCTGAAATTCAGGCTGCGGAAGCACGTGTTGCCGCGAAGCAGGCTCAATCCGCGACGGCCGGCTACGGTCCGGGCACGGCTGGGACGTCGGCAGCGGGCGCGGGCGCCGCGCCGGGTCCGACGCCCGGCTATTCCGGTCAGTAATCCGATGTTTGGCAGGCCGGCGGCAGGCACGTTTTGCACGTTTGAATGGGTGGAGGAGACAGATGGACGGGCGCGATTCGGTCCGGATGGTCGAGAACTTCTGGCGTCAGGTATGGCAGTCCGGCAATCCGGACGCGGTAGACAAGCTCGTCGCGGAAGACTTCGGGATCACCACCGGCGGTGTGACGATCGGCTCGCGCGATACGTTCAAGTCGTGGGCGGCGGCGTTTCTTGCCGGCATTGACAACTTTGAGTTTCACATCGTCGAGATGTTTTCGAGCGTGAACGGCGATCGCGTGGTGACGCGCTGGCGCGTGACGGGCAAGAACAACGGCTTGATGGGCTTCGAGCCCGATGGCGCGCCGATCGACATGACGGGCACCGCGGTGTTCGAGGTGCGCGAAGACGGCTTGCTGCAGCACAACTGGGTGGAGCGGAGTGCGCTCGAAGTGGAGCGGAATATCGAGTTGTTCAGGGTACGGGCTGCGTGATTGCAGCGCGTCGCGTCCAGGAGGAGCGAGATCGCCGACGCCACGGAATAGGCTGTTGCTGCAGGCAACTGATTTCAGTTGTGGCGCATAACTGCATATATGTTTGACAATTCATTACTAACTCGTTCTCACAAAACTCCTGCATTCGAGTTAAATGTCGTTCGCAAAACGAACGAATGGAGAGCGGAGAGTGGGATGCATCGACGAAGTGTGTGTGCGGCGACGATGTGACGGGGCGCGACCGGGCCCGAACACGGCCGCGCGGAGGGAACGCGATGATGCGTAAGGCAGCAGTACGGAATGGTGATCCGACTACAACTGGCGGGCGCGTCATTGCCTTCGAATCCACCATCTACGATAAAAACAGAGAGCGTGTTGCGCTGGACGGCGAAAAAGCGACGTGTGGCAATTGCAAGGGCTTATACAACACTGTCGGAACCGGCAAAGGCATCATCAACCGCTCGCGTAATGTCGTTGTGGATGGCGCGTTGTGCTGTGCCCGTGCGGAAAGAACCGCGTCATGGCGGGTGGCAACGCAGGGATTTTTCTCGAGACCAAGGTCACGACGGAGCGGACTGAGGGTGCCGTCATTTCCGCGGCTACGCAGGCGGCTATCGCGGGATTGGCGGCTAGCGAACACGAGGGTGACGACAAACAATATCCCGCTGCAAGCGTCAGGGACGAGCCCAAGCCTGACTGCTCATATCTTGACGGTTCGAAGGGCCGTATTGATGCACCTGCGAATTTATACGGTCACGCCAACGCTGTTACGTTAAGTTCGGGCAAGCAGACCACTTTCGACTTTCCGGGCGGAGGGGCGGGCGTTGCCACCCAATATGACGCGACTGTCAATGGCCGTCCGATTAGCATCATCGTGCCAACGCGGCGGCCCGCCCCCGGATATGGGGTACCGGACGGCAAGCAAATTGCTCGTGCGCTGGAGACGGTCCCACGCGAGCAATGCAAAGACCTTGATAGGATTTCGGTCAGTGCGGAGGCTAACCCGCAAGACGCCGTCTGGCAGAAGATCTATAAAAATCCATCATTTGCTTCTGCTGCTACGGCTAGTATTAGCCAAGGGGTAGCGTTTTATCCGTGGAAGGGATTTTCGACCATTCCACAACAGTACGTCGACAGTACGATGCTGCATGAAACAGGACACTTGTGGAGCGAATCGCTCTGGAAAGATTCCGCTCAAAAGCAGGCCTGGCTAGATGCCGTGACGAACGATGTTCATGCGCCTTCGCGATACGCGATGAACAACATGAACGAGGACTTTGCGGAGTCGGCGAATATGTATTGGTCGAGTAAGGGGACGCCTTGCGAGGTGGAAGGACGCAAGCGGTACCCTGCACGTTATGCGTATTTCGACAAGATTTCCAAATGAATCGAATCGGAAAGGCATTGACCGCTGCAGGCCTGTTTGCATTCACATGCGGATGCCTGGCAGCTTCTGGAGCGATGAATATGATCGCGCAATTTCCAGCGGGCGCTCAAGACCCGCACCTTCCTCATCCGGGAACAATCACGGCTAGGTTCGACTGGAATGGATCAACGGAGCAATGGAAAGCGTCCGACTTTCCGGAAAGCTTTGTTTTCCGGTGTTTCGATGAAACAGGAAAGCTCACTGCGCGAGCAAACGCCGCGTGGTGCATTCCAGTTGTTCAGATTGAGACGGTCTCTGTTGATGAAAGTGGGAAACCGGTTTCGCCAAGCGAAGCGGGCTCGATATCGACTACGCTATATGGTCCTGATCACACATTCATTGAGCACATTTCATCTCCGCCTAACCTCAAGCGTCAACGAGAACTCGATCAGCAGCGACAACCGGGAACGATTGGAAGTCCATTGAAGAAGGAAGCGGGCCCGGAGTTGCCCGACTTTCGGTCGTCGTATCGCACGCAGGGAGACTTCTTGCGACATAAGCGGGTCGTGCATGAACGCGAACTCAGCCCCGGACTTTGGGCGCGATTAAAAGGGTGGTTCGGGCGCACCTGACAAACGAGACTTCCGCGCGCCGCCAGTGGTGCCGGGCTTGGCGCGCTCATCGCGATACGTACCCGCATTGACCTCACAGCGCCGCGTCAACCAGTAACGACGCCTTCAACTGACGTATCCGCTGATCGACAAAATATCCGCCGCCTTCGACGTAGCGCAAATAGCTGCGCCCGCATACGGTGCACTCCGACACCGTGCAGCGGTTATACGGGAAATAGCGCGGCGCGATCGGCGCATCGACGGACCAGTAGCGCGTGCCGTTCGGATGATATTCGGCGAAGGTTGCGTCGTCCTGGTGTTGTTCGGCGAGCGTGCCCGCTTCGCGTAGTTGCGCTTCGGGCGTCGACAGCGGCAGCGTTTGCCAGCCGTCGGTCGGCGTGGCGTTGCACGCGCACGCGGCCGTCACGGCTTCAGAGCGCGCGGCGAGTTCAGTGAGTGCGGCGAAGTCGAGGAGGGAAGGCGAGGTCATCAGTGTGTGATTGGCGTGCTGAAGGAGCGGAAGCACGGGCCGAAGCCGGCGCAAACAAGTGCCGCAAGCATCGCACATTTGAGCGTCGCTTGCGCGCCGCGCGCACACTTGAAGTGCTGCGCGGCGCGTGCTTTGACGTGACTGCCTGCAAGGCGACCGCTTCAGGCGCGATCGCGTCGAACCCTCACTGCAACGCGCTCGACTCCGACAGCGCCTCGTTTTCTTCGTTCACTGCCGCGCGCTCGGGCAGCAGGAAGGCGATCAGCGCGGCGAGGAACGCGGCCACGGCGAGCGCGATCAGCGCCGCACCGAAGTGCCCCGTGAAGTCCTTGATGATGCCGACGAGCCACGGACCGAGCAGGCCGCCGAACTGACCGATCGTGTTGATCAGCGCAATGCCGATCGCCACCGCGGCGCCGGTCAGGAACTCGCCCGTGAGCGTCCAGAACACCGCGAGGCAGCCCCAGATGCCGGCCGCGGCAATACACAGCAGGATCAGACCGAACAAAGGCTGCGACACGAATGCGCAGGCAAGCAGCGCGAGGCCGCCGATCGTCATGCAGATCACGATATGCATGCGGCGTTCGCCGACGCGATCGGAATGACGCGCGACCAGATACATCGACACGGCCGCGCAGCAGAACGGCAGCGCGCTCACGAAGCCGACCTGCAGATCGGTCAGCGAGCCCATGTTCTTGACGATCTGCGGCAGCCACAGCAGCACGCCGTAAAACGCGGTCAGGAAGCAGACGAACAGCAGCGACAGACTCCACACGCGGCCCATGACCGCGATTTTCATAAACGGCAGGCTGGCGGTTTTCGTGAGCTTCGACGCTTCGCTTTCGAGCTCGTTGACGAGCCACGCGCGTTGATCGTCGCGCAGCCACGTTGCGCCTTGCGGACGGTCGGTGAGCCAGAACAGCACGAAGAAGCCGAGCACCACGGCCGGCACCGCTTCGAGCAGCAGCATCCAGCGCCATCCGGAATAGCCGTGCGCGCCGTCGAGCGCATGCATCAGCAGGCCCGACAGCGGCGAGCCGATCGCCGAGGCGACCGCCGTGGCCATGATCACGCCGGCGTTCGCGCGCGAGCGGTAGCGTACCGGGAACCAGTAGGCGAGATACGCGACGACGCCCGGAATAAAGCCCGCTTCGGCGACGCCGAGCAGAAAGCGCAGCACATAGAACGACGTCTGCGAATGCACGAACGCGAGGCCCGCGGAAACCAGCCCCCAGGTGACCATGATTCGCGAAATCCACATCCGGGCGCCGAAGCGATGCAATGCGATATTGCTCGGTACTTCGAACAGTGCGTAGCCGATAAAGAAGATGCCGGCGCCGAGGCCGAACACGGACGCGCTGAAGCCCAGTTCATGGTTCATGCGCAGCGCGGCGAAGCCGACGTTGACGCGGTCCATGTAATTGATGATGAGTAGCACAAACAGCAACGGCACGAGGCGCCGGTAGACACGGCTGATTGTCGATGCTTCCAGAGTGTGGTTCAAAGTTTGTCTCCTGTGCGGCGCGAAAGGCTTTCGTAGCATGCCGCGCAATTTTGGGTTTCTACAGCATCCGGCTTTCATCTACCGTACGCCGCGCGCGCCCCGCGGCGGCGAGGCGCACGACCCGCGTTCGCTCAACGCGCCGAGGCGCCCTCAATCGCCTGCGGATTGAGCACATTGACCGGCTTGCCGTCGCGCCACGCGAGCAGCTGATCGATCGCAATGCCGAAGTAGTGCTCGTATGTGTCTTTCTCGACGTAGCCGATATGCGGCGTGGCAAGCACGTTATCGAGCCTGATCAGCGGATGGTTCGCGCCGTAAATCGGCTCGTGCTCGTAGACGTCGACCGCGGCAAAACCGGGCCGGCCTGCCTTCAGCGCCGTTTCGAGCGCGCCCGGTGCGACCACTTCGCTGCGGCTCGTGTTGACAAACAGCGCGGTGGGCTTCATGGCCGACAGGTCTTGCAGCGTGATCGAACCGCGCGTGGCCGGCAGCAGGCGCAGATGGCAGCACACGACATCCGCCTGCGCGAAAAACTTCTGCCGGTCGCTTTCGCTTTCCACACCGTCGGCCTGCGCGGCCGCGCGCGAGGTCTCATGATCGTCGAGCGCGACGACGCGCATGCCGAATGCGCGCCCGTAACCGCCGACCACGCTGCCGATCTTCCCGTAACCGGCGATGCCGAGCGTGCGGCCTTTGAGCCCGATGCCGAGGTGCCCTTGCCAGAGGCCCGCCTTCAGCCGGTTCGCTTCGACGTGCACCTTGCGCATCGACGCCATCACGAGCGCCCACGTCAGTTCGGCTGCGGCCGTCGTCGCCGAGCCTTCCGCCGAAACGGGAATGCCGCGCGCCGTGCAGGCGGCGAGATCGACGTGATTCGCGGCGCGGCCGGTCTGGCTGATGAACTTCAGCTTCGGCAGGCGCGCGAGCAGCTCGGCTGTCACCGGCGTGCGCTCGCGAATCAGCAGCAGCGCGTCGGCGTCCGCGAAACGCTTCGCCTGTGCGTCAATGGATTCGAGCGTGTCGTTGTGAATCTCGACGTCGAACTGCGCGGCGAGCTTCGTATAGCAATCGAGCGTGCGCACGCAGTCCTGGTAGTCGTCGGAAATGATCACTTTCATGGTCATGGGTGGTCTCCCTGCTGTTGTGCTTCAGATCTTCGACCACGGGGCCGACATCACGAGCTGGTTTTCCTGGCGCTCGATATAGCCCTGTGCCGTCATCTTTTTGTATTCGGCCCAGTCCGGGTCCGCTTCCATCGCGGCGCGGCGCCGCTGACGGTCTTCGAAACTTTCGTAGCCCCACAGATGCACGACCTGGTTTAACGTGCCCACTTCGGAAATGAAGTAGCCGAGCGGGTCGCCGACATGCCGGCGCTGCACCGGCAGGCCGTACTTCTCATACAGCGCCAGATAGGCCTTCAGCTTGCCCGGCACGATCGTGTAGCGGCGCAGATCCACCAACATCCGTCTGTCTCCCTCAAGTGTTTCTTCAATCGGTCACGCGGCGAGTCTAGTGGTGTCGGAAGGGGTAATACAATCGATTAAATTCGCTTGATTCACGAGAAAAATCGATGAATGACAAATCGCTGAATACACCTTCCAAACGACTTTCGATTCGCCATATCCGCGCGTTCGTCGCGGTTGCGATGCAGCGCAGCCTCACGCGTGCGGCGGAGTCGCTGTTCGTCACGCAGTCGGCGTTGAGCCTGACGATCCAGCATCTCGAAGACGACCTCGGTGTCGCGCTGTTCGACCGCTCGACGCGCCGCCTCGATCTGACCCAGGCGGGCCGCGAGTTTTTGCCTTCGGCTGAAAGGCTGTTGCAGGATTTCGATTCGTCGATCCGCACGATGCGCGCGCTCGGCAAACGCGAACGCGGCAAGGTGGGGGTGGCGGCGGTGCCATCGGTGATGGCGCTGCTGGTACCGGAGGCGGTCGCGGCTTATATCGATGCGTACCCGAATATCGACATCTATTTGCGCGAAGACAATTCGGAAACGGTGCAACAGCGCATTATCAGCGGCGACGTCGACTTCGGCATCTGCAGCCCGTGGGAGCACGACCCCGAACTCGTGTTCGAGCCGCTGTTCGAAGACAGTTTCGGCGTCGTATGCGCGCCCCATCATGCGCTTGCGCAAGGCGACGGCGAACTGTCGTGGCAGGACATCGGCGGCTACCGGATTATCGGTTTCAGTCCCGATCTCGGCATGCAGCATCAGCTGAGCCGCACGCCGGGCCTCAGTGTGGAGGTGCGCGAGCCGCGCTATCGCGTCTCGAATACGTCGACGATCGAAACGCTCGTGGCGCGCGGCGTGGGCGTATCGATCATGTCGGCGCTGGCCGCGCAGCGCGCGCCGCTCGATACGCTGAAGCTGCGCCTGTTATCGCAGCCGGTGCTGACGCGCACGGTCGGCGTGCTGCGCCGCGAGGGCAAGTCGCTGTCGCCCGCCGCGGCGACGATGCTGCAGTACGTGCGCGCCGCGGTGCCCCAGCTCGCGCGCTTTCCGGGCGTGCGCGTCGACCCGGCGCTTACGGGCGAAGCACCCGCCCCGGGGCCGATGTGATGCCGCGTAAGGCTTAGCGGCGGCCGCCCCACGGCATCGCGCCGCCATAGTACCTTTGCCGTTTTTGTCCGCGCTTGCCGCGCGAGCTTCGACATTATGGCGACTCTTCTTCCCGACCCTCCTGACGGCGCCGATCCGGACCCGTCCACTGCGCACCCGCTTCGCTTTCATATAGCGCATTCGCACCTTGCTTCGCCGTTCGGCGACGCGTGGTTTGCGCGCAAAGCCGAAGCGTTCGCGCGCTTTTTCGGCACGCCGACCTTTCTCGTGGCGCAAACGCTGATCGTGCTTTCGTGGATTCTCGCGAACGTGACAGGGCTGACCCGATTCGACGTCTACCCGTTTATTCTGCTCAATCTTGCGTTCAGTTTGCAGTCCGCGTACGCGGCGCCGCTGATTCTGCTCGCGCAAACGCGTCAGGCCGACCGCGACAAGGCGACGGCCGAAGCCGATGCGAAGCATCGCGAAGCGCTTGCGCAAGCGTCGGAAAAGCGCGAGCTGCTGATGGCCGAGCAGACCGCGCAGCTGTCGGCGCTGCTGAAACAGAACACCGAACTGACTGAAACGACGCGGCAGCTCAGCGAACGCATCGAAGCGCTGACGCGCGAGATGCACGAAAAACTGTGCGTGCCCGGTCAGTAGGGCGGTTCAATCTTCAATTCTTGCTTCAGTCCGCGATCTTCGTCGTGGCGACACCCATCGCCATCCGGCGCAGCGCTTCGCGGCTCATCTTCCATGCGCGTTGCGCATCGCGTTCCTTGCGCGCGCGGCGCGCCGCGATTGCTTTCTCACACGAGCGTCGGGCAATGCGCGCATCGACACGGTCGACGGCGATCGCCAGCACAGTCGACAACACGGCGACCGTGACGCCCAGTCCAATGAATAACGACAACGAGGGAGTAAAGCTCATTTTCCGCTCCTGATTGCGACCATGATTCGTCTGATTCATCCGTCCTGCGAGTCGCGTCAATCCGGATGTAGAAGAGCGTAATGCCGCTTGATTAGCGCAGAGTGATGACGCGCGATCAGGAATCCATAAATCCGCAGAACGCCTTAGGAACGCGAAAGGTGCGATCTCGCCAAACATGGCGCGTTTTGTACAGAATCCGCGCTAACGGACCGCGACAATGACTTGCCCGTTTTGAAATCGCACGGGCCTTTTCATGAAGTCACGACGGAGAAGAGGAATGTCCAAACTGGAACAGGTCGACACGCTCATCCTCGGAAGCGGTCAGGGCGGCAAACTGCTCGCGTGGCATCTCGGCAACGCGGGACAGCGTGTCGCCGTGGTCGAGCGTCAATGGGTCGGCGGCTCGTGCCCGGCGGTTGCGTGTCTACCGAGCAAGAACGAAATCTGGAGCGCGCGGGTGGCGCATCTCGCGCAGCATGCGGCCGACTTTGGCACGATCACGGGCGCCGTGAAAACCGATCTCGCCAGGGTCCGGCAGCGCAAACGCGAGATGATCGCGCGCGAAAACGCCGCGCATCTGGCGTTCTATGAATCGAGCGGCGCGCAACTGATCATGGGCCGAGGCCAGTTCACCGCGCCGAAGACCATCGAAGTGACGCTCAACGAGGGCGGCACGCGCACGCTGAGCGGCAATCAGGTGGTGATCAACGTCGGCTCGCATGCGGCCATACCCGATATCCCCGGGCTCGCCGACGCGCAACCGCTCACGCATATCGAAGCGCTCGAACTCGATCAGTTGCCCGAACATCTGCTCGTGCTCGGCGGCGGCTATATCGGCATCGAAATGGCGCAGGCGTTGCGGCGCTTCGGCAGCCGCGTGACGATCATCGATCACAACCCGCACCTGATGCATCGCGAAGACGCCGATATCGCGGCGGAAGTGCAGAACATCCTGCGCGGCGAAGGCATCGAACTGCTGCTCGATGCGCAGACCACCAAAGTGGCCGGGCGGTCGGGCCACGAGGTGCGCGTGACGACGCGCGTGGGCGGCAGCGATAGAACCATTGAGGGCAGCCATCTGCTGGTGGCGACCGGCCGCATTCCGAACACGGCCGGTATCGGTCTCGACCGGCTCGGCGTCGAACTCGACGAGCGCGGCTATATTCGCGTGAACGAGCGCTTGCAGACGAGCGCGCCGGACGTATGGGCGATCGGCGAATGCGCGGGCAGCCCGCACTTCACACATGTGTCGGTCGACGACTTCCGCATCGTGCGCGACAACATGGCGGGCGGCCAGCGCAGCACGCGGGACCGGCTCGTTCCCTACTGCATGTTCACCGATCCGCCGCTTGCCCACGTCGGCCTCAACGAACGGGAAGCGGAACGCCAGAAGGTGCCGGTGCGCGTCGGCAAGCTGCCGATGGCCCATGTGCTGCGCGGCGAAGCAACCGACGAGAAACTCGGCTTCATGAAGGTGCTGGTCGGCGACGACGATCGCATCGTCGGCTTCACGATGCTCGGCGCGGAATCGGGCGAGGTGATGGCGGCGATGCAGACGGCCATGCTCGCGGGCCTGCCGTATCCGAAGCTGCGCGACGCGGTGATCGCGCATCTGACCTATGCGGAAGGACTCGGCCGGTTACTCGGCAACGTGCCGGCGCGCGCGGGCTGAGCATTCATCAACGCTTAACCGGGCGCGTGCAAGCTCCGCGTGATTTAAACCGGCCGGATCCGATTCGCTACAATAGCGCCGGCCATTCACGAGGAGAATCTGATGAAATTTGCATTGTGCGCGCTGACCGCCGCCGTTTTCGCCACCGCTGCCGGCAGCGCGTGTGCCGCCCAGGGCTCGACCGAGAAGCTGCCGTCCGGCGTGACCGTCGAACATCTGACGCCGGGCAACGGTCCGCAGCCGACGGCAGCCGACGTCGTGCGCGTCAACTATCGCGGCACGCTGACGAACGGCACCGAGTTCGACAGCTCCGCTAAACATGGCGGTCCGGCCGAGTTTCCGCTGGCCCGCGTGATCCCGTGCTGGACGCAAGGCGTCGCGACGATGAAAGTCGGTGAGAAAGCGAAGCTCACGTGCCCGGCCGCGACCGCGTACGGTTCGCGCGGCATCGGCGTGATTCCGCCGAACAGCGACCTGATCTTCGAAGTGGAGCTGGTCGGCATCGTCAAGTAAGCAGGGGCGCGCTGGAGCGCGGTCCTGGCGATCCGCGCGTTTCCTTTAGTTCGACGCGTTCAGCATTCCCGCAGTCGAATTGCGTTGGCCGCATGCGCGTTGTGCAATGCAATGCCCATGCGGCCTTCGTGCGTTATCGCTCGACGTTTTCATCGCGCCTTGTCATGCTCCGTTCCCCCTTGAGCAACACGGCGTGCGACGGGGCATACAGCGAAAAAGTCTTCTTGCGTGTTACTGTGAGCAGTCGCGCGCCCGCGCGGCAGCTTGCCGCCGCGGTGAGGGTCGGGGCGGGCTGCGGCCGGCGCCATTGCACCCATCGCATGGAGGCGCCTTGGACCATCCCTTGATCATCGGCTACGCGATCCTTGTGGTCGACCTCGCCGTATGGCGATTCCGTCTGCCGGCACAGGAAGTACCGCGGCTCTTCGTCCGGCTGCTGATGTTCGCCGGCCTTAGCTATGTGCTGTTTGCGTCGGGCCTGAGTCCGTTTACGCAAGCGCCCGGTTTCGGCTCGATGTCGCAGCATGTGCTGGGGCAGGTCCTCGAAATCATCTGGTGGTTGATGGGCGCACGCCTGCTCGGGCAGGCGCTCGATACGCTGCTGCTGCCGCGCGCGTGGCGCCGCCAGCGGCTCTTTCAGGACGTATTCGGCGCGCTCGTGTTTCTGGCCGCGATCGTCGCCTCGCTCGGCTTCGTGCTCGAGCTGCCCATACGCGGGCTCGTCGCGACATCGGGTGCGTTGGCCATCGTGCTCGGTCTCGCGATTCAAAGCACCTTGAGCGACGTGTTCGCGGGCATCGTGCTCAACACCACGGAACCGTATCAGATCGGCGACTGGGTGTCGGTCGACGATGTCGAAGGCCGCGTGGTCGAAATGAACTGGCGCGCCACGCACCTGCTGACCTCGCAAGGCAACGTCGTGATCGTGCCGAACGCGGTGGCCGCAAAAACCAAGATCACCAATAACAGCCGGCCGGGCGCGCTGCACGGCGTGAAGGTCAGCCTCGAAATTTCGCCGCAGGAGCGGCCCGCGACCGTCATCAGCGCGCTCGAGCGGGCGGTGAAGAGCGTCACGTCGCTGATGTCGGACCCGGCGCCGTATGTGACGGCGAAACACAGCACGGTGAATTCGGTGCTGTACGAAGTGGCCGGCTTCGTCGACGACATGGGCAAGAAGACCTCGGTCACCAACGAGCTATTCGATCTGTGCTACCGGCATCTCGCTTCCGCCGGCGTCGATCTGCGGCCGCTCAGCGTGCCGGCCGCGCCGGCCATGGTCGACGATCCGCGCGAAGCGCTGCTGCGCCGCGTCGAGCTGTTCGCCACCCTGACGCGCGACGAACTGCACGATCTCGCACCGAAGTTGACGCGCAAGGAGTACGAGGCCGACGACGTGCTGGTGACGAAGGAAGTCGTGCCCGAGTGTCTGACGATCGTCGAATCGGGCATTCTGAGCGTGACGCTCGATGACGCGAACGGCGACAGGATCGAGGTGTCGCGGCTGGGCCCCGGCGACACGATGGGCGAACAGGGGCTGCTGGCGGGCATGCCGGTGCGCGTGCAGGTAACGGCGTTGAGCCGCGTGGTGGTCTACCGGTTGAGGAAGGAAGACTTGACGCCGCTGCTCAAGCGCAACCCTGACGTCGCGAGGGAAATGTGCGAGCTGCTCGCGCGGCGGCAGGACAAGTTGAGCCGCATTTCATCGGCCGCGGCGCCGGCCGAGCATACGGAGCAGGGCGTGTTTCAGTGGCTGCTCGACGGCATGCGCAAGCTGCATGATCTGACGTTCTGAACGCAACGCGAGCGCGCGGGCCTGCCGCGCGCGACGGCGCACGGCGCACGGCGACGGCGCAGCATGCGCATGGCCCGCATGACCCGCTACAGGTCCAGCACCAGCGGCGCCGCGTCAGCCTCGTCCGTATGCGCCGGCATCGCGCAGCAAATCAGTGCTTCCCCTTCGGCGGCCGGGAAATCCGGCGGGCTCGCATAAGCGACCGCGCCGTCCACGATCCTTGTGCGGCAGCTTCCGCAGGTTCCGCCCCGGCAGCTGAATTCCGGCGACAGTCCTTGCGCTTCGGCCAATTCCAGTAATGAACCGCCTGCCGGTTTCCAGATGGCTTCTTTGCCGGACCTGGCAAACACGACCGGCGTGGGTTGCGCCGCCGGCGCGAGCGGCGCGGCCGGTGGCGTAGTTTCGGTAGCGTCCGCCGCCTTCCTTGCATGCGCGCGCTTGAGCCCGGACGGCCCGAATGCTTCCGCATGAATCCGCTCGTCGGCGATGTTGAGCTTGCGCAAGCCGTCGTACAGCGATTGCATGAACCCGGCCGGTCCGCACAGATAAAAATCGTAGTCGTCGAGCGGCAGCGTTTCGCGCAGCAGCGCGAGGTCGAGCCGCCCCGCGTGATCGAAGTCCTTTCCGCGGCGGGCCGTTTGCGGGTCCGAGAGTGTGCGTACGACGCTGACCGCGCCGCCGGACACGCTCGCGAGATAGTCGACTTCATCGGTAAACGCGCGTTCGTGCAGCGTGCGCGCCGACTGGAACAGCCACGTCGGACGCATGCGCCGCGTGCGCAAGCCTTCGTAGACGATATGCCGCAGCATCGCGATCATCGGCGTGATGCCGACGCCGGCCGCGAGCAGCACGGCGGGGCGTTCTTCGTGCGCATCGATCGTGAAGCGGCCCGCGGGCGCGCGCGCTTCGATCACGCTGCCCACGCGCAACGTGTCGTGCAGATGGCGCGAGACGAGGCCTTCGCGCTTGACGCTGATGCGGTAGCCGCCGTCCGCGGGCCCGGACGAAATCGTGTAGGTTCTGCGCACCGTTTTCAATGCGCCCGTCGCGTCCGTTTCATCGGGCAGCTGCACGCGAATCGGCAGATGTTGTCCCGCCTGGTGCGGAATCACGCCGGCGCCATCGGCGGGCTCGAGATGAAACGAGCGGATCGTCGTGCTTTCGTCGACGATTTGCGCGACCTTGAACGGCCGCCATGCATCGGCCAGCGCGGCCGCTTGCAGACGGTGTTCGGCTTCGGTCCAGTTGCCCGTCATCAGCGAATTGAGCGACCAGCCGTCTTCGTTGAACACCCAGCGCAACGGCAGCGCGCGCGCACGGTACACGACGCGGCGCGGCTTCACCCGCCACAGCCGTTCGGCGCCCTGAAACGCGGCGACTTCCGGCGAATCGGGATCGGGATCGACCGATGCGTCGCCCGTGATCTGCAGCAGATCGCCCGTCGCGAAGTCGACGAACACGAGACCCGCGCGGCCGGTCACGAGAATATTGCCAAGCGTCGAGAAGAACAGGTTGCCCGCGAAGTCGGGAATCGTCAGCACGCCGTCCGCACCCACGCGCACGAAGCCCGTGTTACCGCCGCGATGCGATACGTCGACTTCGCGGCGCGCAGTGGCAGAAGCCTGATCGTCCGCGTGGTTCGCACCTGCGTCGCGGTCCGCGTACGATGCGACGAAAAACGTATCGGCCGCCGCAATCATTTCGCGCGCGCGTTCGGTCAGTTCGTTGCTGATCACCGGCTCGGCATCGGACACCACCGCCGGCTCGCGCGTGAACGTGAAATTGCGGATCTGGATGTACTGGGGGCAATTGCCGAAGCTTTGCCCGACATCGACCGCGAAGCCACCCGCGCTCCGTTCGCGCACGATGCCGTTCATCCGGTTGCGCCGGCGCGTGTGCAATTCGATGCCGAGCAGGCCGACGGCCGCGCCATCATGGATGCCGGCGGCGGCCGGGTCGCGCGGCTCGGGCATTGCGTTGACGCGCAGCCGGTGTGCATTGGGTGACTGCACAAAGCCGGGCTTGCCGGCCACGAGCGTCGCCCATACCTCGCCGTCGCGGTCCACGGAACCGAGTGCGACGAACGGCAACTGCGCGAAAAACGCACGATGCTGGTCGGGCATATGGTCGCGCACCACACGCCGCCCGAGGTCCTTCATCCGGTCGGCAACGCCCGCTCGCCGCTGCAGCGCGACTTCGCCGGCGTGCCAGATTGAACCGGCTTCATCGACCATCACGGGCGTGGACATATCCATCATTGCGCTCCTTCGAAATCTGCCCAGGCACTGGCCTCGCCAGCGCCTTCGTGCTGCACGGTGTACCGCGCCTTGCAGTGCTTTCGCGCGACCGCGTGCCGGTGCGCCGCGCGCTTCCTCGCCTGGTTATTGCGTGGCTCTGAGTCCCGCCGGCGACTTCCTGAACTCGACGAAGCGAGGCAATGCTTCGACACGCGCGAGCCATGCGAGCACGTGCGGATAACCGGACAGATCGACATTGCCTTCCGGCGCGTTCGAGATATAGCTGTAGAGCGCGATGTCGGCGATCGTCGGCGTCTTGCCGGTCACGAAGTCGCGATCGGCCAGTGTCGCATCGATCAGGCCGAGAATGCGGTGCGCGCGCGCAATCACTTCGTCGGTATCGAACTTGCGGCCGAACACCGTGACAAGACGCGCGGCGCACGGCCCGTAAGCGATCTCGCCGGCGGCAACCGACAGCCACCGTTGCACTGCCGCTTCGTCAGCAGGCGTTTGCGGCAGCCAGGCGGTCTTGCCGAACTTGCGTGCCGCGTAGACAAGAATCGCGTTCGAATCGGCAATGACCGTTTCGCCATCGATCAGCACCGGAATCTGTCCGAACGGGTTCAACTTCAGGAACTCGGGCGATTTGTGCTCAGCGGCCGCGAGGTCGACTTCGATCACGTCATGCGGAATGTCGAGCAACGAGAGGCCCAGATGGGCGCGATGCGAATGGCCGGACAACGGGTGGTAATACAGTTTCATGGCGCGGTCTCTTGTCGGATGGCGGCTCCGGACCATCCGGACCGCTCGTACGCAGTGTAGGAATCAGGCGCGCGATTCAGAATACGCGGCGCGCTCAAAGCATTTTTCTCGTTACGAGAAAGATGGGCGGACAACGGTGCGGGAAGGGCGTCGGCGGGCCGTGGGACGGGGGCGGGAACGCGCGGGGTCGCTCGAAAAACGTTCGAAAAACGCCCCGGCGGGCATGCGATGGCGTGCGGCAGTGCCCGGTCTGAGCCGCAAAAGCATAGCGATGAGCCGTTCGGGCATGCCGCGGCGCAGCGCGCGCGGCTACACTCCAAACGGGCTTTTCGGTTCCGCGGCGAGGGCGTGGCCATCGATGAATTTCGGATTCCTTTCACTGCCGGTAGGGCCGTTGATCCTGTTCGCGAGCGTCGTCGCCGCGGGTTTTCCGACCACCCTGTTCTACGATGCGCGAGGCCGGCTGCTTGGGCGGCATCTCGGGCCGTTTTCGCGCGCCACGTTCGCAGCGGCGCTCGAACAGTTTTATCCGGCGATTTCCGCGCAGAAGCAGGAAGCCTCGCGATGAGCGGCGGCCGGGTTCGCATGGCCAACCTGTTGCGGCGCGTTGCAGGCCGGAAGGTGCGGCGGGTTGCGCTCGCCGCATCGGTTATGTTTTTCACCTGTTCGATGGAGCCTGTCGTGACTGCCCGAGCCGATACACCGGATGTGTCTCCCGCATCGCTCATCACGCTGCACAGCCAATACGATTTCGCGACCACGGTTACGCGCCTGCGCGACACGCTCGCGGCGCGGGGGATCACGCTGTTCGCCGATATCGACCAGAGTGCGGCGGCCGCGGGCGCCGGCATGCCGTTGCGGCCCACGCGGCTCTTTCTGTTCGGCAATCCGAAGGCGGGCACGCCGGTCATGGCGGCCCATCCGCATGCGGCGCTCGAGTTGCCGCTCAAGGCCGTGGTGTGGGAAGACGCCGATCGCCACGTGCATATCGACTATCAGGATGTGACGAAGACGCTGACGGCGTATGGCGTCGATGCAGCGCTGCTTGCACCGTTGCAGCCGGTGCCGGCGCTGTTGCGCGCGGTGGCGGGGCAGTAGGCGCGCCGCGTGGGCGCTGCTATTCGAAGTCGTTCAATTGCGAAGCCAGTTCGGCGACTCGCTGACTGGTGTGAGGGATCGACTCCCGGATGTGTGCCAGGTCGGCGTTCATCTCGCCGATATGCGAGCGCAGTGTGCCGATGTGCGCGTCGCCTTCGTCGATCATTCGCTGCAGCGCTTGTATCGAGGTTCGTTTGCGTTCGATCTGCAGCCCTGTCTGTTGCAATGCGGTTTGAAACGAGGGATCGGCGTTGCCGCGCTCGATCTGTCGTGCGAAAAATTCGGACATGCCTTGCAAGAAGTCGACGTCGTTCTGTATCACCCGCTGGTCGGCGTGGGTTTGCGTCTGGAACGTTTCGTATCGACGTATCAGGCCAAGGGCATCGTGCACGTCCTGCCGCACGTCCGAATGCCGGGCAAGGAGATCTTCGAGTGTGGCCCGCGTTTCACGAAGATCGTTCTCTATCTGCGCGTGCGTGCGCAAGGGGCGCCCGCCAGTCAGGCCGATGTCGTGATGGACGCGCCATTGGCTCGTCGGGTCGAGCCGGACAGGGATGCCGGGTTTGGTCTGGTCCCGCAACTGGACGATGCGCCACGTCTGGTTCGCCGGGTCGTTGCGGATTGCGTAGTGGTGTTGCCCAACTGCGACGTACCGTTGCCTCGATTCGTCCGTCAGGATACCGACATGTTGTGGATCGGATCGCAAATCGCCTCGCGGTGTGCCGATATAGGCATCGGGAAGCGTGCCTGCGATCGGGGCGGCTGCTGCGGAGGCCGTTGCAGCAGCGGGTTGCCGCCCGGCGGCGCGGAGCCCAACGGGCGCAAGCGGGCCACTCGCCACGGTCCCGGCATCTCGCGACGAGGGTTCCGCTTGCGCCTGCTGGCCGCGTTGGCCGCGCTGCGTATCGATTCGAGGCAGCGGCACGCGCGATTCCGGCGAGCCGGCGCGATAGGGCTCGACATGCATCTGAACATGTAAGGTGGGAAGGCTGATCATCGCGAACGCTCCAGGCATACACAGGCGAAAGTACGCGCGATGCGATCGCGCGCCGTCGGCGCCGGCGCAATCGATCCAACGCAGCGCGTCAGCGTGATTTACGCAGAGATTCGCGCTGCGATGTGGTGCTATGAGCGGGCAGGTTCAGGAACGTACCGGCAGGGCACGCCGGCACACGCGCGACAAAACCGTACCCGCTCACGTATTCAGAACTTCTCCGGATCCTGCTCCCACGCGAGCTCGATCGCATGCAGCGCGCCGAGCACGATCGAGCGGTTCAGCGCCGCCGCGAGCGTGCCGTCGCGTTCCTCATAGGCTTCGCACAAGCGCTGGTGATCGGCGCACGAGCGCTGCAAGCGGCCGGGCAACGACGTGCTCAGATGGCGCAGACGGTTCGTGCGCATCTTCAGCGTGTCGAGCACTTCCTTGAAAATGTTGTTGCGCGAGACACGCAGTTCTTCGTCGCGAAACTGCACGTTCGCCCAGAAATAGCCGTCCACGTCGTCGCGCGCCGCGACGTCGGCAAGACGCTTGTGCGCGCGCCACAGCGCGGCGATATCGTCGTCGGTGGCCTGTTCGACGATTGCGTAGGATACCTGCGCGTACAGCACCGCGCGCAGCTGGTAGATCTCGCGCACATCCTTGATATTGAGTGTCGACACGCGCGGCCGGCGCCGCGGCGACCAGTCGACCAGACCCTCGCGGCTCAGCACGAAAAGCGCCTCGCGCACCGGTGTGCGGCTCACGCTGAAGCGCTTTGCCAGGTCCACCGAATTGAGATCGTCGCCGGGCCTCAGGCGTCCTTCGATAATGCCGCGCGCGACCCATTCGACGATTTCGGCCACGCGCGGCGAATCGGCTTCCTCGAGCGGCGTCGCGCTCGTCGCGAGGCTCGCCGCCGCGTTCTTGTCCCCATCCCTGACCATTTTCTGTTTCCTCGCTCGACTGGCGCCGATGCATCGATGCACTGCACGGGGCCAGATTCTAACAAACCGGCAACGGCCGGCGACACGCGGCCCGAACGTCCGTTCGACCGTTCCGGAACTTAAAGTGTGCACACTTAGCCAACGTTTCACTTGATTTTACTCGAAACGCCTCGCATACTCGCTTAAAGTGTCGACACTAAAGTTTTTAAAAGCACACACTTTCCATTGAAAGACAGGAGACGTCGATGTATATGGACAAGGAGCTCGCAACCGTCGGGTACGGGCATGCGAGTGTTTCGGCGCGCCTCGACCGGCTGCCGCCCACGCGCTATTTCAGAGGGCTCGTGGCGCGCATCGCGGTCGGCGGGTGGTTCGAGTTCTACGAGCTCTTCATGGCGGCGTATGTGTCGCTCGGCCTGATTCACAGCGGTCTGTATCGCGCGACCACGGCGAGTCTGTTCGACATCAACGGCTTTGCGAGCTTTCTCGGCTCGTTCTTTGCCGGCATGTTCGTCGGCACGGTCGCGCTCGGCGGCATCACGGACCGCTACGGGCGGCGCGCGGTGTTTACCGCGGCGATGGTCATCTATTCGATTGCGACATTCATTGCGGCCTTCCAGACTTCGCCGGAACTGCTCGACGTATGGCGCTTCGTCGCGGGCGCGGGCATCGGCGTGCAACTGCTGACGGTCGATACCTATATCTCCGAGCTTACGCCCTATAAAACGCGCGGCCGTTACATGGCGTTCAGCATTCTCGTGATTCTCACGTCGGTGCCGGTCGTCGCGGTGCTTGCGTATGGGCTCGTGCCGCGCACGGTGCTCGGCCTCGAAGGCTGGCGCTGGGTCATGATCATCGGCTCGGCCGGTGCGATCGCCATCTGGTTCGTGCGGCGCGGGCTGCCGGAGTCGCCGCGCTGGCTCGAAAGCAAGGGCCGCGACAAGGAAGCGCATGCGATCGTCGATGCGATCGAAGCGCGCGTCGTGGCCGAAACGCGCCGGCCGCTCGCGGCGCCGCAGGCGGATGCCGCGAGGCCGGACGCAAGCGGCGCGCACGCGCATGGCCCCGCATCGGACAAGGACAAAGGCTCGTGGGGCGAGATGTGGAAGGGCCGCTATCTGCCGCGCACCGTCATGCTGTCGCTCTTCAATTTCTGCCAGACCTTCGGCGTGTACGGCTTCGGCTCCTGGGTGCCGGTGCTGCTGTTTTCGAAGGGCATCACGATCACGCACTCGCTGCTCTACACGATGGTGATCGCGTTCGCGACGCCGCTTGGCGCGATCGGCGCGATGACGTTCGCGGAGCGGCTCGAGCGCAAGTGGCAGCTGGTGGGCTGCGCGCTCGTCGTCGCGGCGGCGGGCCTGCTGTTCGGCCAGGCGCGCGAGCCCGCGATGATCCTGGTCTGCGGCAGCGCGGTGACGATCGCGAATAACTGGCTGATCGGCATCTTCCATACGTACCAGGCCGAGCTGTATCCGACGCGTATCCGCGCGCGCGCGGTCGGCTTCGTGTTCAGCTGGAGCCGGGTCAGTTCGATTTTCGTGGGGTTCTGGGTGGCGGCCTTGCTCAAGCATTCGGGCGTGACCGCCGTGTTCGTGCTGATTTCGTCAGCCATGTTAGTGATCGTCGTGATGGTCGGCGTGCTCGGCCCGAAGACCAACGGCGTTCGTCTCGAGGAGTTGTCTCAATGAGTTTTGTCGCCGCCGCATTCGCGCAGGGCCTTTACGCGCTCGCGCAGCGTCCGCTGCCCGCCGACGTCCAACGGGAGGCCCGGCGTTCGTTTATCAATGTGGTCGGAACGTCGATCGGCGCCTCGCGCCATCCGGGCGTGGACGCGATTCTCGGGGCCGCCCGCGATCTGCGCGTCGCCGAGCTCGCGCCGGTGCCGGGCCGCACCGAACGCGTCGATGTGCATTTCTCGGCGCTGGCGACCGGCTTCGCCGGCCATCTCGACGATTTCGACGACACTCATCTCGCCACGGTGATTCACCCGGCCGCGTCGGTGCTCGCGGTGCTGACCGCGCTCGCGCCCGAAACGAAGCCGACCGGCGCCGCGGCGCTGACCGCCTTCGCGCTCGGCTGCGAGGCGCAATTGCGCGTGGGCGTGTCGATCTCGCCCGAGCACTACGACCGCGGCTGGCACATTACGGGCACCTGCGGCGTGATCGGCTGCGCGTTCACCGCGGGCCTGCTGCTCGGTCTGAACGAAGCACAGCTCGCGGACGCGGTCGGCCTCGCCGCATCGATGTTCGTCGGCCATCGCGAAGCGTTCGGCACGATGACGAAGCCTTATCACCCGGGCAAGGCGGCGTCGAACGGCATCGCGGCCGCGCGTCTCGCGAAGGCGGGGCAGCGCGCGCAGGCCGATATCTTCGAAGCGCAAGGCGGCTATTCGCATTCGATGTCGACCAAGGTCGATTTCGATCTGATGATCGGTGCATTCGGTGAACGCTGGGAACTGCTCTTCAACACGTACAAGCCCTATCCGTGCGGCATCGTTGCGCATCCGGCGATCGACGGCGGCCTCGCGCTGTCGGAAAAGATTGCCAACCCGGCCGATATCGAAGCGATCACGCTGCGTTGCCATCCGCTCGTGCCCGAGCTGATGGGCAACCCGCAGCCGAAGGACGGTTTGCAGGCGCGTTTCAGCGCCATTCACGGGGTGGCCGCCGCGTTGTGCGACAAGGTGGTCGGCATCGCGCAGTACGAAGACGCGCGCGTCGTGCAGGAAGACGTGACGGCCGTGCGCGCAAAAACGACGCTGGCGCCCGATACCGCGGTGAACCGCGACGAGGTGTTTATCGAAGCGCGGCTGAAGAACGGCACGAGCGTCAAACATCACGTCGAGCATGCACGCGGCAGTCTTGCGCGCCCGCTCACCGACGACGAACTGCTGAACAAGGTTCGTCTGCTCGTCGATCCGCTGCTTGGCAACGGCACCGCCCGGAAGCTGGCGGCGGTGGTCGATGGTCTTGCCGACGCGGCGAATCTCGACGGGCTTTTCGCGCTTTGCACTACGACGAAGGAATCGAATCATGCATAACCCCGCTGCTCACTCCGCCGTATCCGACGCGCTGGTCCGGTTCGCGTCGGGCCCGCTCACCGAACGGGGCGCGCCGGCCGCCGCCGCCGCGGCGCGCGCCATCGAGCATGCACGCTCGAAGCTCGCGTCGCTGAACGGCGCGAGCCGGCAAACCGCCACGCTGCTGCAATTTCAGGGCAGCGGTCCGAACGACACGCGCGTGCAATCGTGGGCGCTCGGTGCGACGCTCGCGAACGAAGCGCCCGCGACGGTGGCGACGCCGGTGCTGGCCGCCGTCGTCGCCACCGGCGAGCTCGTATCCGCCGACGCGGACGATCTGGCGGCGGCCGCCGCGATCGGGATCGAAGCGGCGCTGCGGATTCGCCATGCGGTGGACAGCGACGAATTTCGCGCGCGCTGGAACGTCGCGTCGGCAGTCGGCGTGCTTGGCGCCGTGCTCGCGGTCGCGCGCATTCTGACGCTCGACGAAACGCGCACGCGCAACGCGCTCGGCATTGCGGCCACGCAATCGGCGGGGCTCGCGCACAACGCGGGTCTGCCGCTCGCGGGGCTCGAGGTCGGCAAGGCGGCCGCCGATGCGATCGAGGCCGCGCTGATGGCGAAGCACGGCTTCACGAGCGCGCCGGCTTCGATCGACGGCCGGCGCGGTTTCGCCGCGCTGATGGCATACCGCTTCGACGCGGCGGCGATTACCGAGGGTCTCGGCGACGAGTGGCTGTCGATGCAGTGAGCGGCGAACCGTGCGCGTGATGGTGGATGGTATGCAGGTGGATGGTATGCAGGTGGCTGGTATGCGGGTGGCCGGTATGCGGGTGGCCGATGTGCGGCGGTCATGCGGGCCGCCGCCGTCCCTGAATGCGCGCGTGCGCCGTGCTGTGCGGTCAGCGCGGCGCGAACGGCTCGAGCGTGACGGACACGACGTGCGAATGCCAGAAGCCGCATCGGGCGATGGCCGGCACCCACGCGTTGTGCTTGCGGGTTCTCGCGGAGCCGTGAATCGTCACGGTCGAGTCGACTTGAGGTGTGGCCGGCTGCAAGGCACCCTGCGCGACGCGTTGCGTGGCGTTTTCCGCGACGCTCTGTGCGGTGCTCAGCGTGGGGCGCTGGGCGGTACTCGGCGCGGCGTCTTGTGCGGCGGAAGCCGGCGCGCTGCTATCCACATCGCGAACCTTTGCCTTCAGGAGGCGCACGTCGGGTGCGAGAAACGTGTCGTAGCGCGCTGCGGTGCGGATCCAGCGGTCGATTTCCGCGATGCAATTGATGACCGCCGGGCGGACGTTGATATGCGTCAGATACGCGTAGTCTTCGGGAATCGCATCCTGGGCATCCTGGGCGCGCGATGAGGCGGCTTGAAGAATCAGTAGAAGGCCGGCAAGGGCGATGGGAACGACAAGTCCTTTCATGACGGGTAAGAGAGGCAAGTAGGGCTGTTTATTGCAGGAAGCACGATGCAGCATGCCGGTCAGTCGGCGCCGCACTGTGCGTTTCGGTTTGTCGCGCGTTGCACGATGTGGCCAGCTAATCTGGCGAAAGTTCCGCTGCTGCCGCGCAATATGCAATGAGAAGCCGCTTCCCCTTTATCAATCTGCTCGTCGCGTCGGGTCTGTCGTGCTGCTCGCAACGGCCTGTTCGAACAAGGACAGCGTGTTTTCAAGGCCGCCCGCGTTGACACTGCGCTCGCAGGCGTCGGTCGCGGCGGTGGCCGACTGTATCGCTGCGAGGTGGAAAGCCAGCGCGCGCCATTTGCGTCGTGTGCATCGGGACAACATCGTCACGCTGCAGGCGCAACCTTTTTCGATGGCGTGAAGATCGGCGTCCGGCTCAGGCCGCGCTCGGGCGCGACACGCGTTCAGTTCTTCGAGCGGCGTGTCGCGGACCCGCTTTACGCCGCGATGGTGCGCGCTTGCACGCTGCCGGTCGAAGCCGTTACGCCCTCGAGCGCCAACGCGAGCGAGTAGATTCGCCGTGGCACGGATGCGTGCGGATGCGATTCGGGCGGATGGCATCGTGGCGGATGGCATCGTGGCATGTGAGCCTGCAGAAGACCGGCTTGACGAACGGGGCCGGCCATTGCCTGATTCTCGTCACGCAGGTGCGCGGACACGCCATGCTGGTCGTGCTGCTCGGCGACCCGACAGCGACCGCGCACTTCCAGGATGCGATCGATTCGCGGCGCTCGCTGCTCGGCAAACCGCGGACGTACACGACGCACGGAAAACCGCGCAGCAACCCGCATCGCCGCCACCAGGTTGCCGCGTCAATAAGGCTTCGCTTTGTTTCCCGTTTCGCAACACCGGGTGACGGAAAAGAAGGGAATGAACGATCCGTGCCACGCGTTCCATTGATTGCGCGGTTTCGATAACATCGGTTTGCTCGAATTCGGGTCCGATGCCGACGTCGATCGGGCCGCCTTGTCCGCCTTCAAGGAGTGAACGAAATCATGCAAGCCGACGCTGCGGCCCGTGCCCGCCTTTCCAGCTCAAACAACCGTTTCGATCGTTCCGGCAATCCGCCTGGACGCCCTCCGGCGCGGCACCGTCGCGCGTTCGTGCGCGGCACGCTCGCCGCGCTTGGCGCCGGCCTCGGCTTCGCGTTTGCCGGCGCGGCCTTCGCGCAACAGCCGCCGGCCGGCATCCAGATCGAAACCCTGCTCAAGACCGACAAATCCTGGGACGGTACGCCTTATAAGGGATATCCGTCGGGGCAGCCGCAACTCTCGGTGCTGAAGATCGAGATTCCCGCGCATTCGGTGCTGCCGTGGCATACGCATCCGATGCCGAATGCGGGCTATGTGGTGTCGGGCGAGATCACCGTCGAAAAGAAGGACGGCGAGAAACAGACGGTCAAGGCCGGACAGGTGCTGCCCGAAACGGTAGGCAGCGTCCATCGCGGCGTGACCGGCGACAGTCCGGTTACGCTGATCGTGTTCTATGCCGGCACCGAGGGGATGCCGCTTTCCCAACATCCGTGAAGCGGGTTCGCGAATAATAGCGGGCCGACGGCGAGAGTTCGTGCAGAGTTCGTGCTTCACCCGTCGGTGTGTTACTCGTCTATAAGCGACCCTCAACGGAGAAAAAATGACTGGCAAGACGGCTCAAGCACGTCCGCTCGCCGCCGCGCGCATCGCGTTTGCGGCGGCCGCGGCATTGGCACTGTGGCAAGGCGCACCGCAAGCGGCGCATGCGGATACGACACTGCTCAACGTGTCCTACGACGTGGCGCGCGAACTCTATAAGGACATCGACCCGGCCTTCACCGCCGAATACAGGCAGAAGACCGGCGAGACCGTCGACGTGCGCCAGTCGCATGGCGCGTCGAGCGCGCAGGCGCTGTCGGTGCTGCAGGGCCTGCCGGCCGACGTCGTCACGATGAACCAGCCGAACGATATCGATCTGCTCGTGCAGCAGGGGCATTTGCTGCCCGAGAACTGGCGTACGCGTCTGCCGCACGACAGTGCGCCCTATACGACGACGATGGTGTTCCTCGTGCGCAAGGGCAATCCGAAGCACATCCAGGATTGGGACGACCTCGCGAAGCCCGGCGTGCAGGTTGTGATTCCGAACCCGAAGACGGCCGGCAACGGCCGCTATTCGTATCTGGCCGCATGGGGCTATAAAAAGCTGCATGGCGCGACCGACGCGCAGGCGCTCGACTTCGAGAAAGCGATCTTCCGCAACGTGCCGGTGCTCGATACCGGCGGACGAGGCGCGACCACCACCTTCACGCAGCGCGGCATCGGCGATGTGCTCGTGACCTTCGAAAACGAGGTGTCGCTGATCGACAGCGGCGTGGGCGGCGGCGGTTTCGACGTCGTCTATCCGTCGATGAGCATTCTTGCGGCGCCGCCCGTTGCCGTGGTCGATAAGGTGGTCGACAAGCGCGGCACGCGCAAGCAGGCACAGGCCTTCCTCGACTTCCTGTATTCACCCGCGGCGCAGGAAATCATGGCAAAGCATCATCTGCGCCCGACCGACGCCGCCGTGCTTGCGAAGCACGCCAACGAGTTCAAGCCGATCAAAACGTTCACGGTCGAGCAGGTTTTCGGCAACTGGCAGAACGCGCAAAAAGTGCATTTCGCCGATGGCGGCACCTTCGACCAGATTATCGTGGACCGCAAGTAGCCCTCCTGCTTCGCGCCCTTCGCTGCGCAGGCCCAGCGCTTGCGCAGCGACATCCCGGCGACCCGATCTCGCGTGCGGAACTAATCCGCTACGCGATCGATCATCTTCATCTACTATTTTTGTGCCATGGCCCGCGAGATGGGGGCCTTGCGCCGGACTGTTCGACCGCGAAGGGTCGAGCACGCGTGCGTTCGTACAGGGGAGTCCATTCGGGGGCCATTCCGGGGAATCAATTCGGGAGCGTCACTTCATCATGACAACTGAAACGACAGCGGAAACCAAGGTCTCCATTTGCCTGCCGACGTATCAGCGTCCGGATCTGATCGTCCAGTGCCTCGATTCGTGTCTTTCGCAGACGTACCCGAATATCGAAGTGGTGATCGGCGACGATTCGAAAGACGACCGCACCAAAGCGCTGATCGAAACGCGCTATGCGAACGAGCCGCGCATCAGCTACCGGAAGCACGAGCCGTCGTTGAAGCAGCCGCGTAATATCGCGAGCCTCTTCGCGCGCGCGACCGGCGACAAGATCGTGCTGATTCACGACGACGATTATCTCGCGCTCGACTGCGTCGACCGGCTGCTGCGCGCATGGACGCTCAGCCCCGATATCGAGGTGGCGTTCGGCGATCAGTACGAGGTGGACGAGTCCGGCAAGATCGACATCGAGGGCAGCGCGCGGCTCAACGTCGCGTACTTCCGTACCGCGGGCGCGCAGGGTTTGCAGCGTTTGCCGGGACGCACCGGCATCGTCCAGATGCTGCCGAATAACGGCTGGATGGCGAACGCCGGGCTGGTCAAGCGCATCAGCTACAAGGAGCGCTACGGTCTGGGCTGCGAATATGTGTTCGGCACGGAACTGTGTCTTGCGGCGCGCGGCGTGTACTACCTGAAGGAGTACGTGTCGTATTACCGGAAGACGGGCGTGTCGATCACCACCACGACGCGCGCCTCGCTCGGCGCGGCGACCATGCTTGCGTACCATTTTCTCGCCGGCCTGACGTTGCCGCCGTCACTCGAGCCCGCGCGCCGTGTCGCCTTGCGGCGCATGGTGCCGATCGTCGTGTCGATCTACTCGAAAAACGGCGCGCCGTTGCGTGCGCTGCGGGTCGCGCTCACGCATCTGTATGCGTACCGCTATGGCTTCGACCGGCGGCTTTATTTCCACCTCGCGAGGATTGCCGTCGCGTCGCTGAAGCCCGGCCACGGCGTGCCGCAGCGCGCCGACTGACTTCAGCCCTTGTTTCGCGATGCCGGCCCCGGTTTCAGTCCGGGTTTCATCCCGGATTTCACCCTTTGTGGAACCGCGCGAGAAACTGCTGGGCGCGCGGCGACTTCGGCGCGCCGAAAAACTGCTCGGGCGGCGCGCTCTCGACCACCTGTCCGCCGTCCATAAACACCACGCGCGTCGCGACCTGGCGCGCAAATTCCATTTCGTGCGTAACGATGATCATCGTCGCGCCTTCAGCGGCGAGCGATTTCATGACGGCGAGCACTTCGCCGACGAGTTCCGGGTCGAGCGCGCTTGTCGGCTCGTCGAACAGCAGCACGTCGGGTTTCATCGCCAGCGCCCGCGCGATGCCGACGCGCTGCTTCTGGCCGCCCGATAGCCGCGACGGAAACTGATCGCGCTTTTCGGCGAGCCCCACGCGCGCGAGCAGCGCTTCCGCTTCCGCGCGCACGCTCGCGCGGTCGCGTTTCAGCACATGGAGCGGCGCTTCCATCACGTTTTCGAGCACGGTCAGATGCGGCCACAATGCGAAGTGCTGGAACACCATGCCGATCTTCGCGCGCATGCGGGCGAGGTCGGCATCGCTCATCTTGATGCTTGTGTTGTCGCGCACGCCCATGCGCTTGCCGGAAATATGCACGCTGCCCGCATCGGGCGTCTCGAGCCAGTTGATGCAGCGAAGCAAGGTGGATTTGCCGCAGCCGGACGGGCCGAGCAGGCAGATCGTTTCGCCTTGCGCGACGTGCAGCGACACGTCGCGCAACACGAGATTGCTGCCGAACGACTTCGAGATGCCGCTCAGCATCACAACGGGGCGTGCGTCGTCTTGCGCGGCAAGCGCGGCGTCGTGCAGGGTTTGAGTCGTCTTGACGGCAGCCCACGAAGCAGTAGGGGAATTCACGCGCGGCGTTCCTCGGCAAGTTTGTTCAATGCACCGGTGCCGGCCTCGATCGCGAGGCACACGCACCAGTAAAGCAGCACGGCCGTGACGAAGGCCGCGAACGGAATGAAGTAGGTCGACTGGATGCCGGTCATTTCGTGCGTGAGCTCGTTGACGGCGATCACGGTCAGGAAGGCGCTGTCTTTTACGATCTGAATGATCTGGTTGCCGATCATCGGCATCGCGCGCAGGAAGATCGGCGGCAGGATGATCCGGCGCAGCAGCGCGAAGCCGGAAAAACCGTACGCCTTGCCCGCTTCGATCAGCGTGACGGGCAGTTCGCGCCACGCGCCGCGCAGCAGTTCCGCCATGTACGCCGTGTTGTAGAGAATCAGCGCGATCGCGCCGGCCCACCAGTTCGACAGGCTGATGCCGAGCGTCGGCAGCCCGAAATAAATCAGATAGACGAACAGCAGAAACGGCGCGCAGCGCATCGCATCGACGTAGGCCGTTGCCGCGCGCGCGATCGCCTTGCGCTTCGACATCAGCATCGGCGTCAGCAGCGCGCCGAGCACGAGCGAGGCGAACGCGGAGGAGACGAGCAGAATCACGGTGTTCAGCAGACCGGACAGCACGTCGGCGCGCTGCGCCCAGATGGTCGCGAAGTCGTGAATCATGCGGCTTCTCCTTGCCGCACACGCGATTCGATGGTTCGTTGCACACGCAACAGAACATAGACAATCACGCTGTACAGCACCAGCGCGAACACGAACGGCGGCAGCGGCTCGTACGTGTTCGAGCCGACACGCAGCGCCGCGCGCGTGATTTCGACGATGCCGATCACGGCGACCGCCGGCGTCGACTTGATCTGCAGCGTCATTTCGTTGACGAGACCCGGCAGGCTCGCGCGCCAGACTTGCGGCAGCACGATGCGGCGCATGCGGGTGAGCCGCGGCATCGCGAACGACAGCGCCGCGTCGTACTGATCGCGCGGAAACGCGATCAGCGCGCTGCGCCATACTTCGCAATTGAACGCGGACGTGCTGATCGTCAGCGCCACGATGGCCGCGGGAATCGGGTCGAGCGACAGACCGAACTGCGGCAGTGCGAAAAAGATCAGCAGGGTCAGCGTGACAGTCGGGCACGAGCGGACGATGCTGACGTACGAATACACCGCGCGGTCGAGCACCGGCACGCGCGCCCAGCGGATCAGCGCGAGCGCGAGGCCGAGCGGCACGCCGAGCACGATGCTCGCGAGCGACAGCGAGATCGTCGACAGCGCGCCGCGCGTGATGCTCCAATAGTCGAATGCGGTCATCAGGCGGGCTCGTCTACGCAATCAGTTGATCGACTGCGGCATCGATTCGAAGCTCGCGCCGAACCACTTCTTCTGCATCGCGTACATCTCGCCGCTCTTGCGCAGGTCGAACAGGACGGCGTTGATCATTTGCAGCGCGGCCGTATTGCCTTTCTTGACGGCCCACGCGATATAGACGGGCTGGCCGAGCGGCTGGCCGAGCGCAAAAGTGTCGGGGCGCGTCTTGATCAGCGAATTCAGATTGATCTGCGTGTTCGCGACCGCATCGAGCCGGCCGACGCCGAGGTCCTGATACGCCTCCGGATACGACTGGTACTCGACGATCTGCTTGATGCCCTGGCCGCCGTGCTTCTTTTTGAGGGCTTCGTCGTAGGCCTTCAGGTCCGCGAGCATCGCGCTGCCGGTCTGCGCGCCGACCACCTTGCCGACGAGGTCGTCACCCGATTTGATGCTCGAGCCCTTCTTCGTCGCGTAGTACGTCGTCGATTCGACGAGCGGTGTCGTGAAGTCGAAGGTGTTCTTGCGCTCGGGTGTGACGAGCACCGCGGTCACCGCCATGTCGTACTTGCCCGTCGTCACGCCGGGCAGAATGCCGGGCCACGGCATGATCTGCTGCCGCACTTCGACCGGCAGCTTCTTCTTGACGAGCGCGAGCATCTCGTTGTCGTAACCGGTCGGCTTGCCGTCGTCGACGAATTCGAAGGGCTTGAAGTCGTCTTCGGTGGCAACCGTCAGATAGCCGCGCGCCTTGATGTCGTCGGCGCCGGCCGCGTGGGCCGCCTTCGCGAAGCCGAGCCCGAGACTCGAGGCGGCAAGCGCCGCGAAGAGCGTCAGGACGACGGCGCGCCGGGCCGATGCGTACGGTCGCGTGGCGTGGGCGGTGGCGGCGATAAAGCTGGACGTGAAGCGGGACGTGAAGCGGGACGGCATGTCATTCCCCTTTGCGGTTTGGATGCGGCGGTCGATGAGTTGTCGCTGCGAGACAGCGATATTTGTTTGCACACTTACGAGTTCGATGGCGTCGATGCAAATGACATGCCAGTGATGCGTATCGCGGTGTGGGCGCGGCGTGTGCGCGCGATGCGCATCGTGACGGCGGGAACGGAACCGAAACGACGCACCAAAGCATCGCCGGAATGCACGCGGCGCTACGCGTTGTGCACTTGTTTGGACGAGACAGGCGAATCGCGTTCGACGATCGGGTGCATGCTTCCGAACGCGAATTGGACAAATCGCAGCTTGCGCACACACGGCGCAATACGCCGCTACCGGAAGCATTTCTTCCTGATACGATGTGTACTGACGAAATGGCAAACACGAGGAGATCGGACGATGACCGAGGCGACCTATGAAGGCACGAACGGCCGCACGAATGGCGGCGCGCAATGACCGTTCGAGCGACTAACAAACGGACGGCGGCTAAAGCCGCGCTTGCCGCACCCGCGGCGCCGGCGCATGCGGACACCGACAATCCGTCCGAATGGCGGCATACCGCGCTCGACGCGCGGCCTGGCTTTCTGATCCGCCGTCTGCATCAGATTCACGTTGCGCTGTTTATCGAGGAATGCGCGCCGGAAGGCATCACGCCGGTGCAATACAGCATCCTCACGGCGCTCGATCAGTTGGGGCCGTCCGAGCAGATCGCCTTATCGAATGCGGTCGGCCTCGATCGCGCGAATACGGCCGATGTGATCGCGCGGCTTGCCGAGCGGCGCTTTATCCAGCGCCGCGGTTCGCGTACCGACAAGCGCAAGAAAGTGGCGGAACTGACCGACGTGGGCCGCGCGCTGCTTGCGCGGCTCGAAACCGGCGTCGAGCGCGCGCACGAACGCACGCTGGCCGCGCTGCCCGCGAAGGATCGCAAGCAGTTTATCGAGTACCTCGTGCGGCTCGTCGAAACGAACAACGAACTGAGCCGCACGCCGATCAGGCGCGACGCGCACGCGCGTCGACAAGCGTCTGGAGGGGCTTAAAGGGCTCAGCGTCCCAAGCGTCCACAGAGCCCTAAGCGTCCTAAGCGTCCGGTTGCGCGCTCGCAAGCGCGTCGTGCACCGCTTGCGCCACCGCGAGCACGCCTTCGTCGTCGCCGCGCGCGCCGATCACCGAGAGCCCGAGCGGCGCGCCGTCGAACGACGTCCACGGCAGGTTGACCTGCGGCAAGCCGGCCAGGCCCGCGATGCACAGCATCTGCTGCGAACGCACGCGCACCTCGTCGACTTCCGCGCCCGACGTGCCGATCAGCGGGGCGATCCATGGCAGCGTCGGCATCACGATATAGGTATCGGGCTCCTCGAAGACGCGCGCAAGCGCGCGGATCGCATCGCCGCGCACGCGCTGCGCATCGTGCACCTGCGCCGGGTGGATCGTGACCGCGGCCTGCAGGCGTTGGCGGATATCGGTGGCGAAGCTGTCGAGATGCCGCATCGCCCACGCGCCGTGCTGTTGTGCAATTTCACCGGCCTGTAGCACGCGAAAGCTTTGCGCCCAGGTTTCGGGCTTGAGGCTCGACGACGACAGCAGGCTCATTTCGAAGCGTTCCGACAAGGTGTCGAACGCGGTGGCGAGTGCGGTCCGCACGCGCACGTGCAGCAACGTGACGATATCGTCGGGCAGACACAGCATCACGCGTTCGGGCAGGATTTGCGCGTCGGTCTGCGCGAGCACGTTGAAGACATCGGCGAGCAACGCGCCGTCGCGTGCGAACCAGCCGACCGTATCGAAACTGTGCGCGAGCGTGAAGCAGCCATTGGCGGCGATGCGGCCGTGCGTGGGCCGGATACCCCAGATGCCGCAATAGCTCGCGGGCAGCCGGATCGATCCGCCGCAGTCGGTGCCAAGGCCGATGTCCGCGTAACCGGCTGCCACGGCGACGGCCGAGCCTGAGGACGAGCCCCCCGGGATGCGCGCCGGACTCGCCGGATTGCGCGGCGTGCCGTAGTGAACGTTGATGCCGGCCAGGCTGTAGGTCAGTTCGTCGGTAACGGTCTTGCCGACCCATTGCGCGCCTTCTTCGAGCAGCATGCGCACGGCAGGCGCGGTCGACGTCGCGACGGGTTGATTGTCGGCCCAGGTCGGATTGCCGCCGCCGGCACGCAGCCCTTCGATATCGAACACATCCTTGACCGCGAGACGCGCGCCGGCGAGCGCCGCCGCACGCGATGCCGGTTGTGCCGCGAGATGCGCGGCGATTTCCATGGCAACGGGTGCGGGCAATGCGTTGAAGCCGTCGCGGACGAAGGCGCCGTTAAAACCCGGTTCGAGCAACGTGTTCTGGTTCATGTTTCCATCCAGCTAACATGTGCGGCGACCACGCGCCATGCCTGATCGATCTTCGCCCAGGTCTGCGACTGCCGTCCGACGCGCGCTTCGCCTTCGCGCGTGAACGTGATGTTCGCCACGGCGTAATCGTGCCCGAATGTCGTAATGGAACGGTCGACGACGGTGCGCATCAGATTTGCACCGGGCCGACGCGCGCGAAAGGCGCGAATTTCGTCATACCCATGCAGATTCTCGGTGGCCCCATAGCGAAGTGTATGCGGGCTGTTCCAGAACAGCGTGTCGAGCATCGCGACATCGTTGGTGGTGAGCGCGGTTTCGTACGCGTCGAACGCGGCGCTAACGGCAGCGTAGGTGGCGGGGTCGTTGATCAGCATAGAGGAAAACGTGTAATTCCAGGGCGAGTCATGCGGGCGTTCAGTCTCGCAAAAAAAAATGTCGCGTGCACATACTTCGCGATGCGGCGTCAGCGTGCCTGCAATGCGGCCTCGAATAGCGCGACGGGCGCCGCATAGACGCCTCGGCCGATCAGGCCCGTGCGCCCGTCGGCACCGATCATCGCGATTGCGGCGAGCGGTTCGACGCTTCGCTGTACGACGGCGGCTGCGTCGAGTGCGCAACGCAATGCGGCATCGAATGCCGGGTGCTGGCCGGCAAGCAGCGTGGGCTGCGCATCGCGCCAGCCGGCGGGCAGCCACGCGGCGAATGCGGTCGCGGGTTCGGGCGCCAGCGCGAAGGCGTGCGCGCCGAAGCCGGCTGCGTCGATCACGCCGCTGTCGCCGGTCAGCGGGGCGGCCGGCAGGTGGGCGGCGACGCTATCGAGGCGCGGCCCGGCGGGCGCCGCGGCCGGGTGCGTGGTCCACACGGACGGCTTGCCCGCGAGCCGCACACCGACTTCGCGGCCGTTGCCGGCCAGTGCGACGACGAGCGTCGAGGCGGCGCCGGCGGTGTCCGCGGCGTCGCCGTCGGGGTCCGTTGCGGCCGACATCATCAGATGGCACGCGGCCATCCACAGCGTGAGAAAGAAGAGCGGCGTGTCGGCAAGCATCGTATCGACAGCCGGCTCGGCGATGAACGGCGATAGTTGCGCACGCAACGCGGCCGTTGCCGATGTCGTGCGGGCATGCAGATCGTCTCCGGCTGCGAGGCCGGCGGCCGCGAGCGGAAACAGGTCGAGCGGGCCGACACGTTCGAGCGCCTCGGCAAGATGGTGCGCGAGCACCGTGTCGCGCCATGCGAGCCGCGCGAGCACGTGCGGATGGCGGCTGCCGAAACGGAGCTGCGGGCCCGCGCCGCTGCCGAGCAGCGACCATGCGCGGCGCGCAGTGGGCGATGCGTGGGCGTCCACGACTTCGACGAGCGTCGACGACGGCGATACCACGGCGGCAAGCGGTGTCACGACACCGAACGATTGCGCGCTGACCAGCTTCACCTCGCCGCTGGCGATCAACTGCTCGGCGTGCGCCTCGGTCGTCGCCCATTTTTCGTAGAGGCAGCACAGCACCGCCGACGAAAGCACCGGTGGCGCCGGGTCGCACGGGTTCGCATAGGGTGGGCCGGCATGCAGCAGCGTGAAGTCGGGCAGGCCGATCGCGTCGCGGGCGCGCGCGACGGCGTGCCAATGCGGCCGCACGCCGTACACGCGAGCGAGGGCTCGTTGGGTTGCGCCGGCGTTTGCATCAACCGGCGCATCGGTGTGCGCGTTGCCCGGTGCTTCGCGGTTCGTTGCATTCATCGCGAACTCACGCCGGGACGCAGCCAGCCGCGTATGCGCGACCACAGCATTTTCCAGAACAGATTGCCCAGGTCGAGCGGCGCATTGACGGGCGGCTGGGCAGGCGGAGCACTGAGCCTGGGTTCGGTATCGGCCCGGCTCAGGCTGGCGGGCTCGGGCGCGATCGCGTCGGGCGCTTTGTTTTGCGCTTCGTTTTGCACTTCGCTTTGCACTTCGTCTTGCACGTCCGCATGCTGCTGCGTATCGAGCTTCGCCTTCAGATTCTGCGCAAACGCATCGGTCAGGCGCGTCGCCAGTTCCTTCACGATGCCGCCTCGCGAAAACTGCGCAAGCGTGCCGGCGATCGTGTAATCGACCTTCACGTCCACGCGCGTTTGTGCCGGCGAAATGGCATGTAATGCGAAGGCGGCCACGCCTTTCACGCGCGACGCGCTTTTGCGATCGACGCCGCTGCCGCTGACGCTGCCGCACCTGGCGTTTTCGTCGAGCGTCATTTCGCCGTCGCCCGCGAAGCTCGCGACAATCGGGCCGAGCTTGACGGTCATCGCGAGCTTGAGCGCGCCGTTCTCAGGCGGTGCGGTCAGCGTCGCGCCGGGCAGGCAGGCAACGATGCCAGGCGTGTCGTGAAACGAGGTCCATACGTCGTCAAGCGGATAGGCGACGGTAAAGCTTTGTTCGATTTCCATTGCGTCTCGCGAGCGGCAAAGAGTAGAAGGCGATTGGCACGCTTACACAGCGGGTCAAGCCGCGCCGACCGTGTCACGGGCTACCGGCTGCGCGGCAGCCGCGCGCCGCGCATCGAGCACGCGCCGAATCGCGCGGACAATGCCGACATAGCCCGTGCAGCGGCACAGATTGCCCGCGAGTTCGTAGCGCACACGCGCGTCGTCGGCGTCGGGCAGGCGGGTCACGATGTCGCGTGCGGTCACGAGCATGCCCGGCGTGCAGTAACCGCATTGCAGCGCGTGCTCGGCGGAAAATGCGGCGCGCAGCGCGTTCATCAGCGCATCGTCGTCGAAACCTTCGATCGTGCGCACCTGCGCGCCCGCGCAGGCGATCGCCGGCGTGATGCACGAGCGGGCCGGCGCGCCGTCGATCTGCACGGTGCAGGCGCCGCAAACGCCCTGTTCGCAGCCGATGTTGGTGCCGGTCAGCCCTTGCGCTTCGCGCAGGAAGTCGGCGAGATTCGTGCGCGGTTCGACGAAGGCGGCGACCGGCATGTGGTTGACGGTCAGTTGCAGCGGTTTTTTGGGCGCGTCGGTCATAGCGGATTCCTGCCGTGGGTGCGAAGCGTTGCGGCCGCGCGTTCGAGTGCGACGCGATGCACCTGGTATTCGTAGCTGTCCGGTTCGAGGCCCGCATCGAGCAGATGCGGTTCGAGCGCGGCCGGGTCGCGCGCATCGATCAAGCCGCGCGCGTCGGCGATCAGGTGAGGCGGCCCGTCGAGCGCGCCGATCACAGCGCGGCAGACGCCTGCAGCCGAATCGTCGATCAAAAGCGCGATCGCTTCGGCGAATTCGCCGGGCTTGCGGTTGAACTTGTAGTAGCTCCAGCGCGCGTGGTCCGTCAGCTTGCGGATGCGCACGCCGGTCAGCAACTCGTCGGGTTCGAGCGCGGTCGTGAATGCGCCGGACATCCAGTCGGCGCTGTTGACGACGCGTTCGCCTTGCGCGCCCGTCACGAGAAAATCGGCATCGAGCCCGCACATCACGTTGATCCAGTCCGCAGCCGGGTCCGCATGCGCGAGACTGCCGCCGAGCGTGCCGCGATTGCGCACCGCGCGATAGGCGATGCCGCGTGCAACATGGGCCATCAGACCTTGCGTGTAGTCGTCCACTGCGCGGTCTTCGATTTGCGCGTGCGTGATGCCCGCGCCCAGCACGCCGTGCGCGCCTTCGTCGCGGCATGCGCGCAACGCGGCGATGCCGCGCACATCGACGAGCAATTCCGGTTGCGCGAAACGCAGGTTCATCATCGGGCCGAGCGACTGGCTGCCGGCGACGAACTTGCCGATGCCGGCGCTCGCCGCGACGAGGCGTACCGCATCGTCGCCGCTCTGCGGTTTTTCGTAGTCGAACGCGGCGGCTTTCATGCGGGCACTCCTTTCGCGGCATCGCGGCGCGCGCCGCTCGCTTGCGCGATCGCCTCGAGCACGACGCGCGGCGAGACCGGCAGGCGCATCACTTCGGCACCCAGCGGACGCAATGCATCGTTGACCGCGTTGGCAATCGCCGCGGTCGAGCCGATTGCGCCCGATTCGCCGATGCCTTTCTGGCCGAACTCGGTGTAGGGCGCCGGCGTTTCCATATGCTCGATGCGAATCGGCGGCACTTCGGTCGCGCCGGGCAGCAGATAGTCGGCGAGCGTCGACGCGAGCGGCTGGCCGTCTTCGCTGTACGGCATCGCTTCGTAGAGCGCGGTGCCGATGCCTTGTGCGGCGCCGCCGTACACCTGACCGTCGACGACCATCGGATTGATCAGCACGCCGCCGTCTTCGACGATCACATAGTCGAGAATCTCCGTGAGCCCGAGCGCGGTGTCGACGGCCACCACGACCGCGTGGCACGCGTAGCTGAAGGTGCCGGTGTCGCGCTTCGCCTGATAGGTGGTCGCGACTTCGAGTCCGCGCGGGTCGACGTCGGGCGGCAGCAGTTGCGGCTTCAGGTACCACGTGTGCGCGATCTGCTCGAGCGTGCAGGTCGCGCCATCGGGGCTCGTCACGGCGCCGGGCTGCCACCGCACGTCGTCGACGTGCGTGTTCAGCAGCCATGCGCCGATCTTCAGCAGGCGCTGCCTCAGTTCCTTCGCGGCCTGTCCAACCGCGCCGCCTGCCATCACGATCGAGCGCGAGCCCCAGGTGCCGGTCGAGTAGGGCGTGACGCCCGTATCGCCGAGCACGACGCGGATCCGATCGGTGTCGATGCCGAGCACGTCGTGCGCGATCTGCGCGAGCGTCGTCTCCATGCTCTGGCCGTGCGAGTGCACGCCCGCGCGCACTTCGAGCACGCCGTCGGGCGTGAGGCGCAGCACGGCGGGCTCGCGGCCCGGCACCATCGGGATGCCCCAGCCGTGATAAACGGAGGTGCCGTGCGCGCCCTGTTCGCAGAACACCGCCATGCCGAAGCCGATCCGGCGTCCGTCCGCTTCGCCGCGCCGCTGCCGTGCGCGCACCGCGGGCAGGTCGATGGCGGCGACCGCGCGGCGTACCGCTTCGGGATAGTTGCCGCTGTCGAAATGCTTGTTCGTGATGTTGTCGAACGGCATTTCGTGCGGCTCGACGAGATTGCGCAGCCGCACTTCATGCGGCTCGAGGCCGGCGGCCACCGCGATCGCGTCCATCATGGTTTCGATCGCATAGCAGACGCCCGTGCGCGCGACGCCGCGATACGGCAGGATCGGCGGCTTGTTGGTCGCGACCGACCACGTGCGGCAGCGATAGCGATCCATCTTGTACGGGCCCGGCAGGATGCTGCCCACTTGCGCCGCTTCGAGGCATGCCGAAAACGGATACGACGAATACGCACCCGAATCGACGGTCGCTTCGCATTCGACGGCGATCAGCCGCCCGTCGCGCTGCGCGTAGGCGGTGATGTCGTAGTCGTGTTCGCGGCAATTCGCGTTCGCGGTCAATTGCTCGCGGCGATCCTCGAGCCAGCGGACCGGCCGCTCGAGCTGCATCGCGAGCCATCCGCAGCACACTTCCTCGGGCAGCAGAATGCCTTTGTAGCCGAAGCCGCCGCCCACATCGGGCGCGATCACGCGCACCTGGCCTTCGTCGAGACCGAGACACTGCGCGAGACCCGTGCGCGTGATATGCGGCATCTGCGCCGAGGTGTGCAGGATCAGTTGCGCGAGCCGCTTGTCCCAGTGCGCGACGACGCCGCGGCCTTCCATCGGCGCCATGCTCTGGCGCGAGGTTCGCAGCTTGCGCTGGACGCGGATCGGCGCGGTGCGGCGGATCTCGTCGAGGTCGATCTCGGCCTTCGCGTCGACGAAGGTTTCGAGGAACACGTTGTCGCCCCAGTGCTCGTGCACGAGCGCAGTGCTAGCGCTGCGCGCATCGAGCATATCGACCACGGCGGGCAGGTCCTCGAAGTCGACGAACACCTGCGCGGCAATATCTTCGGCTTCGGCGCGCGTGGCGGCGACGCACATCGCGATCATTTCGCCTACCTGACGAACCTTGCCGCGCGCGAGAACGGGCTGTTCCGACGGCTTGAAACCCGGCAGCCCCGAGTTGGCGACGATCGGCAGCACGCCGTCGAGATCGGCGTGCGTGTAAACCGCGTGTTCGAAGCCCGCGGGCTTTTCGATGCCGACAATATGGCCGTGCGCGATCGGACTGCGCACGAACGCGACGTCGAGCATGCCGACCATCCGGATATTGCCGACGTATTCGCCGCGCCCGTGCATGAAGCGCGCGTCTTCCTTGCGCTCGAGCGACGCGCCGATGCCTTGCGGGCGGTCCGGCGGTTGCCTGACGGGTCGTTTGATCATCTGTGGTGTTCCTCGCGGCGTGAAGTGTGAGAGCAGAACCCGTTTGCGCTTACGCGGCCCGCGCGAGCGGCAGGCTCGGCGAGTTCGCGTCGTAGCGCACGCCGTCGCGCACGCAAAGCAAGGGCGTCAGCATCCGGTCGGTGACGACCTGCGTGCCTTCGTTGTCTTCGAGCACCCAGCGGCCGCGGCGGTCCTCGAGCACGCTGATGTCGGCCACGCCGCCCACCTTCAATGCGCCCAGTTCGCTTTCCATGCCGATCATGCGCGCCGCGTTCGACGTGACCATCCGCACGACGTGATCGAGCGGCAGGCCGAGCGCGAGCATGCTGGTCATCGCGCTGACCAGGCTGAACTGCGTGCGGCCGAGGAACGAGTGCTCTTCGTCCGGGTGGCTATCGGGGGTGCCGGCGGGCGCCGGCAGGTGCGTGTTGTAGCCGTGCATATCGGCGCCGAGCGTGTCGGGCACGACGCCCGCATCGAGCACGATGCGCGCCGTCTTGAAGCTGAAGTGCGAGCCGTGGCCGACGTCCACTTTCAAACCGCGCGCGATCGCTTCGGGCACGAGCGGATGCAGCTTGCCGTTTTCCTCGACGAAGCCGCCTGGATGCCGACTGAACGGGTGCGCGAGGATATCGCCGGGCTTCAGCGTTTCGACAACCTGATTGAAGATCGAGTCCGGGTTGACGGGCAGGCCGCCGCTTTCGGGCTTCGGCCACAACTGCCCGAAATGGATATAGACGGGCAGATGCGCGTCGCGGCCGATCTGCGACGCGATCTTCATCACGTCGAGACCCCAGCGCGCGAAGCCGCCGATCTCGGCGTGCGCCTTCACGCCTTTCACGAGGTCTGCGTTCGCGTGCGCGGCTTTCACGGTGGCGGACGCATCGAGACATTCGGGGCGGTAAAGCTCGGGATAGTAGTGGCCTTCGAGCCCGCCGACGATATACGCGGAAATGAATGCGAGCACGCGCGTCTTCGACGGTTCGGCGATAAAGCTGCGGAAGCCGGGAATCGTGATGCAGCTCGGGCCGCCCTGATCGACGAGCGTCGTCACGCCCGAGCGCACGCCGCACATATCGGGGTTCAGACCGAAGCGGCCGGTGACGTACTGATAGACGTGCGCGTGCGTATCGATGAGGCCCGGCAGCACGAGCCGGTCTTTGCAGTCGATGATTTCCGCAATCGGCGCGGTCGCGGCAAGGTTGGGGCCGATCGCGGCAATGCGCTTGTCTTCGACCAGTATGTCGAGCGTCGCGTCGAGACCGGCTGCGGGATCGATCACTCGGCCGCCTTTCAGTAGAACCTGGGTCATAGCGGATATCGGGCTGGTTGGCAGGATGGGGGGGAAATGCGTGGTGTACCGCAAATATCATGCCGGTTTGTCAGCCGGACGGGCGCGGCGCGCGAAGCACCGCGACGTCATGCGGGACTCGAGGGGTCCGCACGGCATTTGCATGGATGAGGCTCGGCGTGCCTGCGGGCTTGCGGCCGACGCCTGTGTGGTGCGGTCGCGCACCGGATCAAGGCGTCGCGCATGATTATGGTGAATTGTGTGGTGTACCCCGATTATTTATTCGCGCCCGCGAATTCGCTAGAATGCAGCGCATTCGGTGTTGCGGCGTTTGCGCGCTTGCTAGTGCGCTTGCTAGTGCGCTTGTTAGTGCGCTTGTTAGTGCGTTTACCGGCGCGTTTTCAGCGCAGTTGCCAGCGCGCTCTCCAGGACAAGGACCTATGTCGACCACGATCAACGATGAACCCGCCACGCGTTCGGTGAGCGAGGAATTGCGCGCATGGCAGGCGCGCTCGCCGCTCTTTAGCCGGCCCGGCTTTCTGATTCGCCGCATGCATCAGATTCACGGCTTTCTGTTTGCCGAGGAAACGGCGCAATTCGATGTGACGCCCGTGCAATACAGCTTGTTGACGGCGCTCGACGCACTTGGCGAGATCGATCAGAACTCGCTCGCCATCGAAATCGGGCTCGAGCGTTCGAGCGTGGCCGAAGTGATGCCGCGTCTCGAAGGGCGCGGGCTGATCGAGCGCCGTCAGGCCGACTACGACCGGCGCGTGAAGCTCGTCAAGCTGACGCGCCAGGGCAAACGTCTCGTCGCGAAAATGGCGCCGGCGGTGCAGCGTGCGCACGACCGCACGATCGAGCATTTGCCGCCGGGCGAGCGCGAGCTGTTCATGCTGCAACTGATCCGGCTCGTCGAGGCGAACAACGAGAACAGCGTGGTGCCGTTCCGGTTGCCGCAGGATTGATCGGTAAGCATTTGCGCGTCTGAGTGCGCGCCGGGTGCGAGGCTGAATGCGCGGCTGAATGCGCGGCTGGGTAATTATGCAGCCGCGCGGCGACGCTACGACGTTATGCGAGCACGGTGAATTCCACCTCTACCGGATGCAGCGCGTTGATCGGCACGATGTCTTGCGGGCACGCGGAAAACACGAACACGCAATCCATCGCGGCCTTGATATCGACGTAATCGCCGGCCTTCGATACGGCCGGCAGCCATTCGATCGAATAATCGGACTTGACCGGAATGTTCATCCACAGGTTGAACGGTTGCGGCACTTCGCGTGCGCGCAGGCCGATCGCCTTCAGCGCGAGCCGCATATTGTCGGCGCAATTGTCGTGATAGCCGGTTACGCCGAGATTCCGGTAGCGGTACAGGTCGCAGGCGGCGATCAGCGTGTCGTGCACGCCCGGCGACGTGTCCGCGGTCAGTTCGGCGATCGGGCGGCGCTGGTTCGTCACGAGCGGATCGCCGACCTGCGGAATCACCTTGTCGATATACGCGCGCGTGTGCTCGAACGACAGAAACTCGTTCAGATGCGCGGCGTTGAAGATCCATGTGTCGCAGACCTGCGTGCCGTGCGTATTCGTCACGCGGATCGTTTGGCCTGCTTTCACGCGCACTGCGCGGCCGCAGCGCGCCGGAACGGTATAGGTGCGGCCGGGTTCGGGCGTGCCGTCGGCGGAAATCGGCTCGTGCAGCGTTGCGTTTTCGCCGAGCGCGGTGCCGTTGTCGTCGTGCGGGTGCGCGTGGGTTTGCGTTTGCGCCTCGGTGGCGGCGAGGGTCGTAGTGGTCATCGCGGATTCCTTTGTGCGGGTGGTGTTGGGTGCGAGGAGCGTGTGTGGACGAGCGGGTTACGGCGCTTCGTTGCAAAGCTCGACGAGGCAATGCGCGAGTGCGCGCGTGCCTAGCACGAGGTGTTCGTCATCGGTTGCTTCGATCGGGTTGTGGCTGATGCCGCCGCGGCTCGGAACGAAAATCATCGCGGTCGCGCAACGCTTCGCGAGATGCAGGGCGTCGTGAAACGCGCCGGAGACGATCGGCTGCGAGCGTGCGCCTAATGCATCGCAGGCCGCGCGGACGCGCGCGATGGCGGAGTCGGCGAAATGCACGGGCGGATGCTCGAACAGCGGTTCGAGATGCACGTCGGCGCTGTGTTGCGCGAGGCAATCGGCGAGCGCCGCGTCGAAGCGTGCGAGCACCGCGGGCTCCGGATGACGGAAGTCCACCGTGAACGTGACCTCGGACGGAATCGTGTTGATCGAGTTCGGCTCGATATGCCAGCTGCCGAAGGTGATGCGCGCCGCCGCGCCGCCGAGTTCGAGCGCGAACGCTTCGATCGCGCCGCGCACGCGGACCGCGAGCGTCATCGCGTCGCGGCGCACCTGCATCGGCGTGGTGCCCGCGTGCGCGGCCGCGCCGGTGCAGCGGACCGAATGCCAGCGCACACCCTGAATACCGGTTACCACACCAAGCGGCGTGGCGGCCAGTTCGAGCAGCGGGCCCTGTTCGATATGCAATTCGATAAATGCATGGGCGTCGCCCGGCGCGCGCGTGGCGAGCGTGGGGAACGCGGTGCGATGCGCATCGAGCGTGGCGCCGAACGTGATGCCGGCCGCGTCGCTGACCGCGCGATAGCTGTCGAGCCGCGAAGGGTCGACGAATGCGCTCGAGCCCATCGCGCCAGGCTGAAAGCGCGAGCCTTCCTCGTTGGTCCAGATCGCGACCTCGAGCGGCCGGCGCGTGCGGATGTTCGCATCGGCGAGCGCGGCGAGGCATTCGAAACCGGCCAGCACGCCGTATGCGCCGTCGAGCCGGCCGCCGGTCGGCTGCGTGTCGATATGGCTGCCGGTCATGACGGGCGGCAGGTCTTCGTCGCCGGCGCGGCGGAAAAACAGGTTCGCGCATGCGTCGGTCGAGACGGTGCAGCCGAGCGCTTCTGCGCGTTCGATCAGGCCGCGCCGTGCGGTGAAATCGAGTGCCGATAGCGCGGGGCGGTCGACGCCGCCGTCGCCGCGCGCGCCGATCGTTGCGAGCGCATCGATCGCGTCGATGAGGCGCGCGGGGTCGACATGGTCGGCTGCGCGTTTGGCCGCGCTTTGGGCGCTTGCCGTGTCGTGGGAAAGTTGGGTCATGTCGTTTGCGTGTCGGTACGCTGCGGGCGGGATGCCAGTGCAACTTCAACAATAGTGAAAGCGTGCGATCGATGTGCACGCGATGTGCGCGCGATCGGTACAAATCGCACGTGGCGATGCTTTAAGCATGATGCATGCCGGAACGCATGCCCGCGTCGGCGACGGCCCCGATATTTTTCGTCTAAGCTGACTCGTCCTGATCGACCATCAAGGAGGCTTCGCATGACGGACACGAAGCGTCGGCGCGTCAGCGCCGCCCTCGCCGCGGGCGGTATCACGGGCAGTCTCGCCGGCGGTCTGTTACCGGCAGCGTTGAGTCACGCGGCGAGCGACACATCGGGCGGCCAGTCTTTTTCCACGCATCCCGTGCAGCCTGAAACCTTGAACTTCGAGCCCAACGGCTGGATTCCGAATAACCAGCGTTTGCCGGTGCTCGTTTATCGTGCGGCCGTGCCGATTTCGGGCAGCGACCCCGCGGCATCGTTCGAACAGGCGTTCGCGCGCAACGGTTGGCCGCCGCAATGGCGCAACGGCATTTACAGCTTCCACCATTTCCATCCGTCCACGCACGAGGTGCTCGGCTTCGCGGGCGGCAGCGCGCGGCTCGTGCTCGGCGGTCCCGAACCGATCGGGCGCGAGGTGCGCGTGAATGCCGGCGATGTCGTGGTGCTGCCGGCCGGCACCGGTCATTGCAAGCTCGAGGCGAGCGCGGATTTTCTGGTGGTCGGCGCGTATCCGCCCGATGAAGATATCGGTATCAGCCGTGCTGGTTTATCCGCGGCGCAGTTGCAGGCGATGCATCAGGTGGTGTTTCCGGCGTCGGACCCGTTGACGGGGCGCAATGGGCCCTTGGCGAAGTTGTGGCGGACGGCTTGAGGCGAGTGCCTGCGTGTCAGCTTTCCGTATGAAACTCGGGCAGCACGTATGCCGCGAGTTCTTCGATCACCTCACGCGGCGCGCGCGGCGACGAAGGCAGATTCAGCGACACATGATGCGTGCCGTGCTCGCGCATCGCGCGCAATAACGCCGCGAGCGCATGACGTCCGGCGCGATAGCCGAGCGCGACCGGCGTCGCGGGTTCGTCGGGATTGTCACTGAGTTCGAGCCGCAGCGCCGCGCCGAATGCGCGGAACTCGCCGGGCGCCCATCGTTCGACGGCGGCGCGCCACATGCTGTGCCGCGCCTGCTGCGCGTCGGGCTCGCGATGGTAGGTCATCCAGCCGATCGAATGACGCGCGATCCAGTCGACGCTTTGTCCGCCCGACCCGACCGCGAGCAGCGACACGGCCCGCGGCGGCTGCGGCAGCAGCATGAAGTCGGGCGCGCCTGGCGGCGCTTGGTCGGGCATCACGCGCGATCGAGGGCCGAGCGCGGCCGCGACCGTTTCCCAATGCCGTCGATACAGGTCGCGGCGCTCGTCGCCGTTGGCGCCGAACGCCGCATATTCGGGCGGGCGGTCGCCGGAACCGAGGCCCAGAATAAAGCGGCCGCGCGATAAGGTTTGCACCGAGATCGCACCCTTCGCGATATGCAGCGGATGACGCAGCGTCAGAACGATCGCGCCGCTGACGAGCGCGATGCGCGCGGTATGCGATGCCAGCGCGCCGAGCAGCACCCAGGGGTCCAGATGCCCGACCGGGTCCGGATAGTCGGCGCTATTGAGCGGCACGTCGCGGACCCACAACGCGCGATAGCCGAGCGCGTCGGCGCGTTGTGCGAGTGCGATCTGTTCGTTGAAGTCCGCGACGATCTGGCCGGCCGGCAGCAGCGGCAACGTCAGGCCGATCGAGAGATGGCCCGCGCGGAATACGCGCTGTTCGACCGGCTCGGCTGATGGGCTGTTTGCGCGCGTGCTGGCGGCTTCTTCGGCTTGAGCGGCTTCGTCGGGCATCGGATTCTATCGGTCGGGGCAGGGCGGGTAAGGCGTGCTCGATGTGGATCGATGGTATCACCGCGCGTTGTCGCGCGACGCCACGTTGCCGCGCGTACCTTGACGCGGTCGTTCGCGCCGCGCACGGTGGGCGCGCCGCTCGCGCCTGTCCGCCTGCCTGCTAGGCAGCGACGGCTTGCGCCAGATGCCGGCTCAGTGCGCGAATATCGCGTGTTTCGAGCACCTGTTGCGCCGCGCCTTCGCGCGCAAGCGTCAGCATCGCGAGGCCGATGTCCTGCGTCGACAGCACGAGGTTCGGCAAGAGCACGCGCAATGGCGTAAGCAGCGGTGTGAGCAACGCGTAGATCGTGCGGTAGATGCGCGTTTTCGAGCGAATACCGTGCAATGGTTGAATCACACCGGGGCGCATCAGATACACGGCCTTGAACGGCAAACGCCGTAGCGCGTTTTCGGTGCGGCCCTTGACGCGTGCCCACATCGTGCGGCCTTGCTCCGTGCTGTCGGTGCTCGCACCCGACACGAACACGAAGGTCATGTGCGGATTCAGGCGTGCGAGCGTTTGTGCGGCGGCCATCGTGAAGTCGTAGGTGATGCGCGTATAGTCCGCTTCGCTCATTCCCACCGACGAGATACCGAGGCAAAAGAAACACGCGTCGAAACCGCGCAGCGAGCCTTCGATCGAACGGAAGTCGGTGAAGTCGCGATGCACGAGATCGTAGAGCCGCGGGTCGAGCTGGCCGGTCGGCGTGCGGCCGACGGTCTGCACATACTGCACGTCGGGCGCGCGCAGGCATTCGCGCAATACACCCTGGCCGACCATGCCGGTCGCGCCGAATATCAGGATTCTCATGGCGGGCCTCCTTCGGGCCTCGTGGCATAACGATTCACTAGCGGCTCACTAGCGGTTCGACAATAGCGGTTCAACGATCGTGCGCGCTTTTACGCGGGCACCGGCAACGCCGGTTGCGGGCCGTTCGCGGCGAAGTCTGTCGATGCGCTGACTTCGCGCCAACGCACCGCATGTTCCGCACGTACGTCTTCCGCCGCGCCGCAGTAATGCAGTGCGTCGCTGCCCAACAGCAGATGCGGCGGCAAATGGTCGTGATACGCAAGCCGCAAGATCAGTTGCGCGACTTTGGCGGGGTCGCTCGTTTCGTTGCCGACATGATCGCGCAGCAGATCGAGCAGCCTGCCCACCGACGGTTCGTACTCGGCAAAGAGCGGCGGAATCGCGCGGCCCGCTTCGTGGCCCCAGTCGGTTTTCATGCCGCCGGGTTCGAGCGCGGTGACATGCACGCCAAACGGCGCGAGCTCCTGGCTGATGACTTCCGTAAAGCCGCCGACTGCCCACTTCGCCGCCTGATAGGCCGAAAGACCGGCTGCGGTCGCGCGCCCGCCGACTGACGAGATCTGGAAAATGTGCCCCGCGCGCTGTCGCCGTAACACCGGCAACGCCGCGCGCGTCACGTTGACGACGCCGTAGAAGTTCGTGTCGATCTGCGCGCGGAAGTCCGCGGCCGGCGTCTGTTCGAATGGCGCGATATGGCCGAAGCCCGCGTTATTGACGAGCACGTCGAGGCGTCCGAACGCATCGAGCGCGGTTTGCACCGCATGCGCGGCGGCGAGCGCGTCGGTGACGTCGAGCGCGACGGCGCGCATCTGTTCGCCGTAGCGCTCGGTCAGCTCCGCGAGCGTGCGTGGGTCGCGTGCGGTCGCCACGACGTATTCGCCGGCGGCGAGTGCGGCTTCGGTGATTGCGCGGCCCAGGCCGCGTGCGCTTCCGGTAATCAGCCAGACTTTGGGCCGAGCCGCGCTAGGCCGAGCCGCGCTAGGCCGAGCCGCGGTAGGCCGGGCCGCGGTAGACGGGGTCTCGATCGACATGATGTTCTCAACCTCCATATGAATGTGTACTCACTCAATTAAAACGACAAAAAAAATGCTCACTTCGAAATTGCATTCCAGAACGCCTCGAAGCCGGCGTTGCGGTAGCGTTCCGCGTGAGCGGGGTCGCGCGTCATGAAATCCATGGTGGTTTCCGCAAGCGCGCTCATGATGGCCGAGATAAACGCGGGCGGGTGGTCGCGCAGCACGCCCTTCGCAATGCTTTCCTGCACGAGCAGATTGACGTCGGCGAACGCCTGCATGCCGGCCGTCTTCGCCTGTTCGGAGACGCGCTCCGACACCGACAGCTGCGCGAGCGCGCGCCGCTTGGCCGGGTGGGCGACGCCCCATTCCACAAAGCGTTGCCACACATGGCGCGTGCGTGTTTGCAGGCTGCCTGCCTTCGGATATTGCGTCATCATCACCTCGCGCATCTCGGCCTTCAGTTCAAGGTAGATCTGGTTGAGCAGATCGTCCTTGGTATCGAAGTACGTAAACAGCGTGCCTTCCGCGACACCCGCCAGCTTCGCGATACGCGATGTGGGCGCACCGAGCCCTTGCTCGGCGATCACGTCGATCGCGGCGGCAAGAATGGCATTGCGCTTGTCTTCGCTTCTCGGTCGGGCCATGCTGAAACGCTGCCATTAATAAATGAGTGTGGGCTCAATAATAGCGCGACCCATGCACGCGGCGCAAGTGCTTTCGAACACCCTCACCGGCGGCTCGCGTCGATCACGAAATCGACGAAGCGCCGCACGCGCGACGGCATCTGCGCACGCTGAGGGTAGTACATGAATATGCTCAGACGCGCCGTGGATAGCTGCGGCAAAAGCGGCACGAGTGTGCCGTCGTTCAGGTCGCGCCCGATCATGTAAGTCGCGAGTTGCCCAATGCCGATTCCATTGCGCACCGCTTCGACTTCGGTGGCGACATCGTTGAAGGTCGCGATCGCGGGCACCTCCTGGTACACGATCTCGTTGCCCTTCTGCAATTCCCACAAGATCGTTTTGCCGGTGTTCGGGTGGCGAAAGCCGGTGCAACGATGCTTGAGCAATTGCGCGAGCGAAGCGGGCTTGCCGTTTTCCTCGATATACGCGGGCGATGCACAGATCACGAGCCGGACCTCACGCAGTTTTCGCGCGACCACGTTGCGTTCGGCGGAGGTGCCGATGCGAAAGCCGACGTCGACGCGCGCTTCGACGAGATCAGTGAAGCGATCGTCGAGTAGCACGTCGAAACGCGCGGACGGGTGCAAGCGCTGATAGTCGCGAATCAGCGGCACGAGCAGCTTGCCGCCCAGCGACGGCGGCGCGGCGACGCGGATCGTGCCGCCCGCCGCTTCGCGGCTTGCGTGCACCTGTTCGACCGCATCGTCGAGCATGCGCATGCCCGGGTCCGCGAGCCCGAACAGGCGCGAGCCTTCGTCGGTCATGCTGAGCTTGCGTGTGGTTCGATGCAGCAGGCGCACGTTCAGATGCGCTTCGAGCTGGCGTACCGCCTTGCTCATCGCCTGCGGCGTGAGGCCGGCTTCGACGGCGGCGCGGCTGAAGCTGCCCGCGCGCACGACCGCGAGAAAGAGCGTAAGGGCACGGGTTCGGTCCACTGCGTGTTGATGTCCGGGTTCGATATGCCCGCCAGTCTACTCGATCGGTTCGCGCGAACATGACCCGCTTCGGGCTTCGGCCGGTTGCTTCGCAAGCGAAGCGACGGCGACCGTTCGTCCACGTGGAAGATTTTTCGCTTACGCGTACCGCGAACATGCGCTGCGCGCCGATCATGCGCAGAAAACCACAACGAAACGGAGATTGCATGAATCGATCGGTACATCGAATCAGATCCTGGCTCAAACGTTGCGGGTCCTGCACGACGCGCGCGCATCCGGCGCGCGCGTTATAGCCGGCGCAAATAACGAACCGGATACGCGTCGCTTGCCTTTCGGACAACGGACGAATCCTTTCCGGACTATTTCAACGATAAACATCGATACGCGACGCGCGCTATAGAGGCGCGACCCAAACGGGCAAGTGTCGCGGCCGTTTGCATTTTCGGAGCACGGCGCATGTATACCTACGAGACGCTCGAGTCCGCGATCAACGCCTATTTTCACGCTCAACGCTTTGCCGGCACGATCGGTTCGGTCGTCGCGCTGCTGATATTTGCCGCGGCGCTCGCCATGCTGTGGTTCGGCGACGCGTTCATGCGCGGCCTGTCCGTCGTGCTGATGGTGATCGCGCTGGCCGGCGGCGGCTCGTGCGCGACGCTGGCGGTTCGCGGTACGACCGGCGCCGGCACGATGGTTCGCGTGCGCGACAGCTTCTCGGTCAAGCAGGAAGCCGCGCGCATGGAGCGCAGGATCGACCGCTATCGCTACTATCACGTCGCGCTCGCGGGCGTCGCGTGCATCGCGGTCATGATGCTGCTCGTGACGATGGCGCCGATCTGGCAGGGTGTGGCAGTCGGTATGCTGCTGCTCGCGGGGCTCGGTCTGACGTTCGAGCATTTCGACTTGCAGCAGTCGATCGTGTATCTCGCGGCGTTGAAGCCGTCACGCTGTGTGTAGCGTGGTTTGACCGCGCCGACCTGGGCGACCGCCACGCGTGGCAACGCAATGCTTGCCTCGATGCGAAGACGATGCGTCTATACCAATGTATAGGACAGCCGCGCCGCATCAGACGCTTTGCATGGGGTTGGGCGCCTGCGAATCTAGTGGCCGCTGCAGCTTCGACGATTGATCGCGCGATCGATGCACGCGAGAATCGTTTCGCCGTCGACGGGCTTCGTCAGAAAGCAGGTTGCGCCATTCGCTTCGGCGACGCTGCGCAGCTCGTGGTCGGGAAACGCGGTGATGAACACCATCGGAATCGGCAACTGCCGCTCGCGTAGCGCGGTCTGCAAGTCGATGCCGCTCATGCCGGGCATCTGCATGTCCGAAATCACACACGCGGTGTCGTCTATGCAGCCGGACGCGAGAAACGCTTCCACCGATATGAACGTGCGGCTTTGCATGCCGAACGAGCGGAGAAGATTGGCGGTGGCGAGGCGCACAGATTCGTCGTCGTCGATGATCGACACCACCTGGGAGGGAAGCAAACTCGGCATTGCGAACCTGGATTACAAAAAAATACCGTTGCTGTCGCAACGAGCCATCACAGGTTACCGGACGCGCTTCGCTTCACAACTATATATAGGTATAAGTGCAGCGCAGTGTTTGCCGTGCGACGCTGCGCGTCATGCCTGCTCTTCGCGGATTTTCAACACCACTGCCTGGTGGAGCAAGTCGGCGAGCGTGCGCGCGCCCATCTTCTTCATCGCCTGACCGCGATGAACTTTCACGGTGATTTCGCTTAGCCCGAGTTCGGCCGCGATCTGCTTGTTGAGCAGGCCCTTTGCGACCATGGTCATGACCTGCTGTTCGCGTGCCGACAGTGACTGGAATCGCTGCCTGAGCCCGGTAAGCGACTTCTGCGACTCGCGCCGTGCGCGGTCGTTGCTGATCGCGCGCGTGACCGCATCGAGCAGGTCCTGGTCGCGAAAAGGCTTGGTGAGGAAGTCGACCGCGCCGGCTTTCATCGCCTGCACGGTCATCGGGATATCGCCATATCCCGTCATGAAGATGATCGGCAGCTCGACGCCGGCGCGGGCCAGGTCGTTTTGCACGGTGAGCCCGCTGTCCGCTTTCAGGCGCACGTCGAGCACGATGCAGGCGGGGGCATCGGGCCAGTTGGTGGCGAGCAGGCTTTGCGCGGATGCGAATGCTTCGACGTGCATGCCGACCGAGCGCAGCAGGTTCGTGAGCGCGCCGCGAAACGAATCGTCGTCGTCGACGACGAAGACGACCGGGTCGGGGTCGATCGGCGTGCCGTTGCCGTCGCGGGATGCGGCGGCCTTCGCGGTTGCATGGGGAAGTTGGGCCATAATTGAATTCGCGTTTGGATTCGCTCGCACGCGGCGCCGTGGGCCGCCGTTGACCGCAATCGGCCGCAGTTGGCTTTAAGGGGCTGCGTGCAAGTGCACTATGCGCGACGCCCGCCCGTGCGGTTCGGGCCGCGTGTTGCAGGGAAAAAACCGGTGCGGCGAAAACTGGCTGCGGCAGTATCTTCGCATGTCTGATCGTCGCGCGCATCCAGCATGCGAACGTCGCGCGCCAATGCGCTCGACAATTCTGGAGACGCCGAAAACATGTCTGATCTATCCCGCGCCGGTTCTGGCCGCCGCACCGCTTCCGGGCCGGACGGCACGAACGCGGCGGCGCAGACGCAGCGCCAGATGCCGGGCGGCACGCGCCTGCGCGGCCAGAGTCCGGAGCCCGATTCGCCGCGCAGGAGCCGCTCGCGCATCGCCATCGCGGCGGCGATCGCTGCCGGAATCTTCACGCTCGATGCGCTGACGCCGCTCGATATCGCCGTGGCGGTGCTCTATGTCGTCGTTGTCCTGATCGTTGCGCCGATCTGTTCGCGGCGCTCGATGATCGCCGTATGCTGCGCGCTGATGTCGATGACGGTGATCGCGTTCGCGATGTCGCACGGCGGCACGTATGGGGTCGCACCGGTCGGCCGCTTTATCGTCAGCCTCGCGGCGATCGGCATCACCGGCTTTCTGACGCTGAAGAACATCGCGGCCACCGACGTGCTGCGCGAACAGGTGACGCTGCTCGATCTGACGAGCGATGCGCTCGTCGTCTACGACATGAAGCGCCGCATCTGTTTCTGGAACCGCGGCGCGCACGCGCTCTACGGTGTGTCCGCCGAAGAAGCGATCGGCCGTGCGCCGCATGAAGTGGTGCGCACCGCGTTTGAACGGCCGCTGGCCGCGATGCTCGCCGAACTGTTGCGCACGGGGCGCTGGGAAGGCGAGCTGGCGCAAACGTGTCGCGACGGCCGCGAGCTGATCGTCGCCAGCCGCTGGACGCTGCAGCGCGATGCGCAGGGCGCGCCGCTCGCGGTGCTCGTCACGAACAACGACATCACGCAGCGCAAGCGGATGGAGATCGAGATCGCGCGCCAGCAGCAGGAGATTCGCGCCGCGATCGACGCGATTCCGGCGATGGTGTGGGTGTCGTCGGCGGACGGGCGTCCGGTGTTCGTCAACGAACGCTGGTCGGAGTTCGGCGTGCCGCTCGACCGGATCGGCGACAGCTGGCATACGCTCGTGCATCCCGACGATCTGCCCCGCATGCAGCACGACTGGCGCCACGCGCTCGCGACCGGCACGTCGCTCGAAAACGAATCGCGCGTACGGCGCGGCGACGGCACATGGCGCTGGTCGCTGTTGCGCGCCACGCCGCTTCTCGACGATCAAGGCCGCATCGTGCGCTGGTACGGCGTAACGACCGATATCGAAGAGCCCAAGCGCGCGGCCGAGGCGCTGGCGCGCAGCGAGTCGTTCCTCGCCGAAGCGGAAACGCTGAGTCAGACCGGCAGTATCGGTTTTTCGATGCCGCGCTTCGAGATGTTCTGGTCGAAGCAGGCGTATCGGATTTTCGGCTATCCGGACGAGGCCGAGCCGTCGCTGCAGGCGATGCTCGCGCGTGTGCATCCGGACGATCGCGCGCGCGTATCGTCGCTGATGAAAATCGCGGCTGCCGATCGGCAGGATATCGATGCGGAGTTCCGTTTGCTGATGCCTGACGACGATGTCAAACGCGTGCATCTCGTCGCGCACGCGGTCGCTGATGGGGCCGCGCACGTCCATGAGGCCGGCGCGGAGGAGAGCGAATATCGCGGCGCATTGATGGATGTCACCGAAGCGCGCAACGTGCAGGACGCACTGCATCGCTCGCTCGCGGAGCTTGCGCATGTGACGCGCGTGACGACGCTCGGCGAACTGTCCGCATCGATCGCGCACGAAGTGAGTCAGCCGATCGCCGCGATCATGACGAACGGCGATGCGGGCATGCGCTGGCTCGAGCGCGACGAACCGCAGTTGAACGAAGTGCGCGAAGCGCTCAACAACATGCTGCGCGATGCGCGGCGCGCGGGCGGCATCGTGCAGCGCATCCGTGCGCTGGCAAAAAAGAGCGCACCGAATCGCGTGCCCTTCGACCTTAATGCGCTGATCGAGGAATCGGCGGTGCTCGTGCAGCGCGAGACCGGCGTGCATGCGATCGAGCTTCGCCTCGAGCTTGCGCAAGGCGGGCTCTCGATTGTCGGCGACCGTGTGCAGTTGCAGCAGGTCGTCATCAATCTGATGATGAACGCCATTCAGGCGATGGCGTCGACGGCGGGCAAGCCGCGGCGTCTTGCCGTGCGCTCATCGCGCCCGCAGGAAAGCGAAGTGCGGGTGGAGGTTGAAGACAGCGGCCCTGGCATCGCGGAAGCGGATTTGCAGCGGCTGTTTCAGCCATTCTTCACGACGCGCGCCGAAGGTATGGGAATGGGGCTGTCGATCTGCCGTTCGATTGTCGAGTCGCACGGCGGCAAAATTCGTGCGTACGCGCAACCGGGGGGCGGTGCGACGATGAGCTTCGTGCTCCCGAATTCCTCTTCTGTCATTTCAGTTGCGTTGGATGGCACCAAAGTATAGGTCGATGACACCTATACACCGATGCAAGGAACCTTTGTACGATAGAGCGCCACGCTTTTCTCCACTACCTTTGATGCCATACAGCGGTGAAGCGATTCCTTCCCGCTACGGCATTCGATAGTGGAAGATACCAGGAGCGTGGATCATGGAAGCATCCTCTCTGCCCGCCGGCGGTTCGCTGGCGGATTCTCTGAAATCCTACATACATAACGAGGACGCGTGGCGCTTGCCGGCAACGGCGGGCACGGCGACCTCGGCGGTGTCCGCGCACCTGGCGTTGTCGCGCTGGGCCGTGGCGGGCATCGGCGCGGGTTTGCCCGCGCAGGAGCTCTCGGCCACGACGCCGGCGGACAGCTATACGGTGGGCGTGAATCTGCGTTCGACCGACATCACATTCCTGCATGACGGCCGCCTCACGTTCGAGGGCCGCGTCATGCCGGGCATGTTCCAGGTCACGTCTCCCGGCCATTCGGCGCGCGCGGTGTTTCATACGGCGTGCGATGTGCTGCATCTGTATGTGCCGCAGGCGGTGCTCGATGCGTGCCACCGCGAGGTGTCGGGTAACGAGTCGGCCACGAGTGTGCTGATCGACGACCCGGCCGTCTCGCACGATCCCTGCATCGAGCGGCTCGGCCAGGCGCTGTTGCTTGCCGACGAAGCGTTCACGTCGTTCGGGCAGATGTATGTCGACAGCGTCAACCTCGCGCTCGTGAGCCGCCTGCTCGAACTGCGCTTGCGCACACCGGCGGGCGGCCAGCCCGGCCAGCCGAAGATGCGCAAGTCCGCCTTGCCGAAATGGCGCTTGAAGCGCGCGGTCGAGTATATCGACGCGCACCTTGCCGAAGCGATCGGTCTTGAAGACGTCGCGAATGCGGCGGGCCTCACGCGCATGCACTTTGCCGCGCAGTTCCGCGCGGCGACGGGTTTGCGTCCGCATGAGTATCTGCTGCGGCGGCGCATCGAATGCGCGCAGCAACTGCTCGCCGACGAAGAGTATTCGTTGCTCGATGCCGCGCAGCTCGCGGGCTTTCGCTCGCAGGCGCACTTCACGACGGTGTTCAAGCGCATGGTGGGCTCGACGCCGAAGCGCTGGAGGGACACGCAACATGCAGGCGCGTGACGTCCTGCGCTGGCTGAGCCGCGCTCGCTGCGGCGCGCTCGGCCCTTCGGCGCATACAGCCCGTGCAGCATATGGGGCCGCCCATCGTCGGGAATCCTGTCTTGTGCGTCTTTTCGACGAGAGAAGGCGTGCTCGATGCCGCTGCGGTCCGCCCGGCCGCCGGCGCTCTGACGTCGGCCGCGTCGCGGCCGGGCGTCGCTGTGATGACATGTGACAAGGCAGTGCCGCGTCACCGCGGCGGCCGCCAGGAGCTTGGAAAATGTCAGACGTTGCCCGTTGTGATCCGTGGTCCCAAACTTTGAGCCTGTTGTCTTCGCTGTCGCAAGGCGCAAGCGGCTTGCCGCGCGCGCGCCGGGTCAGATGCGGCCCGCTGCGACTGTCGGCGGATGCACCGTGCACGGGCACGGCGCGGCTCGTCGAACGGGTCGGCGAGCGGCTGCTCACGGTTAGCTGGAGCGATCCGACGTCGTGCTGCTATCCCGATCAACCGTGGGTCGTGGCGATTGCGCGGCGCGATGGCGTGTGCGCGCTAAGCGGCCAGCCGATTTCGTATGGCGACCCGATCTTCCGCCCGCGCGCCGCGAAGCTGATGCCCACCAATTCGCAGGCCATGATGCTGGCGAGCGCGGTGAACAAGGCGATGCCCGCGCCGCCGCCGGGGTGCTGGCTTTGAGCGTAAGTGGGTGAGCAGGAAGGCTTCGAGGTCTGACGGCTGCGAGGCCTGCTGGTTTTGCGGTATGGCTCAGGTCCAGTGCTTGAAGTCTTCGTAGCGGATCTTGCGCACGACGCCGGGCGTGCGCTCGCGCGCGCCGCTGCCGGTCTCGCGCGCCGCCGACGCGTCTTTCGATTCCCCGATTGCCTGATGATGCGGCCCGTCTTGCGCCGAACCCAATGATTGCCGGCGCGGCGTCTGCAACGGCCGCAACGGCGAAGCGTCGCCCGGTGAAGCGTTGTGCGACGGGGCGCGAGCGAGTTTTCGCACGCGCGTTTCACGGCGCATGGCCGTCACCGCATCGTCATCCACTTTGACCTGTTCGACCGCGAGCGTTTCGAGCGGCATTTGCGCGTCGGCGCCGACCTTGCTGAACACATCGGCAAAACCGGTCGGCATGCCGGCATAGACGCCGGCCGCGACACACGCCGCGCTAAAAAACAGCCCGCGGCGAAACAAGGCGAATCGGCGTGTGTCCATGATCCTTCTCCAGTCCATCTCGACCAGCATGGCGCTAAGGCTCTGAAGCAGAAGCAGCAAGGCGCTGGAAGCGACGCGTCAGGTGTGACATGCGCTTCCTGAGCTTGCTGTGCTTCTTAAGCAGGCTTCAGTTGCCCGTCAGGCGCAGCGTGACGGGCAGCGTTGCATGCAGTATCGTCCGCGCGCCCGTTCGCGTCTTTTGGCGCTGCACGCTTGCTTTGAGATTCGCACCGATCGGTGTCCATAGCGTGTCGCGTGAGTGTTGTGTGCGTTCTGCGGGTGTTCCGTGTGTGTTCCGTGGGGGTCAAGGCGTCGATCGCGAGTTTTCCGCTCACGCCGCTAGCGCGTCGACGCCTAGCGACGGACGCACCTCGTGCGGCGGAAAGACGCGCCAGCCGCCGTCCTGATGACGAAAGAAGAACATGCCGCGCGTACCGGACGGCGTGAGCGCTTCGATAAAGACGAAGCGCGCGCGCTGTGCAGGCATGCGCCCCGACCGCACGACGCGCACGTTCAGCACGGTAGCCGGTGCGAGCCATTTGTCGACGAGCCGATGCAGACATGTTTCGCCGCTCTTCATGACGACCTCCTTCTTCAGTCGTGCCGCGCACCGTCGATGGGCGCGGCGCGCTTGCCGCGTCGCATTTTGTTGCGGCAATGACTGAAGACTAGGGCGGCTTACCCAAGATAACAGTTAATGTTTTTCATGGATACGATAGGTTTTCGTCTATGAAAGCGTAGGTGTCCGACCGACAGGGACGCGCCGCACCGCCTGAAACGGCCGGCCCTACGAAACCGTATCTTCGGCCGGTGCGCAATCCTTCACGTCGCGGCTGCCCGGCGGCGCGGGAAGATCTTCACAGCGAACTCGTTGCTCGACGATCGCCCGCGCGAAGTTGACGAGCGACGACACGGACCCATGCACGCTGTGATATTCGGCGTTGCCGATGCGCGCGTCCAGCACGACGAGCATGCCGGACTGCTGGGCCAGTTTAAGGATATCCATGTAGGTCTCCGGGTTTGTTGCACATGCACACGCAAGAAGCGGGCCGGTACAAAGCGATATGCTGATGTTGAACGCATGGCTCGGACATCGTTGCGCAAATGAAATCTGCGTTTCGCAAATGCCCGCTGTCACCGGTCGGCACCGGTGACGAATACGCTGTGCTGCTTCGCGCGTTCGCCATGTGTGCTCCTCTCGACCTTGTGCCGACCCTTACCCTCGACAAGACGTGGAAATAGCAATGCTGTCGTGCAAATTGTGAAGTTGCGTGGCGCGTGAAAAATCGCGAGGGGCATTCTCGTCCTACTGTGATATCGACGGGATCCGCAACGAGGTTCCCGGCGGCACGCACCGCCACGCTCGTCGGAGAACAGTCATGCCGGCGGAATAAAACATTGCAATGAGACGGTAAACAGGCGGCGAGCGACGTGCGCGCAATCATCCGGAGGGGCTGTCCATGTTCCTGTCGTTGAACCATGAAAATCGCCGCGGCCTGACCGCATTGCGCACGGTGCTTGGCGCCGTGCTCGTGTGGTCGCTGATCGAGACCCCGTTCGAACTCGCGGCGTGCGTGTCGGGCGTGCAGAGCGCGGCGCTCGTGTTTTCGAAGCTGCTGCTCGTTATCCTGATTGCGGGGGCGTGCAGCCGCGCGTCGATTGCGCCGTTCGCGCGGCTCATTGCGCTGTTCGTCTGTGGCGCGAGCGTGCTCGCGATCGTGCCCGCGTTACCGAGCGAATTCCGTTATGAGCCGATCGGTTTTGCGCTGTCCACCGTCGAGTGCGCGTTGAAGGCGCTGACCATCGCGGTGCTCGTCTCGCGCGACGCGGGCGTGCGGCTGTGGCACGACTGGCAGCGGTCCTGATGGCGGTCCTGATGCGTTCAGGCCGCCGTATTCGTCTGCTGTTCGATGACGCCGTACCATCCCATGCCGCGATACGTCTCGTAGCCGGGCGTCAGCGCATAACCGACCAGCGAGCCGTTGCCGTTCCGATAGTTGCCCGTGTTTTCGCGGTTCGGCGGCAGATCGAAGCGCGCGGCTTCACGGCTCGCTTCCTTCGAATCCGCAATCACGCGGCCGCTCGCATCGACGATCATGCAACGCGTGCGGGCGCGTTCTTCATCGGTGAGGCGCACGCTGTCGACGACCGCGGAGGCCTGCTTGGCCCAGTCGAAAAATACCGCGAGCACGCCGACGATGCGGCCGTCGGCCGCGCCGTGTTCGCGGACCGCGGTCGCGTAGGTCGCGACCTGCGCGCTTTGTAACTGCTTGAGCGTGTCGACGTTTGCGGTGGCGTATTCGTCGCCGGAACGGGTGCGCAGCGCGGCGGCGAACCATTCGTGCTGCGCCGCGTCGACCGCGCCCGCGACCGGAAACTGCGTGGGCCGCCCGTTCGCCACGACATGCCCTTGCAGATCGAGCACCCAGATGTCGAGATAAACCGTATAGCTGTCGAGAATCACCGACAGGCGCTTCGACGCATAGGCGGCCGCTTCGTCGGAGCCGCTCATCATGCAATCGACAATGGCGGCGTCGGTGGCCCACCAGCGCACGTCGCACGAGCGCTCGTAGAGATTGCGGTCGATCACGTCGATCATGTTCAGCGCGAGGTCGGTCAGACGCTGTCCCTGCTGGCGCTCGAGCTCCGTCACCATCCTTTCGGAGAGACCGTTCAGCTCCTTGCCGAGCTCGCCGGTCAGCTGGCCGATGCGGCCCGATACATTTTTCACCTGGTTCGCGACCACCGCGAAGCCGCGGCCCGCTTCGCCCGCGCGCGCCGCTTCGATCAGCGCGTTGATCGCGAGATAGGTGGCTTCGCGGTTGATCAGATCGATATCCGAAATCTTGTCTCGCGAGATCTTGCGGACTTCGCGCGTGAGTTCGGCGATCGCCGAACCATGTGACGATTGATGACGCTTTTCCAACAGGGTGGACATAGTGGGAATCCGGTTGCGGAAGATTGAGCGCTCTGAAACGTCTCGATTGTTTAAACGCCGTTTACGGCAAGCCGAATTGAATACTTAAGCTTCCCTGAATAAATTTCGCTTTAAAACGTTCACCGGCCTTTTTGCCGCACCCGGCGTGTGCGAAAGGTATTTCCTTTAAGCTTTTTTAGTGCACTGATGAGCCGGAATGGGGCGCACTGCATTGGGGCGCCGCGGGGCGGGTTCCACTTGCCGGGATGCCGCCCTGCTGCGCCCGCCCGCGCGGGTCATGAGTTTTTTGTCATGCTGGCGTAAGATCTTGCGTGATAAGAGATGAAACCGCTTCCATCCGGTTCCGGTGGGAGCGAGTTTTTATCGAAGCGTCCGGCTTTTCCGGATCAATACGCGTATGGCGCACATCAACGATAGGGCAGATAAATGGACCGTTTGGAGGCAATGGAGATATTCACGCGCGTAGTCGAAGCGAACAGTTTTTCCAAGGTGTCGGAGTCGCTCGAATTGCCGCGGGCCAAGGTCAGCCGAACCATTCAGGCGCTCGAGGAGCATGTCGGCGTGCGCCTCCTGAACCGCTCGACGCGCCAGGTGAACGTCACGGAAGACGGTGCGCTGTTTTACGACCGCTGCGTGCGCATTCTCGCGGACGTCGCCGATGCGGAATCGTCGCTGTCGAACAAGCGCGAGACGCCGGCGGGCACGATACGCGTCGATACGTCGGGCACGCTGGCGCGCGCGCTGCTGCTGCCGGCGCTCGACGATTTCTACGGCAAGTTTCCGCAAATCGACGTGCGGCTCGGGCTCGCGGACCGCAATATCGATCTGATTCAGGACGGCGCCGATTGCGTGATCCGGATGGGCCGGCTCGAAGAATCGAGCCTGGTGGCGCGCCGGATCGGCAATGCGCGCATCGTTACCTGCGCGGCGCCCGCGTATCTCGAGAAGTACGGCACGCCGAAAACGCTCGACGATCTGAACGAGCATCGCGCGGTGAACTACGTGTCGGCGCGCAGCGGCAAGACCTTCCCGTTCGAATACGAAGTGGCAGGCGAGATCGTCAAGGTGCAGATGAAGGGCGTGCTCGCGGTCAACGACGGCAGTGTCTATATCGGCGCCGCTGCGCTCGGGCACGGCATTATCCAGCCGTCGCGCTTCATGGTGGCCGATCTGATCAACAAGGGCGCGCTCACGGAAATTCTCGGCGATTTCACGAGCCCGTCCACGCCGCTGTCGATCGTTTATCCGCACCGCCGTAACCTGAGTTCGCGGCTGCGCGCGTTTACCGGCTGGGTCAGCGAGCTGGCGCAGCAGCATCCCGATCTGAACGGCCTCGCCGCGCAGGAGTGAGGCTGACTCCCGCGCGGCGCATGTGGAGGCTGGTCCGCTGAAAAGGTTGCGTTCGGTTCGTGTTGCTAACCGGCTTGACCGGCGTTAGCGGACCGTACTGCCGGGCAACCAGCCTTCGCTGACGCCGATGTCCGCAATCTGCTTCGCGATCTTGTCGCCGAGGCGCTTCGCATCTTCGCCAACGGTGTCATGCTTCGTTTCCGACACCGCGTGCAGGCCGCCACCCACAGCCATGGACGTCGCGATATGTCCCGCCGCCGTGCCGATACCCGCCGTGTCGGCGACGCCGGGTGCCTTGCCGCTATCCGCATTCGCATCGAAGCTCTGCACGAGCGTCGGCATGCCGCCGGCCGGTTTGTACAGCACCTGCACGGTGGTGCCGACATCGCTTTCTCCGGCGCCGAAGCCGATCATCGTGCGGCGGCGGCGATTGCCGGCGTCGATCTTGTCGAAGCTGCCTTGCACGAGCAGCACGTTCTGATCGGCGGGCGGCGGCGCGTCGGTGCGTACCGCGTGCAAACCCATCGATTGCAGCTTGCGCACGATTTCGTCGGCGACCTGCTGCTGAACCTGAACCGCGTCGGCAGCCTGCTGCGGCTCGTCGGAGCTGCCGGCCATGCGCGACATGAGCTTGTGCGCGAGGCCGCCGCTGTCGAGCTTGACCTGTTCGGCGCTGCTCGCGAACGAATACACGTAGATGTTGTCGGGCCGCATCTGGGTTTGCCGCAGGGCCGGGCTCGGGCTTGCGTTCGCGACGTTGGTGATGCCGCTCGCGCAGCCGGTCAGCAGGATGGCGCTGAACAGCAGGGCGGACGAAGCGTGGCGAGCGGTTTTCGTGCCGATGGATTTGAGCGTCGTGAACATGATGGGCTGACCTGTGAATGGTGCGTAAAAGTGCGTTGAAAGAGTGCGATGAAGGGCTTGCACGTATCGTCCGATGATTGGGGCGATGTCACCTGTTGCGTGACTCGCCTGATCGGATCTGCACTTTCGCTTTCACTGGGCCGGCACGCGGAAGCGAGTATGGTCGACACACTTCGCGGCCGCCATCGATCAATTATGTCGAGCGATGTCAGCGCCGCGCGAGCCTTGCTGCGCGCGGCTCGCGGCGATATTGAATCAGCTCTTGCGCGAGGTCTTCGCGACGAATTGTGTAGGCAGGTGCTGAACTTTCTCGCTGCCGCATTTGGGGCAGGCGGGGTGGGCGGTCGGGTGCTCGCTGATGTGCTCGGCGTGCTCGAATTTTTCGCCGCACTGTTCGCAGCGGTACTCGTAGGTCGGCATGGCAAACCTCCTGCTGAAACGGGCGGGAGAGGCGGCAGAGCCGTGGAAGAAACGCACGGCATGGGCGCGGTGGCTGCGGCAAGCGGGACGACGCACGTTGCGTGTGCTGCTTGCCGGGCGTCGGCCTGGACAAATTTATTCTAGTGCCTGGGGAAAGCGGCGGGGCTCGCGTCGAACCGATAAAGCGTTTGCGGCGAGCGCGTGAGGATCGTCTCGCGCTGCGCGGCGTCCGGCACCCAGACGTCGAGCGCCATCCGCGTGGCGTCGTAATCGACATGCTGCCGGTGTTCGGTATGCGGCCAGTCGCTGCCCCATACGAGCCGCTCGGGCGTGAATGCCTTGAGCAGCGGCGCGGCGAGTCGCGCACCGAGTGCGGTGCCGTCGTTGTCGCGCTCGTGTTCCGCGGTTGCGCCGGCGAAGTTCACACTTCGGTAAGCGCCGGAGAGTTTGACCCACACGCGCCCCGTCGACGCCACCGAAAGCAGATAACGGAAGCCGGGATCGTCGACGCCGAGTTCGGGCGACGGCCGCCCGAAATGATCGACGACGACCGTGCAGCGATGCGCAAGCAGCGCGCCGACAATCGCAGGCAGGTCCGCCGCTTCGCGATGCACTTCGACATGCCAGCCGAGCGCGTTGACGTGCGCGAGCAGGTTGCGCCATTCGGGCTGCGTCAGGTCCGGAACCGGCAGGCCGATCAGATTGAGCCGGATGCCGGCAACGCCCGCCTGCGCGAGCGCGTCGAGTTCAGCGTCCCCGGCCGAGGGGGCGACGACTGCCACGCCGCGCAAGCGGTGAGGGTAGCGCCGCATGACGTCGACGAAGAAGCGGTTGTCGGTGCCGAGGAAGCTCGGTTGCACCAGCACGGCATGCGAGAGGCCGTTCGGCGCCAGATAGCTCGCATAGGCTTCGACCGTTGCATCGTATTCGGGCGCATGCCGGCGTTGCGCGGCAAGCGGCAGGCCGCGCACGAATACATGTGCATGCGTGTCCACCGCGACGAGCGGCGGGCGGGTTGCGCCAAGCCAGCCGGGCGGGACGCCGGCCGGCGTCTGCGCGCCGGAGCACGCGGCCTGCAGCAGAGAGGACGGGCATTCGATCGCTTTGCTGTTCATGGAGATCTTTGACAACGGTGTTACGCGGCGCGCCGGCTATGCGCGATGCGCCTGGGCGGCTTCTTCGCGGGCCCCGTGCGCCTTGTGCGACGGGTTCGCCACGTGCGCCGCATCGGGGTGCTTGCCTTGTGTGTCCGGGTGGCCGGGCGAACCGGCGTCGGCGATCTTGCGGCCCTTCGTTTCGGGCAGCAGCAGCGCGGCGACGACGACGAGTCCATAGGCCGCGCCCGCGTCGATACCGAGCGCGGAGCCGATCGGCATCGAATTGCCCATATGGCCGACGAGCACCGGAAAGCCCGCCGACACGATGCGGCCGAAGTTGTAGCAGAAACCGACGCCGGTGCCGCGCACGCCTTGCGGATAGAGTTCGTTGAAAAGCGCGCCGAGGGTGGCCGGAATGCCGGCCGAAAAGAGGCCGAGCGGGAAGCTCAGCGCGAGCATCGCGCTGTCGCCGATCGGCAGGAAGACGTACAGGTTGACGGTGATGGCGCAGCAGAGCGCGAACAGGATCAGATTCAGGCGCCGGCCGATGCGATCCTGCAGCCATGCGCTCACGAAGCACCCGCAAATGAACGCGACGATGACGACTGCGAGATAGCCGCCGGTGCCGAGCACTGACAGATGCCGCTGCGTTTTCAGATACGTCGGCAGCCAGGTGGTGATCGCGTGATAGCCGCCGTGCGCGCCGAGGCCGATCAGACCGCCGACGATCGTCGTGCGGATCACCGAGCGATCGAAGATGCCTAGCACGGGCAGCTTCGCGTCGAGCTTGCGTGTCTGGTCGTTCGCCGTGCCGCTCGCGGTGTCGCGCGGCGGCTCGGGCACGTTGCGCCGCGCGTACAGCACGAGTACGGCCGGGATCGCGCCGAGCGCGAACAGCAGGCGCCACGCCCATTCCGGCGATACCCATGAGAAGACGACGGCGTAGAGCAGCACCGCGCCGGCCCAGCCGAAGCCCCACGCGCTTTGCACGATGCCGAGCGCCTTGCCGCGATGCTGCGCGCGTATCGTTTCGCTCAGCAGCACGGAGCCCGCGGTCCATTCGCCGCCGAAACCGAGCCCTTGCAGCGACTTGAGCACGAGCAACTGCTCGTAGTTTTGCGCGCAGGCGGACAGCAGCGTGAAGAGCGAAAACCAGAGCACGGTGATCTGCAGCGCGCGCACGCGGCCGAAGCGGTCCGACAGCACACCGGCGAAGAGGCCACCCAATGCGCCGGCGACGAGCGTCGCGCCGCCGATCAGGCCCGCCTGACCCTTGCCGATTCCCCAGCTCGCGATCAACGTGGGAATTACAAGGCTGAATGCCTGCGTATCGAGCGCGTCGAGTGCCCAGCCGCCGAAGCATGTCCATAGGGTGCGCTTTTCCGTTGGCGAGATTTCCCGATACCAGTTCATCGCGTCTCCAGGCAGCGCCGACCGCAGGTTGCGGCCGGACATTGCATTGTTAGAAGAGTAACGGCCGCGCGTTGCACAGCGGCCGCCCATGCCCCGCATTCTAGGGACCCGTTGGATATCGTTGTATTATGAAAGCGATCAATATTCATATTGCGACGATATGGAAACGCGCAGCCTCAAGTACTTTCTTGCGATTGCCGATGCGGGCAGCGTGACGCGTGCCGCCGATTTGCTCGGCATCGCGCAGCCCGCCTTGAGCCAGGCGCTGACGCGCATGGAGAAAGAGTGGGGCGTGAAGCTGTTCGAGCGCAGCCGGCGCGGTGCCGCGCTGACACCCGCGGGGCTCGCGATCGTCGATGACATCCGGCTTTCAGTGGCACGTATCGACGCGGCTTCGTTGCGTGCGCATGCGATCGGCGCTGACCGTGCGGGGCGGCTGACGATCGGCTTCGCATCGGCTGCGCTGTTCGATGTGCTGCCGCGTACGATTGCGGCGCTGCGCGAAGCGGTGCCCGGCGTCGAGCTCGTGCTGCGCGAGATGAGCAACGCGGAACAGGTCAACGCGCTCGAGAAGGGCGAGATCGACCTCGGGCTGTTGCATACGCCGGTGGCCGTCAGCGGCAAGATGAAGGAGAAGCTGATCGCACGCGAACGGCTGCTCGCCGTGCTGCCCGATTCGTTTCCGCGTAACGGCGATGCGCCTTTGCTGCTGCGCGATCTCGCGCCGCACGGGTTCGTCTGGTTTCCTCACGATCAGCTGCCCGTGATTCGCGCCGGCATTCTGAGCGCGTTTCGCCAGGCCGGCTGCGAGATCGAGATCGTGCAGAACGCGAACCGGTCGCTGACCGTGCTCGCGTGCGTGGCTGCGGGCTGCGGCGTGTCGCTGCTGCCGAGGTCGGTGCGCACGCTGCAATTCAGCGGCGTGCGCTTATGCGAGATTGCCGATGGCGATGCGTTGCCGCGCTTCGAACTGAGCGCGATCTGGCCGGCGCGCGCGCGGCCGACGCTCGCGGACCGGTTCGCGGCGCTGATCAGGCCTTATGACCCGGAGTAGCGGCGTTGATGGATGCGCGTATCCGGGTGGCTCATTGTCGTCACTCATGTCGCTCACCACGCCGAGAGGAATTCGCCGAGGACGGTCAGATAAAGCTGCGCTTCCTCCAGATTCGGATAGTGGCCTGAACGCTTCATTTCGACGAATTCCGAATCCGTGATGCGGTCTGCGCAATCGCGTCCGTCCTGCACCGAGTTCAGCAGGTCGTGCTTGCCCGACATCACGAGTGTGTGCGCCTTGATATTGGGCAACAGCGGGCGCAGATCGAAATTCGTTAGCGCGCCGACCGCGGCCGCCATTTCCGATTCGCTGAGCGGCGCGCTGAAAACCCTTTGCGCGGCCGCCTGCTTCAGTTCCTCGCTGGCGTAAGGACCGAACGACCGGTCGTGCAGGAAGCGCTGCTTTTCTTCGAAGCTTGCGTTCGCGAGTTCGTCTGCGTGCTCGGCCAGCAGGCGTGCCGAAGACGACGTCGTGCCATGGCTCTTCGGTACGATCAGCGCGAGGCTGCGCACGCGTTCCGGCTGAGCGGCCGCGACGCCTTGCGCGACATAGCTGCCCATCGATGCGCCGATCACGTTGATTTCGCCGTAGCCGAGCGTGTCGGCAAGCGCGATCACGTCGTCGATATGATCCTGCAGTGTGTACTGCGCGGGCCTGGTTGAAGCGCCATGACCGCGTGCGTCGAATGCGACCGTCGTAAAGAATGGGCTGAAATGCCGCACCTCTTCTTCCCAATGCTGCAGGCGGTCGCCAAGGCCATGAAGTAACAGTAGCGGTGGGCCTGCGCCTTCCATCGATACATTGAGGTCGATACCGTTGGCGTGAATGATCGGCATGCTCGAATTGGATCGGTAATCAATCGTTCAATGCGAAGCCGGCGCGCCGGAATGGACGTTGCGCGCGGGCCGCTTCCGCTGGGATAACAATCGATGCCGTGCAAAATTCCGCCGGGCGGCGCAAGAGGTGGCGAACGGATCTAGGTCAAATCGTGCAGCGCCTTGTCCGAAGGTGCGCCGACGCTAAACGAATCGAATTCGACGACCAGTCCGCCTCGTTCGGGTGTACAGCACATCGGGCCGACGAAGTAGCGGAGCGCATGCGGGAACGGCGCGAGGCGCAGCAGCGGCCAGTGTGCGCCGTCGACCGAGTACTGCAAGCGCAGCACGCGTTCGGCGACGCTCGCGCGCAGCCAGAAGCCGTTTGCACCGTCGATACGCGTGGCGATCGCCCAATCGGACTGGCCGACCGTTAGCACACTGCTCAACACCAATGCGCCATCGGTGAATTCCACACCGGCCTTGACCCATTGCGTCGCGTCGATGCGCACCATCAGGCCCGCCTGATCGTAGAGCGTTTCGAACTGGCCCTGCACGTGAACCTGCGCCGTGAAATCGCCCGCGGTGCGCGCGCCGTAGCAGTGCCCGGTGTCGCGCGTAAAGCCATAGTGGGTTTCGCGCCAGAAGTCCGTGGCGCGGTCGGTCGTCACTTGCAGGCGCTCGTTCTTCAGCGTCCAGTTCGCGGGTTCGTTCAGCCATTCGCATTGTTCGAACATGTCTGTCTCCTCGGGGGCGTCGCTCGGGGTCGTTGCGATGCGGGCAGTCGCCAGCATAAAGCAAGCGCTGGCCATGGCGCGAGGCTTGGGGCGCGGTATGCGTCGCGGGAATGGGGGTTGCTCGATGCGCAATGCGTCGGCAGCGGTTGCCGTGCGTCTATCGAGCGATGTCGTTTCGCTCACGCTATGTCGCGCAACAGGAGGGCAGCATGCCGCTGAAAAAAGGTACGTCGCGGGAAACCGTCAGCGAGAACATCAAGACGGAAAAGAAGCAGGGTAAATCGCAGAAGCAGTCCGTTGCGATTGCATTGAACGAGGCGCGCAAGTCGGGCGCGAAGATTCCGAAGAAGAGCCGCAAGTGAGGTAAAGCGCCGAGCGGGGCACTGCCGCTTTAATCTGTTCAACGGTAGTGCCGGCGCCGTGTTAGTCGCGGTCCCGTTCGAATTCGGCGCGCACGCCGTGTGGCAGCCACGGCTCGCGATGACAGCACCAAAGTTCATACGTCGGCTCGAAGAGGCCGGTGACGTCGAATGCGCCAAGCGGCATATCGATCTCGGATCGGTCCGTGTACTCCATAAACGCGACGGAGCCGCATACCGGGCAGAAATGACGGCGGCCCAATGGCGAACTTTGCCAGGCTTCGGTCGTGCCGGACCACTCGACATCGCCGTGCTCGTAGATCGCATAGGAGCCGAATGCCGAGCCGTGAACGCGGCGGCATGTCATGCAATGGCACATGCCGACGCGTTTGGGTGCGCCTCGCGCGCGAAAGCGCCAGGCGCCGCATGCGCAGCCGCCTTCATGGACGACCGTTTTCGGTGGGGTGGCTGGTAGCGTTTCCACATCGATCTCCCTGTTCGTGCACCTCGAAGATCCAGCAAACCCTGGACCGTAAGGATTCCATCTAATTTAAAGCGGCGCTCCATAATCTTGTGTCCGTGTCGTGACAGCAGTGCTTAACGAATGAATTGCACCGTGGCATGAATTGCCGGATCGGTATGCAGATCAATGCAAGAGTTTCCGACGCGACGAAATGGCGCAAAAAAGATGCATGAAGATGGAGGCATACCAATTGAAATAACCAATCCGCCGCATTAGGATGGGGTCCCTGGTGACGACGACCGTCCGGTTCGGAAGTATTACGGACAGCCGTATCGTCAGTTTTAAATGGTTACTGTCGCAGCCGGCCTCGCCCCGCGACGCAACCATCGATAGGAGACTCGCATGCTAAGCCCCCATGAGTTTGCAACGCTCATGCTCGTCAAGCACGCCGAACAATCGATTGATTTTGACCGCGCCGACCTTCGCACGCTCGTCGAGCGCAAGCTCGTCGAATTCGATAGCGGCGCCTGTGCAACCGACCTGTTGCCGCGCGTGACCGACCGCGGTCATGCATTGCTCGCGCGCTTTCACGCGCTCCGTTAAACGGCTGATGGCGATGCCGTGCCGGAAGAGCGGTGTCGAAATGATGAAGCGCACTGATGAGGGATAGCCAGATGACTTACATTTCCCCCGAGCAATTCGCGAATGCCCAAAAGGCGAATGTCGATGCAATGTATCGGTTGGCGTTCGAGGCGTTCAACAGTTTCGAAAAGCTCGTGACATTGAACATGCAAACCATAAAGACCTCATTCGATGTGAATGCGGCGCGCTGGCAAAGTGCGTTGTCGGGCAAAGGGGCGCAGGCGTTCTTCGAGACCCCGGAAGGGATGCAGCCTTTTGTCGAACGCGCCGCCGCCTACAATCGGCAAGTGTTCGATATCCTGATGAATACGCACACCGCATTGGCCGAGCAGGCCGGCGCTCAATACGAACGTCAGACACTCAAGATGCAATCGGGCATCGACGAAGCGGCGAAGAGTGCGCCGGTCGGGTCCGAGGCAGCCGTGGCCGCATTGAACTCGGTGATCCATGCAACCAGCTCGTGGTACGACAGCCTGTTCAAGACTGCGCGCCAGGCGGTCGAAACGGCGGAATCGAATATGAATGTGGTGGCGGGGGCGGCAAAGCGCGCGCAGTCGGGCGTGCCTCAGGCAGCGGCCGGCAGGAAGTAGAACGGTGTAGTAACCCGGGCGCGATCCCCGCGTCCAGGCGCTTTTCGGGCTCACCAGTTGGTGGGCCATTTTTTTATGCCGCTTTCAAGGTCGCTTCAGACCTCGGGTTCAAGGTCTCGGGCGTTAAGCTTTTCGTGCGAGCGCAGCTGCGTTGCCGGCCGCGCTCGCATGAGCGCTTATCTGGGTGCTTCCCTGGATGCTTGGCTGAGCGCGATCAGCGGCGCGGCACAAGTGCATCGACGAAGGCCGATGCCGTCTGGCGCAAGCGCTTCGGATCTTCATAGACGCGTTCCATGACTGCGATTCCGCGCGTCATCGTGACGATGACCGTGGCTGCCTGCTGCGGCGGCACCGCGAGCCGCGCACGTGCTTCCTTCGTGTTCAGCACTTCGAGCAAGGTGGTTTCGAGATCGTCGAGCATGGTTTGCACTGCTTCGCGCAAACGCGGTGAATCGGGGTCGATCTCGACAGCCGTTTTCGTGGACAGGCAACCGCGCGTGGGTGTGCCCTGCGAGATCGAACGGATTGCAAACGTGAAGAACGACACGAGCGCGTCGTGCAGGTCCGGCTTGTCGAGCGCCTTGCGCGCATCCGCGAGAAAGCGGCCCGTGTAGCGCTCGAACACGCGGACGAAAATTTCTTCCTTGTCGCCGTACGCGTTGTACAGCGAGCCGCGCTGCACGCCGGTGGCTTCCGCGAGATCCAGCATCGACGTCGCACGGAAACCCTTGCGCCAGAAAACCTCCAACGCGTCGGAAAACGCGGTGTCTTCATCGAACTGTCGGACTCCTGCCATGGCTTTCCTCTTAGGGCGAACGGATACGCTCGTATTTTGACATTGATGGCGAAAATGCGCAAAGCTCATTTCACCTCATTTCACCGCATTTCACAATCAATCCATGCGTTTTTGCTTCGCGCATAAGAATGTGAATTCAGCGGACCGCATATCTGAAGCGCATTCGGCCGTTACGAGTCCGTTATTGCGCTGTCGGGTCGATGAAGCCCTTGAGCATCGCTAACGTGTCGGCATCGTCGATATGCTTGTCGGTGCGCCAGCGCAGCATGCGTGGGAATCTCACCGCGACACCGGATTTGTGCCGCGTGCTCGCCTGGATGCCTTCGAAGCCGATTTCGAACACGAGTGTCGGCGTGACGCTGCGCACCGGTCCGAATTTCTCGACCGTGGTCCTGCGCACGATCGCGTCGACTTCGCGCATCTCTTCGTCGGTCAGGCCCGAGTACGCTTTTGCGAACGGCACTAGCGTACGGATGCCGTTCGCTTCGTCCCACACTGCGAACGTGAAATCGGTATACAGGCTCGCGCGGCGGCCGTGGCCGCGTTGCGCATAGACGAGCACCGCGTCGACCGCATAAGGGTCGATCTTCCATTTCCACCACGTGCCTGCCGCTTTCGTGCGCCCGACACCGTAGCGCGATTGCCGCTCCTTGAGCATCAGACCTTCGACGCCGCGCTTGCGGCTTTGCGCGCGCAATTCGGCCAGTGCGGACCAGCTGTCGGCATCGACGGGCGGCGATACGCGCAGCAGATCGCGCGCGAGCGTGCCGGCAAGCGAGTCGGCCAATGCATCGAGCTTCGCGCGCCGCTCGGCGAGCGGCGTCAGGCGAAGATCGGCGCCGTGCGCTTCGAGCAGGTCGTAGGCGAGAAACGCTGCGGGCGAATCGGTGAGTACCTTCCTGGTGAGAGACTTGCGTGTGATGCGCGGCTGCAGTCGCGCAAACGGCAGCGGCGCGTGCGCGCCCGGCTGCCACGCGAGAATTTCGCCGTCGATCACATGGCCGTCGGGCAACGCGTCGCCGAGCGCGACCACTTCGGGAAAGCGTTCCGTGATCAGGTCTTCGCCGCGCGACCAGATCCACACGCGGCCGTCGCGTTTGACGATCTGGGCGCGTATGCCATCCCACTTCCATTCCGCGAGCCAGTTTGCGGGATCGCCGAGCGTTTCGGGCGCGGCCTGCAGCGGATGCGCGAGAAAGAATGGGTAGGGCAGCGCGCGTTCGGCTTCATGCGCGGCCTGGAGGGCTTGGGCGGCTTGCGCGCTCTGTGCTGCGGCGGCGCCCGGGTCGCCGTCGCTGTCGATGTCCTGTGTCCCGTCGGCCGTTTGCGCGCCGTGCGGTGAGGGCGGTGAGGGCGGTGAGGGCGGTGAGGGCGGTGAGGGCGGTGAGGGCGGTGAGGGCGGCGAGGGCGGCGAGGGCGGCGAGGGCGGCGAGGGCGGCGAGGGCGACGCGGCAGGCGCGATCAACCGCAGGTAGCGCGCCGCGTCGGGTGACTGCCGCGTGTCGGTCCAGCCGACCATTCGTTGTGCGATCAACTTGTGGTCGATGCCGGCCACGTCGGCGAGCGCGCGTACGACGAGTTGCCGCGCGACGCCGACGCGGAATCCGCCGCCGATCAGTTTCGTGAGCAGGAAGCGGCCGCTCCAGTCGAGTTCGTCCCAGTATTCGACGAGGCGCATGCGCAGTGTGTCGGGCGATGCGCCGCGCAAGGTCAGCACGCGTTCCTCGACCCATTGCGTGAGCCCGAGTTCCGATGCGCGCGCGGCGGGCGGTAGCACATGCGCGATGGTTTCGGCGAGGTCGCCGACTGCCTGGTATGACTCGTCGAAGAGCCACTCGGGCAAACCCGCGCGCTCGCGGGCGATTTCGGCGAGCAGGCGAGTCGGCACCGTTTGCCGCGGCTTGCCGCCGGCGAGAAAGTACGACGCCCATGCGGCATCTTCCGGCGGCGCGGCAGAAAAATAGGTTGTGAGCGCATCGAGTTTGTCGCGAGTCGATGTCGTCGCGTCGAGCGCCGCATAGAGCGCGGCAAAGCGCTTCATTGCGTGGGCGCCTCCGTGTTCCCGGCGTCGCCGGCCGGCGCATCAAACGAATCGGGCAGGCCGGTCGGCTGGGAGGGGGAAATGGCGGCGGGGGCTGCGTCGTCGGTTGCACCCTGCGCGTCGGCTTCGACGTTGTCGCCGCCGTATTCGGTTGCGAACGCGCCCGCATCGAGACCCTGTTCGCGCAGCCACCGGACCATCGGTTCCACCTGGCCATGCGTGACGATCACGCGGCTCGCGCCGGTTGCGGCGATCGCCGTCTGCAGCGCGGGCCAGTCGGCATGGTCCGACAGGACGAACCCGCGATCGACGCCGCGCCTTCGCCGCGTGCCGCGCAGACGCATCCAGCCCGATGCGAACGCGTCGCTATAGTCGCCGAAGCGGCGTAGCCACATGCTGCCTTGCGCCGACGGCGGCGCGACGATCAGCGCTTCGTTGAAGATGGCCTTGTTTTTCGCGGGGATGTCCGTCGCGCTGCGCGTGTCGGGCAACCCCACGCCGGCTTCGCGGTACACGCGGTTCAGCGGTTCGACCGCGCCGTGACAGAAGATCGGGCCGATCGCGGCGTCGACGCTCGCGAGAATGCGCTGCGCCTTGCCGAACGTGTAACAGAACAGGACCGATGCGCGCTGTTGCGCCGCGTTGTGCCGCCACCATGCGTCGATGCCGGCGAACACGGCTGGCGGCGGATCCCATCGGTAGATCGGCAGACCGAAGGTCGATTCGGTGATGAATGTATTGCAGCGTACGGGTTCGAATGGCGCGCAGGTCGGGTCGGCGTCGAGCTTGTAGTCGCCCGATGCGACCCACACGTCGCCGCGCGATTCGATGCGAACCTGCGCGGCGCCGAGCACGTGGCCGGCCGGATGCAGCGACACGTCGACGCCGTTGATTGCGATGGACTCGCCGTACTCGAGCGTCTGCAGGCTGATGCCCGGCAGGCGCGACCGCAGCACGCCGGCGCCCGCCGCCGACGCGAGGTAATGACGATGGCCGAAACGTGCGTGATCGGAATGCGCATGCGTGATGACCGCCCGGTCGACCGGTTGCCATGGGTCGATGTAGAAATCGCCCGCGGCGCAATAAAGGCCTTCGGGGCGCGCGACGATCAGGTCTTCGGGTTGGGCCAATCGTCTTCTCCGTTGCGCGATCTAGGATTGGGGTCGAGCTGTGATGGATGTAATTGTGCCTGTGTCTCGGTCGAGCGTTGATTCTTGACAGTGTTGGCAAAATTTCCGCCTCGTTCGCGCGGTTCTGCCGATCGATACTGCAATGTGCAGACATGAAGCGGCGCGCCCGCATGAAGGCGGCGCGCCGTGTCTGTTACATCGCTCGATGCATCTCAACGGGCGTTATGGCGTCCCGTCCCGCTCATTGGCCTCATTGGCCTCATTGGCCTCTTTGGCCTTCATTGGCCTTCATTGTCCATTACGCATCGTATCGCCGGACGTACCCGGCTGCTGCATGCCGTTGCCGGGCGCCATGCCGTTGCCCGGCGCGTTGCCCGGCGCCATGCCGCGATTCGCCGGGGCCGGCGTCGCGCCGGTGCCCGTGCCCACGCCGCCGCCGGTGCCGGTCGTCCCCGGGGTGCCATAGCCGCCGTCCGGCGCTGTCCCGCGGTTCATGTTGCGATTGGGGACAGTGCCCGGGGTGGCAACGCCGCCTGCGCCGCCGGTCGTGCCGCCGCCGGCGCCGACGCCCGAACCGTTACCGGCAGAGCCGCCGCCGGATGTCCCGCCGCCTGCGCCGCCGCCCCCCGCACCACCCGCTTGAGCAAAGACGCCGCCGGAAAGTGCCATCACCAGCGCTGATGCAAGAAGCTTTCTCACAGTGCTTTTCATCGTCGAATCCTCCCAGAAGGGTTCATGAACACGAGCGGTTGTGCTCGTCTCGCCTTTCATCGTGCAAGCAGTGTGCCGCGTTCGCGGGTTGGTCCTGCAGGGTCGATCCGAACGGCAGCGGGAACGGCCGTTGCGCGGCGCGCAGTGCCGCACTCGCCATACCTTCGCTACGGAGCATCGAATATGAAGCAATCGATCGATATGCAACAACGGCTGACCGAAATCGAGCACGCGCTGTCGCGCCGCTTCGCTTCGCCGTCGACGTCCGTCACGCATCTGGCCGATTCGGCTGGGCGGATGACGATTCAGGTGTCGTGGGTCGAGTCCGCGGCGGAAATGAACATTCTCGATGCGCGCTGTGTGCTCAGCGTCGTGCTCGCGTCGCGCACCATGGCCCGCTATGCCTCGATGAGCACAGCGGACCGGGTACGTGCGCGAGAGCTTCTGTGCGGCATCGTGCGCGACAAGGCGCGCGATGCGCAACACGCGGGGCAGGCGGCCGGGTGCACTGCCACGCTCGATGTCAGCGAACCCATGCTCGAGGAAGCCGCGCGCACCTAGCAGATCGTCTTCCGGGAACAGCGGTTGCGGCGCGACCGGTGGATGCGCGATCAGCGGGCCGCTTCAGCCGCTTTGCGCCCTTGAACGCAGCATGCGTCCCGCTCATGAAGAAGGAGTACATCGAATGGCAAGCAAACCCCGCAACGCCCGGTCCGGTTCTTCCATGGCAGATGCCAAATCGCAGGCCCTTGAAGCGTCGCGTGTGCGACCGGCGAACGAGGCCCTTCGCACGAATCAAGGTGTCAAGATCGCCGACAACCAGAACACGTTACGCGCGGGCGCGCGCGGTCCGTCGTTGCTCGAAGATTTCATCATGCGTGAAAAAATCACGCACTTCGATCACGAGCGCATTCCGGAGCGCATCGTCCATGCGCGCGGTTCCGCGGCGCACGGTGTATTTCAGGTCTACGAGCCGATGACTGAATTTACAAAAGCGGCCTTCCTGCAGGACCCGGCCGTGCAAACGCCTGTGTATGTGCGGTTTTCGACGGTTCAGGGGCCGCGCGGTTCGGCCGACACGGTGCGCGACGTGCGCGGCTTCGCCGTGAAGTTCTATACGAGCGAAGGCAACTACGACCTCGTCGGCAACAATGTGCCGGTGTTCTTTATTCAGGATGCGATCAAGTTTCCCGACTTCGTTCATGCAGTGAAGCCCGAGGCGCCGAACGAAATGCCGACTGGCGGCTCCGCGCACGATACGTTCTGGGATTTCGTCTCGCTCGTGCCCGAATCGACGCATATGGTGCTCTGGACCATGTCGGACCGCGCGATTCCACGCAGCCTGCGCACGATGGAAGGCTTTGGCGTGCATACATTCCGCTTCGTGAACGCCGAGGGCAAGGCGCGTTTCGTGAAGTTCCACTGGCGCCCCGTGCTCGGTTCATATTCGCTGCTGTGGGACGAAGCGCAGAAGATTGCCGGCAAGGACCCGGATTTCCACCGGCGCGACCTGTGGGAAGCGATCGAACGCGGTGATTTCCCTGAATTCGAACTTGGCGTGCAACTGATCGAAGAGAAAGACGAGCACACGCTCGGTTTCGATCTGCTCGACCCGACCAAGCTGATTCCTGAAGAAATCGTGCCGGTCAGGATCATCGGCAAGATGACGTTGAACCGCAATCCGGATAACTTTTTTGCCGAGACCGAACAGGTTGCGTTTCACCCCGGCCACGTCGTCCCGGGCATCGACTTCTCGAACGATCCGCTCCTGCAAGGGCGTTTGTTCTCATACACCGATACGCAGATCAGCCGGCTCGGCGGTGCGAATTTCCACGAGATTCCGATCAACCGGCCGCTCTCGCCGAACGTGAACAATCAGCGCGACGGCATGCACCGCCAGACGATCGACGTCGGGCAGGCGTCATACGAGCCTAATTCGTTGAACGATGCGTGGCCGAAGGAAACCGATCCGGCACCGCGCGATGGGGGCTTCGAGAGTTATCCGGAGGCCGTCGAAGGAACGAAGATCCGCGTGCGCAGCGAGTCGTTTGCCGATCATTTTTCGCAAGCGGCGCTGTTCTATCAGAGCATGAGCGACGTCGAAAAAGAGCATATCGCGGCGGCCTACCAGTTCGAACTCGGCAAGGTGACGCGGCCGGAGATTCGCGCGCGAGTCGTCAATGAAATCCTCGCAAATTACGACCTCGATCTCGCAAAGCAGGTCGCGCAAGGGCTCGGTCTTCCCGCGCCTGCGAAGGGCGCCAAAGCGGTGGGCAGGCAGCAGCCGTCACCGGCGCTGAGCCTGCTGAATCGCGTCAAGCCGGGCATCAGGACACGCAAGATTGCGCTCCTCGCGGCGCCGGGTGTCGATGAGGCTTCGTTCAAGGCACTGCGCAAGCAGCTCGAAGACGAAGGCGCGGCGCCGCTGCTGATTGCGCCTACGCTTGCACCGGTTGCCGGCGCGCATCCCGATGCGACGATCGCGGGAATGCCATCGATCATGGTCGACGCGGTGATCGTGTGCGGCGGCGAGGCGAGCGCGAAGGCGCTCGCGCAGTCGGGCGATGCGCGGCACTTCGTGCTCGAAGCGTTCAAGCATCTGAAGGCGATTGCGGCGCTCGGCGCGGGCCGCGACGTGTTGAAGGCCGCGCATTTGCCCGATCAGGCCGATGGCGTCGCGACCGGCGGGGACGGGGACGTGGACGCCGTGCTGAAGAAGTTTATCGAAGCCGCGGGCCAGCACCGCGTGTGGTCGCGGCGCGCGATGGCCGAGACAGTGCCGGCGTAAAACGATCGAGCAGGCGCGCGAGCGGTGGCGGGGATTTGCCGCCACCGCGTACTATCCTAGCGGCCGCCCGGCCGGTCCGATTCGCCCGCATGCGTGCCCGGCAATCTGGCCGCCGACGGCATGTGCGTCGCACCGGCGGGCCGTTCGACCGCACGCAGCCGCCAGTAGCCGTCGACCGTTTCATGCCGCATGCGCGCAGACAGCCAGCGTGCTGCGCCTTGCGCGGACGCGACATTGCCGCGACGGTCGACACGCATGCCGTACAGCGTGACGAACGGTTCATCGCAGCCGTGTTCGCATAGTGTGAGCACCCCATCAATATCGCGCATTTCACCCGTGGCGGGCAACTCGATGCCGCGGCGCGCATCGACGACCCAGTCGCGATTCACTGTGTCGAGCCACAGCACCGCGTAGTCGTGGCCCGCTGTCGGGTCGGGGGTATTGATCAGAATCGACAGACGCATATAGCCTCCGCGTGAAGTAAGTCGGTGGTTCGGCGGTGACGTCTGTCGCTGTCCTGCTTAACACCGTTCGTGTGCCTTGCGCTTTGCGTGCTTTCGGCATGCGGTTGGCGTGCGTTTCAAGCACGTCTTCAGGCGCATTCTCGAATTCGAATCCAGGCAAAACTTAGGTCCTCCATTCCAAGGCTAGTTCCGCAACCTCGTGTGTCAAGCGACGGCCGTTCCAATGCGAGCGTGCGACAGAAGCGGGGCCGGCGCGCGGCAAGGGCTTCACGTATCTGCGCGGCAAATCGGCGCAGCGGGCGGGGTCGAACCACAGTCGTCGAACCGTGCGGTACAAACTTCAAGTCACGTGTCGTCATTTACGCGCGCCCGTTCATACGCTCTTCGTAAAGCGACCGGATCTGTCCGGTTCGCATGGGCAGGTATGTCAAATGCTGGGTTCGCGGATCCCCCGCGCTGTGCGCTTGCGTTCGCGCTTCGCACGCGGTCAGCACACAAAAGGAACTTAAGATGAGCGCGCCGTCTTTCGACAAGCAGACCGAATCGGCGCAGGCCGCCGGCGAACCCGATCTGGTACGCAGGCAAATCGTCGCGGCGATCGTCGGATCGTTCGCGCTATCGGCATGCGGCGGCGGGGGAGGCGGTGGAAGCGGCGATCCCGGGTCGAGCACGCCGCCGAATCAGGCCATTGGCCAGATCCCGCCGGACCGCGCAAATCTTCCGCGCCCGGCGCTGCCGGCGCCGGGCGCGTCGGGCATCGACCATATCGTGCTGGTCACGATGGAGAACCGCTCATTCGATCATCTGCTCGGCTGGGTGCCGAACGCGGAGGGCATGCCCGCGGGGCGGCAATTCACGGATGCATTCGGCGAAGTGCAGACGCCGTTTGCCTTATCGGCCGACCCGTCGTACGGTTTTCAGGCTTGCTCGTTCGCCGACCCCGATCACGCGTACGACGCCGGACGGGTGCACCTGGCCAACGGTGCCATGAACGGCTTCCTGCTGACGCCCGATACGAACCAGACGCGCGGCGACCTGCTGCCGATCGGCTTTTTCCAGCAAACGGATCTTGATTTCTATCGCGGCGCGGTGCCGCTCTACACGGTCTGCGACTACTACATGAGCGGCATTCTCGCGGAGACGTTCCCGAATCGCGTATATCTGCATAGCGGCGAAACGGACCGCCTGAGCGATACGCTCGATACGTCGCAATTGCCAACCATCTGGGATCGGCTCGACGCGAAGGGCATCACGTCGGCTTACTACTTTCACGACGTGCCGTTTACCGCGCTCTACGGCGCGCGTTATGTGGGCCGTTCGAAGCTCTTCAACGATTTTCTGTCGGACGCGGCCGCCGGTTCGCTGCCGTCGTTCTGCATGGTCGATCCGAGCTTCGCCGGCGAAGAGCAGGGCATCTCGAACGACGACCATCCGCATGCCGATGTGCGCAACGGGCAGGTGCTGCTCGGGCAGATTTACGAGGCGCTGCGCACGAGCCCGACCTGGAGCTCGACGCTGATGATCGTCGTCTATGACGAGTGGGGCGGGTTCATGGAGCACGTCGCGTCGCCGGTCAAGCCGGTGTCGTCGGCGGAGCAGGCGCTCGGCAACGACGGGCGGCTGGGCTTTCGTGTGCCGTGCATGCTGCTCGGTCCGCGCGTGAGCGCGAACCAGGTCGCCCGCTATCCGTTCGACCCGAGCTCGATCCATCAACTGCTGCAATGGCGTTTTGGTCTCGATCCGCTCGGCGTGCGCGCGAGCGATCCGACTACGTTCAATCTTGCCTATGCGCTCGATCTGACCAATCCGCCGCGCACCGATGCGCCGACGGTTACTGTTGCGCAGGGGCCGTTCGGCGCGGCGTGCCCACTCGTGCCGTCGGGCGGAAGCGGCATCGGTTCGATCGACAATGCGCAGCGGACCGGCACGCCGGCGTCGGGCACGGCTGCATCCGGTACGCCGGCGTCCGGCACGCCGGCCGCGAGCGAGCTCAAGCAGAGTGTGCCGGGCGGGCGCTTTTCCGATCTGCGCGCGAAGGCGACGTCGCTCGGCTTCCCGCAGTAATGCGCACCCCTACGGTTGCGGCGATGCTCGCGCCTGCGCGTGAGGCGCGGGCGGCCATGCGCATCGTGAGTGCGACGATAAATCTTCAATGACTGCCTTGCATGCCTTGCACATGGCAGGGCCATATCTGCTATCGTCGCGGGCATGCCGCCAATCATATCGATCTCCAATCTATCCAAGACCTACGCATCCGGCTTCCACGCGCTCAAAGGAATCAACCTGTCGATCGGGCGCGGGGAAATTTTTGCGCTGCTCGGGCCGAACGGCGCCGGCAAGACGACGCTGATCAGCATCGTCTGCGGGATCGTCAGGGCCTCCGCCGGGTCTGTCGTCGTCGACGGGCACGATATCCAGCACGATTACCGCGCGGCGCGCGAGCTGATCGGCCTCGTGCCGCAGGAACTCACCACCGATGCGTTCGAAACCGTGTGGGCCACCGTATCGTTTAGCCGCGGACTGTTCGGCAAGCCGAAGAACCCCGCGTATATCGAAAAGGTGTTGCGCGATCTGTCGCTGTGGGAGAAGCGCGATAACCGCATCATGACGCTGTCGGGTGGCATGAAGCGCCGCGTGCTGATCGCGAAGGCGCTGTCGCACGAGCCGCGCGTGCTGTTTCTCGACGAGCCCACCGCGGGCGTCGATGTCGAGTTGCGGCGCGATATGTGGCGCCTCGTGCGCTCGCTGACCGTAAGCGGTGTGACCGTCGTGCTGACCACGCACTACATCGAGGAAGCGGAGGAGATGGCCGATCGCATCGGCGTGATCAACGCCGGCGAGATCGTGATTGTGGAAGAGAAGCGCGAACTGATCCGCAAGCTCGGCAAGAAGCAGTTGCGGCTGCATCTCGAAGCACCGCTGGCGGCCGTGCCTGCGGCGCTTGCCGAGTACGGGCTCGAAATCGCCAACGGCGGCGCCGAACTCGTCTACACCTACGACTCGGAACGCGAGCGCGCCGGCATCGCCGCGCTGCTCAACGATCTGAACCATGCGGGCATCCGCTTCAAGGACCTGCAGACATCGCAAAGCTCGCTCGAAGATATCTTCGTGAGCCTCGTGCGAGGCCAATCATCATGAACCTGCATGCGATCCGCGCGATTTACCGCTTCGAAATGGCGCGCACCGGGCGCACGCTGATGCAAAGCATCGTCGCGCCCGTCATTTCCACCTCGCTTTACTTCGTCGTGTTCGGCGCGGCGATCGGCTCGCGGATTCGCGAAGTCGAAGGCGTCAGCTACGGCTCGTTTATCGTGCCGGGGCTCATCATGCTGTCGCTGCTGTCGCAGAGCATCTCGAACGCGTCGTTCGGCATCTATTTTCCGCGCTTCACCGGCACCATTTACGAACTGCTTTCGGCGCCCGTGTCGTATCTCGAGATTGTGATCAGCTATGTCGGTGCCGCCGCAACGAAGTCGATCATTCTCGGGCTCATCATTCTCGCGACCGCGGGCCTCTTCGTGCCGTTGCAGATTCAGCATCCGTTGTGGATGGTGCTGTTTCTCGTGTTGACGTCGGTTACCTTCAGTCTGCTCGGTTTCATCATAGGCATCTGGGCCGATAACTTCGAGAAGCTGCAGATCGTGCCGCTGCTGATCATCACGCCGCTCACGTTTCTCGGCGGCAGCTTCTACTCGGTCGCGATGCTGCCGGCGGGCTGGCGCATCGTGGCGCTGTTCAATCCGATCGTCTATCTGATCAGTGGCTTCCGGTGGAGCTTTTACGGGCTCGCCGATGTGAGCGTCGGCATCAGCCTCGGCATGACGGCCCTATTTCTCGCGGTGTTTCTCGTGGTTATCGCCTGGATCTTCAAAACGGGCTACCGTCTGAAGTCGTAGTACGATGGACGTTCGTCGCGGGCCAGGCACAGTCGTTGCCGGCCCGTTCGCCTTCGCTGTGCTCCGTCGCGAGGTGCCGTCATGGCTCTCAAACCATCACGACCGCTGCGCCTCTTTGCCGATCATCTGCGCGAACAGCGCATCGATCTGACCGAGCGATGGATGAAGGCGGTGTTCAACGATGCGGACCTGTCGGAATCGGACCGGCTTACTTACGAACAACTGGCCGATCACGTTCCCGCTATTCTCGAAGAGCTTTGCAGCGCGCTCGAAGATCAGGATCTCGATCAGGTCGAGCCGTCGATCGAACGTAACGCGAAACTGCACGGACGGCTGCGCTGGAAGCAGGGCTATCGCATCGACGAACTCGTGCGCGAACTCGATTTGCTGCGCCAGGTGCTGCTGGGCGCGATTTTTGGCTACGCGGAGCAGTATCCGGCGTTTACGCGGCGGCACGAGGAGCACGCCCGGCATTTTATCGACGAGGCGATCAGCTTCGTGACGCTCACCTCGATTCGCGAGGTCATGACCGAGCGCGACCGCAAGATCGACGAATACACAGGCCAGCTCGAACGCGCGAATCAGGAACTGCTGCTCAAGCAGAAGCTCGTCGGCGAATTGTATGAATCGCGGATGCAGCTCACACGCAGCGTCGTGCACGATCTGCGCAATTTTCTCAATGTGTTTTCGATGGCGCTGCAGATGATTGCGCGCGCGCCGGCGAAGACCGATACGGCGCTTGCGCTCGCGAACCGGCAGGTCGGCGATATGAAGACGCTGGTCGATGAGCTCGTCGAATATTCGATCGTGCTCGGCGACACGAATCCGTTTGCCACCGAAGCCATCGATCTGCGCGCGCTGTTCGACGAGCTGATCGCATCATGCGGCCCGACGGTGGAGGCGAAAGGCTTGCGCCTCGTGCAACGATTCGATCGCGAGCTCGGGACGATCGTGTCGAACCGGCTCAAGCTCAAGCAGGTCGCGCTCAACTTGCTGTCCAATGCGGCCAAGTACACGAAGGCGGGCGAGGTCGAGTTCGATATGCACCTGTGCGGCGAGACGCAGTGGTGCCTGCGGGTGTCCGATACCGGGGTCGGGATTGCGGAGGCGGATCAGCAGCGCGTGTTCAAGGAATTCGAGCGCGCGAATCAGGAGGATGTGCCGGGCGTGGGGCTCGGTCTTGCGATTGTGCGCGAGCTGTGCCGCACGCTGCACGGGGACTTGCGCTTTGCGTCGCACGAGGGCGAGGGGACGACGTTCGAGATTGTCTTTCCGCTGCGGCTCGATACGGACGATGCGGCGGATGTCGATTGATGTGCGACGCGCAAATCGAAAATCAAACGAAAAAGGCCGGGCAGCGCGCCCGGCCTTTTTTCATTCGCTTGCGCGAAGTATCAGGCTTGCCTAGCCAAACAGCTTGACCGCCTGCAACAGCGTGTTGGTCACGCCCCATGCGAGCGGAATCAGCACGTACAGCCAGAAGATGGCGAGCAGGCCCTTGTTGGACGGATGCTCCTGAGTCGTGGTGTTCATAAGGATCCTCGGTTATTTCTCGGCCGCCAGTTGGGCGTCGGTCATATAGTGCTTGTCGTCGACGCGCTTCACGAGCAGGTTGCAGATAAAGCCGACCACCAGCAGCACGGCCATCAGGTGCACGGTCAGCGTGTACGCATCGGCTTTCGCGACGCCGTGCGCGACTTCATACGCGCGGATGTAGTTCACAAGCACCGGGCCCGCCACGCCGGCCGCGGCCCATGCAGTGAGCAGCCGACCGTGGATGCCGCCCACGAATGCCGTGCCGAACATGTCGGCGAGATACGCCGGCACGGTCGAGAAGCCGCCGCCGTACATCGACAGGATCACGCAGTACGACAGCACGAACAGCGCGATATTGCCCGCATCCGCGAAGGTCGGCACGAAGTAGTACAGCACCGCGCCGAGCACGAAGAAGATGAAGTACGTGTTCTTGCGGCCGACCCAGTCCGACGCCGACGCCCAGATAAAGCGGCCGCCCATGTTGAACAGCGACAGCAGGCCCACGAAGCCGGCCGCGGCCGCGGCCGTCACCGTGCTCTTGAAGCTCTCCTGAATCATCACCGAGGCCTGACCGAGAATGCCGATGCCGGCCGTCACGTTCAGGAACAGCACGAGCCAGATCAGGTAGAACTGCGGCGTCTTCAGCGCCTGGTCGATATGCACGTGGTTGCGCGTGATCATCTTCGTCGTGGTGGTCGCGGGCGGCGTCCAGCCGGCCGGCTTCCAGTCCGCCGGGGGCACGCGGATCGCGAGCGAGCCGATCGTCATCGAGATGAAGTACGCGATGCCGAGCACGACGAAGGTTTCGGCGACGCCGATGCTCGTGGCGCTCTTGAAGTGGTTCATCAGCGCGACCGACAACGGCGCGGCAATCATCGCGCCGCCGCCGAAGCCCATGATCGCCATGCCGGTCGCCATGCCGCGGCGGTCCGGGAACCAGCGGATCAGCGTCGAGACCGGCGAGACGTAGCCGAGGCCAAGACCGATGCCGCCGATCACGCCGTAGCCGAGATACAGCAGCCAGATCTGATGCGTCCACACGCCGACGGCGGAGACGAGGAAGCCGCCGCCGAAGCAGCATGCCGCCGTAAACATCGTGCGGCGCGGGCCGACATGCTCGAGCCACTTGCCGGCGAACGCGGCCGACAGGCCGAGGAACACGATCGCGAGCGAGAAGATCCAGCCGAGGGTGGTCAGCGTCCAGTCATCCGGTGCGGACTGCGTAATGCCGATGACCTTCGTCAGCGGTCCGTTGAACACGGAAAACGCGTAGGCCTGGCCGATACACAGGTGCACGGCGAGGGCCGCTGGCGGCACCATCCAGCGCGAGAAGCCTGGGCGGGCGACGGTGGCCTGCTTGGAAAAGAAGGACGGCGAACCGGATTTATCGCCGGGTTTTGCAATACTGCTCATGTGGTCGGTCTCCGATGGGGTGCGTCTTGTTCGTTATCGGTCGTCAGCTTGTTTAACTTGAGCTTTTGAGGCGGACGGCCTGTTATCGGACCAGAATGCGAACTTAAAACTCATGACGTTCATATGCAGGTTGAGCACATATGACGGTACGACGCGAAACGCCGTCGTGCCGATTTGCGGAACGATATTGTGTACGGTCGTGGTTGGCAATATGAGGTCGGCAAACATATAACTGATGCGTCCGGATCATGACGCACTGCGAAATTCCGGTGATGCGTGGCGGCGTATGTCAGGGCTGTCAGGCATAAGCAACGTGCCCGATCCCAGTATCTCGCGATGCAGCGAAACATCTCGCATACCGTGACTTGTCGATGCGTTTTGCTGAATTTCGCGAGCGCGCCCGTCGCTGGCATGTTAGGTTTTTCACCGAGTTTAAAAAGCAACAGTGCTTGATATACTACATACAAAGTTATTGACGTATGTGGCAGCGCAGCATATGATTGAGTCATTGTGAACACTCAATCGTATGGAGTTTGAAATGGATTTCGTCTCTCTGGCGCTGCTTGCTGTTGGTTTCGTGGGTCTCGGCGCTGCCGCGACCGTTTTGCTGACTAATATGATTCCGTTGCATGTTGCATCGCTCGCCGCGAAGCATGGCCGGTACGCTGGCCTTGCGGGCGCTTATGGCGACGCGATTGTGCCGGCTCCGGTCCGTGCTTCCGTCAAGAAAGAGGCGATGAATGTCGTCGGAACTTCAAACTGAAAACGTAGTGGCTTCGCCGTTGACGCTGGCGCTGCAGCCCATCAATGCAAGCGCCAGCCTGCGCGACCAGGCCTATGCGATGCTGCGCCAGGCGATTGCCGACGCGGACATCTATCAGTCGAAGGACGAAATACGGCTCGACGAGCGTTTGCTTAGCGAAACGCTCGGGGTGAGCCGCACGCCCGTGCGTGAGGCGATGACGTTGCTCGAGCAGGAAGGCTTTCTGCGTATGGTGCCGCGCCGCGGTATCTATATAGTGCGCAAGAGCAAGCGCGAAATCGTCGAGATGATCCAGATGTGGGCGGCGCTTGAAAGCATGGCCGCGCGCCTCGCCACGCTGCACGCGACGGACGAGGAAATCGCGCGGCTGCGCCATATGTTCGACAGCTTCCGCGACACGACGCCGGCCGAGCACATCGCCGAGTATTCGGACGCCAACATCGCGTTTCATCAGGCGATTGTCGAACTGTCGAGGTCGCAGATCATCCTCGAGACGATCAAGAATATTTTTATTCACGTGCGCGCGATTCGCCGGCTGACGATTTCGCAGAGCGACCGCGCGTCGCGCTCGATCGTCGATCATTTGCGCATTATCGAGGCGCTCGAAGAGCGCGATACGGAGCTCGCGGAGCGGCTCGTGCGCCAGCATTCGCTCGATCTTGCCGACTTCGTCGAGGCGAATTGCGACTTTCTTGATTGAGCGTCCGCAGGGCGCTTGCGTGTAGCGTCGCGGTCGCCACGGTGCTGAAGGAAAGAAGGAAAGCCAGCGGGCGCGTCGCCCGCTGGCTTTTTTGCATCTGCGAACCCGCTTGTTTCGTTATCTTTTTTAGAAGGCGCATGTTTTATCTTGTGTGCGCCGTTGCTGCCTGACTCGACCTGCCGTACGCGTCGTTCAATGCCCGCGCAATGCCTGCACCATCGTTTCACCGAGCGCTGCCGGCGATTGCGCGACATGCACTCCGGCTTCCCGCATCGCATCGATCTTCGCGCCTGCCGTTCCTTTGCCGCCCGAAATGATCGCGCCCGCGTGACCCATGCGGCGTCCAGGCGGCGCGCTCGTGCCGGCGATAAAGCCGACGACCGGCTTTTTCGCGCGTGCGTCCTTGAGGAATTGCGCGGCGTCTTCCTCGGCCGAACCGCCGATTTCGCCGATCATGATGATGCCGTGCGTGTCGTCGTCGGCGAGAAACATCTCGAGGCAGTCGATGAAATTCGTCCCGTTCACCGGATCGCCGCCGATGCCGATACAGGTCGTTTGCCCGAGACCCGCGGCGGTGGTTTGCGCAACCGCCTCGTAGGTGAGCGTGCCCGAGCGCGATACGACGCCGATCTTCCCCGGCCGGTGAATATGGCCCGGCATGATGCCGATCTTGCATTGCCCCGGCGTGATCACGCCGGGGCAGTTGGGCCCGACGAGGCGTGTGCCCGAGCCGGCGAGCGCGCGCTTCACGCGCACCATGTCGATGACCGGAATGCCTTCCGTGATGCAGACGACGAGCGGCACTTGCGCGTCGACGGCTTCGAGAATCGCATCGGCGGCGACGGGCGGCGGCACGTAGATGACCGATGCGTTCGCGCCGGTCGCATCGACGGCATCGGCGACGGTGTCGAACACCGGCAGCCCGAGATGCGTCGAGCCGCCTTTGCCCGGCGTCACGCCGCCGACCATTTGCGTGCCGTAAGCGAGCGCCTGTTCGGAATGGAAGCTGCCTTGCGAGCCGGTGAAGCCCTGGCAGATGACTTTGGTATTGCGGTCGATCAGAACGGCCATATTAGTGCGCTCCCGAGTGTTGGACGGCGGCGGTGACGACCTTGTCGGCTGCATCCGCAAGATGATCGGCTGACAGGATCGGCAGGCCCGAGTCGCGCAGAATCTGCTTGCCGAGTTCGACGTTCGTGCCTTCGAGGCGCACGACGAGCGGCACGCGCAGGTCGACTTCGCGTGCGGCGCTGACGACGCCTTCCGCGATCACGTCGCAGCGCATGATGCCGCCGAAGATATTCACGAGGATCGCTTCGACCTTCGGGTCGCGCAGAATCAGCCGGAACGCGGTCGCCACGCGCTCCTTCGTTGCGCCGCCGCCGACATCGAGAAAGTTCGCCGGCTCGCCGCCGTAGAGCTTGATGATGTCCATCGTCGCCATCGCGAGGCCGGCGCCGTTGACCATGCAGCCGATGTTGCCGTCGAGCGTCACGTAGTTGAGCCCGTGCCTGGCGGCTTCGAGCTCGGCCGGATCTTCTTCGGCTTCGTCGCGCAGCGCTTCGATCGACGGATGGCGGAACAGGGCGTTGTCGTCGAAGTTGAGTTTCGCATCGAGCGCGACGATGTCGCCCGACGCGGTCACGACAAGCGGGTTGATCTCGACGATCGACGCATCGAGTTCGATGAAGGCGCGGTACGCGTTGAGAATGAACTGCGTGGCCGACTTGACCTGACTGCCGGCGAGGCCGAGACCGAACGCGATTTTTCGCGCGTGGAACGGCTGCAAGCCGGTGGCCGGGTCGACGGCCACCTTCAGGATCTTCTCGGGCGTGTGTGCCGCGACTTCCTCGATTTCCATCCCGCCTTCTGTCGACGCCATCACCGTGATGCGCGACGTTGCGCGATCGATGAGCATGCCGAGATACAGCTCGCGTTCGATCGCGCAGCCTTCCTCGATATAGACGCGCTTCACTTCGCGGCCGGCGGGGCCGGTCTGCTTCGTCACGAGCACCGACGACAGCATTTGCGCCGCATTTTTCGCGACGTCGTCGATTGTCTTGACCACGCGCACGCCACCCGCGCCATTGAGATCGTTCGCGAAGCGTCCCGCGCCGCGGCCGCCCGCATGAATCTGCGATTTGACGACCCACACCGCGCCGCCGAGTTCGCGGGCCGCTGCGGCCGCGTCGTCCGGCGTGAACGCAACGCGGCCGTTCGGCACGGCGACGCCGTAGCCTTTCAGCAGTTCCTTCGCCTGATATTCGTGAATGTTCACAGACTCCTCCTCACTGGATGTGTTTCGGGATTGGGGCAGTGGGGAAAGACTTCTCTTGACGGGCTGTGAAATATGGTATGTGATATATCAGAATGGTTCAAGAGATGGAGATGGTCGGTATTTTCCCTCGGTCGGACGTCGAAAGCGCGGACGAGGCGGGCGGAAAACCAAGCCAGAAAAGGACTTGACGCGATTCGGACTGGCGCGCCGCAGTATCAAAATACGCTTGATGCGTTGTGATATATCACATACCGTATTGACCGGGGCATGCGAGATGCGCGTCATATACGAGGCCTGGCAAGTTCGGCTACGTCATCGATAACCGCCAGATAACGCATAGGAGACGACTTATGTCCGCAGACGTTTTATCCCCCAACGCCGGCATCGAAGCCCGGCATCGCGCGCTGCCCGTTTCATCCGACCATGAACAGATGAAGCAAGGGAAGGAGACAAATCATGGCTAAGGCACTTGACGGTGTGCGCATTCTCGATTTCACGCATGTGCAATCCGGTCCGACCTGCACGCAGCTGCTCGCATGGTTTGGCGCCGATGTGATCAAGGTGGAGAAGGCCGGTACCGGCGACGTCACGCGCGAGCAACTGCGCGACATCCCCGATGCGGACAGCCTTTACTTCACGATGCTCAATCACAACAAGCGGTCGGTGACGATCGACACGAAGAACCCCGAAGGCAAGAAAGTTCTTGAGACGCTGATCAAAAGCTGCGACGTGCTCGTCGAAAACTTCGCGCCGGGCGCGCTCGATCGCATGGGCTTCACGTGGGCGCATATTCAGGAACTCAATCCGCAGATGATCGTCGCGTCGGTGAAGGGCTTCGGTCCCGGGCCGTACGAGGACTGCAAGGTCTACGAAAACGTCGCGCAATGCGCGGGCGGTGCGGCCTCCACGACCGGTTTCGACGATGGCCCGCCTGTTGTGAGCGGTGCGCAGATCGGCGATAGCGGCACGGGGCTGCACCTCGCGCTCGGCATCGTCACCGCGCTGTTCCAGCGCACGAAGACGAACCGCGGCCAGAAGGTACTCGCCGCGATGCAGGACGGCGTACTGAACCTGTGCCGCGTGAAGCTGCGCGACCAGCAGCGTCTCGAACGCACCGGCGTCATGAAAGAGTACCCACAGTATCCGAACGGCACGTTCGGCGAGGCCGTGCCGCGCGCCGGCAATGCGTCGGGCGGCGGCCAGCCGGGTTGGATTCTCAAGTGCAAGGGCTGGGAAGCGGACCCGAACGCTTACATCTACTTCATCACGCAGGCGCCCGTGTGGGCAAAGATCTGCAACGTGATCGGCAAGGAAGAGTGGGCGACCGATCCTGACTACGCGACGCCGAATGCGCGTCTGCCGCGCCTCAAGGACATCTTCGCCGAGATCGAACGCTGGACGATGACGAAGACGAAGTTCGAGGCGATGGAAATCCTCAACAAGTACGACATCCCGTGCGGCCCGATCCTGTCGATGAAGGAAATCGCCGAAGACGAATCGCTGCGCAAGACGGGCACCATCGTCGAAGTCGATCATCCGGTGCGCGGCAAGTATCTGACCGTCGGCAATCCTATCAAGCTGTCGGATAGCCCCACGGATGTGACACGTTCGCCGCTGCTGGGCGAGCATACCGACGAAGTGATGACCGAGCTCGGTTATTCGGCGGAACAGATCGCGGCGTTGCGCACCGCGGGCGCGATCTGAGCGGTAGTGGTGCGCGGTTCGATGCACGAGGTTCGATGGCAGGAGGCCGACAGGCGCGCGTGTTTTACGTGTCGCCTGTTGGTGCTTCAACCGGCAGTTGACAGGCCGGGCGGCTTCATAACCAGAATCGGAGACGACACGATATGGCCTACGAAGACTCCCTTTCGCTGCGGGAACGCGGCGGCGCTCACTTGTCGCACGGCGCGGCCGAACCGAACAAGGCGGTCGTGCAGCACATCCTCGGCAACGTGAAAGCGGAAGGCCGAACGTCTCTGACGGCGCCGGAAGGCAAGCTCGTGTGCGACGTCTACGGTATTGCCGTGCCGAAGGAAGGGCTTGCGACCGATGCGCGCGAGGCCGCGCAGATCGCGGCGCAAATGGGTTTTCCAGTGGTGCTGAAATTCGTCTCGCCCGAGATTCTGCACAAGACCGAGGCCGGTGACGTGCTGGTCGGCGTGACAAGCGAAGCCGAAGTCGAACACGGCTTCGCGACGGTCATGGACAACGCCAAGCGCTACGGTTTCTATTACACGCCGAAGAATCTGTGCGCAACCTTCTGTACACCGTATGACGTGCGGGGCAAGGCCACGCTGTCGTCGCAATCGGGCGGCATCGGCATGGCGATTATCGGCTTCTCGCGCTCCGCGAAGATGGGCGTTTCCGCGATTGTCGGCCTCGGCAATAAATCGGATATCGACGAAGACGATCTGCTGACCTTCTTCGAACAGGACGATCACACGGAGATCTTCGCGCAGCACTGCGAGGATCTGAAAGACGGCCGCGCATTCGCGGAAGCGGCAGCGCGCGTGTCGAAGAAGAAGCCGGTGGTGAAGGTGGAGATGAAAGCGAAGGGCATTGAGAAGCCGATCGTTGCGTCGCTCGCCGGCGACGTGCAGGTCGAGGAAGCGGCCGAATACCTGTACGAGCACGGCGTGCCCGCCTGCACGTATTCGACTGAAATTCCGGTGGCGGTACTCGGCGCGAAGTACAAGTGGGCGCGTGGCGCAGGGAAAATCTGACGCGCGCTGGATCGTTGTGTATGCAACAAGCGGCGGCGCGGCGCTCTCGCTTATAGAGGCCGCGCCGGTTGCGCAACGGAGTCTGTATGGAAACGTGGATGCGTTTTTTGTCGAGCGACGATCGTATTGTGTTCGGCAAGGTGGAAGGCGGAAATTTGTATGAGCACCTGAGTCTCGAGCATCCGGTGCCGACCGGCGCGGTGCTGCCCGTGCGCGCGCTTAGACCGTTGGCGCCATGCGTGCCGCGAAAAGTGGTGGCGCTATGGAACAATTTCCATGCGCTCGCCGCGAAACTCGAAAAGCCGGTGCCTGCGCATCCGCTGTTTCTGATCAAGCCGGCTGAATCGGTGATCGGCGCTGAAGAGCCGATTCTGCGGCCGGCGCACTACGCCGGCAAGATCGCCTACGAAGGCGAACTCGGTATCGTGATCGGCAAGCGTTGCCGCGATGCGAGCGTCGAAGAAGCGGCCGCATCGATCTTCGGCTACACGATCGTCAACGACGTGACAGCCGCGGAACTGCTTAACGAAAATCCGCACTTTCCTCAATGGTGCAGAGCGAAAGGCTTCGATACTTTCTGTTGTATCGGGCCCGCGATCGCGACGGATTTCGACTGGCGGTCGGCGCACGTCGTGACGACACTCGAAGGTGTCGAACGTCAGAACTATCCGCTATCGGACATGGTGTTCACGCCGGCGGAGCAGGTCAGCCTGATCTCCCAGGATATGACGCTCGAACCCGGCGATGTGATCGCCTGCGGCACGTCGCTCGGCGTCGGCTCGATCAAGGACGGCACGTCGGTGTCGATCACGATCGACGGGATCGGCACCTTGACGAACAGGCTCACCGCGGCGGGCAATACGGTGCGGCAAGCAACGCTTGCCGCTGCAAACGCGGTCTGATACGGCATGAACAGAAGACCGGTAACACGGATCGAGGAGACAGCATGCCGAATGGAGTGACCGGTTCCGGCCAGCGTGGCATCGGTGAATTGAGCGGCAGGCGGCGGCAGTCGATGGTTGCGCTCGCAACGATCGGCTGCTGCGGCGTGGGACTCGTGTCGCTCGCTGGTGCCTTCGCGCGATATTTTTCTTCGGCGTCGGTGCTGGCGGCAAAAGATAGCGGTGAACGGATCGGTCTTTACGTCGCGGTGTTTGCCGGCGCGTTACTGCTGGCCGCATCGGCCATCGCATTCTTCAGACTACGTAATACGATGCGCGACGCGGTGCATGCGCATATCAGCGCATGTCCGGGTTGTGCAGTCGTCGATTTCGCCGCCTTGCTATTGTGTATCTGGCTTGGCTATGGCTTTGTGACCGAAGCGTCGCCCGTAATCGGGTTGGCGGTTCTGCTGGCGGCGGGCGGACTCGCTGCCGCGTTGGGTGTGCATCTCGCGGTGACGGTCGATGACCGCTACGGATTGCTGCACGCGGTGGCCAATGGACGTGGGCAGCGTGCCTCGCATCGAACAGCGAGCGCGCGTTGCGGCATGCCGAGCCGGCGCGAGACGCTGTTTCGTGTCGAATGGCGTGCCGATGCAATGGACATGCGGCCCGCCGATGACTTCACGCAGCGCTGGACACTCACTGTTGCGTCGAAGCGCAGCCGAAGCGGCGTAAACATCAACGGCATGACACGCGATCGCGCACGACGTCATGGTGGGCAACGCTATAACGACCCGACGCGTGGCCACGCACGCATACACCAGCGGAGCGTCGCACGATGAAGCGATGCCTGCGCGAATTCACCCGGCGTGGACTGGTGCGCACCATAGCGCACCTGCCCACCGATGCTCGCGCAGTGCTGGCCACCTCATTCAGCGGCCGCTTCGCGGTAAAACTCGGTTTTCTTCTGGAAAATCAGTTGAGCGAGAAAGTCGGCGTCGTACGCCTTCAGCAGATGCGCATGGAACCGTTCGATATAAGCGGTGATTCGCGCGATTTCGCTGTTGAACTCCTGCTTCAGCACGTCAAGCGTTTCGCTGTCCCAGCGAAAACGCAGGCCGAGATCGCTGAAGGCGCTGTTATACGCGCACAGGCTGGGATCTTCGGGGCTGTTCGCGGCGACGCGAGCAGCGGGCGAAGCGGTGAGCATGGCAACCGAAGTGTGATTCATGACGGGACTCCTGAGCTGGCGAGTGATAAGACTCGACTCAAGCATAGAAGCCCTGATGGATTTGCAATAGTTAAAGTTTTATTTGGATTCCATAGGGAATCACTTATGGGTGATCAGCCGCGTGACGCGCGTGATCTCCTCGATCTGATTCGCGCCTTCTTCCATCAGGAACTGCTTGAACGCAACCGCGACGGGGGGCAGGCGCTTGTTTTTCCTGTGGACGACGTACCAGTTCAGCATCACGGGAAACCCCTCGACATCGAGTACCGTGAGGTTGCCGACCTGCAGTTCGAGGCTGATCGTATGCGCGGACAGGAACGCGATGCCCATGCCGGCGATCACGGCCTGCTTGATGGTCTCGGTGCTCTTGATCTCCATCGCGATCTTCAGGTTCGTGAGGCGCCCCGCGAAGCCTTCTTCCATCGAATTCCACGTGTCCGAGCCGCGCTCGCGCACGATGAACGCTTCTTCGGCGAGCTGGGCCATCTTGATGTGACGCTTGCCCGCAAGCGGATGGCTGGGCGGCGCAACGATCACATACGGGTGCGGCGCGAATGCTTCGTTGATGGCGTCCATTTCGTGCGGCGGGCGCACCATCACCGCAAGGTCGGTTTGATTCGTCGCGAGCTGGTGCAGCAGTTCGTCGCGGTTATGCACCGCAAGGTTCAGTTCGACACCGGTATAGCGGTGCGTGAATTCGGCGAGCAGCCGCGGAAAGAAGTAATCGCCGGCGCTGATCACCGCGACGTTCAGCTTGCCGCCCGAGATGCCCTTGAGCTGACTCATCGCTTCGTCCACTTCGTGGAACTGCTGGATGATGGTGCGGCTGTAGTGAAGCATCTCGTTGCCGGCCGTGGTCAGGTAGATCTTTTTGCCGAGCTGTTCGAAGAGCGGCAAGCCGGCGTGCTCTTCAAGCTGGCGGACCTGGGTGGATACCGCGGGTTGCGTCAGATGCAGTTCTTCCGCGGCGCGCGAGAAGCTCAAATGCCGGGCGACAGTCTCGAACACCTTCAATTGGCGGAGTGTCGCGTTTCTCATCGTCATGGCCGATGTATAAGCTGGAATGAATCGACATGGTAACAAGATTTAATTATCCGTAATTCAGCAATGACCCTAGCATCGATGTAAATGGCGGCGTCCGCCTGTGCACATGTGGTTTACAGCTTGCTTGATGCTCGGGTTAACGCCTAGGCCCAGAATGAATGAGCTAAAGCGGAAGGACAGGTCGCCTGATGCCGCCTTTTGCTTTAGTCGCTGATTTGTTGGACTAACGGAATGACGCATCGCGCTAAACCGTTTTTTGTATGGCAGTGAACCGGCAATTGCCGTTTTCAGACCCGGCGTATCGATCGGGGTAGCACTACAAGGTGGCATGCATGTAATCCGGCAATCCGGCCGGTTGCAGAAAACATATCGGAGACAAAGCAATGGAAGACATTTCTCGACAGGCTCCGGCCCCCGCCTTCTGGCGGAACCGCTGGTGCCAACTCATCATCGGCGTTCTGTGCATGGCGCTGGTCGCCAATCTGCAATATGCATGGACGCTGTTCGTTGCACCGATGAATGCGCGTCATCACTGGGGCCAGGCTTCGATTCAGCTTGCGTTCTCCATTTTCATCCTGACCGAAACCTGGCTCGTTCCGCTCGAGGGTTATCTCGTCGACCGGTTCGGTCCGCGCCCGGTGGTCGCGGTCGGCGCGCTTTGCGCGGGTCTTGCCTGGGTGATGAATTCGTTTGCGACTACGCTTCCCGAACTGTACGTCGCGTCGGTGATCGCGGGTATCGGTGCGGGCGGCGTGTACGGCACCTGCGTCGGCAATGCGCTGAAGCTGTTCCCGGACCGTCGCGGACTCGCGGCGGGGCTGACCGCAGCGGGCTTCGGCGCGGGCGCGGCCGTGACGGTGATTCCGATCGCGAACATGATCACGGCGCAGGGCTACGAGCATACGTTCCTGTTCTTCGGCATCTTGCAGGGTGTGGTGATCTTCATCCTCTCGATGCTGCTCAGGAAGCCTGAAGCGCACAAGGGGCCGGCGATCAAGCGCAAGTTCGCGGTGTCGAAGACCGACTACACGCCTGGCCAGATGATCAAGGCGCCGGTGTTCTGGGTCATTTACCTGTGCTTCGTCGCGGTCGCGGCGGGCGGCCTGATGGCCACCGCGCAAATCGGCCCGATCGCGAAGGACTTCGGTCTCGCGAAGATTCCGGTGACGGTGTTCGGTGCAACGCTGCCGCTGCTTACGATGACGCTGTCGATCGACAACATCTGCAATGGCTTTACGCGTCCGCTGTGCGGCTTCATTTCGGACAAGATCGGCCGTGAAAACACGATGTTCGCGATTTTCATCGGCGAAGGTCTCGCGCTTCTCGGGCTCATGGAATACGGCACGAATCCGTATGCGTTCATGACGTTTGCCGCGCTGATCTTCCTGTTCTGGGGCGAGATCTTCTCGATCTTCCCGGCTATTTGCGCGGACACGTTCGGCAGCAAGTATGCAGCGTCCAACGCAGGCACGTTGTACACCGCGAAGGGCACCGCGTCGCTGCTCGTGCCGATCGCATCGGTGCTTGCTGTCACGGGCGGCTGGAACCTCGTGTTTATCGTGTCGGCGGTGATTACGATCGCGGCCGGCGTATCGGCGAAGTTCGTGCTTGCACCGATGCGTGCACGCTGGATCGAGGCGAGCGACCCGCTCGTGAGTGACGCCACCAAAAGTGGTGGCCCGTCACGACTGAGCACGTGGCCCGAGCAAACGGGCGAATAACGACGAGGCAGATGAGCCGGCCTGCAACCCGGTATGACACACGGGCAGCAATAACAGGCCGGCCGCCTGGCCTCTCAGGAGCATAGCGGCGTACACATGAACGTTTCATTGCAGCAACTGAAGGTGTTCGTCGCTGTCGCGCGCCAGCGCAGCTTTACCCGCGCGGCGCGCGAGTTCGATCTGACGCAGTCGGCGGTCAGCCGCTGCGTTCGCGAACTCGAAGAAGCGATCTCGTTGCGACTTTTCGATCGCACGACGCGCCAGGTCGAGCTGACTCTGGCCGGCGCGAGTCTTGCGCGCCGCATCGGGCAACTGCTCGACGAAATCGACCTGACGCTGCGCGAAGAGCGCGCGGCGCACCATGGTCATACCGGTGTCGTCACCGTGGCGAGCAATCCGGTGTTGTCGTCGAGCTGGGTGCCGGAATGCATCGCCCGCTGCGCGGCGGCCTTTCCCGGTCTTGTCGTCGATGTCAAAGATGAATCGCAAGACGCCGTGCTGGCAAGTGTCGAGCAGGGCGATGTCGATTTCGGCGTCGTCTCGGACGTCGACGCATACAGCAGTGACACGTTGCTTGCACAACCCCTCTTTTCCACCCCTCTTTGCGCGGTCCTGCCGGACACGCATGCGCTCGCCCGCGGCACGACGCTGATGTGGAGCGCGCTCGGCGACGCATCGCTCGTCACGCTCAATGCCGACGCCGGCAGCCGTGCCGCGTTGGAGCGTGCGATCGGCGCGCATCGCGTGCACGTGCGGCGCATGCAGGAATGCGGGCATGTCGCGGCCGTGATGCGTATGATCGAACTGGGGCTCGGAATCGGCGTGCTGCCGATCGGCGCGCACTGGCCGGCGCCCTCCGCACGGCTCGTGGCGCGTCCCTTGCTGCCCGAAGTATCGTTCACGACGATGCTCGTGCGGCACCGCAACCGGACGTTGCGGCCCAATGCCGAGGCTGTGTGGTCGCTTTTCTGCGACCGCGGCCGCGCATCGGGGCGCGCATCCGGTGCGACGCGCGCCGACGGGCATGCGTCGTCCGAGCCCGCACCGGCCGCATCCGCGCCGGTCGCGCCTGCGCCGGCCGCATCCGGCAACGCAGCGCCGCTGCGTACGTCCAGACAAGCTTAAAAAATCCGACGCTTCGGTAGGCCCGGGACTTGTCTTTGCAAGGAGTACTACCATGGGCATTGAATCCGACCTTCAACAGCATGATCTGCTAATCAATGGAGAACGCGTGCCGCCCACAAGCGGCGAATACTCGGTCGACATCGACCCTGCCACCGAACAGCCGATTGCGCGCGTCGCGCGAGGGAACGCCGCGGATGTCGACGCCGCGGTCCGGGCGGCACGCGCCGCGCTTGCGGTCTGGAACGGTATCCGCGCGGGCGAGCGCGCACGCATTCTGGCGCGCTTCGCCGATCTGCTGCGCGCGAACCAGCAGGAAATCGCCGAACTCGAAAGCCTCGACGGCGGCAAGCCGATCTCCGGCGTATTGCGTCAGGATATTCCGGCGGCGATCGATACGCTCGCGTACTACGCGGGCTGGTGCGACAAGATCCACGGCGAAGTCGTGCCGGTACGGCCCGACGCGCTCACTTACACAGTGCGCGAGCCCGTCGGTGTGGTCGCTGCGATCGTGCCGTGGAATTTCCCGCTAATGATCGGCATGTGGAAGATCGCGCCGGCGCTCGCGTGCGGCTGCACGCTGATCGTGAAGCCCGCGGAAATCACGCCGTTATCGGCGTTGCGCGTCGCCGAACTCGCGCTCGATGCGGGTGTGCCGCCGGGCGTGTTCAATGTGGTGACCGGCAAGGGCAGTGTGGTCGGCGATGCGCTCGTCGCTCACCCGGGCGTCGACAAGGTGACGTTTACCGGTTCGCCGTCAGTCGGCCGCGGCATTCTGCAAGGTGCGGCCAGCAACTTCAAGCGCGTCACGCTCGAACTCGGCGGCAAGTCGGCGAACCTGATCTTTCCCGATGCGAATCTCGACAGCGCGGTGCGCGCGGCGGCCTCGGGCGTGTTCTTCAACACGGGCCAGGTGTGCTCGGCGGGCTCGCGCATTCTTGTCCATCGCGATGTTTACGACGATGTCGTCGAGCGGCTTTCCGCGCGCGCGAAGTCGATCAAGGTCGGCGATCCGACGCAGCGCGAAACGGGCATGGGTCCGCTGATTTCCGATGCGCAGATGAAGACCGTGCTCGGCTATGTCGACATCGGCAAGAACGAGGGCGCGTCGCTCGTGACGGGCGGCTCGCGAATTGGCGAGCGCGGCTTTTTCGTCGAGCCGACTGTTTTTGCGAACGTCGAGCACGAAATGCGCATTTCGCAGGAGGAGATCTTCGGGCCCGTGGCGAGCGTGATCCGATTCGACGACGAGGCGGACGCGATCCGGATGGCAAACGGCACGCTGTATAGCCTCGCGGCCGGCGTATGGAGTGCCGATATCGGGCGCGTGCATCGCGTCGCGCATGCGCTCAAGGCCGGCACGGTATGGATCAATACGTATGGCTATACCGATGTGCGTTTGCCGTGGGGCGGGGCGGGCGATTCGGGCTTCGGCCGCGAGCACGGCGATGTCGCGATTGAAAACTTCACGGAGCCGAAGTCGATCTGGCTCGCAATCGATCATTGACAGCGGTGATCAGAATAAGGGCGCATGACTGAACGACTGAGGGCGCGCTCGATAAAACGAGGATCGAACGCAGCGATGCGTCCGATCCCCGATGCGGCTTCATAGGCACCCGAGCCCTTGCGTCATTCGACGACGCAAGGGCTTTTATTCGCCGCTTAGCGCTATTCTTTCGCGCATCTTGACGAGCGCGAGCACGACGTCGATGGTCGGCGTCGGCTCGCCGACAAGGCGGCCCATTTCCTGCACGACGGTCAGCAGCGGGTCGATCTCCATCGGCCGGCGATGCTCGAGGTCGACGAGCGTCGACGTCTTGTGCGCGCCGACCGAACCCGCACCGTCGATGCGCCGTTCGATATCGACGCGGAAATGCACGCCGAGCGGCTCGGCGATTCGCTGCGCTTCAGCCATCATCGTGCGGCACACGTGGCGCGTACCGGGGTCGCCTGCCAGCAGATCGAGCGTGCCATGCGTCAGCGCGCTGATCGGGTTGAAACACAGATTGCCCCACAGCTTGAGCCAGATTTCGTCGCGGATATTGTCGCGAATCGGCGCATCGAAGCCGGCCGCCTGCATCATTTCATGAAGCGCCTGAATGCGCGGTGTGCGTTCGCCGCTCGGTTCGCCGATCGGAAACTTCTTGCCGTACACGTGCTTGACCACACCAGGCTCGATAATTTCCGCCGCCGGATACAGCACGCAGCCGATCGCGCGTTCGGCGCCGAGCTTGTTCCATTGCGAGCCGTCCGGGTCGATGCTCGACAGCCGCGTGCCCGCGAACTTGCCGCCATGCTGATAGAAGTACCAGTACGGAATGCCGTTCACGCCGGTGATAACCGCTGTGTGCTTGCCAAGCAGCGGCTGCATCGCATCGACGACGCCTGGCACCGAGTGCGCCTTTAGCGTAATGAGCACATAGTCCTGCACACCGAGTTCGCTTGGGTCGGACGTGCAGCGCACACGCGCAGACACCTCTTCGCCGTCCATCAATACGCGTACGCCATGCTCGCGCATCGCAGCGAGATGCGGACCACGCGCAACGAAACTCACATCCGCACCGGCGCGCGCGAGTTGCACGCCCATCAACGCTCCAATCGCCCCTGCTCCAAAAACACAGATCTTCATGATGTTCGCCCCAATGACATTGAAAACCCGCTTGCCTCCTGTGCCGGCTTAATAGTGCTTGCCGATGCCGGCATCGTTCGGTGCGTGCTGCGAGCGCGAAGCGCGCGTCGAGCGTCACGCATCCGTAACAGGCGATATGGTGAGCATAGGGGGCTGCATCGATTGAGGACAGTTAAAGTTTATCGCCAAATGCATTAGCGATTACTTATGCGTGCCGACGACCTGCGTAATCGCTGCGACGTGCAGCCCGTCGCGCTTGCTCGGCCAATCGTTCCGGCCAATCGTTCCGCAACCGTTTCGCAAGCACGCGTGCAAGCCAGATGGCGAAGTTGCGGACCTCAGCTTTGCGCGCGCCGCACGAGCAGAAAACTCACGCCGATGGCGCCGAGAAACATGCCGCAGCAGCGGTTGAACCAGCGACGCACACCGGGGCGCGTGAGCCACTTGCCGAGGTACATGCCCGCTCCGGAGTAGAGCGCGATCGCAAGCCATTCGAGCACGAGAAAGCTCGCGCCGAGCACGGCGAACTGCGGCAGCATCGGCTTCGCGATATCGACGAATTGCGGCAAAAACGCAGTGAACACGAGAATCGCTTTCGGATTGCCCGCAGCGACCAGACACTCCTGACGCGCAATGCGAAAAAGCGATGCGTCTTCGTGTTCGCGTTGCGCATCGAGCGGCGCGGCATCGCTGCGCCACAACTGAATGGCGAGCCAGATCAGATACGCGGCGCCGGCAAGCTTGATCGCAAGGAAAAACACTTCGGATGCGTGCAGTACGACGGCGAGACCCGTGGCCGCAAGCGCCAGCATCAACGCGAACGCAACGAGGCGGCCCGTTCCGGCGACGAACGCGGTCGTGAATCCGTGGCGCGCCGCGACGTTGATCGACAACAGGTTGTTCGGTCCTGGGGCCATATTGATTGCAAAGCACGCGGGAAGAAAAAAGAGCCAGGCGGTGAAGGACATGATGGCCGGGTGTTCGTCGATTGAAGTGAATGAAATTAAGGGCTGAAGAAACCGCAACGCGCGTGCCGGGTGCCGAAGCGCAATGCGTAGGTATCGCTTCTGTCGTGAAGAAGGCTCCAATTGTAGCGGTGGCGCCCGCTACTTTTAGGGTGGTTACGTATGTTCCGGTGATTGACACGCGTGTGCTTGCATACAAAAACTCAGGAAATGTCCTATTCACATAATGGGCATTCGCCCCTAGACTGTGGCCTTCTTTGCCGGGCTGCGTGGCGTGATGAAGTGCACTTTCAGGTGTTCGTCGTATTGATCGGTTGAAATCCTTCACTTCATTCGTAGTACGTCGCGCTGTGCCGTGCGTTAATCGCACTGCCGCTCACGCCCGCAGCCTTTCTGTTTCGACTGCGAGATATCCACGTGACGGTACGCCTACGTTCTTCTCTCGCGCAAGGTCAGCGTACGTCTCGCAAGGCTTCGCTTCCGGCGCGTTTCACACTCAATCCGTTGTTCACCGCCGCCGCACGCGCGGCGTTTCTGATCGGCATCGCAGCCAGTTGCGGGCTGCCCGCGGCTTCCGGCGCGCCAACGCTCGTCGCGGCTGCGGCTCGCACGAGCTCGCGCACACCATCGAATAGCCCCGCCGGCGTATCGTCGCGCGCGCAGCGAGCCGATCAATCCGCGGGCACCGCAAACGAGCCGCCGCGCGAAGCGGACCTCGTCACCGACGCGGCTGGATTGCGCGATTCCGTCGACTCGCTGTGGGCAAGCCGCGGCAATACGCCAGCACCGTCCGAAACAACATTGCGCTATGGCGCGCCGATTCTTGCGTCGATGTGCGGCGCCGCGCCCGCGCTGTGCGTGCCCGACGAATACCTCGATGCGGTGCGCACGTGGCCTCGCGCAATGAACACGAATGCGTGGGTCGACGGTCACGCCGATGCCGATGCAGGCAGCGACGCGACGCGCTTCCCGCTTGCCGGTGCAGCGCCGTGGGCGCCGCCCGAGGCGAGCGATCAATCGCGTTTCGTCGCGCGCACTGGAAGCATCGAGCACGATTTGCACGACGCGTTGACGCAGGCCGATTTGCCGGCCGATGTCATCGCGCAGCTCGAGCATCTGTTCGCGGGCCGGCTCGACGCCGCGCCTGCCGCGGTGCCGGGTGACGGATTCCGCGTGATCTATGAGCGCGCCGATCTGTCGGATGCGGTCACGCGTCATCCGCGCCTCACTGCCGCGGAAGTGCGACTCGGCGACCGTACGTACACGGCGCTTTGGTATATCGCGCCCGGCAGCACGCACGGCGAGTACTACGCGTTCGACGGCAGCTTGCTGCTGGGCGAGGCGTTCGCGATGCCGGTCGACTACGATCGGATCAGCTCGCCGTTCGGCGTGCGCATGCATCCGGTGTACGGCGAGGAGCGCTTTCACACCGGCGTCGATCTGACCGCGCACGCGGGCGCGCCGGTGCTGGCGGCAGCGGCCGGCACGGTCGAATTCGTCGGCGTACGCAGCGGTTACGGCCGTCACGTTGTGATCAACCACGGCGATGGCTATACGACCTGCTACGCGCATCTGTCCTCATTTGCGCGTGGTTTGCGCGAAGGCATGCAAATCGCGCAAGGCGAGCGCATCGGCGCGGTCGGTCGCACCGGCGTCGCAACCGGCCCGCACCTGCATTACGAAGTGCGAATCAACGACGAGCCGGTCGACCCGCTGAAGCTGACCGAACTCGAGTTCACCGCGCCGCTCACCGCTGCGCAGCGCTTTGCGCTGACGCAGGCCGCCGGCACCGCGCACGAGCAACTGTCCGCGATATCCGATAACAGCACGCGCGTCGCGTCCACGCGGCCCGTGCCGCTGTTCTAAGCGCAATGTGGCACGTACTGCATTGCGCGTACGCGTATGGCGGGCGCCTTTAAGACGCCGCAGGCCGCGCTGTTTCCGCCCAACGCTCCGTCAACTTTGGCATTCTTTGCCGGGCACGTTCTACGCGGTCCCGGCCGGGAGGGGTGTTCGTTCTCTATCCTAGAAGTGCTACGATGCCCTGACGACGATAATGGAGGTGGAAATGGCTACCTATGCTATCGATGCCGTACGCATTAACCCCAGTACGGACCGCGTCACCCACGTTCGCTGGGCACTCGTTAATCCGAAAACGAACGAGTGGTTGTCGCCGCAAGAAATCGTCGAGGTGTCGGACGTCGTCCATGCGATTCATGCGGGAAACGCGGTCTGGTCGCTCTTTACGCTAGGCGGAATGAAACTGCTCGGGCCCAAAATAAAAACGGTTTCGCACACTGACGGCCTCGACGGCATCGACACCGATATTCCCGACGGCCACGTCGAGAAATTCATGGACGACCTGCCACGGGTCTGACGCTTCTCCGATCATCTCTATTGCGGTGCGCAACGTCGCGATCGCAATGCGCGCGGCGCTCCACCGTTGTTTGAAGGAAGCGCGCGTTGCGTCGCACAGCCGGGGTTCGACCGGGGCGGCGTAGCAGTGCGGGCGTTCGAGGAGAGACGCGATGACGCACATGTTCGACGAAGGTCTCGGCCGCCGCGACGCGAACTACGTGCCGCTCACGCCGATCGATTTCATCGCGCGCGCGGCGGAAATTTACGGCGAATGCCCGGCGATCGTGTACGGCGAGGTTCGGCGCAGCTGGCGCGAAACCTACGAGCGCGCATGCCGCCTTGCCAGTGCGCTTGAACAGGCTGGCATCGCTCGCGGCGACACGGTGGCCGTGTTGCTGCCGAATATTCCCGCGATGATCGAGGCCCATTTCGGCGTGCCGATGGCCGGCGCCGTGCTCAATACGATCAACACGCGGCTCGATATCGCGACGATTCTTTTCATGCTGCGCCATGGCGAGGCGAAACTGCTGATCGTCGATAGCGAATTCGCCGAACTTGCGCAGCGTGCGGCGCTTGAATTGCCGTCGCTGCGTATCGTCAGTGTCAGCGATGCGCTGCCCGCCGATGCACAGGCGTTTTCTCGCGCGACCGATTACGAAGTATTCCTGCGCAATGGCGATCCGCGGTTCGTGTGGACACCACCCGCCGACGAATGGGACGCGATCGCGCTGAACTACACATCGGGTACAACTGGAGACCCGAAGGGCGTCGTTTATCACCATCGCGGTGCATACCTGAACGCGCTCAGTAATATTCTCGAATGGGACATGCCCAAGCACGCTGTGTATCTGTGGACATTGCCGCTTTTCCACTGCAACGGCTGGTGTTTTCCGTGGACCATCGCAGCGCGTGCGGGCGTCAACGTCTGTTTGCGCAAGTTCGACGCGAAGGCGGTGTTCGACCTGATTCGCCGCGAGCGCGTGACACATTATTGCGGCGCGCCGATTGTGCAGATCGCACTCGCGAATGCGCCCGCCGAATGGCGCGAAGGCATCACACATCAGGTGTCGACGATGGTGGCAGGCGCGCCGCCATCCCCCGCGGTAATCGCACGCATGAAGGAAATCGGCTTCGATCTCACGCACGTCTACGGCTTGACCGAGGTGTATGGGCCCGCCTCGGTCTGCGCGAAGCAGCAGAGCTGGGAAGCGCTATGCGATGAAGACCGCGCGCGTATGAACGCGCGCCAGGGCGTCCGATACCACTTGCAGGCTGCCGCCGCCGTGCTCGATCCGCAGACGCTCGAGCCGGTGCCATGCGATGGCACGACGCACGGCGAGGTCATGTTTCGCGGAAATATTTGCATGAAGGGCTATTTGAAAAACGAGCACGCGACGGCCGAGGCGTTTCGGGGCGGCTGGTTTCACACCGGCGATATCGGCGTGCTGATGCCGGACGGCTACTTCCGTATTACCGATCGCAGCAAGGACATCATCATCTCGGGCGGCGAGAATATTTCGAGTATCGAAGTGGAGGACGCGCTGTACAGACATCCGGCCGTATCGGTGGCGGCGGTGGTGGCGATGCCGGATGCGAAATGGGGCGAAGTGCCGTGTGCGTTTATCGAGCTCAAAGAGGGCGCGCGCGTCACGGTCGACGAGATGATCGCGCATTGCCGGTCGCTGCTTGCCGGCTACAAGGTGCCTAAAGCCGTGTTTTTCGGCGAATTGCCGAAAACCTCTACCGGCAAGATCCAGAAGTTCGAATTGCGTGCCCGCGTAAAATCGGCGCACGCAATCGATACATTGAGCCCCGTCACAGTCCCGCGCGGTGCGCGGTGAAAATCAGCCGCAGGCCGAGCGCCGCAATCGCGGTCGCGGCGAGGCGATCGATACCTTTCTTCGCCTGAGCGTAAAGCTCGCGCGCATGCCGGCTTGAGAAGAACACCGCAACGATCGTGTACCAGCCGGCTTCGATCGCAAACACCGCGGGCGGCAGCGCTGCATAACACCATGCCGGCGGATGCTGCGGCAGCAGCGCGGCGAAGATACTGCCGTAGAAAATCGCAGTTTTTGGGTTGCTCAATTGCGTCGACAGGCCGACCCAGAACGAACGGCGTGCATCGCCGCGCGCATCGGTCGCCATGCCGTCGAACGTGAGCGGCGCCGCCGCGCCGCGCCAGATCTTTGACGCGATATAGATCAGATAGAGTCCGCCTGCGATCTTTAAGCTCACATATAACCATTCGACCGCGGCCAATACCGTATAAAGACCCAGAAGTGCAATACCGCTAAAGAACACACCGCCAATGCCCATGCCTAGTGCAGTGGCGAGGCCGTCGCGCCGCGACAGACCGATGGCGTTGCGTGCAACGACAAGAAAGCTGGGGCCGGGACTCATTGCACCGATCAGCAGTGCGCCGAGAATAGCGGCGATGGCGGCTTGAGCGGTCATGAAAAATCTCCTGTGAGATGTTTTGCGAAGTGGCGATGAAGGGCGGGCGATGCATTCGGAGAGGCTTGCACGATAGCATGCCCGCAACGCGCAAGCCGCCCAGTGCCGGGCAAAAGAATAATTTTTGCTCGGGCCAATAAAGAATTGATAGCGGCCGCGCAACCAGCGCGCTGTCCGCAAACGTCGAGCCGGTGCGGCTCCTGGCGCTGCAGTGCACGATTGCCCCTAGCTGGCGCTGCGTAAAATGAGTGTAGAATCGCAATGCAAATCAGAGAAGCGACCCGCGACGCACTGGGTTTCATCAGCGAACGCTCGCCACGGCCATGCCGCAAATGATTCACGCACACTACTCATCTGACGCGCAAGGTAAATCGCGGGCGGGCATTCGCCGTCAATCAAGCTTGTTGGGCATGGCCGGTATTCCTGTATCGTCAGGGCCGCTTGCCGCGTTCATCAACTTCGTATAAAGGCTTCGCTGAAATGGCGAAGCCTTTGTGTTTATAACGCGCGCAATTCGAGCCGCGATATCGATACTTTATGAAAGAACGAGAGGAACATCGATTGTTCGACGCCGACGGTGAGGCGCGCGACCGGCTGATCGTGTGGATCAGACGCCGTATGGAAGAGTACGGTATTTCAATCGAAGCATTGGCTGCGGCGCTGACCGAAGATGCGGCGACTCCGAAATACCGCGACGCATACGGCAACACGTGGGACGGCAAGGGCGAGCGTCCGGACTGGCTCACGCGTGCGATCAACGCGGGGCAGGATATCGAGCATTTTCGCTGCTAGGCGCACGGACGAAAAAAAGCCCGCTTATGCGGGCCTGAAAAAACTGCTAGGAGTTTCGTTGCGAGATAACTCGCAGGCGGGACTTTACCGCGGCAATATGAAAGCTGCGTGACTCTTCCGCTGCTTGCAAGGTTGCGGTTCGGACCCTGCATGTGGCGTCGGGTCAGGCATAGGCGAATCTGACGGTACGCACCGGGTGGTGCGCCGATTGCGGAGTTCGGCACAGGCGGACGCGTCGATCGGGGTTTGCCGGCGGCCCGCATTAGCGAGGACAGTGTGAATTCAATCGAAGACCAGGCGATCGGCGAAACTCCACGCGCAGCCCGCGCGCAACCCGCGACACCGTTTAACGGCAGCGCCGCCGTGCTGCAACGGCTCGAAGCCGACCTGCGGCAGCACGTGCGCGGCGAAGTGCGCTTCGATCAGGGCTCGAAAGCGCTTTATGCCGCCGATGCCTCGAATTACCGGCAGGTGCCGATCGCGGTCGTCGTGCCGCGCGATATCGACGATCTGATCGCGACGATCGCCGCCTGCGCGCGTAACGACGTGCCGGTTTTGCCGCGCGGCGGCGGCACGTCGCAAAGCGGCCAGTGCGTGAACGTCGCAGTGGTTGCGGATGCAAGCAAATTCGTCAACCGCATCGTATCGGTCGATCCGGCGGCGCGCACGGCGATCGTCGAACCGGGTGTGGTCTGCGATGCGTTGCGCGACGCGGCCGAGCAACACGGCCTGACGTTCGCGCCGGACCCGGCGACGCACAGCCGCTGTACGTTGGGCGGCATGATCGGCAACAACTCGTGCGGCGCGCATTCGGTGATGGCCGGCAAGACGGTCGAGAACATCGAAGCCCTCGAAGTGCTGACCTACGATGGCGCGCGTTTCTGGGTCGGCCCGACTTCCGAAGACGAACTCGCGCGTATCATCGCGGCGGGCGGCCGCCAGGGCGAAATCTATGCGGCGCTAAAAGCGCTGCGCGACCGGTACGCCGAGCAGATCCGCGCGAAGTTTCCGCAAATCAAGCGTCGCGTCTCGGGTTTCAACCTCGATCAACTGCTGCCCGAAAACGGCTTTAATGTCGCGCGCGCACTTGTGGGCACCGAAGGCACGTGCGCGGTCACGTTGCACGCAAGGGTGCGCCTTGTCCACAGTCCGGCGCAGCGCGTGATGCTGGTCGTCGGGTTCGACAACATCTATGTCGCGGCCGACGCGGTGCCGCATTTCATGCGCTTCAAGCCGATCGCGATCGAAGGCCTCGATCGCGTGATGATTCGCGGCCTGCAGGCGCGCGGCCTGAAAGCCGAGGAAATTTCGCTGCTGCCGCCGGGCGACGCGTGGGTCGTGCTCGAATTCGGCGCCGATACCCAGGAAGCCGCCGTGCAGGCCGCGCAGGACGCGGCGCGTTATTTCGAAGCAGGCGAGGCTGGCCCCAATGTGTCGACGAAGCGGGTCGAATCGCGCGCGCTGCAAAACAAGGTGTGGTCGATTCGTGAGACGGGCGCCTCGGCGGTCGCATTGACGATCGAGCCCGGCAGTCCCGATCCGGTGGTCGGCTGGGAAGATGCGGCGGTCGACCCGATGCGGCTCGGCGACTATCTGCGTGCGTTCCAGGCGCTGGTCGACCGTTACGGCTACGAGACGTCGCTATATGGGCATTTCGGCGACGGCTGCGTGCATGCGCGCATCACATTCGATTTGCGCACACCGGAGAGCATTGGCCACTGGCGCAAGTTTTTGCGCGAAGCGGCGCAACTGGTGGTCGAGTTCGGCGGCTCGCTGTCGGGTGAGCACGGCGACGGCCAGGCGAAGGCCGAGTTTCTGCCCGTCATGTACGGCGATGAACTGATGCAGGCGATGGAGCAGTTCAAGGCAATCTGGGATCCTGAGCACCGGATGAACCCGGGCAAGGTCGTGCATCCTTACCGCGCCGATGAAAACCTGCGCATGGGGCCGACGTACAAGCCCGTCACGCTGCAAACCAGGCTCACGTTCAGGAGCCGCGAAGGCGATGGCTTCCGGCGTGCCGTCGAGCGCTGCATCGGCATGGGCAAGTGCCGCTCGCTCGAAGGCGGCACGATGTGCCCGAGCTATCGCGCGTCGCGTGAGGAAGCGTATTCGACGCGCGGCCGTGCGCATCTGTTCTGGGAGATGCTGCAAGGCGAGACGATCAAGGGCGGCTGGCAAAGCGAAGAGATCAAGGACGCGCTCGATACCTGCCTTGCGTGCAAGGGCTGTCAATCCGACTGTCCCACGCATACCGATATGGCGTCGTACAAGGCCGAGTTCTTCTCGCATTACTACGAGACGCATCGCCGTCCACGCCAAGCGCTGTTTATGGGGCGCATCGGCGAATGGGCGCCGCTCGCCGCGCGCTTCGCGCCGCTTGCGAATCTGATGACGTCGGCGCCGTTAATCGGACCGATCGGCAAATGGGTCGCCGGTGTGGCGCAGGCGCGCAAACTTCCCACATTCGCGCGCCGCACGTATCGGCAGATCGCGGCGCAACAGAACACGAGCTCGAACGCAGCGGGCGGCACGGTTGCCAGCAACGCGCGCGATGCATCGGCAAACAAGGTCATTCTGTGGGTCGATACCTTCAACGACCATTTCACGCCCGAGATTGCATCGGCCGCAGCCGATGTGCTGACGCGTCTCGGTTTTCAGGTCGTGTTGCCGAAAAAGCGCCTGTGCTGCGGCCGGCCGTTATACGACTTCGGTCTGCTCGAGCGCGCGCGTGAACTGCTCGTGAATGTGCTCGACGACCTCGCCGACGATATCGCGGCCGGCGTGCCGCTCGTCGGACTCGAGCCCGGCTGCCTGTCGGTCTTCAAGGACGAGTTGCTCAAACAGTTGCCCGACAGCGAAGCAGCGCGGCGCCTGTCCGCGCAGACTTTCCTGTTCTCCGATTTCGTCGCGCGGCAGCCATTCGAATGGCCGAAACTCGACGCGCAAGTCATCGTGCACGGCCATTGCCACCAGAAAACGCTGTTCGGCATGCAGGGTGACACCGCGCTGCTCGAGCGCCTCGGCGTGCAGTGGAAGGTGCTCGATACCGGCTGCTGTGGCATGGCCGGTTCGTTCGGTTTTAACGAAGCGCACTACGCGATGTCGGAAAAGATCGGCGAAGACAAGCTGTTCCCCGCGGTGCGCGCGGCTTCGCAACAGACGATCGTGCTGACCAACGGCTTTAGCTGCCGCGAGCAGATCGAACATGGAACGGGCAGGCATGCGCTGCATATCGCGCAACTTGCGCAGCGGGCGCTGGCTGAAGGCTCAGCGCAGGTTCGGCGCACCGCGGCGGCGACCGCGGTCTAAAAGAAAGGACGGAAAACGCCGGCCGGCTACTTCTTCTTGCCCGGCCCGGCCTCCGGTTGCACAAATTCGGCACCGGTCGCCATCCACAGCACGTCGGCATCTTCGTCGCTTGTCGAGACGGCCGCGTGTCCGGTCCGGCTATCGAAATAGATGCTGTCGCCGGCATTCAGATGCGTGGGTGCGTACAACTCGGAATACAGGCATACGCTGCCGCTGATCACATAGAGAAACTCTTCGCCTTCGTGGCGGCCCCAGTCGTCGAATGCATCGAGCGTGTGCGCCGAAATGCGGATGCGAAACGGCAGCATCGCCTTGTGCGCAAGGTCGGTTGCGAGCAGTTCCATCTGATAGCCGCGATACGCGTGACGCTGCCCCTCATCCTTGCGCGTGACCGCGCGGCGGCCGCCCGCGGTGGCTTTCTGCGCCGCGCCGAACAGGTCGGTGAGATCGATTGCGAGGCCGAGCACGATCTTTTGCAGCACGTCGAAGGTCGGCGACATCAGGCCGTTTTCCACTTTCGATAAGGTGGAGCGCGACACGCCGCACAGGCGGCTCGCGTTTTCCAGCGTCAGATCGAGCGCGACCCGCGCGGCGCGCACGCGCCGGCCAAGATCGGACGTGGCGGACTCAGCGGGTTTGGCGGAAGCGGTATCCATGGCGTGGCGTGACTGGGAGACGGTTGGCGGCGCGCTGTCCTGAGTTGCCGCGCAGACGCCGCCGCGCATACATCGCTGTCTATGCGCAATTGCCGCAACGGGGCGCGAGCAGTGTATCGTTGTTTCCGATCATAACATCCCGATCGCAAGCGGCCGCCGCATCCGCGGAAAACCACGCGGAAAACCCCACGGACAACCCGCGGACAACCTTTAACGACACGCCTCGCTGCCGCGCGCACTCCGTTTCTCATCGGAAAATCGCAATCAGCCGGCAGTCGCGCGCGCATCATTCACACAACTGTCATACATCACACGCGATGCGCCTGCCGCCCTTGCCGTCCTATCAACAGGCGGCAAGCGCGACTATTCCGCCGAACAACATTAATTCAGCGCGAAGGTTCGCGTCGCCGCGCGCTCCTTCGCTACTGCGGCGTAGCACGCCTGCCCAATGGGCTAAAAATGCACCTATGCCAGTTTGGTGCCGGAACCTGGCGGGACACGCCACCAAACTTGCATTGTGTGCAATCAGAACGGATGGGCGACGAAGGCTTCGCCGATTCTCGCAGAAGCGACCGTGGCGGGCCGCGTTCTGACGAGGTCGAAAACGTAGCCGATCGAATAGACGGTTTTAAGCTGGAGATTGCTGTGCTCACCGAGCGACAGTTTGCTGCGGAGCTTGTAGATATGCTGCTCGATCGAACGGCTCGCGATGATCGCCTCCTTGCCCCAGACCGCGCGCGCAATCTGTTCGCGCGTGAGGAGCGCGCCGGCGTTCGCAAACAGCAGCCAGGCGAGCGTCAGTTCGCGTGCCGTCAGCTTGATGTGCTGGCCGTTGATGCTGATCGCGCTGGTCGAGCGGTCGATCGTGTATTCGCCGAGCGAAATGCGGCTGTCGGAATTCGCGCTGCCGCCGTTCTTCGCGATCGTGCGGCGCGCCCGCGCCAGCACTTCCTTCGCGCACGGCGTGCCGACCGCGATCTCGTCGACGCCGGCGTCGAGCGCTTCGATGATGCTGTCCGTGTCCCACGACTGGCCGATCATCATGACCGGCAGGTCGCGCCGGAAGTGGCAGGCGCGCCACGACAGCACGCCGCGGCCAGCCGCGACGCTTCGGCCGGAGTCGAACAGCACGAGCGCCGCGTCGTGGCGCTCGAGGAAACGGATCAACGGAAGCTCGCTCGTAAAGCGGATGCAGCGGTAATTGCCGTCCTCTTCGAATGCCTTGTCGATCTCGCGAAACAGATGGTCGTTTTGTGTGTAAAAGGCAATCTGCATGATTTCTCCGTAACGATCGCCGCGCTTCGCAATGAAGCGCAATCCACCCCGTCGGGTCAGGTCCTTGGTCGTTGGCTACGAACGGTCGTCGTGTCGTGCTCTGTCCAACACAACACGCGATAGAGGGGGCGTATTCCCACTTCGCATCCGAAAGCTGCACATCAGATCGCGCGAAGTCCCGGTTGGCATGCAAAACCGAAAGTCATTCGGCAGATGTTCAGAAAATGAAAGAAAGTGCCGTTAAGCGAACTTGTCGGGCTGCCAAACCTCAACAATGCTCAAGTTCATTTAACGTGCCGGATTATTGAGAATCCTGGCCGACGATTTGGCTACATTGGGTTCCGTTGCGGTGTTCGGGTTTGCCCCGACCACTCGGACGTTTGACACGTCCGCACAGAATCGCCAACGGAGCCCGCCATGCTTGCCACTTTCTATTTCCCCTACGTCTCGATGTTGACGTCGACATCGATCCCGCCCGCATTGACCGAGCTCATTTCCGAGGGCCGGATACAGGCCGCCGCCGCCCAGGCGTCGCGCCACGTCGATACCTGCGACCCCGATCTGCTACCCGGCCTGCTGCAATTGCACGGCGATCTGCAGATGGCGGTCGGCATGGATGTCGACGCCGAGGAGTCGTACCGGGAAGCGCAGAAGCTGATGCGCACGTCAAAGGAGCAGGTGCGCTTCGCGTCGTGCCGCAATGCCGGCTGGCAGGCGCTGTTCCGCTGCCGCTACGGCACGGCGATGTCGTGCTTCATGCGCCTTGTCGACCAGCCGGGCAGCGATTTGCCGCTGCGGCTCGAAGGCTACTTCGGCATGTTCGGCGTGCTGTTCGGCCTGGGCCGCCTAAGGGATGCGGACGGTGTGCTCGATGCGCTCGACGATCTGATCGACGATTCGAGCACCACGCTCAAGAATGCCCGCGGCTGGCGCGAGCTGCTGACCGCCGTCCGTTTTGACGTCGCGACGCAAAGCGAGCTGCGCTCGCATCCGGAACTGAGCGATCACGTGTACTGGCAGTCGGGCCTTGCCGGCGAGGGCGCGCCGCGCATCGCGCCGATGCAGGGCACGACGCCGCGCGTGAGCACGTACACGGTGCAGACGCCGCTGCTGCGCGCCCGCACCGATTACCTGAAGCAACTGATGCAGCTAGCGAACGGCCAGCGCGACGTCGGCCACGTGCTCGGCGCGCACGCCGACTGGGCGGGCAAGCAGGGCATCGCGAGCTACCAGGGCGCGGTGCGCATCGAGATCGTGCTCGCCAGCCTCGCGGGCGGCGCGCCGGCGCTCGCCGAGTCGATCCTCACGCTGCTCAATGCGGAAGTGCGGATGCCGCAAAGCCATCGGCAGCTCGAGTATCTGTACTGCTTCGCGAAGCTGCGTCATCAGCAGGAGCGCAACGCGGAATCGCTGCGCGTCTACACGCGCTATGCGCTGACCGCGATGCGCTGCATCCGCGACGAAGCGGGGGCGCTCGCGCGCTATGCACAGCGCACCGTGCGCGTGCCGGAGCAACTCGACGATATCGGCGCACGGCTGCCCGCGCGTTATCGCCGTGCGTACCGCTATCTCGTCGATAACCTCGATCGCAAGGATCTGTCGATTCGCGAGATCGCCGGTGAAATCGGCGTGACGGAGCGTGCGTTGCAAAGCGCCTTCAAGAGCAGCCTCGGTTCGACGCCGAGCGAGATCGTGCGCCGCCTGCGTATGGAGCGCATTCGCGCCGAACTGCAGACGTCCGAGGGCGCGCACGAAAACGGCATTCTGGCGACGGCGAACAAGTGGGGCGTCAGCAACCGCTCGACGCTGGTGAACAGCTATCGTCGCGAGTTCAATGAAGCGCCGTCCGATACGCTGAATCGCTAAGCTGACAGCGAACCGGCCGGCAACCCGCCGGGCGGCAATCGGTTCAAACGGTGTTCCCATTGGTGATGGCGCGTACGCGTCATCACCTTCTTTTTTGTCTGCCCTCCACGCGATTCAATCTGCTGCTCACGGTTGATCGCGTTCTGCTGCTTGAGTGGAAAATCGCTCGCGGTATCGTAAGCGGGATACCTTTTCGCGGACATTCACACTGGAGGCTGCAGATGAGCACGCTTTACCTCGGCGATACCGTGCCCGATTTCGAACAGGACACGTCGATCGGCAGGATCCGTTTCTTCGACTGGGCGGGCGATTCGTGGGTCGTGCTGTTTTCGCATCCGGCCGATTTCACGCCCGTATGCACGACCGAACTGGGCCTCACAGGCAAACTTCAGCCCGAATTCGACAGGCGCAACGTGAAAGCGATCGCGATTTCCGTCGACGACGCGGCGTCGCATCGCGCGTGGATTGCCGATATCGAAGACACGCAAAAGACTGTGGTCGGTTTCCCGATCATCGCGGACAAGGACAAGACCGTCGCGACGCTGTTCGACATGATCCATCCGAACCAGTCGGGCACGGCGACGGTACGGGCCGTTTTTATCATCGACCCGAACCGCAAGCTGCGCTTGACGCTCACCTATCCGATGAGTATTGGCCGCAACTTCGACGAAGTCCTGCGCGTGATCGACGCGTTGCAACTTAGCGACGCGCACGGCGTCGCGACGCCTGGCAACTGGAAGGCCGGCGACGACGTGATCATTCCGCTGTCGATTCAGGACGAGGAAACGATCCGGCAGCGCTTTCCGAAAGGATATCGGGCCGAGCGCCCGTATCTGCGCTATACGCCGCAGCCGGACAAGTGATGGCTTCGCCTGTTCGATTCCATCCGTCAGTGTGATTAACGAAACGAATGACGTCGCGCGACAAAGCCGCTTAGCCGAAAGCGAAAAGGCTTAAGCGGCTAAGCGTTTCTGGTGGGTGAGAGGGATGCGGCTAGCCGACCGTGCCATGTCCCGCGGAAGCGGAACTGGCCTTGCCGAACAGCTGATCGACACCTTGCCCGGAGATCTGCTTGCCGATGGCCATCAGATCGAGGCCCTTGTTCTCGCCGCCGACGAGTGCGTAATGCAGTTCATCCTGCCGCCACGTGACGACCTTCATCTCGGAGACTGTCGCCTGGGCGACGGCCGCGTCCGGCCGCATATCTTTCATCACGCACAGCGCAACCGGCGGCCCTTCGGGCGGCAGATACTCGATCTGCACGAGCGGTTTGCCCTGAAAGCGCAGACGTGTGACGCGCTTGAACGTGAGTCCCGCGGAACTCAGGTCTGGCACGCGCAACGACAGTTTGTCGTCTTGACGAATCTGCGCGACCGTTTGTGCGGACGTCTCGGTGTCGACGGGGCCGAACGCGACGGTTTCACGCGAATAGAGCTTCTGGTAATCGACCACCGCGCGAATCCACGGCGAAGGGCCGTTCGATGCGGTAGTCAACGCGCCTTGTACAGGGTTGAAGCCCGGTGCGAGACGCAACACCGCGCCGAAACAGAACGCGCCCGCGACAAATGCCACGGCGAGCCATGCAGGCGCGATGCGCATTCGTGAGCGCACCGGCACGGACGGCGGCATGGTCGCGTCATGCTCGATATGCGCGTCATTGGCGCTATGGTCCGACGATGGAGACGCGGATGCGGACGCAGTTGAAGGCGCGCCAGCCGGCGGAGCCGCGTGTGCGCGCGCAAGCGCATCGATTTTTTTCGTTAAGCTTTCAGGAACAGGGGGCAGCTTCTGATCGGCGAACGCTTCGTCATACGGTAGACGCGATGCCGAAAAGAGTGCGACACGTTCCGCTGCTTCGGGCGAGGCCGCGATCTCCTTTTCAATTTCCTGGCGTTCGATAGGCGATAGGTCACCGTCGACATACGCCATCAATAGCATGTCGTCCAGTTTCATGAGACTTCGCCCTTGCTCTTAACCGTATTCTTCATTTTCTGGCCTTCTCGCACGCCGAAATGCGCACCTATGGCCTGGCGTGCCCGCGACAAACGGCTCATGACCGTTCCGACTGGCACCTCGAGGACTTCTGCAGCCTCGCTATAGCTCAGGCCTTCCACCGCAACTAAAAGCATAACGACGCGTTGCGCTTCCGGCAAGCGTGAGACAGCATCAATAATCTGTCCGTTCATCACATGATCTTCGGGCGAACGTGCGGCCGGATCGGCAACGGTTTCGAGCAGTGCGTCGTCCCATTGCATGCTGGAGCGACTGCGCACGCTGCGTGCCCGTAACTCGTTGATCCAGGTCGAATGCACAATCGAAAACATCCAGCTAAGCGGCGCCGTGCCGGGTCTTAACTGATGAGCACGCTCGAGAGCGCGCACGCACGCGCGCTGAACAAGATCCTCCGCATCGTGCTGATCACCGGTGATGCGCAGCGCGAACGCCCACAGGCGCGGCAGCATGCCCGGCAGGAGGCTGGGTAAGTCTGCGTCGGTCATCGACGGAGTTCCTCGTTTGTCCCTTGTAGTAATCGAAACGCGTCGTCCAAGGCGACGCTTGCTGCTGCTGCCTTGCGCGGGAGCGCACGGTAACATGCGAGTTTAACTTCTCGTAATAAAGTCTGCTGAGCATTGCTTGTTCTAAGGCTAACGTTTGCTTGCGTAACGAACTTCTTCCGACATGCGCCGGTAAAACGACTCCATATACGTGGCCGAGCGCGCAGCCAGCAGCGGATCCGCGGACGGTTCGATGCCGACCGGCAAAATCAGCGGATCGAAATCGATGTTGCGGCACGGGCCATCGATTTGCGCCGCCGCGCGATCGATAACCAGTGTGCCCGCATCGATGCGCTCGCGATCGGGCGTTTGCGGCCAGACCCTGGTTGCATCGTTGATCGCATCACCCGGTTGCGCGACCGCGAGAACCAGATGCCAACGCAGCGGACCCAGCCCCAGCGTCTTGACGAGCCGATGCGCGAGGAAATCCGGATCGCGTCGTTGCTTCGCATCGACGGGCTGGTACGCCGCCTCAGGCACCATGCTCCAGCGCACGTATTGCGAAGTACCGTCCGCTTTAACGAAGCGGAATGCGCTGACGCTGTAGTAAGTGGCGTTGTCGAAGCCCGACGAAGCGGGATGCGCTCTGGTCCATTCGCGAAATGCGCGTGCTTCGGGATGCTGCTGCTCGAACGCGGCGGTGCGGGCGGGGTCCGGCTTCCCGGTAGCTTTGTCCACGCGATGCGCCGCGAGTTCCGCAACAAACTCATCGGGCGTCCTGACGGAAAAGATCGGCGCCGAATTCATCGCGGAGCGCCACTCCTCACCGTCCGGAACCGCGAACCGCAGCGCAAAGCTGCGTAGGCGCGATTCCCCGTCGGCTACCGAGGGATTGGTGCCCGGCACCGAAAAGCGTCCTACGACCGGAACCACGCCAGGCGCAAACACGTGTGCGCGCGAAAGTGCGGCGCCCGCGCCGTTGCTTTCGAAACGGCCGGTGACACAAATGCCTTTAGCGTGGTTACGGCGAAAACCCGGGTGCGGGCCGGTAACGGATTCGAATGCATTGACGACGCGCGTGGCGGAAAGCGGCGCGCGATGCACAGGCCAACCGACCCAACCGGCGGAGAACGCATATGCGAACGAAATCCCGCCGATCGCAACGACGATGATCGCGTAACGCAGCAGCAGCGATGGAGAAGCCCACCCGGCTTGCGACGCGCGCAGCACTTTGTTCAGGTAGTCGAACGTTTTTGCCATCGATAATTTCCAGCCTGGCTCGGCCTTCGGTTCTCGCGGTGATTGCCCGATGAGTTGCATCGAGTCAAGACCCGCAAGGACCTTTCGACGCCAAGCCGCGCTTGTGAAGCGGTGAGCGTCGTTCAGCGCGCAATCAAGCGGATCAGTATAGCCGAGCGCAGCCCTGGATGCAGCGTCGCGGGCGCATTTCAATTAGGGCTGGGATTAAAGACGGCGAATGCGATGGAGACGAACGAATCAGGCATCTTAAAGATGCTCAGGCGCTCGCGAGCTTTACGCCCTGTACATTCATTTCTGGCGGTTTGTTTAGTGCCAAAGGATGATTTGTTTAGTGCTGCGCGCGCCGGATGGCGACATCCGGCAGCGGGATTCTGCGTTGATTGTTTCAGGAATTGAATTAGAAATTTTTAATCGACGCGATTAAATTACGCGTTGAAGAATAACCGCGCGAGTTCGGCGCCCGGATCTTCCGCGCGCATGAACGCTTCGCCGACAAGGAATGTGTCGACGCCCGCGTCGCGCATTCTTTCGACATCGGCCGGACGCAAAATGCCCGACTCGGTGACGACGATCCGATCGTCCGGAATGTCGCGCAGCATGCCGAGCGTGGTGTCGAGCGTCACTTCGAATGTGCGCAGGTTGCGGTTATTGATGCCGACCAGAGGCGTTTTTAACGTCAACGCGACATCGAGTTCTTCGCGCGAATGCACCTCGACCAGCACAGCCATGTTCAGCGAATGCGCCAGCGCTTCGAAGTCGCGCATCTGCGCAGGTTCGAGCGCGGCGGCGATCAGCAGAATGCAGTCCGCGCCCATCGCACGCGCTTCGTGGAACTGGTAGGCGTCGACCATGAAGTCTTTGCGCAGCACGGGCAAATTGCAGGCCGTGCGCGCGGCGCTCAGATCGGCGGCGGAGCCCTGGAAGAAGTTGCGGTCGGTCAGCACCGACATGCAGGCCGCGCCATGCCGCTGATACGACGCGGAAATCTGCGCGGGGTCGAACGGGTCGCGAATCAGGCCTTTGGACGGACTGGCTTTTTTGGCTTCCGCGATGACGGCGGGCAGGCCGCTCGCATGTTTCGCGCGCAGCGCGCCGACGAAGTCGCGCACGGGCTGCGCTGCGCCTTCACGCTGCAATACCTCGATCGGCTTCGCTTGCCGGTTCGCGGCGATTTCTTCGCGCTTGACGGCAATGATTCTGGTCAGGACATCGGACATGGTGGACTCGCTGGGCTTCAAGGAAAAAACAAACGGTATCGCTCGCGCTGACACGCTGTGCGCGAATGGGAGCAAGAATGCCGGACGGCGGAGGTCATGGGCTATTCGGGCAAATCGTAAGCGCAATCCGATTTGCCTGCCATGAATAAGGATTGACCGTGCCGCGCATTCTTGACACGCATGTCGTCTATCTGAACAGCCGTAAGCGTACCGATATTCCAGCGAAATGAAATTGCACGAAGGGGGCCAATTCACAACAAGCGGTTGAATCGCGCCCGCGGTGCGAGCCAATGGCACGAATCAATCGGGCATGCGCGCGCGGGACATCACGAACCGCTAAACCAGTTGTAGCCCTGATCTTCCCAATAGCCGCCAGGATATTCGTTGGTCACGAAGATCGCCGCGATATGTTTCGGGTTCTTGAAGCCCAGCTTGGTCGGCACGCGCAGCTTCAGCGGGTAGCCGTATTTCGGCGGCAGCGGCTCGCTGCCGAAGTCGAGCGTGAGCTGGGTCTGCGGATGCAGCGCGGTGGCCATGTCGAGGCTCGTGTAATAGTGATCCGCGCATTTGAAGCCGACGTAGCGCGCGCTCGTATCGGCGCCGATGCGTTGCAGGAAGGTGCGAAACGGCACGCCGCGCCATTCGCCGATCGCGCTCCAGCCTTCAATGCAAATGTGCCGCGTGATCTGCGACGTTTGCGGCAGTTTGCGCAGGCGAGCGAGATTCCAGTCGCTTTTGTCCGCGACCAGACCCGACACTTCGAGCGCGTAATCCGAACCGTCGATATCGGGCACGTTGTATTCGGGGTAAAACGCGTTGAACGGAAACGGCTTCGTGATCTGGCTGGCGGAGTAGGTTGGCGCGAGCCGGTTCGGGTTGAAGAGCCATGCCTGCACGCGATCGTTCCAGCGCGACATGGCCCACAAGACCTTATCGACGGAATCGCCGTCCTGCATGTTGCAGCCGGATAGCATGGCGAGCGCGCCCAGCGACAGGGAGGAGCGCAGAAACAGACGCCGTTCGGCGCGTTCGATCTGCGGTTTGTGATCGGCGAGCACGATGCGCTCGCGCAGCGGTTGCGCACGGGAATCGCGGGGCGCGCCATCACGGGGTCCGCCATCGCTGTGCGCGCCATCACGTATCGCGCCAGCGTTATTGTCGATTGGTTTGTGCGGAAAACTCATGCGTCGGTGCCTCCATGAACGACGCGGCGCGCGCGCCCGGTGATCATCGACGGCAGCGTGCGCGGAACCAGCATGACGAGTGCGAGATGCACGACGACAAAGCCGACCACGCCGGCCATCGCTAGAAAATGCACGCGCCGCGCGAAGTCGTAGCCGCCGAAGAAGTTGGCGAGCCAGTAAAACTGCACGGGTTTCCAGATCGAGAGCCCCGACGCGACAAGCAGCACGCCCAGCAGCAGCACGACGATATAGAGCAGCCGCTGCACGGCGTTATAGACACCCGTTTCATGCGGCAGACGGAACGTCGCCGCACGCACGAAGTCGCGCAGCACGTCGCGCGGATGGACCGGCAGGAAATGCTTGCGGAAATGCCGCGTCGCGAGGCCATGCGTCAGATAGACGATGCCGTTTGCCACGAGCAGCCACATCGCGGCGAAATGCCAGGCGATCGAGCCGCCGAGCCAGCCGCCGACCGTCGCCCATTCGGGGAACCGGAACGGAAAGAGCGGCGACGCGTTGTAGATCGCCCAGCCGCTCATCACCATGCAGACCATCGCGAATGCGTTGACCCAATGCGTGACGCGCACGGCAAGCGAATGCACGACGACGCGTTGCGTGCGCGTGCCCTTAGGCGCTTTTTCTGCCATCGAATGTTTCCCGCTTGAATCGATTGAGGTTCGATTGATCAAACCACGACGCCGGCGGCCATTCCCGAAGCGAGCGGGTCAGGCGGCCGGCGTTGTTCCTGCCGCGCGTTCCATTGCTGCCAGGCGCGACAGCGTCGCCGCTCACGCGGCATTGCTTACATCGGCGGCGTGACGCCGTTTTTGCCCGCGGAAATGAAATTCGCCGTCAGCGAACCGTCAGCTTCCTTGTGGGCGAAGAGTACGACCTTTGCGCCCGGCACGAGCAGCGACTGGTCGCCGGGTTCGAGATTGACGATAGGCACGTCTTCCGGCACGAAAATCTTCTTCTCGCCGCCCTTGTAGTTGACGGTGATCGTGCGGCCGTTGCTGACCACCACGTTGCCGACCGTGCCATTCGTCATCGAGCTGTTGCCGCCGAGATCCCACGGGCGGTGACCGTCGCCGGTGCCGCGCATGCTTTCCGGGAACACGTGCACTTCAAGCGCCTTCAGCGTGCCGTTGGCCTGCGGAACCGCAGCCGTGCCGATGTAGCTGTCCGCCTTGATCTCGTTGATCTTCGCAAGCGTGACCCCGCGGATCGGCGTGTTTTGCGGAACCTTCACGTCGAGGTCCTTACCGTCGCGCGTATGCACCTTGAGTGCGTCGCCTGCAAACGACGTAATCGTGCCGCGCACGCCGGTCGGCTGCTGCGCGTTCTGCGCGTAGGCAGCCGGGCCTGCGGCGAGAAACGCGCCAGCCACGAGCGCCGGTGCGACGATACCGCGCATGAAACCGCCTGAAACGAGCTTCATCTGTTGCCTTATCGGTTGTTGAGGATTTGTTCAGCGTAATGGCCTGATTCGCTCTTCAAGGTGACCGATGGATGACAAAAACGTCATGAACGTTATCTGAGCGCGGCATAGAATCCCGGGAGGCAAATTGATGACAGCAGGCGATATGGGCATTCTCGTGATCGAAGATGATCCGAAGACCGGCGACTATCTGAAGAAAGGGCTGCGCGAAAGCGGCTATGCGGTCGACCTCGCGCGAACCGGCACCGATGGCCTGCACATGGCGCTCGAACATCCGTACGACCTGGTCGTGCTCGACGTGATGCTGCCTGGCGTCGACGGCTGGGAAATCATGCGGTCGCTGCGCACGAAGCGCGACGTGCCCGTGATCTTCCTGACCGCGCGCGACCACGTCAACGACCGTATTCGCGGGCTCGAGCTCGGTGCGGACGATTACCTCGTCAAGCCGTTTTCGTTCACCGAACTTGTGCTGCGCATTCGCACGCTGCTGCGCCGCGGGGTGATGCGCGAAAGCGATGTCTTTCAGGTGGCCGACCTGAAACTCGACGTGCTGCGCCGGAAGGCGACCCGCGAGGGCGTCGAGATTCCGCTGACCAACAAGGAATTCATGCTGCTGCATCTGCTCGTGCGCCGCCAGGGCGAGGCACTATCGCGCACGCAGATCGCATCGGAAGTGTGGGACATGAACTTCGACAGCGATACGAATGTGGTCGACGTGGCGGTCAAGCGGCTGCGCGCGAAGATCGATCACCCGTTCGAAAAGAAGCTGATTCATACGGTGCGCAGCATCGGCTACACGCTCGACGACGGCTCATGAGACTCTGGACGACGCGTTCGCTGATTTTTCGCACGACGGTGCTGTTTGCGCTGATCGCGTGCACGGTGACCGCCGCGCTCGGCGCGTATTTCTACCACTCGCAGCGCGTCGCGCTCGAGCATCGCGCGGACATCGCGCTGATGAGCCGTGTCGAGCATTTCAGCCGGCTCGCGCGGCAGATGTACACCGTCAACGAACTGAAAGCGCGGCCGCTGCTGTTCGAATCGATGCTCGGCGCCGAGCAGGATGTGCTGATTTTTCGACGGCCGGGCGAGGCGCCGTTTATCGACGTCAATCCGAACCATGTGCCGGTGCCGAATCTCGGCGACTCGCGCGCGCATCAGCCGGGCCTTGCCGATATCACTGAAACATCGCTGCCCGACGGCGTGCGCGTGCACTGGACCTACGCAACGACGCTCGCCCGCGAGGACGGCGAGCCGGTTACCGTGATTGCCGGCCATCCGCTGACGAGCGAGGCGCATGTGCTCGCCGAGTATCGCGACCGGATCATTCTCGCAACGCTGGCCGGCGCGCTCGCGGCGATCCTGCTCGCACACGGCGTATTGCGGCGCGGCTTTCACCCGGTGCGTGAAATTGCGATGCGTGCCGCGCAGATCAATCCGACGAGTCTCTCCGTGCGCCTCGACAGCCGCCAGGCGCCGGCCGAACTGCGGCAGCTCACCGACGCGTTCAACGCGATGCTCGATCGGCTTGCCGAGGGCTATCAACGGCTTTCGCAGTTTTCCGCGGATCTGGCGCACGAGATTCGCACGCCGGTCCATGTGCTGATCGGCCAGACCCAGGTGACGCTCGCGCAAACGCGCGATGTCGATGAGTATCAGCAAACGCTCGAATCGAATCTCGAAGAGCTGAACCGGCTCGGCCATCTCGCGGAAAACATGCTGTTTCTCGCGCGCGCCGATCATGCGGCGCTCGCGATCGCGCGCGAGCCGGTCGCGCTGGCCGACGAACTCAACAAGATCGCCGAGTACTTCGAAGGAATCGCCGACGAGCGCGGCATCCGCTTTAACGTCGACGCGCGCGGCGCATTGTTCGCGGACCCGATGCTGTGCCGGCGTGCGATCAACAATCTCGTCGTCAACGCGGTGCGCTACGGCGCGAACGATACGGTCGTTCGCCTGAAGGGCGAGGAGGGCGAACGCGGCTCGATCATCGTCGTCGAAAACGACGGGCAGATTCCGGCGGATCTGATGGGGCGTCTGTTCGACCGCTTCTATCGCGCCGATGCGGCGCGCAGCCGGTTTACCGAGTCGAGCGGATTGGGGCTCGCGATCGTCAAGGCCATCATGAATCTGCATGGCGGCAGCGCGTCGGTGTCGTGTCCGGCGCCGAGTATCGTGCGCTTCGAGCTGCATTTTCCGCGAGCATAGCGGCACCCGATGCCGCTGGGATCCGGTTTGCAGCCGCAGGATAATTTCCTATAGGAAACAGTTCTTCCGCCACCTCGCAAAGTCGAGTGCAGCATCTATCCCTCCGCCCTCTGTCATTCGGGAAAACCCTTGTTCCCACTGATTTGCGGTGCATTACCTCCTGTAGTCTTCGATGCTGTCAATCGCCTTGCCGCCATAAAACCCCGCGTGTATAGTCGTCGGACCGTCTTTTGTTTCGTATTGGAAATTCAAAGGAGCCAAGATGAACGCCTCGACCATCCTCGCCGAACTCGGCATTGCCGAAGCGGTGCAAGCGGGCGACATCGCCGTGCACTCGCCGATCAGCGGCGAACTGATCGGCCGCGCGCCGAATCGCTCGGCGGCGGAAGTCGATGCGGCGCTCGCCGCGGCGAAAGAGGCGTTTGCGGTGTGGCGCAATGTGCCCGCGCCGCGGCGCGGCGAACTCGTGCGCCTGCTCGGTAACCGGCTGCGCGAAAAGAAGCAGGCGCTTGGCAGCCTCGTTTCGCTTGAAACCGGAAAGATCCTGCAGGAAGGGCTTGGCGAAGTGCAGGAGATGATCGACATCTGCGACTTCGCAGTCGGTCTGTCACGGCAACTGTATGGCCTGACAATCTCGTCCGAGCGGCCCGGTCACCGGATGGCCGAGACCTGGCATCCGCTTGGCACCTGCGTCGTGATTTCGGCGTTCAATTTTCCGGTGGCCGTGTGGTCGTGGAATGCGGCGCTCGCGCTCGTGTGCGGCAATGCGGTCGTGTGGAAGCCTTCCGAGAAAACGCCGCTGACGGCGCTCGCGGTGAATCAGATTCTGAACGACGCATTACGCGAATTCGGCGATGCGCCGGCCGGGCTCGCGGCGATTGTGACCGGCGGCCGCGACGTCGGCGCAAAGCTCGTGGCCGATCCGCGTGCATCGATCGTCAGCGCGACCGGCAGCACGGAAATGGGCCGCACGGTCGGCGCCGAAGTCGCAAAGCGCTTCGGCCGCTCGCTGCTCGAACTGGGCGGCAACAATGCCGGCATCGTCACGCCGAGCGCCGATCGCGAACTCGCGCTGCGCGCGATTCTGTTTTCGGCGGTCGGCACGGCGGGGCAACGCTGCACGTCGCTGCGGCGGCTGTTCGTGCATGAAAGCGTGTATGAAATGACCGTCGACAGCCTGAAGCAACTGTATGCGAAAGTGCCGATCGGCGATCCGCTCGAAACGGGCACGCTGATGGGGCCGCTGATCGACAGGCCGTCGTTCGAGCGGATGCAGGCCGCGCTCGAACAGGCGCGTGCCGAAGGCGGCACGGTGACGGGCGGCGAGCGCGTACAAGTGGAAGGCCACGAGGGCGGTTACTACGTGCGTCCCGCGATCGTCGAAATGCCGTCGCAGACGGCGGTCGTGCTCAAGGAAACCTTCGCGCCGATTCTCTATGTGCTGCGCTACAAGGATTTCGACGCAGCCGTCGATGCGAATAACGCGGCCGCGCATGGGCTTTCGTCGTGCGTGTTCACCACCGATCTGCGCGAAGCGGAACGCTTTCTGTCCGCCTCGGGCAGCGATTGCGGTATCGCGAACGTGAACATCGGGCCGAGCGGCGCGGAAATCGGCGGCGCGTTCGGCGGCGAAAAGGAAACCGGCGGCGGGCGCGAGTCCGGTTCCGATGCGTGGAAGGCGTATATGCGCCGCGCGACGAATACCGTCAACTATTCGTCCGCATTGCCGCTTGCGCAAGGAATCGATTTCAATCTCGGTTGATGCGCGCGCGGGGGCATCTTTGTCACCGCAGTCATCTTTATCCATGCTGTCACTGTTGGAGCGGCGCGTGAAGGAGAAAGTCGTTATCGTCGGCGCAGGCGTGATCGGCAGTTCGGTCGCGTACTTTCTGCGCGTGTCCGATCCGAGCGTCGACGTGACCGTGATCGAGCGCGATCCGAGCTACGCGCGCTCATCGTCGGCGTTGTCGGCCGCGTCGATCCGGCAGCAGTTCTCAACGCCGCTGTCGGTGCAGATGTCGCTATTCGGTATCGAATTTCTGCGCTCGATCGGCGAACGGCTCGCGGTCGACGGTACGCAGCCGTCGATCGATCTTCACGAAGGCGGTTATCTGTTTTTGGCGACGCCGGCCGGCCTCGCCACGCTGCGCGACAATCACGCGCTGCAAACGCGGCTTGGCGCCGATATCTGTTTGCTCGAGCAACGCGCGCTCGCGGAGCGCTTTGCCTGGCTCAATACCGAAGACCTCGCGGCGGGCACGCTCGGCGAAAGCGGCGAAGGCTGGTTCGACGGCTACGGGCTCGTGCAGGCGCTGCGCAAAAAGGCGCAGGCACTTGGCGCGCGGTACATCGCCGACGACGTGACCGCGTTGATCCGCGACGGCCGGCGCGTGACGCAAGCGGTGACCGCGAGCGGCACCGCGTACCCGTGCGATACGGTGGTCAACGCGGCCGGTGCGTGGTCGCGCCGCGTCGCGACGATGCTCGATATCGAACTGCCCGTGTATGCGCGTCGCCGCAGCATCTTCAACGTGAGTTCGCCGGCGCGGCTCGAACGGTGCCCGTTGCTGATCGACCCGAGCGGCGTGTACTTTCGTCCGGAAGGGCAGAGCTATATTTGCGGCACGTCGCCCGGCACGGACAACGACCCCGACGATTTGCCGCTCGATCAGGTGGACCATGCGCTCTTCGACGATGTGATCTGGCCCGCGCTTGCTCATCGCGTGCCGCAGTTCGAGGCGCTGCGTGTACGGCATGCGTGGTCCGGCTACTACGAATACAACGTGTTCGATCAGAACGCGATTATCGGTTTGCATCCCGACGTCGAGAACTGCATCTTCGCGAACGGCTTTAGCGGACATGGCTTGCAGCAAGGGCCAGCGACCGGGCGCGGCGTCAGCGAACTGATCCTGCACGGGCGCTATACGACGCTCGATCTGTCGATGCTTGGCTTCGACCGTGTACTCGCGAACCGTCCGTTTGTCGAGAAGAACGTTGTTTGAACAGCGAACGCCGCCTGGGCCATGCACGGCGCACGTGCACGGTTTGACGCGCGGAAGATGAATATCAACCACATCAAGGAGTTGCCGCAGTCTTGCGCAGGATGTCCACAGGCTTATCAAGCCGAACTGTGGATAACGCGAGCCGCAGGCACACGCACGACGGCACGCGCTGCCGCATGGCGAGCACGGTAACGAATCCCCGATGCTTCAAGCACTTGCGCGAGTCATGCGCAGGTTATGCACACGCTTATCAAGCGGATCTGTTGATAACCCTCGTCTCTCTCGCAACCGCGACTTATTCATTCTGAAGTTCGATGCTTCAATTGCGTGGGCTTATCAGACGTTCTTAGGGTGGTTGTCAAATTGTGTGCGCATCGATCAACGCGCAGCGAACGGAACGTATCATCCGCTTCAACCAGTCAGGCGATATTTAGCTTGAGGCTAACGTTGAAGGGGAAAGAGTCTCGTGAGTCCGACATCGGCCACGCTCGACGCGCAGCCGCGTCCGGGCGCGCAACACCACCAGTACTACCGCCTCGATATACCGCAATCGCGCAGTTGCGCGCAGGCCGACGTGTTTTCGTTCGAGGGCCAACGCGCGATCGGCGAGCCGACGCGCTATGTGATTCGTTTTACGCACCCACGCCACGACCTGGCGCGCAACGAATATCTGAACAAGCCGGCAACCTTCATTATCCAGCCGCCGCAGCAGCCGTGGCGCGACCCCGAGCCTGAGCGACGCGTGTTCGGTGTCACGACCGGCTTTGCATTGTTGAACAGCAATCGCGACGAATCCAGTTATGAAGTGGTGCTGGAGTCGCGCATGGCGCTGCTGCGTCACAACCCGAAATGCCGGTTCTTTGTCGATCGGAGCGACCCTGAAATCATCGCGCAGATTCTGCTTGAGAACGGCTTCGACAAGCTGCTCGCGGATTTCGATTTGACGCTGTATCGCACCTATCGCAAACGCGAGTTTGTCATGCAGTGGGGCGAGGACGACCTCGCGTTTATCACACGGCTGTGTCGGCGCTCGGGGCTCTGGTATGTCTGCGATGAAGGCAAGCGTTGCGAGAAGGTGCGCTTTTGCGACGACCTCACGCATTACCGGCGCGACCCGAAACTCAATGTCGTATGGCAGCCGTTCAGCGGCATGCAAAGCAATGGCGTCGAATCGGTCGACTCGCTCGAGATACACGCGACGACCATCGCGACACGCTACACGGTGCGCACGTTCAGCGCCGAAAGCGTGCTGGACAAGCCGGTGGAAGGGGCTTACGAGATTCGCGACGATCCCACCACATCGGGCGAAGCCTATATCTGGGGCCCGCCGTACCTGAGCGCCGATCAGGCCGCGGCCGAAGCGCAGCTGCGCGGCGAAGCATCGCGCGCCGCGCAGATCGAGTATCGCGGCACGTGCGACATGCTCGACCTCGCGCCGGGCAGCGTGTTGAAGCTATCGAATCGCGCGTTGCCCGACGCGAAACACGGCTTGCTCGCCGTGCGCGTGACGTGCGGCGCATCGCGCGGCAGAGGCTATCGCGTCGGGTTCACGGCCATTCCGTCGGACCGGTTCTACCGTCTGCCGCTGCTTGAAGAGACGTGGCCCAGGGTGCAAGGCGTGGTGACCGGGCGCATCGCGTCGACCGGCGGCTACCAGGACCCCTATATCGACGAACAGGGGCGCTACATCGTCGACCTCCATCTGGACCGCGACCCGCGCACGCCCGGACTGAACAGTTGCCCGATGCGGCTCGCGAAACCGTTCGCGGGCGCGGGGCGTACGGGCTTTCATTTCGGGCTTGTCGAGGGCACGGTCGTGACGGTCTCGTTCATGTGGGGCAATCCGGATCTGCCTTATATCAGCCAGGTGTTGCACACGGCGCAGGACATGGACCCGATCGTCGCCGGCCGGCCCTGGGATGCGCGCGACACGCTGCGCACGCGTTCGAACAACACGATCGAATTCGAGAACTTCAAGGGCGCGGAGCATATCAAGGTTGCGACCGAGCATGGCAAGTCGCAGCTGAATCTTGGGCATACGGTCGATCGCGATGGGAATGTGCGGGGGGCGGGGTTTGAGCTGCGGACCGATTTAAAGGGGAATGTGCGCGGCGGTGACGGTTTGCATCTGTCGGCCGACAAGCAGGGTGGGGCGCTTGGTGAGCAGGCCGATACTATGCACGCGACATCCCGTTTCGCGTTGACGCAGGCCCAGGCACAAGCGCTCGCCGATGTCGCGACACAGGCGAAAGCCGAGATCGCTGACGTCAAGGCGGAAAACCGCTGGCTCAAGGACGAACTCGATGGCCTGAAACAGGCGGTGATCGCGATGTCCGCTCCGAACGGCATCGGCATGGCGACTGATGGACCCGTGATGGTATCGGCGCGCCGCGATGTGAGCGTGGCGACGTCGTCCGCATTCAACGTGAGTGCGATCAAGCATATCGCGATTGCAGCGGGCGAGGTCTTGTCGCTGTTTGCGCAAAGTCTTGGCATCAAGCTGATCGCGGCGCGAGGCAAGGTGCGGATTCAGGCGCAAAGCGATGAGCTCGAGGTCGCGTCACAGCGAGACATGCATATCCGCAGCACCGAAGGGCGTGTGCTGATCGATGCGGATAAGGAAATCCTGATGCGCTGCGGACGCTCGTACTACCGGATCACACCTCGCGGCATTACGCACGCGACGCCGGGAGATTACGTCGAGCGCGCTGTTTCGTGGAGCAGGGTCGATCCGGATGGGACGGTGACTCGCACTGCGCTGCCGCATGCGAATGAGCTAGCCGATCTCGACGGCCATGGCTCGAAATTTTCAGGTTGATCGTTTTAACGCAACGCCGCTTATCGCATCCTCGACATGACTACGCAATTGAAAGCGCATCCGCAGGGGCATGCGCAACCCCATCCGCATTCTTCCGCTGCGCAGACGGCGAACACGGAGAAACCGGTGAGGCCGCCCTTGCTCAAGTGGTGCTATCCGTTTCCATGCAAACGCGGCGGCGAAGAGACCGACCCGCAGACGTTTTATCACGCACTCGGCATGATGAACGACGGGTACTTCCCGCTTGCGGTGAATGGCTTTCCGCACGGCGGCGTGCATTTCGGAGCTGAGTCGGCATCAAGCGTCGATCAGTCGGGCGGTGTGCGTTTGATTGTCGACGGTGAGATCGTTGCGTACAAGCTGGACCGCGCCTATCCGCATCTTCAGTTCACGAATGGTTCGAGGTGGGCGCTCTATTCGACGGGTTTCGTGCTCACGCGTCATCGCATGACGCTGCCGCTTGCGCCCGGTACCACCGCGCCGCAGCCTGCCGATGAGACGCTGACGTTTTTCAGTCTGGCCTTGCATATGGCGGATTGGAGCACTTATGCAGCAGACCCGAAGCTCGCGCGACCGGGCTGGTGGCTTGGGGTGGATACGTATCGGGTGACGGGCAAGGAGCGTTGCGAGCAGAGTCGTGCGTCCGGAGCCTTCGTCTATACGGCGCCACAGGCTGGCGCGTTGAAAGGGCGCTTCACCGCGGGTAGTAAAACGGCTTTTCTGCCGGAGAACAGCGAAGTGACGGTTGGCGAAAGGCGCGGCGAATGGGGACGTGTCACGGCCGTTAGCTCAGGCAACGTCATCGCCTTGCGCAGTAACGACGCACGGGCGCAGCACGGTAGCGGTGGTCAAAGAGGTCAGCAGGGTGCCGCAGGCGAATTCGGCTGGATCAACCTGCATGAGCAGCAACCGCTGCGCGAGCCTGAAGGCGTGGACCGCGTCGTTATTCCGCCAATGCCGATTGCCGTGAAGGCCGGGACGTTGCTGGGACAGATTGGTCAGTTTCTCGACTACGAACATTCGACGCCGCTGCCGCCCAAGCCAGTGCGGCCGCTCGTGCATATGGAAGTGTTCGCGGGCGACGAGTTTGCGGCGTTCCTCGCGAAAAGCCGCGCGCGGGCTGCGCAACTGCCCGCAAGCGACCGCACGATCTTGATGATCGAGCCGGGCGCCAGGCTGGTGACGGAGATGGAACCGGACATCGTGGTGCAGCAGGACGGCGAGCCGATGGAAAAGCTGATGGCCGCTGCCGATAGTCCTGCGAGCGGGCCGTGGATGAAGGTGCAGCCTCGCAGGTATGACCGCTTTTCGGGTTTTATGGCCGATCACGGGAAGCCAATCTGGATCGAGCGCAGTAATAAGGACAAGCTGGATGCGCCCAAGGGTCTTCGCGCATGGAAGCGGTTTCCGCTGCAGATGAAGTCGATCACCGAGCCAGCGATTGATCAGTTGATGATCCTGCCGCGTACGTATCTCGATGGTCTCGCGGACGATCGTCGCGTGGTCGACGATCAGGGTGTGCACTGGTGGGCACTGAACGTGCCTGCGGGAAACGGTAGACGCACGTGGCGATGGGTTTGTGAAAAGGACCATGCCGCTACGAGGTGGGAAAGCCCGTGGGCATGGCCCGGCTTTGAGATGGTGGATGCGACGGCTATCAGGCTCACCGATGCGTTCCAGCGCAATCTCGTGGTGACGCAGTCGGCGCAGTTGCGTGAGCACCCCGAGTACGCAACTTCGAAGGACACGGTTAATGCCAGTACGCTGCTGCGCAGAGTGGAACAGGTCATTGCGCGCCTGCCGGCGTTAGACGGCAGTCAGCCGGATCGCGATACGGATGGCCGGAATATCGTGACCGCGAAAATGATCCATAAGGCAATGCTCCAGCGTGAGGCGGCGAGTCAGCTTGCGCATGTGGTGCTGCGCTATGGAAGCGAGTGGGGCGGGAATATCGAGCGCTGGGAGGCACTAACGCCGTTCATGCGTAATTCACCTGAGAACTGGACGTGTGAACTGGAGCGGGTGAGGAGGCTCCAGTGGTGGGATGAGGTGAAGGGGAAGGTTGAGGGGTTTCCGGACAGTCCGGTTGTGCAGCATATTCATCCGGTTGCGCTGGTGGGGAATTTTGCATTCAGAAGGCGCATAGATATAGACAGGTTCCTCGTTATTTATAAGGCGGCTCATAGTTCGGATTTCGGCTGGTATGCAGACGAACGTAGTCAAAAAAGCAAACTATCGTTATTGGCGCAGAAATCAGAAAATAATCTCCGGACTCTGTTGATCTGGATAAACGAACTATACGTTGTTGCGCACGACGATTTTCGTATCGAATACATCGCTTATATGTTAGCTACGGCGCGTGTGGAATCGTACGATTTTAGGACGCAAACATTTTTTGGACCTGTTGTCGAAATCAGATCGTACGACGATTCAGAAATTCTCTATGGATCGGGAGCTACGGCAAAGTCCCCCGACGTAGCTCGCGCTCTCGGCAATGACGCCGTGGGCGACGGATACAAATATCGAGGGCGCGGGTTGGTGCAGATCACATGGAAAAACAATTACCGGGTGTTTTCGAGAATTACGGGTGTTGATCTGATAAGCGATCCGGATGCGGCGCTTGACTGGGAAAACGCGGCGTTAATCATGATTGAGGGCATGTTGCAAGGGAAATTCACGGGGAAAAAGCTTTCGGATTATTTGATTAATGACCGTTTCGATTATGTGAAAGCTCGAAGAATAATCAACGGATCGGACAAGCAGGCAATCATTGCCGAATACGCTGAAAAATTCGAGAAGATCTTGAGGCGATGTTTGTGAAAAGAATCCTTGCAATTTTGATTTTTATGCATGCATCTGTTTCGAACGCGGGAATTCACTGTGGTGCAAATAATGCATCCTGCGCCCTGTACATGGACGTTAAAGGTTCACTGCTGAAGCGGGACACAAATGGAGTTGTGGCTAGTGGGATCGGTGAGGTCGGCATGTTGGCTTTTGTGTCGATCGTGAAGTACGGAAAGCAGGGGCATTATGCGATGGTGCGCCAGTCGCTCTTGAACGATCGATCCACACTTGTCGTTCCGTTGAAATGGGATGGCGAAAAATGGAGGATGGACGTTGCATATCTGGCTTCGATTTCTCTAATGGCATCTTCACGAGAATTAGGAAACCGGTGGGTGATGCGAAAGATACATGTCAAAGACCACAAATTGGATAAACTGGTTTGGGACCGTTTATATGGTCAATTTTCAGAGTCGATGTTCTCGACTGTTCAGCTGTCGCGTTGGCCTGATCCGTTGTTTGCCGTTTCGTCGGCCAAAGAGATGCATTCGCTGGGGTCATGTTATTTGCCAAGTTCAAGCAAGGATGGCGATCTCTCGATTGAATCGATTGCTTGCCGACCCGTCACTAGCATTCTCGATGGTGAAGACTATGAATTTTCAGGTGCGGTAGGGACGCAGGCGATTTCGATCATGAGTATCCATAGACAGGGAACGTCCCTGTCGGGATGTTATCGGTATGCGCAATACAACGACGATTGTATCGAGATCCGCGGTGAGATACAGGACGACGGTTCGATAATTCTAAGGGAGCTCGCAAGCCCTGACGGCGATGAATCAGGCTTATTCCGTGGAGCGATTAACCATGGCAAGTTTTCGGGGTACTGGCGCGCAGCGGGCGCTGAGCGAAAGTTTCCTTTTGAGTTTTTATTGCAGGGATTTCCGGATTGACCGGCGATGCGACAAACCGCATGTACCACGACTACATCGTAAGGCGAGCTATGACGTCGATAAGCGTGACGGAGGGAAATCCTGCGCTTCGCTCGGAAGCGGCGCGCTTCGACGCAGAGTTTGGGTAGTGGCACCGCGTCGCGACTGCCGACTTCATGATTTGATCGTTAACCGGTCACCAACAACAGCGAGAACACCATGACCCTCCGCCACGACATCTGCCATGGCGACACCACCACAGCTGGTGGCCGCGTATCCGCGACTTCGAAACGTGACATGCTCCGGAACCGCGCCGTCGCTTACGAGGGCGACCCGGTCCACTGCCCGAAATGCAATGCTACGGGCCGGATTGTTTGCGCCGGAGGAGGTGCCCGAGATCAAGGTCCGGACGGCCGGAAGTCGGCGCTTAGCGGCGATTGGTGCGTATGCGATTGTGTCGAGCATCCGCGGTTAATTGCATCGCAAGATCGCTCAGGACCACGTCCATAAGGCGTGGAAAGGGCGCGGATATCAGGTGCAGCGCCAAAGCGTCGCACAACGAATCGCAACGCAAGCGGGGCAAAAATCATTAACCCACTCCCAGTCCCCTCAACCAGTGTTCCGCATGCCACCCATGCAGCCACAAACGCGTCACGACAAACCACGCACCCATCCAGGCCGCCCCAACCACCAATAAGTCACACCTTCCGCTGTTCCACCAGTTCAACGAATGCCGCGTAGCGATCCACGGCACGCCGAGCGGGTTCGGCCAATCGGCGAGCAGATGCATGACACCACCGCACGCAAATCCGAACAACGCAGCGGCAAGCGGGCCGTGTCCAAGCCAGTGATACGCAGCGGCCAATAGCGCAGTCCATGCGGCACCCCAGTGCGTCGCCGTGCGATGCGTGATCCACAGTCTGCGTGTGCGCGACCACCACGCCACTTCAAGCCAATCCGGCGCCGTGCTACCGGCCACGCCTGCGGCAAACGCAATTGCAATCCACACATGATGCGGTCCACCCGCACCCGAATGAGCAACGATCGCCGCGGCGACCACCCCCGCGGCCCACCCGGTCGCATGATGCGCAGCACGTGAAGCCATGCAGCTGCGATTACGTCGTGCACCGCGCGATCGCGTACCGCAGTTCCTCTTCAGGCGGATCGTCCGACGTCCCGCGCGTGACCTTCACCACCGATCCGCCGCGCGACGGCGTCAGCGTAATGAAATACGATCCGTTCGACGACGATCCCACCGTGAGTTCAGTCGAACCGTTGTTCTTCGACGTATGCACGCGTGACAGCCGGCTATCGAGGCAACGCGCAATATCCGACGTCTGGCGAGCGGAGGACACATAGACCATCGTGCCGGAGCCCGCGCCCTCGGGTCCGCGAGACGAACCGCAGGCCGCCACGAACGCGAGCGGTGCGAGTAGAAGAAGTTTTTTCATCATGGGCTCGTTTGAATATAGGTGCCGACGCGATTGTCACACGCATCGAAGCGCGGCGAAAAGACGGTTTACATTCAGTAACCGGTCTGCCGCATCGACACAAAAAAACGCGCGCGTCGTCAAGACGCGCGCGTTCATCGGTGCAGCGCAGTGTATCGCTGCCCTATTTCAAACCGCCTTCAAACCGCCTTCAGGCCGCCCTTGCCAAGCGCGGCATCAAGCTCGTTAGAAGCGGTGACGCAGACCCACCGCAGCCGCCACCTGGTTGCCCGTCGACGACGGCTCCAGCGTGTTGATCGTCGCGACGTTCGCACCGAAATCGCCGAGCTGGCCCGATGCGTGCGAGTACACGCCTTCGATATACACGTCGGTACGCTTGCTCAGCGAGTAGTCGGTCGTCAGCGACACCGTATGCCACTTCGGATCGCCGTTGTTCGCCGTGCCCGTCACCTTGCCGTCCGTGAACGTGTACGCAGCCGCGAGGCTCAACGCCGGCGTCAGCGCGTAGCGGCCGTTGACTTCGTAGTTGTCCATATGCAGGTTCATGCCCGTCACGCCCGGCAGCACGAAGCCGCCCGAGTTGATGCCTTGCACGCCGTCCAGTTGCGTATGCGTATAGACGAAGTTTGCCGTAGCCGGACCGTACGTGTAGCCGATACCCGCGCCATACGTGCGCTGCTGGTTCGATGCGATGTTCGCGTTGCCGTTCTGCACCGAGATCGCGCCCGTCACATTGGAGCCCGCGTTGTTCAGTTGCAAGTACGACGCAGCGATGTTCAACGGACCGTTGTTATACGACGCGCCCGCGCTCCATGCACGATTCTGCGAGAACTGGCCAGCCTGATTCGAGAAGCCATACAGGCCGCCGAACGTCAGGCCGTAGTAGTTCGCGCTCGTGTACTTCACCGAGTTCTGAACCGAGAACGAGTTGTCGAGGTTGTCGTTATCGAACGGGTGGGCCGCGAGGTTGTTGCCGTAGCCGCCGCCCGCTGCCGACAGCGGGGCGAGGAAGTCGACCATCGAGTCATATTGGCGACCGAGCGTAACCGTACCGTACTGGTTGCTCTGCAAACCAACGAATGCCTGACGGTTGAACAGGTTGTTGCTCTGCGTGAACTGGCCGTTGTTCAGGTTGAAGCCGCTTTCCAACGTGAAGATCGCATGCAGACCGCCGCCGAGATCTTCGTTGCCCTTCAAGCCGAAATACGTGTTCGACACGCTGCCGCTGGCTTCCTGCCAGTTGCTATGGCCCCGCTGGTTGTTCGAGTAGACGAGACCGGCGTCCAGCGTGCCGTACAGCGTCACGCTACTTTGTGCATATACGGCCGGCGCGATGAACGCGCCCATGATGCTCGCAACGAAAAGGCTTTTTTTCATGGTTTGTAAACTCCGAGACAGTGCGTAGAGAATCGCGTTGAAACTGTGCATACCGCCGATCCGCGCGGCCGCCAGACGATCCGAAGCGAAGTTTATTCTGATTATTCCAAGCCCTAACTGCATATCGCGCAACAATTCGTTCCGGAATTCGGAATAGCGCCATTAATCGTCGTAAGTACGTTTAAACAAAGGGAAAATCGTGTGGAGCAGTGGCGATTGACACGCGTGTCAATACTGAGCTTGTTGCTCAGGCGCGACGTGCCGTGCTTTCGCGAAAGATGAGTAAGAGTTCGACAATCGGAAAGCCGTCACTTTATTCGTGTGGTTTTTGGCAAAGAACTTTTCCACCTTATGCAGTCGCCGTTAGAGCAGTATGCGCATACAATTAAGGTGCCCCTTGACCAAGGGTGGTCTTTTTTATCTGTACTTTCTTACGCGGCTTTCGGGCCGCGTTTTTTTGCCGATCACATTTCAATTATTTCATTATTGGTATTTATTGCGGATATGACCGATTCGATGCGAAATAAACGATTCGTATCGGAAAGCGCAATAAAGGGCAATCGACAGTAAATACGGCGGGTCATTGTCAGGGACATTTCAGCATCGCGCGGGCGCTAAAGGTTCCCTAAGCGCCTCCAACGGTTTAAGCGCCCCGCAGGCATCCTTAATCGTCTTGCGGCATCGCGGCCTTGATCCGGTCGGCAAGCTCGCGCAGCTGCGTCATATCGGCGGCCTGAGCCGCATGCAATTTCAGTTCGAGCCCCGCGTGACGCGGAATCACATGAAAGTGCACGTGCGGTACGGTTTGCCCGGCCGCGCTGCCGTTCAACTGCGCGATCATGACACCCGGCGGATTGAGCGCAGCCTGCACCGCGCGTGCAACCTTTTGCGTCGTGCGCATGCAAGCGGCCGCGCCTTCCGCGGACAGTTCGAATACTTCAGCAACGGGTTCCTTCGTGAGGATCAGCACGTGCCCATCGGCCTGCGGCATGATATCCATCAGCGCGACCGTGGCGTCGTCTTCGTACACGCGCAGTGAAGGCAACTCGCCGCGCAGAATGCGGGCGAAAGGATTCTGCGGATCGTATTCCATCAGTCGGCCTCGGCAGTGAAGAGCGGTGGAGAAAGGGGCGCGACGATTCTAGCGCTTGCACGGTTTGTGCGCGGCGCAAAAAATTCCGTTTGCCGGCCGAGGCTTAGCGCTCGTGTGCGCAGGTTCTCCACACTGTTATTCAACGAAGCTGTGGACAACGTGGGCGGGTCGGCGCACTGCAGGGCTCAGCGAGGCTCGATCTGACGAACGCTTCTATCCGGCGTACGAAGATCGCCTATTTGCGCTTGCAGAAGATCGCCGTGATATGCGGGCCGACGTGGTGCACGATCGCGGTGCTGCCCGCTTCGGTGACAACGGCCTGTACCTTGTCGGTATTGCCGAACACCACTGCACCGTATGCCGACTTCGCCAGCGGCTCGCCCTTGCCGCGTTTAAAAAGCGGATCGTCCTGCTCATAGCCGACCACCGCGAAGACGCTGAATCCGAATGCCGTGAGCCGCTCGCCACGCGCCGGCTGAAACGCATTGATCGAATTGCTTTCGACGCGCATTGGCTCCGGATCGATCAGTTGCTGGTCCGCGAGGTCGCCGATGAAGCGGTGCGCGGACTCGCCGCAAGCCAGGGCCGCATCGAGTTCGGCCGCGCGTGAAACATGCGGTGCGGCTGCCGTGACGGCGGCAATAAGCGCCGCGAAAAAGAGACTGAAGGTGCGTTTCATGTTTTTGGTCGAATGCACGCGGTACGCGCCGCATTGTGTGGGTTCGCCAGCCGACGTCTGGCGGAGCCGGCGCAATACTCAACGCCATGTGAGGTCACCCGACAATTTCACAACAACCCGGCAAGAAAGCCGGCACTTTAGCCGCCTTTGTCAATTCCTGCTTGCGATGCTGGGCGGTCGTTCCAGCCGAAACCAACAGAATGAAGACAAATGCGCGCATGAAACTTCATTCCCGTATATATTGCCGGGTTATGACATCGAAAGAACCCCTATCAGCGGCGCCTAAAAACGTTCCGCCGCCCAGAATGTGGGACGCCAAATTGGCGCGACGGCTGATCATGCCGCTCGTCAACACTCGCGTGACACCGAACCATCTCACCACCATCCGGCTGCTGATCGGCCTTGCCGGCGCGCTTTGTCTCGCGCGCGGCGGTTACGGGTGGACCAATCTCGGTGCGTTCTTCATCATCCTGTCCAACTTCGTCGATCACACTGATGGCGAGCTGGCCCGCGTCAGCGGCAAATCGAGCCGTATCGGTCATTTTTACGACCTCGCGTCGGACGCACTGGTGACCGTGCTGCTGTTCGGCGGCATCGGCTACGGCGTGCACGCGGCGAACGTGCAGAGCTGGATCGGCGTCAGCGTGCCGCCGTTCCTGCTCGGTTGCGTCGCGGGCGTTGCGGTTGCGCTGATCTTTTTCCTGCGCATGCGCATCGAGGAAATGGAAGGCAAGGCCGGCACCAGGCAGGCATCGGTCGGCGGCTTCGAAACGGAAGACGTGCTGTATCTGCTGCCGCTTGTCACGTTGTTTGGCGGTGTCACGCCGTTTCTGATCGCCGCATCGATCGGCGCGCCGCTCTTTGCCGCTTGGGTCGTGGTCGATCACCGGCGCGTCGTGCGTCGCAGCCGTCCGCTGATGGAAGCCAAGCAGGAAGCCAGTCAGATGTGGGTTAGCCGATGAGCACGTCAGCCGAACGACCGTACCTCGCAATGCAAGCTTCATCTCTCGCTGCCGGCTCGCCGCCGGCAGCGGCCGTTCCGGACCCGGATCAATCGGTCGCAAGCCGTGTGCGCGCATTCGACAATCCGCAGTTGCGCAAACAGTTCGCTGATCAGGGCTCGTTTCTGTATCTCGACGAATTTCTCGCGCCCGAGGTGACCGCGCAACTCATCGCGAGCGCGCGCGGGCTGCTCGGCGAGGTCAACCGCAACTATTTGCCGGGCCACAAGCAGGGCGGCAGCGTCAGCCGTCACACGATCGACCGGCTTGCGCCGTTTATCGCCGATTTATACCGGTCGAAGGAACTGATCGGCTGGCTCGAGCAACTGACCGGCGACAAGCTGCTCGTCTCGCCCGACGACGACCCGCATGCCTATGCGCTCTATTACTACACGCGCGCCGGCGACCATATCGGCTGGCACTACGACACGTCGTACTACGACGGCCGCCGCTACACGCTGCTGCTCGGCGTGATCGACGAGTCGTCGTGCCGTCTCGACTACGAACTGCACACGAAGAATCCCGACGTGGCCGACGTCCCCGGCTCGGTGCAGATTCCGCCCGGCGGCCTCGTGTTCTTCGACGGCGACACGCTGCGCCATCGCATCACGCCGGCCAAAGACAACGACATGCGCGTGTCGCTGACCTTCGAGTACGTGACCGATCCGAACATGCGCCCGTGGCGCCGCGTGATTTCGAACTTCAAGGACGCGATTGCCTATTTCGGTTTCCGCCAGGTATTTCGCCAGCTTGCCGGCGGCGGCAATAAGGGCAATAACGGAGGGCGCGCGTGACTCGGGCCGCCATGATCCTGCTGACGATCGGCGGCGCGCTGTTCGTCGCGCTGCTCGCCTGGCAGGGCTTCGGCTCCGTCGCATCGACGCTTTTGACGGCAGGCTGGGGCCTCGCGCTTGTCGCGGTCCTGCATCTGCTGCCGCTCGTGCTCGACGCGGGCGCGATTTCCGTGCTGTTCGACAAGCGCCGCGATCGGGTCACTGAACGCGATGCGGTGTTTGCGCGCTGGATCGGCGAATCGGTGAACAGCCTGTTGCCGGCCGGCCAGATCGGCGGCCCCGTGATGATGGTGCGCCAGCTCGCGCAGCGTGGCATGCCGATGCGCGACGCGGCCGCCGCGATCACCGTCAGCACGACCTTGCAGGCCATCGCGCAGCTCGTTTTCGCGATGCTCGGCCTGCTTCTGTTCGGCGCATTCGCGTCGCACGGCGCGTTCCATAACCTCGAGACGGCCGCGACCATCGCGACGGCGGTGCTTGGCGCGATGGTGGCCGGCTTCTATCTGGCGCAACGGCGCGGTCTTTTCGGCCGGGCGCTGCGTGCGATGTCGAAGGTATTCGGCAAGCGCGACTGGTCGTCGCTGACGATGCGCGCCGACGCCGTCGATGCGGCTGTGCAGGCGTTGTACAGCGAGCGCCGCCGCGTCGTCGCGAGCTTTATGCTGAGCCTGGCCGGCTGGATGGTCGGCACCGCGGAAGTGTGGCTCGCGCTGCGCTATCTCGGCCACCCGGTCGACTGGGTCGATGCGCTGCTGCTCGAAAGCATCGGTCAGGCCATTCGCGGCGCCGCATTTGCGATTCCCGGCTCGCTCGGCGTTCAGGAGGGCGGCTATCTGCTGCTTGCGCCGCTCGTCGGCCTGCCGCCCGAAGCGGCGCTCGCGCTGTCGCTTTCGAAGCGTGCACGCGAGTTGCTGCTTGGTCTGCCGGGGCTGCTCTACCTGCATTTCAGCGAAAGAAGCTGGCAACGGCGGCGTACCACGCGCGTGCCGGCCACCGATTGATTCACCCGAAAACCGAAACAGAAGGACCGCGAATGCGCGCCATCATTCTTGCCGCGGGCCTCGGCCTGCGTCTTCAGCAACAGCCCGGCGAACAATACCCGAAGTGCCTGCTGCGCTTTGACGGCATGACGCTGCTCGAGCGTCATCTGCAGATGCTCGATGCGGCAGGCGTGCATGAAGTCGTGCTCGCGCTCGGCTTTCAGCCCGAATCGGTGGAAGCGGAGTTGAAGCGGATCGGCTGGCATCGGCCCGTCGAAATCATGCTGAACCCACGCTACGACCTCGGCAGCGTGCTGACCGTGCACACGGTCGCCGATGCGCTGACGCGCGGCGGCGACGTGCTGCTGATGGATGCGGACGTGCTGTACGACGAGCGCATCCTGGCCCCGCTCGTGGCAGGCCAGCACGCGAACCGCCTGCTGATCGACCGCGACTTCGAAACCGGCGACGAGCCGGTGAAGCTGTGCCTGAAAGACGGCGTGCCGGTCGAATTGCGCAAGCAGGTTGCGGCCAATCTGACGTATGACACGATCGGTGAATCGATCGGTTTCTTCCGTCTGCGTGAAGAGACGGCCAGGCGTTTTGCGGAGATCGTCGCGGGCTATATCGATAGCGGCCGCGCCAACCTGCCGCACGAAGAAGCGGTGCGCGATCTGCTGCTCGAACGCAGCCATGTGTTCGAAACGGCCGATGTGACCGGCGCACCGTGGATCGAAATCGACTTCCCGAATGACGTCGAGCGCGCGGCCGCCGAGATCCTGCCGGTGCTTCAGCCGCTGGTCGGCGCATCGCGCTAAGCGCTTCGCCGCGGTCAGCGCCGTAATTGGCGCCGTAATTGGCGTCGCAATTTGCGCCGCAATCAGCCTCACTCGGCGGCGTAACCAGCATGTCGTTTCTGCCGCGGTATCGTAACCGCTAATCGTACGGTTAAGCGGTCGCGATACCGCGGCGTCCATTTTCAAGCCCTTGCATGCCGCTTGCATTAGGCGCCTTTATTGTTCCTTTGATCGTCGCCTGCGCGATGTTCATGGAGAACGTGGACTCGACGGTCATCGTCACCTCGCTGCCGGTGATTGCGCGCGATTTCGGCAGTGACCCGATCACGCTGAAACTCGCGGTCACGAGCTACGTGATCGGCCTGGGCGTCTTTATTCCGATCTGCGGCTGGGTGGCCGACCGCTTCGGCTCTCGCACCGTGTTTCGCACGGCGATCGGCATTTTCGTCGTCGGCTCGTTGATGTGCGCCGCTTCGACTTCGCTTGCCACCCTCGTTGCCGCACGTTTCGTGCAAGGTGTCGGCGGCGCGCTGATGGTGCCGGTGGGGCGCATCATCATCTTCCGCTCGATGCCGAAGTCGGAGTTCATCCGCGCGGTCAACTATCTGACGGTGCCCGCGCTGCTCGGGCCCGTGGTCGGACCGCCGATCGGCGGCTTCATCACGACCTATCTGCACTGGCGGCTGATTTTCTTCGTCAACGTGCCGATCGGGATTCTCGGCATCTGGCTCACCAACCGGCATATCCAGAACCTGCGCGAACCGCATCCGGGCCGGCTCGACTGGTTCGGCTTCCTGCTGTCGGCAAGCGGCGCCGCATTGCTGATGCTCGGGCTTTCGCTGATCGGCACCGGGCTCGTGTCCGACAGCGCGACGTTCGCAATGTGCGCGCTCGGCGCCGCGCTGCTGTTCGTCTATTGGTTCTATGCAAGCCGTGTCGAATCGCCGGTGCTCGATCTCAAGCTGCTGCGCATTCCGTCGTTTCATGCGAGCGTGGTGGGCGGATCGCTGTTTCGCGTCGGCTTGGGCGCGGTGCCGTTCCTATTGCCGCTTGCGTTGCAGGAAGGACTTGGCATGACCGCGTTCAAGTCCGGATCGATTACCTGCGCGTCGGCCTTCGGCGCGATCTTTATGAAGACGATCGCGTCGCGCGTGCTCGCACGCTTCGGCTTCCGAACGGTGCTGATCTATAACGCGGCGTTCGCGGGCTGCGCGATCGCGGTCTACGGGCTCTTCTTTCCGGGCACGCCGCATTGGCTCATCTGGTGCATCGTGCTGGTCGGCGGCATTTTTCCTTCGCTGCAGTTCACATCGCTGAACTCGCTTGCGTACGCGGACATTCCGAGCCGCGACGTAGGTCGCGCGACCGGCGTGTCGAGCGTGATCCAGCAACTGTCGCTCGGGCTCGGCGTGACGATCGCCGGCATCGTGCTGCAGATTTCGCATGTGCTGCAAGGCCACCAGGCGATCGTGTGGTCTGATTTCTGGCCGGCTTTTCTCGTGGTCGGACTCTTCTCCTGCGCGTCGATTCCCGTGACCGCGCGTCTTCCGCACGGCAGCGGTGACGAACTCGCACGCGGCAAGCGCGGCAGCGTTTAACGTCGCGTCGGCGGGGCGAGGTCCGGTTGACGTTGCTCGCAGGCGCGACCGTGCCCCCGATCTGCGCGGCCGCGGCACTCGCCAACCTCAATATTCTCGAGCGCGAAAACATCACGGAACAGGCCGTGCAAACCGGCGCCTATCTGCGCGAGCAGATGCATGCGGCATTCGATGCGCATCCGCTCGTCGGCGAAGTGCGCGGGGCAGGCATGCTTGCTGCACTCGAATTTATGGCCGACAAGGACGGACGCCGGCCGTTCGATCCCGTGTTGAAGGTCGGGCCGCGCGTGTCGGCCGCCGCGTTCCAGCGCGGCCTGATTGCGCGCGCCATGCCGCATGGCGACATGCTCGGCTTTGCGCCGCCGCGCGTCGCGACGCGCGCGGACGTCGATGAGATCGTGCGTCTCACGAAGTCCGCCGTCGATGAAGTGGCGGAACAGGTGCTGAACTCGAAGGCCGCGGCCTGAGGTTGCTGCCGAACGTTGCTGCTGAGCGTTGCTACTGAGCGTTGCTGCTGAGCGTTGCTGCTGAGCGTTACTGCCTGAGCGTTACTGCCTGAGCGTCGCCGGTCGCTGCGCCGCACCGCCGCATGCGCGATAAACGCCTGCGGCGGGGTTCGCAATGGCGCTTTAGCATGTTATAAGCCCATGACAGACTTTCTTACGAACTTTTGAGTATCGTGTCATTCGTGTCGTGGAGGACAGCCAATGCAGGCCAACAATAAAACGAAACGCTCCATCGCGAGCCTGGCGTTTGCCGGGCTCGGGTCCATTTCGGCGGGCTTTCTCGAAGCGACGCCGGTCTATGCAAGGGCGCCTGCCGGCCAGCCCGCCGTGCTTTCAGCGTCGGCGATTGCGGTCGCCGATAAATACAGCGCCGATGCCGCGCAGCAGATCTTCAAGGAAGGCGGCAACGCGGTCGATGCCGCGGTCGCCATTGCATTTACGCTTGCCGTGACTTATCCCGAAGCCGGCAATATCGGCGGCGGCGGCTTTATGACGCTGTATGTGAACGGCAAGCCGTACTTCATCGACTATCGCGAGCGCGCGCCGCTGGCCGCGACGCGCAACATGTACCTCGACGATCAGGGCGAGGTGATCAAGGGCAAAAGCCTGGTCGGTTATTACGCGGCCGGTGTGCCGGGCACGGTGGCCGGCATGGGGGAAGCGCAGCATCGTTTCGGCCGTTTGACATGGAAGCAGGTGCTCGCGCCCGCCATCAAATATGCGCGCGATGGTTTTGTCGTCGACGAGCAGTTGATGCAGCGGCGCGACAATGCCGCCAAAGGCTTCGAGGGCAAGACCAACTTCGATACCTATTTTGGCGGCATGAAAGCGGGCGAGACGTTCAAGCAGCCCGACCTTGCCGCGGTGCTCACGCGTATCGCGAATAAGGGTGCCAAAGAGTTCTATCACGGCAAGACCGCCGATCAGATCGCGGCGTCGATGCGCGGGCATGGGCTCATCACGAAGCGCGACCTGCACGATTACCGGGCCGTATGGCGCCAGCCGATCGAGGCGAAGTGGAACGGCTATGAGGTCATCACGGCGCCGCCGCCGAGTTCCGGTGGTATCGGCCTCGTGCAATTGCTCAACATGAAGGCGGACCTCAAGCAGGATTTCAACGGCGTCGATCTGAATTCTCCGCAATACATTCACCTGCTGGCGGAGATCGAAAAGCGCGTATTTGCAGATCGCGCGCAGTATCTCGGCGATCCCGACTTTTACAAGGTGCCGGTTGCGCAACTGACCGACGATGCGTATCTGGCGAAGCGCGCGGCCGAAGTGAATCCGAATGCGCCGTCCGATACGAAGAGCGTGGTGGCGGGGCTCGGCACCTCGATGCCGGAAAAGGCGGAAACGACGCACTTCTCGGTGGTCGACAAGTGGGGCAACGCGGTGTCGAATACGTATACGCTCAACGGCTACTTCGGTTCGGGCGTCGTCGTGCAAGGCACCGGCATCATCCTCAACGACGAAATGGATGACTTCGCATCGAAGCCGGGTGTGCCGAATATGTTCGGCGTGGTGGGCAGCGACGCGAATTCGATCGAGCCGAAGAAGCGCCCGCTCTCGTCGATGACGCCGACCATTCTCACGAAGGACGGCAAGGTGTCGCTCGTGATCGGCACGCCCGGAGGCTCACGCATCTTCACAACGATTTTCCAGGTGGTCAACAACGTGTACGATTTCAACATGCCGTTGAAGGACGCCGTTGCCGCGATGCGTTTTCATCATCAGCTGCTGCCGCCGAATACGATCTTCTGGGAACCGTATGCGCCGATCGACGGCGATCTTGCGAAGCAGGTCGAAGCAAAGGGCTACGTGCTGAAAGCGCAGAGCTTCAACGGCGATGTGCAGGCAATCAAGATCAACGGCGATACGCCGGAGCCGATGTCGGACCCGCGCGGACGCGGTGTGACGCGCGTGATCCAGTAGCAGGAGCAGGCTGGATGGAGGAGCGCGATGTCCAGAAGCCCGAAGCATCCCACGCCACTGGCTGAGCAGCAGGCGCCGCGCATCGAATCCATCAATGCCGTCACGCTCGGCACGCGCGATATGGCGCGTGCCGTGCAGTTTTACGCCGCGCTCGGCTTTCCATTCGCCTATGGCGGCTCCGACGCGGCCTTTACGTCATACGCATTCGGGGGCTCGCATTTGAACCTCATTGCGGAAACGCATGGGCCGATCAACTGGTGGGGGCGCGTGGTCATCCACGTGTCCGACGTCGATGCGCTCTATCGGCGCGCGCTCGCCGCAGGTCTCTCGCCGGAAAGCGCGCCCGCCGACGCCACGTGGGGTGAGCGATATTTCCATATCCGCGACCCCGACGGCCATCAACTGAGCTTCGCGAAACGGCTACGGTAAACTCTTCGGACGCCCCTTCGATTACATCGCGCTGTCAGGTAACAAAGTTGACATTTGGCGCTTCGATAATCGATCTTTTGGCGTTGCTATTCGAGCGCAACGCGCAACCGTGGAGAAACGCGATGAACGAGTTCGACCGGGAGAACGACCCGACTACGCTGGCCGCCCGGCAGCGGCGTTTCGAAGAAGACCTCATCGACGCGTACGACGAGGAACTGGAAATGGAAGTCGACGACCGCATCCTCGACGGCGAGGGAGCGGTATCCGACGAAGCGCGCGCATTGCGCAAGCGCTATTTCCGCGAGTTGTTCCGGCTGCAGGGCGAACTGGTCAAGCTGCAGGACTGGATCGTGCAGACCGGCCACCGCGTGGTGGTGATTTTCGAAGGCCGTGACGCGGCCGGCAAGGGCGGGGCGATCAAGCGCATTACGCAGCGGCTCAATCCGCGCGTGTGCCGTGTCGCCGCGCTGCCGGCGCCGAACAACCGCGAACGCACGCAGTGGTATTTCCAGCGCTATGTGAGCCACCTGCCGGCCGGCGGCGAAATGGTACTGTTCGACCGGAGCTGGTACAACCGCGCGGGTGTCGAGCGCGTGATGGGCTTTTGCAACGACGCGGAGTACGAAGAATTTTTCCGCTCGGTGCCCGAGTTTGAAAAAATGCTCGTGCGTAGCGGCATCCAGATCCTCAAGTACTGGTTTTCGATTACCGACGAAGAACAGGAAATCCGCTTTCAGGCGCGCATTCAGGATCCGCTCAAGCAGTGGAAGCTAAGCCCGATGGACCTCGAAAGCCGTCGGCGCTGGGAAGCGTACACGCAGGCAAAAGAAGTGATGCTGCAGCGCTCGCATATTCCCGAGGCGCCGTGGTGGGTCGTGCAGGCGGTCGACAAGAAGCGCGCGCGCCTGAACTGTATTCACCATTTGCTGAGCCAGGTGCCGTATAACGAAGTCGAGCATCCGGCCGTTACGCTGCCCGAGCGCGTTCATCATCCCGAGTATATCCGGCAGCCGGTGGCGGCCGAGATGATCGTGCCCGAGTTGTATTGACGCCGCGTTGATACTGCGGCGCGCCGATGCGGTGCGCCGATGCGGTGCCCGGATGCGGGCACGCCACGCCAAGAAGCTAAAGAAGGAAAACGCGGCAGAGTGTGTGACTCTGCCGCGTTTTTTATTACCGCGGTCGCTATCGCTTTAGCCATTGCTTTGGTATTGGCTTCAGCCTTTAGCGACCGCCGCGCGCATTAGAACAGATTCCGGAACAGCCAGTAGAGGCCGGCCGACAATGCGATCGATGCGGGCAGCGTCAGCACCCATGCGAGGATCAGGCTGCGCACGGTGCTCCACTGCAGGCCCGAACCGTTCGCCGCCATCGTGCCGGCCACGCCCGACGACAGTACGTGCGTGGTCGACACCGGCAAGCCGTATGCATCCGCGGCGCCGATCGTCAGCATCGCGACGAGTTCGGCCGACGCACCCTGGCCGTAGGTCAGATGCTGCTTGCCGATCTTTTCGCCGACCGTCACGACGATGCGCTTCCAGCCGACCATCGTGCCGAGACCGAGCGCGATCGCGACCGCAACCTTCACCCACGTCGGAATGAACTTCGTCGCGTTGTCGATCTGCTTCTTGAAGTTGTCGATCGCCCTGGTGTCGTTCTCCGAGAACGCGGGCGACTTCGCCTTTTCCATCAGACGGATTGCTTCGGACGCGATATACATGTCGTTACGCACGTTGTTGACCTTGTCCTGCGGCACGTTCGCGAGCGACCCGGACGCGCCGACCTGTTCGCCGATGCGTGCGGCCAGTTGCTGCAGGGCGGGCAGTGTGGTCGCCTGCAGCTGGCGCGTTTGCACGTAGCGCTCGACGTCGGCGCGCGGCGCAACGGAAGGCGGCGCGCCGTTCGTGTAATTGCCGAACGCGGCGGCGGCCTGTTGCGACACCGCGAGGAAGGTCTGCGTCTGCGCGGGCGAGACCGCCTTGTTGAGCGCATACGCGGTCGGCACGGTGCCGATCAGGATCAGCATGATGAGGCCCATGCCTTTCTGACCGTCGTTCGAGCCGTGCGCGAACGACACGCCGGTGCAGGTGAGGATCAGCAGCGCGCGAATCCAGAACGGCGGCGGCTCGTTGCCGGCCGGCTCCTTGTACAGATCCGGCACGCGAACGACCGCTTTCAGCACGAGCAGCAGCAAGCCCGACAGCAGAAAGCCGACGACCGGCGAAAACAGCAGCGACTTGCCGACGCCGAGCGCCTGGTTCCAGTCCACGCCGCTCGTGCCCGATGCGCCGTGCAGCAGCTGGTTCATGAGGCCTACGCCGATGATCGAGCCGACCAGCGTGTGCGAGCTCGACGACGGCAGGCCGAGATACCACGTGCCGAGGTTCCAGATGATCGCCGCGATCAGCAGCGCGAAGACCATCGCGAAGCCGGCGCTGCTGCCGACCTGCAGGATCAGTTCCACCGGCAATAACTGCAGGATGCCGAAGGCGACCGCTCCGGTCGAAGTCAGGACACCGAGGAAGTTCCATGCACCGGACCAGACCACCGCAATATTCGGCGATAGCGAATGGGTATAGATGACGGTTGCCACCGCATTCGCGGTGTCGTGAAAGCCGTTGACGAACTCGAAGGCAAGGGCGATTAAAAGCGCGATGCCAAGCAGCAGATAGGGCAGGAACGACGATTGCCGGACGGTCTGCAAATCGTCGATCAGATGCGTCGCGCAATAAATCGCGCCCGCGACGATGACAAGCAAAAAGATGATGAGGCCGACACTGCGGCCTTTTCCGGTTGTTGAACCCGCTTGCGGAAAGGAAAGTTCCGGCATGGCGTGTGCCTCCCAGGTTGGTCGCGTGAACCATCGATGCTGAGTGGCAAGTGTGTCGACGAGATGACAAACCCATGACCGATTTTGCCTGTAAAAACTGATGATTAATCGCCCTTTAACGAAATGCCGGCGCATTCGGGTTAAGCCGATTTACGGCGACGTGGCGACTGATCCGCGAAAATGGAAAAACCTTCGTATCGTGCAGCGCGGCATCGATAAACTGGTAGAATTTTTACCGTATTAAGCACGTCGTGTTTTACAGGTATATCGCGACGCACCGTCGCGTGTATTTATTAACTGTTCTTGAATCCCGCTGTTCTTTGCGCAGGTGCCAGATGGCGTCAGAAACGGATCGAACGACGGACAAGGCGGCGGGCGGTATGACCGGCAAGGGCGCGGGTTTTGTCGAGCGTAACTACCGGTTACGCATTGTTGGCCTCGGCCTCGGTTTTCTTTGCGTCGGTTCGGTTCTTCTCGGCCAGCAGCGCGGCGTTGCGATGTGGAGCCTCGCCGTATTCCACGGCATTATCTGGCCGCATGTCGCGCGCCGCGCGGCGCTTGCCGGCGCCGTCCCGTATCGCGGCGAGCGGCTCAATCTGATGATCGACTCGATTTTCGGCGGCTTCTGGATTGTTGCAATGCAATTCAATGTGCTGCCGAGCGTCGTGATTCTCGTCATGCTCAGCATGGACAATATCGCCGCGGACGGCGTGCGTTTCTTTGCGCGCGGCATCGCCGCGCATGCGGCTGGCGTCGTGATCGGCGCTGCTGTGCTGGGCCTCACGTTTACCCCGATGTCGACCATGGCGACCATCGTCGCGAGTCTGCCATTGCTGATCGTCTATCCGATCTCGCTTGGCTGGGCGATGTACCGGATGTCGCAAAAGCTCGCCGCGCGCACCCGCGACCTTGAACACCTGAGCCGTACAGACGGGCTGACCCGGCTCTGGAACCGCCGCCATTGGGAAGGGCAACTCGCGCTCGAATTCGAGCGCTGCCGGGCGAACAGCTACGCGTCGTGCCTGCTGCTGATCGATCTCGATCACTTCAAGCAGATCAACGATACGCTCGGCCATCCGGCCGGCGACGCCGTGCTCGTTGCGTTCGCCGGTATGCTGCAAAGCCATTTTCGCGCGGGCGACAGCATCGGCCGCTATGGCGGCGAGGAATTCGGCGTCGTGCTGCCCGGCGCCACCCTGCGCGAGACCCAGGCGATCGCGCGAGAATTGCTGCTGCGCGTGCGCGAGCAGGCACGCGAGCCTGATGCATCGTGCCCGTGCACGATCAGCGCGGGCATTGCGCAACTGATGCCCGATATGCCCGACTATCACACGTGGCTGCTTGAAGCGGACCGCAGCCTCTATCAGGCGAAAGCGCAGGGGCGCGACCGTATCGTGGTTGCCGGTGCGGGGGCGCCGGCTTCAGCGGCGGGTTTCGTTAATCTCAAGGCCGGCGTCAAGCCTTGATGCCTTGACTGGCTCTTAAGCGTGACGTGTCAAGGCTAGGCAATGCCGCGCAGCGTGACCCGACACGTCGATTCTTCCTCAAACGACACATCGTCCGGCTCGTCACGATATCGCCCGCGATTGGGCGGCACCGGCTCGACCGCATAGCCGCGCCGCTCCCATGCATCGAGGCCGCCCTTGACCGCACGCACGCGCTTGAAACCCCTCTCGCGCATCTGCTGCGATAACGCGCGCGCGGTTTCGTGATCGGGGCACACGCAATACACGACCGTATTGCGTTCCACCTCGTCCACTTCTTCAAGCGAATTGGCTTCGACTGTCATCACGCGCGGCAGCCGATACGGTTCCTGCTGCCGCACCGGTTCGGGGCGCGCATCGAGAATGACGGGCGGCATGGCCGGGCGCAGCATCGCCTCGACATGCTCCGGCGTGATGCGCGCGAGCGTGAGCGGCGGCTGCAGGCGCCAGCGCAGGATCAGCCGGTAAAGCAGATAGATAAGCGCAAGCGCGATGAGCACGTCGATCGCGGACCAACCGTGCCGGCGCACTTCCACGATGAACATGCGCAAGTGCCGCTCGAACAGCGCGCCGCCGAGCAGCCAGAACGTGGCCCACGCGGTCACGCCGAGCGCATCCCATGCGAAAAAGATAAGGGGGCGCACGCGTGTCGTGCCCATCAGCGGCGGTGTGATGATCGCGAGACCCGGAATGAACTTCGACACCGCGACGATGCCGGGCCCGAAGCGAACGAACAGCGCGCGTGCTTTTCTGACACGCTTTTCGACCGTAACCGATAAACGCGCGAGACCGTGGATAAGCCGGCGGCCGAGTACACGGCCCGCCGTGAACCAGACACCGTCGCCGATCATCGCGCCGAGCATCGCCGCGCCGAGCACGTGCCAGAACGACAGCCGATGGTCGACGATCGCCACGCCGGCGAACAGCAGCAGCGGCACCGCGGGAATCGGTATGCCGAGGCGTGCGATCAGCACATTGACGAATACCAGTGCGCTGCCCCATGTCGCGACTGCCGCGGCAGGAAACTCGATCACAGAAATGTCTCCTTGCGTGGCGCCGCGGGTTCAAGCCGAAGTCGAGCTAAAAGCGGGCGGCGGCCGCTCCGGTCCCGAGCATTGTTGCATGGTTGAAAGCCGCGCGCACCATGGGGGCATACGCTTGCGGCATTCAATGCGCAATGAGCGTGACCGGCACCCCCTTGCAGCCGATGCTGCGCGACGTTTCCAACGCCTGCCATTCTGGTCCGCCCGGTTCGGAAATCATCGGATCGATCTGCCGGTCGGTGCGCAATACGTTGAACGGCCATGACGGGCGCAGCAGCCGCTCGTGCACGAGCGAACCGAGCCAGATCGGTGTCGCGGCGGCGCCTGCCCTGCGCTGCACCGCGTAACCGGTCGGCCAGAAGCGCAGCACGTCGCGCTCGTCGCGGCGCTCGCGCTGGCGCGCGAAAATCAGCGTGGACGGTTCGCCGTCGTTGAGCTTCGGCAGCACAGGCAGGTCCATCGCGGGCACATTTGGCGAGATCAGCGAAAAGAGGCTGTGCGCGGAGACGCGCGTGCCGGGCACCCAGCCGCGGCTGCCCAGTTGCGCTTCGATCTGGCCGGCATCGGCGGTCCATTGCACGGTGATGGGCTCGCGACGATCGCCCTTCAGGTCAGAGCGATAGCACGGGAAAGTCTTCCAAAGCGAATCGGTCCATTGCGCCTCGCTCACGACGATCGGCGCGCGCGGCACCATCGGCGGTATCGCAAGCGAGTCCGGGCGGAAGCGGTATTGCAGCACCACGCTCCCGCAAATGACGGCGAGCACGACCAGCGGCATCCAGGGGCGCTTCGGCGACGCGTGCGGATTGCGCCAGACCGCGGTGAATGCAACGATCGCCACCCAGACCGCCGCAAACGCGGCGCCGCCGATCGCGTCGGAGAATGCATAGAGGCCCGAGTACAGTCCCGCGAAGGCGATCGCAAGCAGGATCACGGTGCCGACCGTCGTCACGACAATGGCGCTGAAGATGCCGACCCGGCGCGTGAGGATAAAGCCGAGAAAGCCATAGACGATCACGCTCGCCGCGACGTGATTGCTCGGGAACGCGTAGGCGTAGTCGCTGCCGCTCCACGGCGGCGCGCGATGCACGATCAACTGGATGCCGATGATGAGCATTTGTGAAAACGCGACCGCGATCACCCAGTAGACGACGGTGCGCCAGCGGCGCTCGGCGACCATCCACAGCACGCCGGTCGCGATCAGCGCCGTTAACGTGGGCACCGTGCCGAGCGCGGTGAAACGTGTCAGCACTTCGGCGAACCATGGCGAGTGGATCGCGCGCATGAAGCGATAGACCGACGCATCCGTTTGCACGAGCGGATTGCCGTGCACGACATCCTGCAGCACGCCGAAGAAAATGCCTGCACCGAGCAGCACGATGATCGAGATCGCGACGACGAGCACGACGCTGTGCTGTTGCGACGGATCGACGATGTGAAGCACGAAGCGGCCGGCGGTGCTCCGGCGATGCAGGCGCGCCCACAGCACGACGCTGCGTTGCGAGCTGACCGACCACGCGCGCGCATGCGAAAGGATGAAGCGCGCGGCGATGTAGATGAGCCATACGGCGCCGACGACGATGGCAAGCGCCGCCACGAGCCGGAACGACACGTCGCCGGCCAGTTGTATCGACGCGCCGAACACGACGCCGGGCAGGATATGCGCGGGCGCCCACAGCACCGCGGACAGCACGTTCATCGCATAGAAGCGGCCGGGCGGCATCTGCAGCATGCCAGCGACGACCGGCACGACCGCGCGCAACGGCCCGACGAAGCGGGCGAACAGGACCGCCTTCGCGCCGTGCTTTTCGAAGTACTGATGGCCTCGTTCGAGCAGCCGAGGATGGGTGCGAAACGGCCAGGCTCCGGCGATCCTGTCCCGGTAGCGATGGCCGAACCAGTAGCTGATGCCGTCGCCCGCGATTGCGCCGACCACGGCGATGGCGAGCAGCCAGCCAAGATTGAGCGTGCCGGTGCCGACGAGGGCACCCGCCACGAACAGCGCGGTGCTGCCCGGCACGAATGTGCCGATAAAGGCAACCGCTTCGAGAAAGGCGGCAAGGAAGACGACGGCCAACGTCCATCCAGTGTGCCCCGCTAGCAGGTGCAATAACTGGACGTACGCATGCTCCATATGAATCTCCCGATGTATCGAGGTCAGTGCGTGCGTGAATGGGGCGGTCAATGCGGAGATGACTGATTGCGACAAAACGTTGCTTCCCGGCCTCGTGCGCCTTGCATGAAGTTGACAGTCTAAGGGTAATGGATGGGTTCGCGCAGCGGGGCTCGCCGCCGGCGTACGACGCGAAGCGCGATGCGAAGCACACGCGATGCGGCGAGCACGGGTTATTCAGAGCGTAAGCATGGCACGCAGGATTCGTTAGGGCAAAGCAGTTCATGCTGGCATGGCAATACCCGGTCATTGCATTGAAGTCGTCGCCGGATGCCGTGGAACCTGCGGACTTTCAATAGACCTTAATGCAGGATTGCCCATACAGATTCCGATTCAATGTCCGGAATTTCCGGTTTTATTGGTTGCATATCTGAAAGCCGGTTCACAGCGCGGTGGCGGTCGCCTTTGCGCTTGCGGTTACCTCTCCGTTGCATGGCGCGCACATTGGCAAGCACATCGTTCTGTTAAAGACCGCTAACAGCGCGGCGATACGCATCAGGCGCCAGCAAGAAAAAAGACGGCAAGATGCGCTTGCGCATAATTGGATTAGGCTTAATTTGCTTTTTTGCGACGTTTGCTAAGGCTCAATTTGTTGTTATTACCTTACTTTACCTTCAAAACGTAGCACTTCAACCTATATCCATGGCATAGTCCGCTTATGTCGTTCAACCAGGAGAGGAGTATGGCCACATTGGAGCAGATCCAGACGCGCTTGAAGAGACTGCAAGCGCAGGCCGATGCGATCATCGCAAAGCGGGCGCAAGGCGCGCTTGACCAGATTCGCGAACTGATGATCAAGCATGGGCTTACCACGCGCGATATCGAAGCGCGTGCGAAGGCAAGACGGGAGCGCGCGCGTCTCGGTCTTGCTAACGGCAAGATGAAAAGCACGGGCGCGACCAAGGGCAAGTTGCCGCCCAAGTACCGCGACCCGAAAACGGGCGCGACGTGGAGCGGGCATGCCCGGCCGCCGGCATGGATCAAGAACGTGAAAGACCGGAGCAAGTTCTTGATCGATGGCGGCAGCGCGGCAGCTAGCGTGAGCGTCAAGCCCGCTGCAAAGCCGGCGGCAAAAAAGACCACGGCTAAAAAGGCAGCAATGAAAAAGACCGCCGCTAAGAAGAGCCCGGGCAGAAAGTCGGCTGCTGCCAAAAAGACGGCGGTGAAGAAAGCCGCTGTCAAGAAAGTGGCAGCCAAAAAGACCGCCGGTCGCAAAGCGGCGGCTAAAAAGGCCGCATCGGGCCGGGCGGCTGCTGGAAGGACGTCGGCGAGAAAGGTGACGGCGAGCAAGGTTGCGAGAAAAGTGGCCGCGCGCAAAACCGGGCGCGGCGCTTCGCGAAAGGTCGCGGCGCATACCGCATCGGTCGCTGCGCCGGTCACGGCGAATGGCGCGATCACGCTAAGCTAGGCCAGGCTGGATATCGCCTGATCTGTCGAGCGGCGCGCGCGGCGAACTTCGCCGTCGCGTGGCCGCTCGTTTCGCTTTAGCGATCCGAGGTGGGCCTCAAAGCGGGCTTTAGTCTTCCTGACCGGAGTTTGAAGGACAGACTGCGGGAAAGACCGCGCGGCCCTGCGTGAGGTCGCGCAATGTATCGCGTGCGTCTTCAAGCGCGGTAACGGGCAAGCGAATCACAAGACCCACATCCATTCCATACATGCTGTTTTCGAGCACGTGGTTCTGCTGCTCGATCCAGCGCCGTACACGCGCTTCGTCCGCGTAGCCTATTTCCACCGCAAGCGTTGCAAGCGCAATTCGTTCGACGCGTGGTGCGTCTTGCAGGACGCTTGCAATCGCATCCGTGTAGGCGCGCACGAGTCCGCCCGCACCGAGTTTGACACCGCCGTAGTAGCGAACGACCGCAGCCAGTACGCCATCGAGGTCGTGGTGGCGCAGCACTTCGAGAATCGGCCGCCCGGCTGTGCCCGATGGCTCGCCATCGTCGGACATGCCCGACTGGCCGGCGGCGAGCAACGCCCAGCATACGTGCGTTGCCGTCGGATGCGCTTCGCGCAGGCGGCGCAACTCGTCCATTGCGGCGTCACGGTCTGCCACGGGAATGGCATATCCGATAAAGCGGCTTTTGCGGATTTCGAGTTCCGCGGTCAAAGTGGCGGGCAGGGTGTAGGTTGGCAAGGCGGCTTGAGAAGGCAGAGCGGCAAGGCAGAGCGGCAAGGCAGAGCGGCAAGGCAGAGCGGCAAAGCGGTGGTTCGTATTGAAACGCTGTATTGTGCGCCATTCCGGTAAGGGTGTCTTGTCAACTTGTGCAATGACGTGCAGCGCTTCGCATCGCATAATCGGCGTGATGACGGATTTCGCTTCTGGCTGGGGCGATGCCGGACTCCTCAATCCGGCAATCCGTCATCCAGTCATCAATAGTACGGTAAGGCATTGGCGGCCCCTCTTGCGCATTGGCGCAAAGAGGGGCTTTTTGTTGTCCGTTAATGGAAGCGGTGCCTGAAAGCGGTGCCTGAAAGAAGTGCCGGCCGCACCACGCGCGTTGCCTTCGACACTCGCGTCAAGAATCGGCGCCTGACGTCCCGCGCCACAGGCAACGCCACGCATCACTTTCGCAACAGGCTTTGCGCCGGAATCCGTTCGTCGACCATTGGCCGTGCAGACGAAAAGCCCGGCGGAAAATCGACGACGCGCGCGACGTTGCGCGATGCGGCGGGCTGAGTTTCTCCGGCCGCGCCGAAAAAGCGTGCGCCGACTCGCGCGCCGCCAACAATCGCGGTCATCGCCTGGCGGTCGAGTTCGACGCTGGCGGAAAGGTCCTTGATAACGAGCCTGGTCATGGCTGTTCCCGACGCTTGATGACGAACAACCAGTATAGGAAAAGGCGCGCGCTTCCGGTATCCGGCAGCGCGCGCTAGCGCACGGTGCGGAGGTCCCCGTTCCTCCATCTCAGCGTGTGATTACACGGCCGCATTCGTGCTTGCCCAAAGCTTCGGGCTGACGTTCAGATTCGGCGGCACGAAGCCTGCGCCGATCACACCGATGTTGTTCAGTGCTTCGACGTTGACGAACTGCATCTGCGTGATGTTCTGGTTGACGCCGATATTGACGTTGGCCACCGGGCCGAGGCCGGCGAGCCACGAATTGCCGGGCGCGCCGCCGGAGACGGCGGACATCTCGCCGTGCTCGAGTGTCCGGATACCGGACAGGTCGCTAATGATGATGGACGACATGATATTTCTCCAGGGAGACATAAAACGGAAAAAGCAGGCAAAAAGCGGGCAAAAACAGCGACAGCAGCAAAACAGGCGGACTGCATTCACCGGGAGCGCGTGCGGTGCGTGCGCTCCCGGTCCCCCGTGCAAGTCTCGTGATTAGTAGACGTTGACGTTGTTCGTGCCCGTCATCGTCGGCGTGATCGTCGTGTCGAATTTCTTCGCGAACGCGTTGCCGTTGTTGCTGATGTTGCTCACGTCCTGCGACTGGTTTACAAGTTGCTGCGCATTGACCGTCTTGCTGTTATCGAACTTGAGCGACAGGTCCGGGTAGTACGGGAAAGCGATATAGCCGCCGCGCACGGCCTGCATGGCCTTGCTGTCGAGTTGTTCGGCCATGGCGAGGTCTTTGATGGTCAGCGATTTCATGAAAGTTCTCCTAACAAGGAATAGAGGGGTCTGGCGGTTCGTTTGAGCATCTTGTCTGCTCGGGCGTCACTCACGCACAGGCTGTGCCAGTCGTTGCGACGAGCCCCGCGAAATGCGCTGCAAAAGCGTTCGACCGTTGATGGATAAGGCGCTCGCGCGTGTGCCGCGAAACCGGCGCGTATCCGGCTTCGACGATCGGCGCATCGACGATAGCGGCCGGAGACGGCTGATGACGGGTTGAGGCCAACGGGTTGCCCGAAGCTGTTGGCCGGTTCGCAACATATGGAGTGAGCCGCATACGTGGCCAATTCCGTTTGCGAAAGAGAATCGTGCGGGCTACTATCGAACGAGCGCATGTAATTGATTACGACAGGATCTCTTCCATCCCAACGAGCGCTGCATCGCTTCGCACCCATGGCCAACCTTGCGCATCTGATCCGGGATTACCAGAGCGGCGCGCTTTCACACGATGCGTTCGTCGCTCAGCTCGACAGCACGTTGACGACCGACGGTCAGGGCTCGGCACGGCTTTTCGATGTCCTGCGCGAAGCGCACGCACGCATGCCATTGCCGGCGGATCTCTATGCGGAGGTCCATCGCAGAATCGAGCAATTGCCGGTGTCGAATCTCGCGGCAGCGGGCGGCGAGGAAACGCGTGTGCAGACCACACCGGGCCATGGCGGAACGCCAGGCGGCGCTGGCGCGGCGGTTCCGCCGCCGCCGCCGTCGTCATCGCCATCGGGAACGATCGGCGCGACGCTCGCGCACGGCGCATCGTCCGATGAAGTCAAAGGGACGGGCGACACGCTCAACAATCGTTTCGTGCTCGAAGAATGCCTCGGCATCGGCGGCATGGGCACCGTCTATAAGGCGCTCGATCTGCGCAAGCTCGAAGCATCGGATCGCAAGCCGTATGTCGCGATCAAGGTGCTCAATGTGCAGTTTCGCGGCAATCCGAAGTCGCTGATCGCACTGCAGCGCGAGGCGCGCAAGGCGCAGGTGCTCGCGCACCGGAACATCGTCACTGTCTACGACTTCGATCGCGACGGCGCGATTGTCTATCTGACGATGGAGTATCTGTCGGGCAAGCCGCTCAGCCAGATTTTGCGCACGCCCGATTTCCATGGCATGCCGGTCGGCGCCGCACTGCCGATCGTGCGCGGCATGTCGGCCGCGCTTGCCTATGCGCACGAACGCGGCTTTGTGCATTGCGATTTCAAGCCCGCGAATGTGTTCCTCACCGAGCACGGCGAAGTGAAGGTGATCGACTTCGGCATTGCACGCGTCTTTCAGCGAAGCGAGGAAGAAAGCGACGTGACCGTGTTCGACCCGGGCAGCCTCGGCGCATTGACGCCTGCGTATGCGAGCCCCGAAATGCTCGAGCATCTGGAGCCCGATCCGCGCGACGACATCTATGCGCTCGGCTGCATCACGTATGAACTGCTCACTGGGCGCCATCCGTTCGAGCGGATGTCCGCGACGCAGGCGCGCGCCGCGCATCAGCAGCCGCAGCGTCCCGAGCAGCTCAGCACGCGGCAATGGCGCGCCTTGCGCGCGGCGCTGTCATTCGATCGGGCGACGCGAATGCCGACGGTCGCGCGCTTTGTCGAAGAGTTTTGCGTCGATGAGGCGCGCCCGGCGAACGTGAAGGCCAAGCCGCTTCAGGGCACGTTGAAAAAGGGCAACGGCGGGTCGAGTGCCCGGTCGGGCTGGCCATTGAAAGCGGGCGTCGCGGCGCTTGTCGCACTGATTGCGGCGGGCGCCGGTGTTTATCGTTATCGGGTGTCGACAGCGGAACAGGATGCCGAGCAGCAGGTGTCGTCGGCTTCGGACGCGACGGCAGCGGGCGCATTGGAGGCGCCGGTTCAAACAGGCTCGATCGGTGCATCGCAAACGACAGCGCAAAGGGCAATGCCGTCTCAAAGCGAAGCCGCGGCGCGAGCGGCGAACGTTACGCCGGCGCCGCCGCCGACACTCGCGGTGGTCTCGCCCTTGCTTGCGAAGGTGCCGTGTTCCGCGCTTGCCGCATCGATCAGCGGTCGCGCGGTACAACTGCGCGGCTTTGTCGCGCAGCCCGATGGTATCGACACGCTGAAGACGACGGTCGGTGCGATGCCGGGTGTCGACGCGCTCAATCTCGACGTGCGGCCGCTAGGCGCGGACAAATGCGAAGTGCTCGACGCGTACGCGCCTTATTGGGCGCACAACTGGGATGCGGGCCATGTCGCGACGCTTCATACGCGCGCATCGGGCGGACAGCTGACTGAAGGCGACCCGCTCGTTGTCGACGTGTCGACGCCGGGCTACGACTCGTACGTGAATGTCGATTACTACGTGCTTGACGGCAGTGTCGTGCATATGGTGCCTGGGCCGCGCGCAAAAGATAATCAGGCGCCGCCGCATTACAAGGCGACGATCGGTGCGGGCGGCGACTGGATCGTATCGAAACCGTTCGGTACGGAACTCGTCGTGCTATTGATTACGCCGGCGCCGCTCTTCGACAGCATGCGGCCGGAAAGCGAAGCGCGCGCCGATTATTTAAGGCTGCTCGACACGAGGCTCAAGCAGATGGCCGAAAAGTACGGGCAGGACAAGATCGTCGCGGACATCGCGCCGATTACGAGCAAGGCGCGCGGGCACTGAGCCCCGGCGCGAGCGGCTACTTCAGGTCTTTGGCGACACGAAAGCCGTCTTGCGATTGGCGCACGCTCTGACTGTACTTGAAGCGGGTCGATGTGAGCATGTAGTCGCTGCCTTCGCGCCATGAACCGCCGCGGATCACCCGCATGTTGCAGCCCGGTGCGTCCCACGCGCGGCCGTCGTTCGGTGCGTTCTGGTACGAGTTGTGCCAGCAGTCGCTCACCCATTCCCATACGCTGCCGTTCATGTCGTGCAATCCATAAGGATTGGCCGCGAACGTACCGACGCTTTCGGGGCCTTCCTTATGCCATGGCTCGCCGCAGTCCTTGCAGTTCGCCTGGCCCTTGCGCATCTGCTCGCCCCACCAGTACTTCGACGTAGTGCCCGCGCGGTCCGCGTATTCCCATTCGGCTTCGGTCGGCAGGCGGTAAGGCTTGCCTGTCGTTTTGGCGAGCCATTTGACATAGAGCTGTGCGTCGTCCCAGCTTAGATCGCGCGCCGGCGCATTCTTCACCGAATTGGTGTCGGCGGACAGGCGCGGACACGCGTTCGCGTCCGCGCACGCATTCCATTGCTCGACCGTCACTTCGTATTTGCCGATCGCGAACGGCGCCGCGATCGTTACGTGGTGTGGCGGCTTTTCAGACGGGTCGTCGGAGTGGCTACCCATCGTGAAGGAGCCGGCCGGTAACGCGATCATCACCGGGCAGGTCGCGCAGTCCCGGCTTTCGCCGCTTGCGGAGGAAGGCGCTTTGGCGGGCGGTTGTGCGGGCGCCGGCGCCGGTGCAGGCGTTGCAGCGGCGGGGCGTTGTTGCTGCGGTGCGGGTGCGGCAGGCGCGGCAGATGTAGCTGGCGCGGTTGGTGTGGTCGCTTGAGGCACTGATGAGGCCGGCGCCGCTTGCGGTTTTTGCGCGCCCGCCGCAGCTTTCAGACGCTCGATGCGGGCGCGCGCAAGCGTCGCAAAGCGTCCATTCGGATAGGCCTTCAGATAGGCTTCGTAATCGCTCGCGTAATTGCTGTCCTTGATCGAGTCCCAGAATGTCAGTTCGTATTGCTCATTGCTGTCTTTGGGCATGATGCCGCGGGTTTGAATGGGCGCGTGCGTGTTGTCTTCGTAAGCCGAACTCGCGAGCGCGATGCGCTGCGACGCATCGAGATTTCGCATGCTGCTGACGGCGACGCCTAACGGTTCAAGCGCCGTCGATGAAATCCACGGCTTTTGCCGGCCGTTCGTAAGCGACTTAACCTCGCTTGCCGCGTGCCGAAGCATCGCGAACATCGCCCCCATGTCTTCGCTCTGGGCGGCGAGTGGCGCGTTTTGCATCTGGCGCAGCCATGCGCCGGTCAGCAGGCCATGTTGCGCGCCGTCGAACGCAACGGCACCGGGCGCCGCCGCATAGGCGACGAATGTTCGAGCGGGCAATGCCGGCAGTGCCGCATCGAAGCGGGAAGGGTGCGCGAAAGGCTGCACAAGACAGGCGTCGAGCACGACGACGTTGCGCTGCCCGGGCCGTACCGCAGACATCGCCTGCAATACCGCCGCTACGTCCACGCCATCGCGCAGCAAAGCGGCCGGCCTGCGCGCATCGCTGCCCGCGGGGAGCAGCAAAGTGGAATGCGCGGTTTGCATGCCGTGCCCGGCGAAGTAGAAAAGACCGATACCGCCCGCTTGCAGCCGCCTGCCGAATTCGGCAATTGCCTCATTCATTTTTTGCGGCGTTGCATCGGACACGCTGACCACGTCGAAGCCTAGCGACTTCAAAGCGGCATCGACAGCCTCGGCATCGTGCCGCGCGTTAGCGAGCGGGCTAACCGGATAGTTGCCGTTGCCGATCACCAGCGCGACTTTGCGTTCGGCAGAAGCGGTATCGGCGCCGGCCGCCTGCGCACTGCCGAGCCCGATCATGCACACCAGCAGGAGTGTTCGCCACATATTCAAATCCTGTCCGCTATGAACCGTCTATGGGTACGGGACGTCTCGCCGGCCGTCATCAAAAAGATAGCACGCAGTCCGAACGTCAGAACGTTAACGAGTGTCGCGTATCTTTTTGGCAAGTTCCGTCCTAAGCTAAAACGGAATCGCAAAGCCCTGACCTTCCTTCGGGAGAATGCGCCATGCGAAGAACAAGAACGCCGGGCGTGCTAGCCGCGCTGTTGATTGCGTCGGCGGCATGTATCGCGCTGGGTCCATCGAGCGTGCACTCCGCACAACAGACGCCGTCGCCGCCCGGCGCGCAGGAATACATCATCTGGCCGTACGACGGCGCAGTCATTCAGGGCGGCAAACTGTGGGTTCGCATGGGGCTGCGCAATATGGGCGTATGCCCGAAGGGCGTGAACGTGCCCAATACGGGGCATCACCATCTGCTGATCGACACCGATCTACCGCCGCTCGACCAGGAAATTCCGTCCGACCGCCAGCATCTTCATTTCGGCGCGGGCGAGACCGATGCGCGCATCGAACTACCGCCGGGCAAGCACACGCTGCAACTCCTGCTCGGCGATCAGAACCACGTGCCGCATGTGCCGCCCGTGTACTCGAAGAAAATCACGATCATCGTCAAGTGAGGGGCTCCTGGGGCCCTGGCCCTGGAGCGGGCGAACGATGCTCGACGGAGAGCGCCAGTCATGTATAAGATTCTTGCCGCTGCGGCGCTTGCCGCGTTGATGGGCTGGTTTGTGGGCAATGCATCGGCCGGCACGACCCCGGCGCCGCGCGATGCGATTGCCTATATCGGTTACCCGAACGACGGCCAGGTCGTGCCGGCCAACAAACCGTTTCGCGTGTGGTTCGGACTGCGCTATATGGGCGTCGCTCCCAAGGGCGTCAAATATCCGAACACGGGGCACCACCATCTGCTGATCGATACCGATCTGCCGCCGATGGACCAGGAGATTCCGTCCGACCGCCAGCATCTGCATTTCGGCGCCGGCGAAACCGAAACGATGATCGAGTTGCCGCCCGGTAAGCACACGCTGCAATTGCTGATGGGCGACGACAAGCATGTACCGCACGATCCGCCGATCTATTCGAAGAAGATCACCGTGATTGCGAAGTGACGTGTGGCCGAGGTGTGGCCCATGAGACAACACTCAACCACGCGTTGTTGGCCCACACCCATCTCTCCGAAACGGCAACACGCTCGCGTCAACTCGCGAAGCAGGCGGCCCATCAAGCGGAACCCTTGTGTTTACAAGGCTCTACTCGCCTTGAGCGCAAGCGGGTTCATCACTGGCACAGCCCATGCGTTAGTAAGCCGCGAGCAGACAAGACATGCTCGAACCTGAAAACGCAGACCCTGCGTCCACCTTCTTAGGAGAACCGTGATGAAATCGCTGATGATCAAAGACCTGCACGTTACCGAACAACTCGACAGCAAGGCCATGAAGGCCGTGCGCGGCGGCTATATCGCCTACCCGTACTTCCCGAGCCTGTCGTTCAAGTTCGACGACAGCAAGACCGTTACCGCGCAGCAACTGATCGACCAGTCGCAATCGGTCAACAACGTGAGCGGCAACGGCAACGCGTTCGCGAAGAACTTCAACACGACGATCACGCCGACCATGACCGCGACGAACAACGTCAACGTTCATTAAGTGGCCTGACGGCTCCGCGGAGGCTGGACCGGGCCTTCCGCGGGCCGCATTGCAGTACCGCATAGCAGTACCGCATTGCCGGGCACATCGCCATGCGCATTGCCGCGTGAATTGCACGTAAGCATCGCCGTAAGCGGTCGCGCATCAAAAAGCAGATAAGCAGAATCGTCCTTTCCATACGGCCCGCTCGACGCACGCCGCGCGACGCACGCTTTCCAGCACACCTCGATTCACGCGGATATCGATAGAGATGCCGCGCGGGACGTGCTTTACTTGAATCGCGCGCCTTGCTGTGGCATCGCCGGGATCGTTCGGAGAATACCGTGTTCGTGTCGCCTCGTTCATTGGTTCGCCGCTTGCCGGGTATCGTCCGCAACCGCCTTGCGCAGCGGACCTGCGATCGCCGCGCTGTCGTAAGGCTATCCGCCGTTGCCGGGATCGCCGTCGAGGCGCTCTTCACCTGTGCACTGCTCGGCGGCTGCATCGATGCCCACGTGCCCGACTACAAGCGTCCCGACACGCCGGCCAAGGCGTCGTGGACCGATCGCACCAACGCGTCGATTTCCGCTTCCGACACGATCGAGCCCGACTGGTGGAAGACCTTCCAGGACCCGTATCTGAACACGCTGATTGCGAAGTCGATCGACGGCAACTTCGACATCAAGATTCTTGCCGCGCGCATCAACGTAGCGGGTGCCCAGATTGCCGAAGCGCAATCGGGCGCCTTGCCGACAATGGATCTCGGCGCCGGTGCGAATTTCGAAAAGACGACCGGCGTGCCGTTTTCAAGGCAGTACAACGTTGCGACCCAGGTGAACTGGGACATCGATATCTGGGGCAAGGTCGAAAAAGGCGTGCAGGCGCAAAAAGCCGAGTTTCGCGCAACCGAAGCCGACTGGCGCGCGGGCTACCTCGAACTGGTGTCGAATGTGTCGAGCACGTATTTCCAGATCCTGCAGTTCGACGATCAGATCGAACAGCAGCAGAAGATGATCGACGCGAACCGGCAGATCCTGACGATCTTCCAGGGCATGAGCGCAAGCGGCCTGATACCGAAGACGCAAGTGCTGCGCGAGCAGGCCGAGATCAACCGTCTGACCAAGGACCTGCTCGATCTGCGCCGTTCGCGCGATCTCGCGAACAATGCGCTGTGCACGCTGATCGGCGTGCCGGCCGGCGAATACAAGGTGCCGCCCGGGCACTTGCAGCAGCGCGTGCAATTGCCACCGGTGCCGGCCGGCTTGCCGTCGCAACTGCTGGCAAGGCGCCCGGACATCGTCGCATCCGAATTGCGCGTGCTTGAATCGTACGACCTGGTCGGCGAAGCGAAGCTCGCGCAACTGCCGACCGTGAGTCTTACCGCGCACGGTGGCACCGCGAGCCTCGCTTTGTCGGATCTGCTGAAATCGTTCACGTTCGGCGTGATGCCGAGCATCAACATTCCGATTCTCGATCCCGGCGTGCGCGCGCATGTGAAGACGACTGAAGCGCAAGCCACGGTGGCCGAGCAGGAGTACCGGCGCACCGTGATGGGCGCGTTCGAAGAAGTCGAGAGCGCGCTCGTCAATCTGAATGCGCACAAGGCGCAACGGGTGGAGTTGCTGCAGCAGGTCGAGCGCCTGCGCATCGTCGCGGACCAGGTGAATGCGCAGTTGAAAGAGGGCGTGATTTCGCAGCTCGATGTATTCGAAACGGACCGGTCGTATCTCGAAGCGCAGCTCGAACTGCTGTCGAACCATCAACAGATTCTGTCGGACACGGTGTTGCTCTATAAGGCGCTGGGCGGCGGCTGGCCGCCGGTCGATATCCAGATGCAAGTGAACGACGTTAAAAATTGACTACCGTCATGCGTGACTTAAAATCGCTGTGTGCCCGCCGCCCCCTGTTTCGGGCCGCCCGCGCGCTTTCCGCCGCGCTTTCTGACGGCATTCCTCTGACGCTTCGATCCGACGCAGGCGCCAGCGGGTATACGCTTAGTGATCCAGAAAGATGAACCCCGGCGAAGCTTCGATTGCTGAGATGCGGGCGACTCTGAACCAGGAGTTCGATGTCGTGCTCGTGCCGGTTTCAGACCCGGCACTCGGCGTGATCCGGATTCGCGAAAGCCTTTTCGCCATCGGCCGCAGCGAAGCGCCGTTCGCCGCTTACCCGCGCGAGCGCGTGGCCCGCCTGTCGCGGCGCCACGCACGAATCTTCTCCGAACATGGCGCAGTTTATGTCGCCGATCTCGACAGCAAGAACGGCACGTCGGTCAATGGCGTCGCCGTGCGCGAGTCGCCCAGCCGCGTGCGAGCCGGCGACGAGCTGTGTTTCGGCGGCGAGCTTGCCTATCGCGTCGGCATCGAGCCGCGCGCGTTCGACGCGGCCGCGGCGCTGGCGGCGCAGCAGGTGAGCGTCACGCTGATTCCCGAGCGGTCCGACCTCGGCCTCGAATCGATCGACGTGGAGGCGTTTCCGTTTCTGGTCAGCAAAACCGATCCGCTGTTCTCACGCTATAAAGAGCGCTTTCCGCATCAGGTCAACTATATTTCGCGCCGCCATGCGCATCTGTTCCTGCGCGGTGGCGAACCGCATGTCGAGGATCTCGGCAGCACAAACGGCACGTTTGTCGGAGGAAAGCGGCTCGACGAATCGGCACTTGCACTGCGGGACGGCGACGTGCTTGGATTCGGCAGCGATCATTTCGTCTATCGCGTGAGGGTGCACAAGGCGCCCCCGATCGAGCCGACCGTCACGCATCTGATGGCGCACCAGGCTTCGCGCGATGCGCAGGCGCACCATGCGGTGCCGGATGCGGAATCGCCGGCTGCTCGACCCGCGCCGGCGACGGCGTCCGCCCCCGCAATCGAGCCCGCAATCGAGCCGGCAATCGAGCCGGCAATCGACATGGACAAGACGACGTTCGTCGGCGCCGCGCATTCGTTTCTCGACATTTTCTATGTCGATCGCGCCGTGCAGCGCGAGGACGAAGTCAACGAGGCCGCGCGGCCCGCAGTGGCCGATCATGCCGCGGACGAGTCTCGCTCGCGCCAGCCGCGCCACCTCTTTAGCGCGCTCGCCGCGGAGTACGCGCGCACCTTCGCGGGCGACCGCAAGACGCTGCGGCGTATCGGAATCGCTTCGCTTGCGGTGGTGCTGCTGATCGTGGCGCTCGCGTCGGCGCTTTATATGAGGGGTGCTTCGGAGCGCGAACTCAAGCACCTGCTGGCCAGCGGCGACGACGAGCAAGCGCTGGTTGTCGCGAACGCTTACCTTGCGCGTCATCCCACCGACGATGCGGTCAGGACACTGGCGAGCGTCGCGCTGATGAAAGCGCGCGTGCCAGGCTGGCTCGACGCGTTGCATGCGGGACAGTACGATCGCGCGGCGGCATTGGTCGGCGGCATGAAGGCGTCGAGCGCGGGCAATCCGGATACGGCGCCGTTGATCGACGAATTGCAATGGGTGGGCGATCTCGAGCATTTTGCGGCGCGACGCGGTACCACTACGGCGGCAGCCGGCGGGCAGTCCGGCAGCGACGCGCCTATCCGGATCTATGGCGACGAGGCGCGCATCAACGGCTTGCTCGAGCACTGGGACGACGACCCCAGCAGCCATCAGCGCACGCTCGATCGAATTGCATCGTATGTGCCGCAATTCGCCGACCCGTATGCGCTGGCGTTGAGCCATCTGCGCAAGCTGCAAAGCGACGACTCGGTGTATGTCGCGGCCATCGATCGGCTCAATACGGCAATCGGCACCGAGCTTGTGCGCGACAAACCGGATGCGCTGATCGCCGTGTTGGACGACTGCACGCAGCGTTATCCGCGGCTTGCGGGCCTCGACAGTCTGCGAGACGACCTTCGCCAATACATCGATCTCCTGAATGCGCTGCTGGCGAGACGGTTGACGCCGCTGCTCACGCAGATGAAGCAGGTGCGATTCGCGACGCCGCCATTTCAGGCGCAATACCGTCAACTGGCCGCGTCGCGTTTGCCGTTGCCCGATGTGGTTCGCCAGCACGACGAGGCAATTGCCGCCTGGCAGCGCGGCGACATGCAACAGGCGCTCAATATCTTGCAACAGATTGCAGGCGGCGCATGGTCGAAAGAGATTGCCGCCGAATACACGCACAAAAAGACACTCGCTGCGCAATTCGCGGACTTGCAGAACCATCGCGGCGGCAAAGATTATCAGCAGCGCCTGCTGTCGTTTTATGCCGGGCTCGATCCTGCCGAGGACGTGTGGTTCGCGCGCGCGATCGCACCTGACGTCGCGTCGCTGCGCGACAGCGCGCTGGCACAGGCGCATGCCCAGCTCGAACGCGCGCAGTCGCTGTGGCGCCAATACCGCGCGAACGGCTCGATCGGAGGCGCGCAGCGGCTCGAATCGGGTATTTCCGACAAGTTTCGCAACCAGGCGCGCGTGCTGAACGACGCGCAGGCTTCCGCGCATCAGGGCATGCGCGTCTATAGGCAGCTCAAAGCCGACCATCCGTCGCAGTGGGATCAACTCGTTGAAGACATCGACGCGGAAAGCGCGTTGCAACGCCGCTCGCTCGAAGAACTGCGCATGGTGCTCGAACCGGGTCTCCTGAAGGCGAAGCTCGCATTAATCGGAGGCAAAGACGGTGAAGCGCGATCCTCACCCTAAGCCGCTGCACGAGGCGCTGGAGGACCACAGCGTCGAAGGCATCGCGATTCTGACCGCGGAGCCGGTGCGCACCGCGCAGGCGCTCGTGCTGGCGATGGTCGCGCTGGTGGTGGCCGGTTTGTTGTGGTCGTTTATCGGGCGCGCGGATGTGATCGTCACCGCTCAGGGAACGTTGTCGCCCGAATCCGAAGTGCGGCGCATCTATGCGCCGATCGACGGCGAACTCGCGGACCTTTATATCGCTGAAGGTCAGCCTGTCTCGAAGGGCGACGTGCTCGCCCGGCTCAACGCGCGCGGTGCCATCGAGGCGGCGACCAATGCACTGCAAGCACAGCTGAAACTCGACGATGCCGAGCGCGAATGGAAGCAGTTTCCAGAAAAGAAGGAATTGATGGAGCGAAAGGCCGCCGCGCTCAAGGATCAGCTCGAAGTAGAAGAGCGCTTGCACGAAAACCGCCTTTCCGAAGGCACGACGAAGCTTGCCGAAGGGCAAAAGGCGGCGCTCGAAGAAGCGCGCAGCAATCTCGACAATGCGCGCCATCTTCGCGATGCGACACGCAGCGAGTTCGATAAATACGCGCGTCTTTTTGCGCAACCGGGCGGCGGCGGTGTCGCGGAACTGCAGGTCGAACAGAAGCGCAATGCGTATCTGGAAGCGGAAAACGCGTACCGTGTCGCGCAATCGAAGCTGACCGAGCTCGATTTCAAGCTGAGCCACGAGTTTGCCGAAGCGAACGCGCAGCTCGAAACGAGCGGTCAGCAGGCGACAAGTCTCAAACTGCAATACGACGCGGCCGTGCGCGAGATGACCAGCACCGAAGACAAGCTGCGCCTGCAACTGCAAACCGCGCGTCTCGTATCGGATGCCGCGGCGCGGATCCGCTTCGAGAATATCGACAAGGACAACTTCCTGCTGATTCTCGCGCCGGTGTCGGGCGTGATCACCGACGTCACGTCGACGCAGACGGGCGACAAGATCCAGGCCAATGCGCCGCTTGGCGGCATTGCGCCTAAAGATGCACGCCCGGTGCTCAAGATCGAAATCGCCGAACGCGACCGCGCATTCCTGCATGAAGGCATGGCGGTCAAGATGAAATTCAATGCCTTCCCTTACCAGCGCTACGGCATCGTCAAAGGCACGCTTGCGTACATTTCGCCTGCGACGAAGCCGTCCGGACCCGACAGGCAGCCGGTCTACGAAGGCCGCGTGACACTCGAAAAAGACTATTACCAGGTGGCGGAAAACCGCTATCCACTGCGTTACGGCATGACCGCAAGTGCGGAAATCGTCGTGCGCGAACGCAGGTTGATCGATCTCGGACTCGACCCGTTCCGGCAACTGGCCGGATAGCAGAATACAGGCGCCTTTCCTTAACCGATGCATGGCAGGCACGGCGCAGGGCACACAACCAGAGGAGCGAATGAGATGACCGCGATTGTAAGAATCGATGATGAAGTCGTCGACGATGCCGAGTTCATACGTTTGCTGAAACTGACGGGCCAGTTCGAAAGCCTGATCGAGCAGCTCGTGCGCGACAAGCTCACCGTGCATGCGGCGAAGAAACACGGCATTACCGTGAGCGCCGACGACATCCAGCAGCGCGCGGATCAGTTTCGCCGCGTGCGCGGGCTGCACCGCGCGGCCGATACGAACCAGTATCTCGATGCCATGGGCGTGTCGCTCGATCAGTTCGAATCGTTCATTACGGACGGCCTCTATCAGGAGAAGATGCTCGACAGCATCGCGGACGATCGCGCGATCGAAGAATACTTTTCGCTGAATTCGCCGAAGTTCGATGCGATCGAGGTCAGCCATATCGTGCTCGATAGCGAAGGAAAGGCGAAGGAGATGATCTCGTATCTGCACGACGATCCGGAGAGCTTCGCCGAGATGGCGCGCGAGCATTCGATTGCCGATACGGGCGCGGCGGGCGGCGTGATCGGCAAGGTGCTACGCGGGTCGCTTAAGCCCGATATCGAAGCGAAGATTTTCAATGCGGCGGTCGGCGATCTGCTTGGGCCGTTCGCATCGTCGGACCGGTCGTGCTTCGAGATCTTCGCGGTCACCGCGAAGTATCCGGCAACGCTCGACGACGATGTGACATCGGAAATCAAGCGCCTGTTGCGCGAAGAGTGGCTGATGGCACGCGCGCAGGAACACATTATCGAAGCGCGCTGACGGGCGCGGACCACCGAACCTGTTTGCCGCCGCATTGACATGAATTCGTCGAGACGCCACTGATATGGACGCTCCTCCGCAAATGTCGCCGACCACCGCGGATTTTCTTGCGTCGGTTGAAATCCTTTCGCCGTTTTCGCGCGACGAGATCGAGCGCCTCGCCGCGCAGGCGCAGTCGCGTTTCCACACGTTCGGCGAAACGGTATGCAATGCCGGCGATCCGGCGGATGGACTGTTTGTGATCAAGTCCGGGTCCGTGCGCATTTTTACCGAAGAGCACGGCAAGGAAATCAGCATGGGCGTGCGCAAGCAGGGTGAGATCTTCGGCGAGATCGCCATGCTGCGCGCTTACGTGCATGAGTCGTCGGTGCGTGCATCGGCCAAAACCGAATTACTGTTTATTCCGCATGCGGCGATCGAGCCGGTGATCGTGGCGAATCAGGCCGCGCATGCGTTCGTTGCGAGCTATGTGGCGATCAATTCGGCGGGTGGCTTTGTTGCGCAACTGTTCGATCTGCGCGGCAAGCTCAACAAGACCGAGCTTGAGGAATATGTACGCAGCGTAGGCGTTAAACGGGTCAGCGCCGGTAAGGAGATCCTCAAGCAGGATGCGCGCGACGATCGGCGCCTTTATGTGGTGCGCCAGGGCGAAGTCAGGATCGTGCGCAATGAAGACGGCCACGACTACGCAATCGCGACCTTGCGCGACGGCGAGATATTCGGGGAAAAGGCCTGCTTGATGCGCCAGGAACAGATCGCGTCGGTGGTTGCGACCACCGATACGCGGCTGCTGGTCATTCCCGAGCGCACCGTGCATTTCATCCTCGAGCGCAATCCGAAGCTGCGTGAAGTGCTCGACGAACGGATTCGCTATGCGGACCGCGAACTCGAGCGCCAGAAGCGCCTCGAGCAGCGGCGCAAGCGTCCGCTGACACTCGATCTGCATACGAAGCCGGAATTCGGCGAGCGTGTGATCAAGCGTTTCCCGCTGGTCGAGCAGGCGGAGGAAATGGATTGCGGCGCCGCGTGCCTTGCGATGATCTGCAAGCACTACGGCATTCCGATGACGCTCGGCAAGCTGCGCGAGCTTGCGAATGTCACGACGCAGGGCGCGACGCTCGACAGTCTTGCACGCGCAGGCGAAGCGCTCGGCTTCACGACGCATGGCGTGCAGTGCACGTTCGATTCGCTGCGCGGCTTCGAGTTGCCGTTCATCATTCACTGGGAGGGCTACCACTATGTGGTGGTGTACGGCGTATCGCACGACACCGTGTGGCTTGCGGACCCGGCGCTCGGCTTCCGGAAGCTCGCCGTCGAAGATTTCGAGCGCGGCTGGAGCGGCACCTGTCTGCTCTTCACGCCCGGCCCAAATCTGATTCGGCTGGCCGCATCGCGTTCGCCATGGCTGCGTTTTATCGGTTACCTGACGCCGTATCGCAAGATACTTGCGTACCTGTTTCTGGCGACGTTCGTCATTCAGGTGCTCGGCGTGATTCCGCCGCTGATCATCCAGAATATTCTCGATGGCGTGATCGTTCACCAGAACATCGGGCTGCTGCATCTGCTGATTATCGGGCTCATCATCTCGAATGTGTTTTCGCAGCTGATGTCGACGATACGCGCGTATCTGTCGAACTTCATGGTGCGCAACATGGACTTCGCGATGATGTCGCAGTTCTTCAGGCACACGTTGTCCTTACCGTTTTCGTTCTTTGCGAAGCGCAAGACCGGCGATATTTTCGCGCGCTTCCAGGAGAATCAGACGATCCGTGCATTCCTCACGGAGTCGACGGTGACCACCGCGCTCAACCTGCTGATGGTGTTCATCTACTTCGCGATCATGTTCTTCTACAACGTGAAGATGACGCTGACGCTGATCGCGTTTGTCATTCCGATCATTGCGTTGACGGTGCTCGCGACGCCGAAAATCAAGGCCTATGCGCGCGAAGTGTTCGCCGCGTCGACCGATTCGAAAGCGTTCCTGATGGAGGCGCTGTCCGGCGTCGAAACGGTCAAGGGCATGGGCATCGAGCGTCCCGTGCGGCTGCGCTGGGAAAAGAAGTATGCAAAGGCGCTCGAAGTGCAGTACCGCGCGCACGCGTTCAACATCATGGTCGGCTTCGGCAGCCAGTTGCTCAATGCCGCGACGACGATCGCGATTCTTTGGGTCGGCGCGGACCTCGTGCTTGCGCGTGAAATGACGATCGGACAACTGATCGCATTCAATGCGTTCATGGGCAGCGTGCTAAGCCCGTTGATGGGGCTGGTCGGCTTGTGGAGCATGCTCAACGATGCAGGCGTGGCGATGGAGCGCCTCGGCGACGTGCTCGATATCGAGCCGGAGCAGAAGCCGCAGGACCTTCAGTCGCGTGTGATGCTGCCCGATCTGCAAGGCGAAATCAGCCTCAACGGGGTCTATTTCCGCTATGGCGAAAGCGACGCGCCGTATGTGCTCGAAAACATCAGCTTCGATATCAAGCCCGGCGAACTCGTGGCGATCGTTGGGCGCAGCGGCTCGGGCAAGACGACGCTCGCGAAGCTGCTGGTCGGCTTCTATGCGCCGAGCGAAGGCAAGATGACCGTCGATGGTTACGACCTCAATGTGGTCGACAAAGGCTATTACCGCGCGCAGATCGGCTATGTGATGCAAACCAATCTGCTGTTTTCGGGGACGATCGCCGAAAACATCGCGAGCGGCGACGATACGCCCGATCGGCGCCGCATCGAGGAGGTCGCGAAGATGGCCGACGCGCACGCGTTTATTGCCAGGATGCCGCTCGGTTACGAGCAGATAGTCGGCGAGCGCGGCATTGGGCTATCGGGTGGGCAAATCCAGCGGCTCTGCATCGCGCGCGCGCTTTATCACGACCCGCGGCTGCTCGTCTTCGATGAGGCGACGTCGGCGCTCGATACGCAATCGGAGAGCAACATACTCAGCAATATGCATGACATCCTGAAAGGCCGCACTGCCGTGATCATCGCGCACCGGTTGAGCACGATCATGCGGGCGGACAAGATCCTCGTGCTGTATGAAGGGGCGATCGTCGAGCAGGGGCGGCACGAGGAACTCGTCAACCGGAAGGGCATGTACTACCAGCTCGTCCAGAAACAGTTGAGTGCATGATGAAAATACTCGACCAGCCGGAGGACAGCAGCCCCGCGATTTCCTATGCGGGGCTGATCGAAAAGATCGAAATCCTGCGCTCCACGCTGCGCTGGTCTTCAAGGCTCGAGCGCGCGGAGATCGAGAAACTGTTGCGCCAGGCGAGTGTGCTGCGCGACGAAGTGATGCAGTTGTCGCACAAGGAGCGCTTCGTGCAGGCCGCAACCGCGGAGCCGGAACGCGCGGCCGCCGCCGAAGCGGCCCGGACGCGTGGCGCGCGGCGCGAAGCGCTGCTTGCACGCAGCTTTATTTTCGAGGGCACGTTCGGCGACAATCCGAAGCTGCTGGAGGCGCTTGAAATTGCCGAGAAAGCTGCGCCAACGGATTTGCCGGTGCTGATCGACGGCGAAAGCGGCACTGGCAAGGAACTGATGGCGAAGGTGATCCACGCGAACGGCGGCCGCGCGGACAAGCCGTTTATCTCGGTGAACTGCGGCGCGATTCCGGACAACCTGCTGGAATCCGAACTGTTCGGCCATCGCAAGGGCGCGTTTACCGGCGCATCGAGCGACCGCAAAGGCAAATTCGAGAGCGCGCATACCGGGACGATTTTTCTCGATGAGATCGGCGAGCTGCCGTTGTCGGGGCAGGTGAAACTGCTCAGAGTGCTCGAAGCGCACGAAATCCAGCGCGTCGGCTCCGATGAGCCGATCGCGGTCGATACGCGCATCGTCGCGGCGACAAATCGCAATTTGCGCAAGCTCAGCGAGCAGGGCACCTTTCGCGAAGACCTGTTCTACCGGCTCAGCGTGATTCACGTGACCTTGCCGCCGTTGCGCGAGCGCCGCGATGAAATCCCGCTGCTGTTCTCGTACTTCGGCGATGAAGCCGCGGGCGCGCTCAAGCGCCGGCCGATCAGAATGACGCCGCGTCTGCGCGATTTTCTGCTGACCTATGCGTATCCGGGCAATATCCGGGAACTGCGCAACATCCTGTATCGGGTATCGTGCCTCGCCGGCGATATCGCCGATATCGAGCACTTGCCCGTCGACGTGCGGCCTGCTGCAAGCGCGTCGTCGGCGGTTGCGGGAGCGGAGGCCGCCACGGTGATAAACGGCGAAGCCGGCATATCGAATCTGCTGTCGCTGAGCGACGCGAAACGTGCGGCAAGCGATGAAGCGGAAAAGGCGTTCCTGCAGCGCGGCTTGCGTGAAGTCGGCGGCACTGTCGCGGAACTCGCGCGTCGCGTCGATATGAACCGCTCGCATCTGCAGATGCTGCTGAAGAAGCACGGGCTGCATTCGAAAGATTTTCGCCAGCCTCAGCGACCGCGCGGCGTGACGCACACGGATCATCAGAACGACGCGGACGATAGCGATGCCGATCTGCGCTGAACGCTGAACGCTTGGCTCGATGCGTGGTCCGCCCGCACTGCGCGTTCGAATCAGCGTGTCGGATTCAGCAATGTCTTGTCGGATGCGAGCGGATCTTCCGCCTGCACGAGAATCGCGGTGATGTTGTCGCGCCCCCCGCGCGCCAGCGCTTTGTCGACGAGTTCATCGGTGACGCGCCGGATGTCGAGTGGAAAGGCGGCCAGTGCCGCGAGAATCTCGGCGTCGGTCAGTTCGTTCGATAGCCCATCGCTGCACAGCAGGAACAGGTCGCCGTCGGCGACTTCGAGCGTGTCTTCGTCGATCGCGAGCGCGTCCGTGGCGCCGACCGCGCGCGTAATGATGTGATGCGCCGGATGGTTGCGCGCTTCCTCTTCGGTCAACTGGCCGAGCGCGCGCAGTTCCTCGACATGACTATGGTCGCGCGTCAGTTGGCGCAACCGGCCGTGGCGGCATAAGTAGATGCGGCTGTCGCCGGCCCACAGACAGCCGCAGAAGCGGTCGCACGCAAGCAGCACAACCACGGTGCTGCCGATCCGCTGCACCTGGCGGCGTGCTGCTTCGTCGCGCAACTGCTGATTGGCGTCGAGCAGTACGGCACGCGTTTGCGCAAGTGCCTGGCCGATGCCGGCCGCCGCATCGGGCAACTGCCGAAGCCTGTCGATCACAAGCCGGCTCGCGACGTCGCCAACCGCATGTCCGCCCATGCCGTCGGCGACTGCCCAGCGCCCGCGCGCCGGCTCGTCGAGACAGGCATCTTCGTTGATGTCGCGCACGCGCCCGGCATCCGAGCGCGCCGTCGACACCCAGCGGAAGTGGCTTGCGCACATGACGGCTCAGCTTCGGTCAGGCAGTGTTTCTGCTGAGCGCATCCGGCGCGACGCTGATGTTCGAATTCGGCGCGCTATTGCGCACGTCGACGGTCTGGAACTGGTTGATCATCTGGTCTGCGTAGAAGTTGTTTTGCACTTCGTACAGATTAACCACCGGGCCCATGCTTGGCGAACTGCGTACGTATGGCTGGATCCAGCCGAATACCCATGGCGCGCCACCGCCGCCGCGGATCGCGGTCATTGCCTTGCGGTCGAGTGCGAGGTTATGCGAGAGGTCGTGAATTGCGATCGAGGCCATGGTCGGTTCTCCGGAAGAAGCCGGTGCTGCGCGGCTGCGATGTTGAAAAGGATAGCTGCGGCAAATCGGTGCAAGGGGTGTGCCAGTTTGTATCCATTCCGACTACGAAATGCTAACGCATTGATTGGGCGGCAATCCTGCGCGGCGATTCGGGTCGTCGCGCGCGGCTTCGCGTGCTCGCGTTCTGCGGCGGCCAACACAATGCCGGAGAAAACGTTGGGACACCCAACACAATCCGCGGCGACTTGCCGTCGCGCAGTCGGTGCGCTCCATTGTGCGCGCCGTCATGTCTGCCATGGCGTGCTTGCAAACTGATCGCCGCGTGCCAACACGTTCAGGCGAATAGTGTTGGGACATGGCGTACACCGGCGCATCCGACGCCTTTCGGTTTGGCACGAATCCTCGATAGATCAATGACTTGCATTCGTTGGCCCGGATGATGCAAAAACACCGGTACCAGTGTTGGACTTCTGAAGCGAAACGGGGCAAGCCATGAACACCATCCACCAGCCAGCGACGATCGAGCAGCGGACCGCGCAATGCGCGACGGCCTGCGCGGTCAACGATGTCACGGTTTATGGCTTCTATGAAGAACCGGCGCTCGGCGCACACCTCATCACGCAACGCCGCGGCTACGCGCATCACGGTATTTATGTCGGCGCCGGCAAGGTGGTTCACTACGCCGGGTTTGCCGGCTCGGCCCAGCGCGGTCCGATTGGCGAGGTCACGCTCGAACAGTTTGCCGCGGGTCATGCGATCACCGTATGGCCGCATCCGTGCCCGAAGTATGTGGGCGAGGAGGCGGTGCGCCGCGCACGCTCGCGGCTGGGCGAAAACCGCTATCGCCTGCTGACCAACAACTGCGAACACTTTTGCGCGTGGTGCCTGTTCGGCGAAAGCCGCAGCGAGCAGGTGCACGCGTGCTTCACGCGTCCCAACGCGGCGTTGCGCGCGCTGCTGTGTCTGATCACGGCGGGCGTTGCGCGTGGACTGAAGGGAAAGGGCGGCCGGCTCGTCGCTCGCGCGGCGTAACGCGACGGCTATCGATCAACAGCCGCTCAAGGAGACTGTCATGAACACAACCGGAAAAACACTGCACTGGGCCGTCGATAAGTGGCTCGCGCCGACGCCCGCGATGCCCGCGCGTGTCACGCGCCTATTGCGTACGTCCGGATACGGCCGGCGGTGTGTGCGCGTCGAAGCCTCGCGGCCGGGCGGCCTGCTGTCGATCCTGTTTTTCCGTCACGACGACGGCTCGTGGAATGTGTTCCCGCCGACAGCCCGGCGGCCAGCAATGAACGGCTGGCGGGCGGCGTGAATGGGACCGGATTGCGCAGCTTGGTGGTGCTTAACCGGAATTGAACCCAACCGGAATCGAACCCAACCGGAATTGAACCCAACCGGAATCGAACCCAACCGGAATCGAACCCAACCGGAATCGAACCCAACCGGATTGAACCTGCCGCGCGGACAAAAAAATGCCGCCTGGACTTCGGCGGCTCAACAGGGGATGACGTCATCGTCGCCGCAAAGAATTAAACGAGCCTTAAGACTGTCACGGCCGATCCCCGGCGGCCGGTTGCGCGTCGCTGCCGCGCTCGCGGCGCCCGCTTGCGGACGTGCTGATCCTTCACCACACCGACGGTTTCTTCAGCCCTATGCTGGGGCCCATCGCTCACTCGCGCATTCATCCGACGCGTCCTTCACGTTTCGGAGGCCACGCGTGGCACGGCGATCAGTGTTCAGGGAGTTCACATCATGATGATCTGGGACAGGGTGCCGCACCCGATATTGCACAAACGCCCGGATCCGGTTTCACGGCGTCCCGATGACGACGATAAAACCGGGTCTTCCAGCGCGGGATCGCGAGCGAAGGGCACGCCGGCGAACGACGCGCCGGGGCAGGGCGCGTCAGCAAAAGGATTCGTGCCGCAGGCCAGCAATGCATCTCGCGAGCGACGCCCTCCGCCGGACAAGCGCGCGCCGCCGTCCGGCCGGCCTCAGGACGCGAGTGTGCTGGAGCCGCCGCCCGCATCCGATGTTTTGAAGCCCTACCCGGACGCCGATCAGTTGACGGAGCGCTTTCTGCTGCTCGAGGAGAATGCGCTGGCGATTAACCTGAAGCCTCGCGACCAGTTGTCGATCGAAGACGGCCTCACGCTCAAGGAATATGACGCATTGCGCGATCGCCTTGCATTCCTGCGCGCCGACGGCGCGACGCAGGATGGCGGCCCGGTTGCGATGCGGCGGTTCGTGCCCGCCGCTCCGGCAGAGGGCGCTCAAACGCCGCCGCCCGCTGCAACACCGCCACGCAACGACGACGGGCCGCAAATCCGTTATGTCGGCGGCGTGCGGATCAAGAACGACTATTCGCTGAAAGAAGTGTTTGGCATGGGCGCCGAGGCGGTGAAGCGGCCGTTCGGATCGTTCATCAAGAGTGCGAGAGATCTGGTCAAGAAAGCGACGCAAGGTGTCGCGCTCAGCGCCGACGAGGAGCAGAAAATCTATCAGTACGCGCAGATCGTCGAATCGTTTCTGACGCTGACCCATGCGGGGCGCGTGCAGCAAGCCGCCGGTTCCGCCCTCGAGACGTTGAATTCGGCGCTCGCGGGCGAATCCCTATCGCCGCAGACGATGACGGACAATATCGGCCAGCTGCAAGGGTTCGGCGAAGGGTTGGCTCCGACGTCGGCCGGCGTTGGGTGGATTGTTCGCAAGCCGCCTGCGCCGGCCCGGACGAGAGCGACAGCGCCACAGGCACCGCCGCGGGAGCCGTTGTCTATCTTCGATTTTCCGCGCTTCAGGATTCCGCTGGGAATGCGCGCCGGTGGCCGCGACGCGCAGCCCGCGTTCAAACCGCCGGCACGGCTGCCGACGGGCCAGATCGGCTATCGGCTCAGTCCGACCCGTCCGCCAAAGCTGCCTGCTGAAGGGACCCAGGGCGCGGGTGCGGGCAAAGAAGCCGGCTCGCGCGAGGAGCCGGTTGCCGGAGCCGCCAAAGATTCTGGCGCACGCAAGGAGCCGGTGGCTGAAACGGCCGAAGAAGCCGGCCCGCGCGAGGAGCCGGTCGCCGGCGCGAGTGGCGGCGCGTCAGGTAAGACTGAAGAAGCGGCGCTCAGGCACGCGTCATCCGAACCGGGCCGGAAAGTCTCAGAGGCCGACCCCAGCTGTCTGTCGCGGTCCACGGGATGCGTGCCGACCGGCGCGGCGCCGATCACAATCGAAAACGCGGCGATTGACCGTCTTGCAGGCAAAGGGCCGATCAGCGTCAGCGCGCCGCTCGGGCCGGACGAAGAACAGCGGCGCGTCAACGCCTTTGATACGCCGTTTATTTTTTACCGCAAGGATATGGACGTCACCAGCATGGCGCGCGGACGCCGCTTGCAGAAAACGAGTTCAGACATGCGGCGTGATGTGCTCAAGGTCGGCAACGGGGGAGATGTCACGTCTTACTCGGGGGATGCGAAGTTTTTCGTGGGAAGGCAGTGGGGGCCCGACGGAGCGAAGCTCGCCGAGAACATCAATGTGATTCAACTCAATAACGGCAGGGACGGTGTTGGCGCATTGCGGTTGCGTTTCGCGGACATTCCGCAGGGTGCATCGGTGCTCGTGACCGGTGGGCCGATGAGCGGCTGCACGATGCTTTTCGCAAGCGACGGCCATTCGCTTTATGCCTATCATGCGGGCACATCGTCGCCGAGTGCGAACTGGCATACGTCGACCGATGGCGCGCGCAGTATCGTCAAGGCTCACCGCACGATCGGCCCGCGCTCGACATCCGACCTCCGCTGGCAAAACAACAATCTCGACCTCGTCGAGGTCGGTCATCAGTATCCGTTCTCGGCGCTGATCTACAGCGGCCGGAAGCTCAGCAATGCCGAGGCGGTGGCGGGCATGGGCGCAATCGCGGGCGCCGTCGGCGTGCCCGAACTGACCGCGCTGAACACCCAACTGGGTATCAAGCGGCATGAATACGGACCGCGAGAGAATCGCTGGCACATGATGACGTTCAACTACTACGAGCAGAACCCTCAGCAGCCCGCTGTCGGAACCGCGCTGGCCGTCGTGTCGCGCAACATGGACGGCTCGGTCACGTTACGGGTGCTGGCTGAAAAAGGGCACCTCGACAGAAGAACGTCAATCGGAGACCGGGACGATCTGATCTCGTACCGCTACACCCCTGTCGATAGCGACTCGGCAACGCTTTGGCTCGATAAAGCCTGAGCCGCTCACGGGAGCGCGCCGCGCCCTAGGCGTCGGGTGGCACGCCGAGCAGTTGCAGCGCGCCGCCCGCCACGGCCGAAAACACCGGCCCCGCGACCGTGCCGCCGTAAAACGCGCGCCCGGCCGGATCGTCGATCATCACCGCGACGATCAAACGCGGGTCGCTCATCGGTGCGATGCCGACGAAAAGCGCGCGGTAGCGGTTCTTCGCATACGTCGCGCCAATCTGCTTGCGCGCCGTGCCGGTCTTGCCGCCGACCCGATAGCCTTCGATCGACGCGGCCTGGCCGGTGCCGCCGGGGCCGGTCGCCATTTCGAGCATCGAGCGGATCGACGCCGCGGTAGCGGGCGTCGTGACGCGCCGCGCGTGCGCGAACGGCGGGTTCGCCGCATGGTCCGGCCGCGCGTCGGGGGCCGCCTCGCGGAGCAGGTTGACGGGCCGCAGCGTGCCGTCGCCGGCATAGACGGTGTAGACCTGCGCCAGTTGCAGCAATGACGCCGACAACCCATACCCATACGCCATTGTCGCCTGCTCGATCGGCCGCCAGCGTGCATACGGCCGCACCTTGCCCGCGGCGACGCCGGGAAACATCAGTTGCGGCGCGCGGCCGAGACCATAGTGCTGGTACGTGGTCCAGATCGTTTCCGCGGGCAGATTGAGCGCGAGCTTCGCGAGCGCGATATTGCTCGATTTCTGTAGCGCCTGCGCGACGGTCATGCGCCCGTGGTCGGACGTGTCGTGGATCAGATTCGGGCCGATCCGGTACGAGCCCGGCGCGGTATCGATCAACGTCTGCGGGCGCACTTTGCCCGCGTCGAGCGACAGCGCGACGACTACCGGCTTGATGGTCGAGCCGGGCTCGAATGTGTCGACGACCGCGCGGTTGCGCAGTTGCCGGCCGGTCAGCCGTGCGCGGTCGTTCGGGTCGAAGCTCGGATAGTTCGCGAGCGCGAGGATCTCGCCATTGCGCGCATCGAGCACGACGACGCTGCCCGCTTCGGCGTGATGCTTCGCGATGGCCACTTTCAGTTGTGCGTACGCGAGCTGCTGGATGCGACGGTCGATGGTCAACTGGACGGTCGCACCGTTGCGCGCCGGCTGCAGCGGCCGTGTTTCGTAGACGACGCGGCCGAGGCGATCGCGGATCACGTCGCGGCGGCCCGGCATGCCGCTCAACGCATCGTTCACGGCGAGTTCGACGCCTTCCTGGCCGTTGTCTTCGATATCGGTGAAGCCGACCACGTGCGCGGCCGATTCGCCTTCCGGATAGAAACGCTTCGTGTCGGCGATTTGCGTGAGGCCTGCAAGGCCGAGCCGGCTGATCTTCGCGGCCGTGTCCGCGTCGACCTGACGCTTGAGCAGCACGAACGACTTGTCGCCGGACACGCGCCGGCGCACTTCGGCGGGCGGCAGATCGAGCAGCGCGGCGAGCGGCGCGAGCGACCCGGCGTCGATCAGCTTCGGCGAGGCCCAGATTTCGTAGGTGGCAAGGCTGACGGCGAGCAGCGCGCCATGACGGTCGACGATGCGCCCGCGCGTCGCATCGAGTTCGATGGTCCGCTGATAGCGCTTCTGACCTTGTTCGACATAGAAGTCGCGATTGACCACCTGCACCCACCACGCGCGTCCGATCAGCGACGCGAAGGCGGTGAATGCGATAAACACGATGAGCTTCGAGCGCCACGCCGGCAGGCGCGCCGCGAGCATCGGATGCTTCGCATGGCTCGCGTAGGCAGGTCTGGATTGCGCTTTCTTTTTCAGAACCATGGTTGCGGGCTTGAAGTAAAACGCGGAATACATGGAACGCGCGGAACACGCGAAGTACGCGACGCAACCGTTGATGCGGCTGTTGCGCAGCGCCGCACCGATTGTAATGAATGTGTAATGTGAATGCGAGCGCGGCGCGGCGGGCGTTGCGGGAACACCATACCCGCCTCGCCCGACGCGCCGCGTGATGCGTGCGCTGCGATGTCGACGCGTAACGCTATCGATCGCTTATGCCGTCGCGCGCGATGCGCGCACCTCGCTGCTCGTCGCGCTGCCCGCAACGAGCGGATACACGATGCCCGCGACAACCGCACCGACGATCGGCGCAACCCAGAACAGCCACAACTGGTCGACCGCCGCGCCGCCGGCGAAGAGTGCAGGGCCCGTCGAGCGCGCCGGATTGACCGACGTGTTGGTCACCGGAATCGAGATCAGGTGAATCAGCGTCAGGCACAGGCCGATCGCGATCGGCGCGAAGCCGGCCGGCGCGCGCTTGTCGGTCGCGCCGAGAATCACGAACAGGAAGAAGCCGGTCAGCACCGCTTCGCAGATGAACGCGGCGGCCATTGTGTAATGGCCGGGCGAGCGATCGCCGTAACCGTTGCTGGCAAAACCGCTTGCGACCAGATCGAAGCCGGGCTTGCCGGATGCGATCAGCGACAGCACGAAGGCGCCGAGAATCGCGCCCGCGAGTTGCGCGACGATATACGGCACGACGTCGCGCATCGGAAAGCGGCCTGCGGTTGCGAGGCCGATGCTGACCGCCGGGTTCAGATGGCAGCCCGATACGTGGCCGATTGCATACGCCATCGTGAGTACGGTCAGGCCGAAGGCCAGCGCGACGCCGACGAAACCGATGCCGAGCCCGTGTTCGGGGCCGGCGAAGCTCGCTGCAAGAACGGCGCTGCCGCAGCCGCCGAGGACGAGCCAGAAAGTGCCGAACAGTTCGGCGACAAGACGTTTGGATAAAGACATGACGGGTTGTGCTCCCTGGAAAGTTTCAAGAACGGGAGCGCGCGAAACCGGTGCCGCACGATAGAAATGCGGCCGGTCCGCTCCCGAGCGCGGAGTTTAGTCATGCTCGGGAAAATTGACTGTCAAGATTTGTGAAGGGTCGGCGGCATGGGCCTGCGCGTCTGAAAGAAGTATGCGCAACGCGTACCGCCGGGTTCCGCCAGTCCGTTTATTTGACGTTTGCCGACATTCGGCCGCGCGCGTCGCGCAAGCGCGATGCGCGCGCTCTTATGCCCTCGCCGGCAGCGTGAAAGTGGAGATCGCGTCGCGCAGCCCGCTCACCTGGTCTTTCAGCGAATGCGCGGCTGCGGCCGCTTGTTCGACGAGCGCGGCGTTCTGCTGGGTGACCTGATCCATCTCGCCGACCGCGCGATTGACCTGCTCGATGCCGGCGCTCTGTTCGCGCGACGCGCGGCTGATCTCTTCGAGAATTTCGTTGACGCGCCGCACCGACTGCACGATCTCGCTCATCGTCGAACCCGCGCTCGCGACGAGTTCGGCGCCCGCGTCGACGCTGCCCGTCGACGTCTCGATCAGCGCCTTGATCTCTTTCGCCGCCGTGGCGGACCGCTGCGCGAGGCTGCGCACTTCGGCCGCGACGACCGCGAAGCCACGGCCCTGTTCGCCTGCGCGCGCCGCTTCGACGGCCGCGTTCAGCGCGAGGATATTGGTCTGGAACGCGATGCCGTCGATCACGCCGATGATGTCGCCGATCTGCCGCGAGCTGTTCGTGATGTCGCCCATCGTGCGCACCACGTCGTCGACGACCTGGCTGCCGCGCGATGCGACATCGGCCGCCTGGCTCGCGAGCTGGGCCGCTTGCGTGGCGCTGTCCGCGTTGTGCTTCACGTTGTGCGTCATCTGATCCATGCTCGATGCGGTTTGCACGAGCGCCGCTGCCTGTTCCTCGGTGCGCTGCGACAGATCGGTGTTGCCGGCGGCGATTTCGGTTGCGCCCACATCGATATTCTCGGTGCCGATGCGCACACGGGAAACCGTCGCGACAAGCCCGTGTTGCATCGCGGAGAGCGCGTGCAGCAGGCTCGTATGGTCGCCGGCGGAGACCGGCACCGCGGTCGCGAGGTCGCCGCTCGCCATTTGCTGCGCGGCCGCGACGGCCACTTCGAGATCGCCGCCGAGCGTGCGCCGCACGCTGCGCAGCACCAGCACCATCACGACGGTGGCGAGCGCGCCGAGCGCGAACGTCATGGCCAGCCAACGCGCGAGATTGCCGATAAACGCGCTGCGCACGTCGTCCATATACATACCGGTGACGAGGTACCAGTCCCACGGCGCGAAGCGCAACGAAAAGCTCGTCTTCGGCACCGGCTTGTCGCTGCCGGGCTTCGACCAGAGGTAGTCGACAAAGTCCCCGCCGGGCTTGCGATCGCCGGCTTTCACGATCTCGATGAACACGTGCGTGCCCGCCGGGTCCGCGAACTGATCGAGATTCTTGCCGTTCAGTTCGGGCTTGATCGGATGCATCAGCATCGCCGGCTTCGAATCGTTGATCGAGAAGTAGCCGTCGGTGCCGTAGCGCAGCGCGCCCACGGCGGCGAGCGCCTGCTTCTTCGCGTCCGCTTCGCTGAGCGCGTGCTGCTGCGACAGCGTATAGAAGTGGTTGACGATCGAATTGGCTTCCTGGCCGAGCGTCATCAGTTGCGCGCGGCGCTCCGCGATCATCGATGCGCGGCTTTGCCATGCGCCGAACGCGCCGATCAGGATCAGGCCGATCCACAGCACGGCAATCATCGAGCCGAGTTTCTTGTTGAGCGTCATGGTCTGCATGTCCGGGTGTCGGGATAAAACAAAGTGGATTGCAAGCGCGGTTGTCGTGCGAGGTTGAAAGCCGGAGGCGGTGAAAATGGCGTTGAAAGCCGGCTTCCACGGTGTGAAACGGTGAAACGGAACTTCGTGACGCCTAAGCGGCGTTAACGGATGCGCGGCGAACCCCGCGCAGCAGGGGAAACCCTTATATAGCAAGGATTTGCGGCGACTTTCGTCTGATAAATCAGGGCCTTGCGAGACCGCTGCGGGTCGGTGCGATGCGAGATCGGCGGAGCCGTTTGCCGTGGACGGCGCGCTGGGCGTAATTGGCCGTAAATCACACAATTTTCAAACTAATTCCACCAATTGCCATAAATGGCGTACCAATGCGGCGCGAGCGTTTTATTTCCGATATAGTCGCCACTTCTGGTGATCCCGAAATAGACCCGCGACCCGCGCGGGCGGCCAAAAACCGATTTGAACAAGAACCGCATCGATCAATTCGATATCTCCCTAAGCGCGGGAGCGCGCGCTCGTGCCCAGTGTTTCCGCGCACTCAGGCTTGCGTTCGCAAGCTCGACAACGATCGATTTTCCCAACGGCGCTGCGCGAGCGGCTGTCGACGTTTTGCCGCCATTGCAGCGGCCAGCAGGAGCCACAAAATGAATGCACGCGAACCTTCTTTTTCCGCTACTTCCGTCAATTCACGCAGCGCCCGGCTGCGCCAGATGCTGATCAGCAACGAACTCGAATTCCTGATGGAAGCGCATAACGGTCTGTCGGCACGCATCGTGCGCGAAGCGGGCTTCAAGGCGATCTGGGGCTCGGGTCTGACGATTTCCGCGCAATTCGGCGTGCGCGACAACAACGAGGCGAGCTGGACCCAGGTGGTCGATCAGCTCGAATTCATGGCCGACGCGAGCGACCTGCCGATTCTGCTCGACGGCGATACCGGTTACGGCAACTTCAACAACGTGCGCCGCCTCGTGCGCAAGCTCGAGCAGCGCGGCATCGCGGGCGTTTGCATCGAAGACAAGCAGTTCCCGAAGACCAACAGCTTTATCAACGGCGAGCGTCAGCCGCTCGCGGACGTCGACGAATTCTGCGGCAAGATCAAGGCCGGCAAAGACTCCCAACTCGACGAAAACTTCTCGATCGTCGCGCGCGTCGAGGCGCTGATCGCAGGCTGGGGCATGGAGGAAGCGCTGCGCCGCGCGGAAGCGTACCGCCAGGCAGGCGCCGACGCGATCCTGATGCACAGCAAGTTGTCGAAGCCCGACGAGATTCTCGAATTCGCGCGCGAATGGGCCGGCCGCTCGCCGATCGTGATCGTGCCGACCAAGTACTACAGCACGCCGACCGACGTGTTCCGCAAGGCCGGCATCAGCGCGGTGATCTGGGCGAACCATCAGCTGCGCGCGGCGGTGTCCGCGATGCAGGCGGTCGTGAAGGACATCTACGAGAACCAGACGCTCGTGAACGTCGAAGACCGCGTGGCGACGGTGAACGAGATTTTCCGCCTGCAGGATGCGGACGAATATTCGGAAGCGGAAGACCGCTACCTGTCCGCTTCGCGTGCGTCGGGCTCGGCTGTCGTGCTCGCGGCGAGCCGCGGCAAGGGCCTCGAAGCGGTCACCGCCGACCGTCCGAAGGTGATGCTGCCGATTGCCGGCAAGCCGCTCCTGCGCTGGCTCGTCGATGCGTTCAAGAAGCAGGGCGTGAACGACATCACCGTGGTCGGCGGCTATCGCGCCGATGCGATCGACACGGCGGGCATCAAGCTTGTCGTGAATGACAAACATGAAAGCACGGGCGAGCTCGCGTCGCTCGCGTGCGCGCTCGAACGCCTGCAAAACGACACGGTGATCTCGTACGGCGATCTGCTGTTCCGCAGCTATATCGTGCGTGACCTCGTCGAAAGCGAAGCGGCGTTCAGCGTCGTGGTCGATTCGTCGGATGCGTCGGAGACGCATGCAGCCAATCAGAGCGTGCGCGATTTCGCATGGTGCTCGGCCGGCGACGACCGCGGCCTGTTCGGCAACAAGGTGCTGCTGCGCCGTGTGTCGAGCAATGAAAGCGACGCGCCGGCAGGCGCGGCATCGAAGGCGCCGAACGGCCGCTGGGTGGGTCTGCTGAACGTGCGTGGCGCGGGCCTCGCGCGTCTTCAGGAAGTGATGGCGCAACTGCAGGCGCGCCCGGACTTCGCGTCGCTCGACATGCCCGCGCTGCTCAATGCGCTGATCGAAGCCGGCGAAGAGGTGGAAGTGCAATACGTGCACGGCCACTGGCGCGGCGTCAACGATCTCGAAGACTTCCGCCGCGCCGGCGATTTCGCGCATGCGCAAACGCCGCTCGCCCAAGGCGGCAGCGCCGACGAGGGTGCGCGATGATCGAAGCGGCACAGTTCGTCGAGGCCGCGCGCGAGCGCGGCTTCGACTGGTATGCGGGCGTGCCGTGTTCATACCTGACGCCGTTTATCAACTACGTGCTGCAGGACCCGAATCTGCATTACGTGTCGGCGGCGAACGAGGGCGATGCGGTGGCGTTCGTTGCGGGCGTGACGCTCGGCGGCAAGCGCGGCGTCACGATGATGCAGAACTCCGGACTCGGCAATGCGGTCAGCCCGCTCACGTCGCTGACGTGGACGTTCCGGCTGCCGCAATTGCTGATCGTCACGTGGCGCGGCCAGCCGGGCGTGCCCGACGAGCCGCAGCACGCGCTGATGGGCCCGATCACGCCGGCGATGCTCGACACGATGGACATTCCGTGGGAGACGTTTCCGACCGAGGCCGAAGCAATCGGTCCCGCGCTCGATCGCGCGATCAGGCATATGGACGAAACGGGCCGGCCGTATGCGCTCGTGATGCAGAAGGGCAGCGTCAAGCCGTATGAACTGAAGGCCGGCAACGCCGCGCCGCGCGGTGCGGCGAAAGCGGCCGTGACGCAAGTGAGCGGCGTCGCGCCCGACGCATTGCCGACTCGCAACGAAGCGCTGCAGCGCGTGATCGCGCATGCGCCGCTCGATTCGACGGTCGTGCTTGCGTCGACGGGTTTCTGCGGCCGCGAGCTGTATGCGATCGACGACCGCGCGAACCAGCTGTATATGGTCGGCTCGATGGGGTGCCTTACGCCGTTCGCGCTTGGCCTTGCGCTGGCGCGGCCCGATTTGCACGTGGTCGCGCTCGACGGCGACGGCGCGGCGCTGATGCGCATGGGCGTATTCGCCACGCTCGGTGCATACGGCGCAGCAAACCTCACGCACGTGCTGCTCGATAACGGCGCGCACGATTCGACCGGCGGCCAGGCGACGGTATCGCCGCACGTGTCGTTCGCGGGCGTGGCGGCCGCGTGCGGCTACGCATCGGCGGTGGAAACCGATCAGTTGAGCGTGCTCGACGAGGTGCTCGCCGCTTCGCGCGCCGATGTCGACGGCCCGCGTTTCGTGCGGCTGGCGATTCGCCGCGGCACGCCGGACGGCCTGCCGCGTCCGACGATCACGCCGCCCGATGTCAAGGCACGTCTAATGCGCCACATCGGCGCAATCGCTTTGTCGTAGCAAGCGCGATAGCCAGCACAGTAAGGAGAACGTCGATGTTATTGCTGAATCCGGGCCCGGTGACGCTGAGCGCACGCGTGCGTAACAGCCTGCTGCAAACCGACCTGTGCCACCGCGAGAGCGAGTTTTTCGATTTGCAGGACGAAGCGCGCGCACGGCTGTTGCAGATCTACGGACTCGATCCTGCGCAATGGACCGCGGTGCTGATGACGGGTTCCGGCACCGCCGCGGTCGAGAGCATGGTGGCCGCGCTCGTGCCTGAGAACGGCAAGCTGCTGGTGGTCGAGAACGGCGTGTATGGCGAACGCATTTCCGCGATCGCGACGCAATACCGGATCGCGCAGACGGTGGTGAAGCACGAGTGGATGCAGGCGCCGGACATCGCGCGTATCGCGGCCGCGCTCGATGCCGATCGGTCGATCACGCACGTCGCGGCGATTCATCATGAAACGACGACGGGGCGGCTCAACGATCTGCGTGCGCTTGCCGCGGTATGCCGCGAGCGCGGCGTGCGCCTGCTTGTCGATGGCGTGAGCAGCTTCGGCGCGGAAGCGATCGACTTCGCCGATCCGACGATTGCCGCGGTGGCGGCGACGGCAAACAAGTGTTTGCATGGCGTGCCGGGCGCGGCGTTCGTGATCGTGCGGCGCGATGCGCTCGAGGTGGCGGCCAGCCGTACTTACTATCTCGACCTCGGGCGGCTTGCGCGGCTGCAGGATCAGCGCAATACGCCGTTTACGCCGTCGGTGCATGCGTACTACGCGCTCGTCGAAGCGCTGCGCGAGCTCGCTGATGAAGGCGGGTGGACCGCCCGCCATGCGCGCTATGCGGCGCTTGCCGAGCAGGTGCGGGCGGGGCTGGCCGCGCGCGGGATGGCGAGTGTGTTGCCGGCCGATCAGTCGTCGGTGGTGCTGCGCGCGTACCGGCTGCCGGATGGCGTGTCGTATCCGCAGTTGCACGATGCGCTGAAGGCGTGCGGATTCGTGATCTATGCGGGGCAGGGCGGGCTGTCGGCGGAACTGTTCCGGATTTCGACGATGGGCGATATCCATGCGGCGGATATCGAGCGGTTGTTGCAGGGGTTTGATGGGTTGGTGAAGTAGTAGACGACACTCCCGTCCTGGGTAACCGACTGAATATTTCCGATATTCCGGAATTAAGCGTGGTTTACTCACGCAACGGCCCATAGTTCCGATATTCCGGAAATATGGGCCGTTTGATTTGATGTGTCGATGTCGTCATGCATGGGCACGACATATCGGGCAAGACTTCAAAACTCCCTACGAAGCCGCCTTCACCAGCACCGGCTTATCCCGATACTGCGTCGGAAACAGCTTCTTCAGGTCCTCGACCTTCGGAATATCGTTGAACGCGATATACGGCTGATCCGGGTGCAGCGTCAGATAGTTCTGGTGATACGACTCAGCCGGATAGAACGTGCGATCCGGCTCGATCGTCGTCACGATCCTGTCCGCGAACACATGCGCGTTGCCCAGCTGCGCGATATACGCCTTCGCGATGCGCGCCTGGTCGGGCGTGGTCGGGAAGATCGTCGAGCGGTATTGCGTGCCGACGTCCGGCCCTTGCCGGTTCAACTCGGTCGGGTCATGCGCCACCGAAAAGTAGATCTGCAGGATGCGCCCGTAGCTGATCTGATGCGGGTCGAACGTCACGCGCACCGATTCCGCATGGCCCGTCGTGCCGGTGCTCACCGTCTCGTACTCGGCCGCCGATTGCGCGCCGCCGGTGTAACCCGACACCGCGCTCGTCACGCCTTTGACGTGCTGGAACACGCCCTGCACGCCCCAGAAGCAGCCGCCCGCCAGTACGACGGTTTCCGATGGCGGCGCATTCGCCGCCGTTTCGTCGACGGCCGGCGGCGGCACGCTATGCGCCTCGTCGGCGAGCACATGCCGTTGCGTCAAGCCGATACCCGCCACGAGCGCGGCGAGCAGCGCGACAAACGGCAAGCGGCGCCGCACACCTCGCGTAACGGCCGCGCCCGTGCGCAGAGGTTGTTGAGGAACTTCGTTCTTCATGGTCTTCTCCGTGATGAAGCAGGGATCAACCGAACGTGAACGCATACGCGCGCACGCCCGGGTCGAGAAAGCGGATTTCAAACGTATGGTCGGTAATCGTGCCGCTCTGGCGGACCAGTTGATACAGACGCTGCGTCGTCACCGTGCCGTTGCCGTTCGCGTCGGTATCGCTGCCGTGATTCGCGCCCGGCGCCTTGCCGTCGATCGTCACCTGGAAGCGCACCGGCTGTCCGTTCGCCGTCGGTCCGAGCACAAGGTGCAGATCGCGCGCATGGAAGCGGAACGCAATCGCGCCGCCGGGCTGAACGAGATCGGTATGCTCGGCGCCGAGCGTCCACGTGCCGTCGAGCGCCCAGTCGTTCAGGCCCAGACCGTTGCCGAGCGTATAGCGGTGCGGTTTGTCCAGCACCGGTTCGCCCGGCGACGCGAAATTCGTCGCGCGGTCGTAGCCGACGTAGGTTTCCGGCGACTGGATGTCGGCTATCTCCGGCGCCGCTTCCGCGCCCGTGCCGTTGTCCTTCACCATGCCGCCCGGCAGATTGTGCGCGCCGGCCTCGGTCAGCAGTTGACGGATCACCTGTTCGGAGCCCGCATAGTCGCCTTCGCCAAAATGATGCGCGCGAATCCGGCCTTGCGCATCGACGAAGTAATCCGCGGGCCAGTACTGGTTGTTGAACGCGCGCCAGATCGTGTAGTTGTCGTCGATCGCCACAGGGAAGTTCACTTTCAGGTCCTTCACCGCGCGGCTCACATTGCCGACGTCCTTTTCGAAGGCGAACTCGGGCGTGTGCACGCCGATCACCACCAGCCCCGCGTCCTTGTATTTGTCGGCCCACGCTTTCACGTACGGCAGCGTGCGCAGGCAGTTGATGCACGAGTACGTCCAGAAGTCGACGAGCACGACCTTGCCGTGCAATTGCGCGGCACTGAGCGGCGGCGAGTTCAGCCACTGGACCGCGCCGTCGAGCGACGGCAGCGTGCCTTCGACCGGCAGCGGCGCGGGGCTGCCCGGCTGGGCCGCTTGCGCCATTGCCTGCGAGCCGGCTGCGTTTGCCGTGTCGGCCGACGACATGGACGTCGCCGGCGCAGCCTCGTTCCCCGCGGCCGCCGATGGCACATTGGCCGCCGTCATCGCGCCTTGCGCGCCATTCTTCGCGCCGTGGAAACGATCCAGCACGCGCTGTTCGAGGCTATTGGTGCCCGCAAGCGACAGATGCGTCAGAAAGCCCGTGTCGGCATGCGCCGCAATCGCCGCGACACCCGCGAGCACCGCCACGCCGAGCCCGCGCTTGACCCACTCGCTGATATGAAGCGACTTCTTCATCGCCGTGAACATCTTGCCGCCGACCACGAGCGCGAGCGCAAGCGAGGTCGCCGCGCCTGCCGCATACGACATCAGCAGCAACGAGGTATGCACGCTCGCGCCTTGCAGCGCGGCGCCGGTCAGGATCAGACCGAGAATCGGGCCCGCGCACGGCGCCCACAGCAGGCCCGTCGCGACGCCGAGCAGCAGCGACGCCCAGATGGTCGACTGTTTGTCGGTGCCTTGCGCGGTCTCCGAAAGCCGCGCGCCGAGCGCGACGAGCGGCCGCGTCATCGAGTCGGACAGCTTCGGCAGCAGCAGCGTGAGGCCGAACAGCGCCAGCACGACGAGCGCCGCGATACGGCCATACTGGTTCGCGGCAACCGCCCAGCCGCCGCCGACCGCGGCCAGCGCGCCGACCGCGCTGAAGGTCGCGGCCATGCCGGCCAGCAGCGGCAGGCTGCTTTGCAGAAACGGCTTGCCCGTGCGCGCGAACACGAACGGCAGAACCGGCAGGATGCAGGGGCTGACAATGGTTAGCACACCGCCTAACCATGCAATCAGAAACGGAATCATCTTTGGCGACCTCGGTAAGCGATGCGCGCGCCGCATTCCGGCGCTCGTCCTGTCGGTGCGCGGCGATCCCGGCACGAGGCGGCATCGGTGCGATCGACAGTTCCTTTCATCGGGCAAACACCGTTTCGCGCTAGTTATTCCCCGATACATCGCTTGGTCGCGTCACGCCGGCGAAAATGACAGTTGCGGCGGGCGCACGGATCGGCTTCTGACGATGCGCGCCTTCCTGGGTGGTGGCTCCGCGCCGGGCTCGATCGGCTCGCTGCGCCGGCTTCGCTATGCCGTTACCGGCCTTTTCTCGCCGGCGGCTCGAATTGCGCCACGAGGAAGTCGATAAACGCGCGCACGCGCGCCGCCTGGTTTTGCCGGCTCGGGTAGTACACGAACAGATCGGCGTCCGGCAGCACGAAATCGGGCAGCACGACGCGCAGCCGGCCGCTTTTCACATACTTTTCGAGGTCCCACTCGGAGCGGATCAGGATGCCGTGGCCGTCCAGCGCCCAGCCGAGCACGATGTCCCCGTCATTGCTCGACAACATGCCGTGCACCTTGACCGCTTCGCTGTGCTGCTCGCGCACGAAGCGCCAGATGCCGTAAGCGTCATCGTTTTGCCGGTGCACGATGCAGCGGTGGTGCGCCAGATCGGCCACCTTGTGCGGGGTGCCGTGGCGCTCCAGGTAGGCCGGCGACGCGCATAAAAAACGCCGGTTCGACATGATGCGTCGCGCGTTGAGGCGCTGATCGGGTAATTCGCCGAAGCGGATGGCCAGGTCGAACGCGTTTTCGATCAGATCGATCGGCCGGTCCGTCACCTCGAACTGCACTTCGACTTCCGGGTAAGCCTTCGCGAACTTCGAGACGACCGGCGCGATGGTGGTGCGGCCGAAACCGAGCGAGGCGTTCACGCGCAACAAACCGCGCGGCGCGGCGCCGTGGCTCGACACCGCGTCTTCCATTTCCTGCACCTGCGCAAGGATGCGCGCCGCGTGCTGCAGGTAGATCTCGCCTTCCGCCGTCAGGCTGACCGTGCGCGTGGTGCGGTTGACGAGCCGCACGCCGAGTTTTTCCTCCATCTGGGCGAGGCGCCGGGTCGCCGCGGGCGGCGTCAGATCGAGCGCGCGGGCCGCTGCGGAGAGGCTTTCGTGGCGCGCCAGCAGCACGAAAAACTCGAGGTCGGAATTAATGTCGGTTTTCACTGAAACTGAATTATCAATTGAATATTGCTGAATTCTAACGCGCGCCGCCGGACGTAATCTTTCGACTTTCAAACGTCGTATGCACCGGCAGCGTGCAGGATTTCTGGAGACTCCGAATGAAGATCGTCGAGATTCGCGAAAAGACATTTCCTATTAGTTCGTCGATTCGCAATGCCTATATCGACTTCAGCAAGATGACGCTGAGCTGCGTCGCCGTGATCACCGACGTGATCCGCGATGGCAAGCCGGTGGTCGGTTTCGGCTTCAACTCGAACGGCCGCTACGGTCAGGGCACGCTGATGCGCGAGCGTTTCATCCCGCGCATCATGGCAGCGGACCCCGCGTCGCTCGTCGACGACAAGGGCACGAACCTCGATCCGCACAAGATCTGGGCCACGATGTTCACGAATGAAAAGCCGGGCGGCCATGGCGAGCGCTCGGTGGCGATCGGCACGATCGATATGGCGATCTGGGACGCGGTCGCGAAGATCGAAGGCAAGCCGCTCTTCCAGCTGCTCGCGGACCGTTACGGCAACGGCGTGCCGGACCGCAAGGTGTTCGTCTACGCGGCGGGCGGCTACTACTACCCGGGCCAGGATCACGAGAAGCTGAAGGACGAGATGCGCAGCTATATCGACCGCGGCTACACGGTCGTGAAGAAGAAGATCGGCGGCGGCTCGCTCGACGAAGATCTGCGCCGTATCGATTCGATCCTGTCGGTGCTCAAGGACGGCCAGAAGCTCGCCGTCGACGCGAACGGCCGCTTCGACCTCGACACGGCGGTGCGCTACGCGAAGGCGCTCTCGCAATACGACCTGTTCTGGTACGAAGAGCCGGGCGATCCGCTCGACTTCGAACTGCAGGCGACGCTACGCAATTACTACGACAAGCCGATGGCGACCGGCGAAGACCTGTTCTCGATGCAGGACGCGCGCAACCTGATCCGCTACGGCGGCATGCGCTCGGATCGCGACTGGCTGCAATTCGACTGCGCGCTGTCGTACGGTCTCGTCGAATATCTGCGCACGCTCGACATGCTGCACGAGCACGGCTGGTCGCGTAAGCGCTGCATTCCGCACGGCGGCCACCAGATGTCGCTCAATATCGCGGCGGGTCTCGGCCTCGGCGGCAACGAGTCGTATCCGGATCTGTTCCAGCCGTTCGGCGGCTTCCCCGATGGCGTGAAGGTCGATAACGGTTACATCACGATGCCGGATCTGCCGGGTATCGGCTTCGAAGGCAAGCGCGATCTGTATCAGCAGATGCAAACCCTGCTCGCGTAATCGCGCAGGTGGGAAAGGGCCGTTTGTCCGTCTGCATAAGGAGTGCAGCGGGCAAGCGGCTTCGTCGTTACAACGGGGATCTCGGAGACAACCGGAAACACGATGGGCGCGAGCGCTCCGTTGTCATGTTTCACCGGTACGCTGGCGGCTTTTTCGGGGCCGTGGCAAACCGCCAGAGCAGTTGCGCAGGCCGAGCTACTCAAGGTAAGTGCTAAAGCGCTGACCTTGAGCAGCCCGGCATGGGACCAGAGTAAGCGCTGAAGCACTCACGCTGGTCGACACAGGAGACCTAAGATGCGACTCAAGCAGACTCTTTCGAAGCTCTACGTGCAGGTGTTGATCGGCATCGCGATCGGCATTCTGCTCGGGCATTTCAATCCCGATGTCGGCGCGCAGATGAAGCCGCTCGGCGACCTGTTCATCAAGCTGATCCGGATGCTGCTCGCGCCGATCATCTTCGCCTCGGTGGTGGTCGGCATCGCGCGCATGAACGACATCCACGAAGCCGGGCGCGTCGGCGTCAAGGCGCTGCTCTATTTTGAAATCGTGTCGACCTTCGCGCTCGCGATCGGTCTGGTCGTGGTGAACCTGATGAAGCCGGGCGTCGGCATGAACGTCGATCCGTCGCATATCGACGGCGCGGCGATCGCGGCCTATACGCACGCGGCGAAAGAACATGGCGCGATAGCGTTTCTGACGGGCATCGTGCCATCGACGGTGGTCGGCTCGTTCGCGAACGGCGACATGCTGCAGATCATCTTCTTCTCGGTGCTGTTCGCGATCGCGCTGGCGAGAATGGGCAAGCGCGCCGATCCGTTCGTCGACATGCTCGACACATTCCTGCACGGCATGTTCGGTGTGGTGCGTATCGTGATGTATGTCGCACCGATCGGCGCATTCGGCGGCATCGCGTTTACGGTCGGCAAATACGGCATCGGTACGCTCAGGCAGTTCGGTGAACTGATGCTGTGCGTGTATCTGACGTCGGTCGTGTTTATCGTCGTGATTCTCGGCGTGATCATGCGCATGTGCGGACTGTCGCTCTGGAAGTTCCTGCGCTATATCAAGGATGAAATCCTGATCACGTTCGGCACGGCGTCCACCGAAGCGGTGCTGCCGCAGATGCTCGTGAAGATGGAGCAACTCGGCTGCCGCAAGTCGGTCGTCGGCATGGTGCTGCCGACCGGTTACACGTTCAACGCGGACGGCACGTCGATCTATCTGACGATGGCGGCGATCTTCGTCGCGCAGGCGATGAACATTCATCTCTCGCTCGAAGACCAGTTGATCGTGCTCGGCGTGCTGCTGTTCACCTCGAAGGGTTCGGCGGGGGTGGCGGGTGCCGGCTTCGTCGCGCTGGCGGCGACGCTGGCGTCGATGCATCAGATTCCGGTTACGGGTCTGGTGCTGCTGCTTGGCGTCGACCGCTTCCTGAACGAAGCGCGCGCGGTGACGAATCTGATCGGCAACGGCGTCGCGACGCTCGCGGTGGCGCGCTGGGAAGGCGCGCTCGATCGTACGACCGCGCTGGCCGTGCTCGATGGACGAATCGATCCGGATACCCACGACGGTTCGCCGCAGACGGTCGGATACGACTCGGTGACGGCGCAAGGCCGTTGACCGCGGCGCGAGTGCCTTGCTGGCAGCACCGTGACCGGTCTTTCACAGACCGGTCACGAACTTCGTCGATACGCTTCAGCGCAAACGATTTTTTTCGCTGAAAGCCTCAAGTTTGGCGTGACAGTGCCGTTGTATTCAGCGATAGACCCGGTAGCGTTTCGATGATTCGATCAGCGCCCGGTTCGTCCAAAAACAACTCATCTGGTCAATCATGTTTTCACGCCTCTCGATTTCTGCCCGGCTTTGGGCCACTACTGCGATTCTCGGCGTTCTGATCATTGCACTCGGTCTGCTTGCGCAATTCGGCATGCAGGATCTGAGCGGCGATCTGGACTACGCGTATTCGAACCAGCTTGCTTCGTCGATCGCGCTGGCCAAGTCGAATCTGAATCTGACGATCACGCGCACGACGCTCGATCGGGCGATGCTGCACCCCGAAGCGCCGGACGCGCCCAAGCTCATCGACAAGGCCGCGGACTATCTCGCGATTTCCGACCAGGCATGGAAGGACTACAACGCGCTGCCGCATGAAGCCGAAGAGCAGAGTCTTGCCGACGCGGCGAACGCGGCGCGCAACGCGATCGTGCAGAATGCGCTGCTGCCGTTGATGGAGGCGATGAGGAAGGGCGACAACAAGACCGCCGACGACATCGCGATGAACGTCATCATCAAGTACACGGTGCCGCTCGCGAAGTCGTGGGACGCGCTTCAGCAATGGAAGCTCGAGCGCGGCAAGCGCGCGTTCGACGAGGCGCAGAGCCAGTTCCGCGTGCTGCGCATGGTCGGCCTGGTGCTGATCGTGGTCGGCATGGGCGCCTGCGTGCTGTGCGCGAATGGCCTGAACCGCTCGATTTCGCGGCCGCTCGTCACCGTGCTCGAGCAGTTGCGCCGGATCGCGAGCGGCGATCTGACGGGCCGCTTCGACGTGCATTCGCACGACGAGATGGGCAAGCTCGTCGAAGGGCTGAAGACGATGCAAGGCGGCCTCACGGATACGGTCCGCAAAGTCACGCACAGCTCCGAATCGATCGTCAGCGCGACGCGCCAGATCGCGGCGGGCAACAGCGATCTGTCGCAACGCACCGAAGAGCAGGCCGCTTCGCTCGAAGAAACGGCAGCGAGCATGGAGCAGCTGACGGCAACCGTCAAACAGAATGCCGATAACGCGCGTCAGGCTCAGGATCTGGCCGGCAAGGCAAACGTCATCGCCGGACGCGGTGCGACGGTGGTCGGCGACGTCGTCGAGACGATGGGCAGCATCGATCGCAGCTCGCAGAAGATCGCCGATATCACGGGCGTGATCGAAGGCATCGCGTTCCAGACCAATATCCTCGCGCTGAATGCGGCGGTCGAGGCGGCGCGCGCGGGCGAAGAGGGCCGCGGCTTCGCGGTGGTCGCGGGCGAAGTGCGCAGCCTCGCGCAGCGTTCGTCGGCGGCGGCCAAGGAAATCAAGGAACTGATCGGCGACTCGGTCGAGCGCGTCAATGCGGGTGCGCGCCTCGTCGGCACGGCGGGCGAGACGATGGAAGAGCTGCGCCAGTCGATCTCGCACGTGACCGCGATCATGGACGAAATCGCGGCAGCCTCCGAAGAGCAGCGCGACGGCATCGAGCAGGTCAATCGCGCGGTGACGCAGATGGATCAGGTGTCGCAGCAGAACGCGGCGCTCGTCGAAGAAGCCGCTGCAGCCGCTGCCGCACTCGACGAGCAGGCGCATTCGCTGCGTAACGCGGTGTCGGTGTTCCAGCTCGCTTGAGCGGCGCCATGCCGTTTGCGGCTATCGCGGCTATCGCGGCTGTCGCGGCGCCGCGCCAGCCGCTGTTCCTGTTCTCAGGTTGCGCAATCAGTACGTGACGCGTGTGATGCCGTCGCTCGACAGCAGGCGCACGCGTTCGCCGGGACGGAACATGCCGTCGTCGGTGTTTTGCGTGATCGCGCGCCACGTGCCGTCGTCGAGGCGCACGGTGATTTCCTGACCGTGCTGCTGCGCGAGCTTGTGCTGCGCCTCGCTGCCGGCGACCGCGCCCGCGACGCCGCCGAGCACACCCATCAGCAGCGAGCCGTGTCCGCGGCCGATCGCGCTGCCCGCCACCCCTCCCAAAAGACCGCCGCCGAGTGCGCCCAGCACGCCGGGCTGCCCGTTGTTCGCGTCGATCGTCACGTTGCGCACGTTTTCGACGGTGCCCGTGCGAATCGTTTCTTCGCGCTGCGTCTGCGCCGCGCCATAGATGCCGGGTGAACCGGCGGGCGCCGCGCAGCCGGAGAGCGCGAACGCGCAGATCAGTGACGAGGTGCCGGCGATAACCAGAGAGCGTTTCATTTTTTCCCCTTGTTGCGCATCGGTGCCACCCGGTTTGGGCGCGTGCCCTGCGCTCGATTGACGATTGCAGGTTAGCGGCGCTGAATGAGCCCACAATGAGCGAGCCGGGGAGGGACAGGCCGGCAGCGCGGCTCGCCCGCGAGGGGACGGGGCCGGAGCGCGGCGTCGCGGCGAAGCCGGCCTGAATGACGCACAGTGGCGAAGCAATAGACGGCCGCACGCAACGAGTGGTGGAACACCGTTTGCTATCGCATGCATGGCTGCGAATTTACGCAGTAGATTTTGCTCAGTGTGTAGCCAACGGCCGCGCGGCAGGCGGCACGAACGCACGCTGACATGCTCGCTCACCCCAATCCCGGCCCGCCGCACGCCGGACCGCCGTCGCCGTCGCCTTCGCAGGCGGACGGCGGCCGTTGCAGGCGCGGCCGGGACTCAACTAACCAGAAGATGGGAGGCGTTGTGGCGTCAAACAAAAGGACCGGCCGGCTTGAGACGAAGAGGCGCGGCAAGAACAGGCGCAGTCTGAGAGTGGGCAATGCCGCAATCTGGGCCACGGCGAGTGCGGCCGCCGCCGCGCTGGCGGCGCCGGGCGCCTATGCACAAACGCCGTCGCCGCTCGGCGAGTGGCAGTACTCGGCGGGCATCCCGCTCGAGAAGCTGTATGAGCCGAAGCTCCCGACCTGGGAAACGCGCGTCGGCGCCGGCATGACCTTCGAGCCGCGCTATGACGGCTCGTCGCGCTATCACATTCTCGCGGGGCCGAGCCTCGATATCCGCTACAAGGACCTCGCGTTTCTTTCGACCGGCGAGGGCCTCGGCGTCAACGTGCTGCAGGGCCAGAACTGGCGCACGAGTATCGCCATGGTGTACGACCTCGGTCGGCGCTCCCACGACGATCCGCAGCATCTGAACGGACTCCCCAATATCAACCCGGCGCCCGAGATCAAGCTCGCGGGCGAGTATGTGATCTCGAAGGAATTTCCGTTGACGTTCCGCACGGCGATCACGCGCAGCCTCGGCGGGTCGAACGGCTGGATTCTGGACCTCGGCGCCTATATGCCGATGCCGGGCAGCTCGGAGTCGTTCTTCTGGTTCGCCGGGCCTTCCGTGACCTTTGCCGATTCGACCTATATGAACAGCTGGTTCGGCGTGAATGCCGCGCAGTCGGCTGCGTCGGGCTTGCGGCAGTACGATGCGAGCGCGGGCCTCAAGTCGGCGGGCTTCGGCATCACGATGATCTGGTTCGTCAACAAGCACTGGTTCGTCACGGCCGACGGCGCCATCAAACGGCTGCTCGGCAGCGCGGCGAATAGCCCGATCATCCAGACGAAGACGGGCGGCGTCTGCGATATCTCGCTCAACTATCAGTTCTGATGCCCGTGCCATGCCCGGCGCTCGAGGTGGCCGGGCGCGGGTGCGTGGCTTCATCAGCAGCGCGGGCGCGTGACTTCGTCAGCCGCTTTGTCAGTCCCTGGACCAGGACGGCCAATGCGGCCGCTTGCGCGAAGGCCGCGAAGGCCGGTTCGCGCGTCAGCGCAAACGACAGAAAGAGGCAGAACGCACCGAACGAGAAGCGGCCGGCGACCATGCCGCGCAGCAAGGCGATCACGAACGCCGGACCGTGCGCGCGGTGCGACGCTACCGACAGCACCACACCCATCAGCGGAAACACCGCGAGCAGGCCGCTCCAGCCCGCGCCGAGCCGTCCCGACAGCGCGGTGACGATCAACGTGAGCGCGATGCCCGCAAGCATCCGGCCCGCGAGGTCGATGCGCGTGAGCGGCGCGCCTTTCGCGAGCGCGCGGCTGTTCGGCAGGAACGCATTGCCGAAGCCCACGCCGAGCGCCGCCGCGGCGAGCGCCCAGGCGGTCGATGCGGGCCAGGCGAAAGCGGGGGACGTGTTCGAGGCGCCGGGCAGCAGCGCAAGCGCATTCGCGCAGGCGAACCACGCGGCGAGTCCGGCCGCGAGCGCCACGCGCCAGTTCGCGACGCGGCAGGTCCATGCGTAGCCGAAATTGAACGCCTCCGACGCGAGGATCGCCGCCAGCGACAGCGTAGCCGCTTGCGCACCGAACGAGGCACCGTGCTGCAGCACGAGCAGGTAGAGAATCGGGCCGGCCACGACGGGCAAGCCGGCGAGCCATCCGGCGATCGCCGGTCCCCACCATTTGCCCGACATCGAAACGATCAGCAGGAACGAGGGAACCAGCGTGAGCTTGAGAGCAAGCATGTCGAACGCGCGGATTGTAAAGCCGGAGTATACCTGTCGGGGATGCGTCGCCCGGTAACCGGTGTGCATGCCGGCACGCCCCGTGCACACCGAACGGCGATACGACCCGAACCAACCCGAACCCGCCAGCAGGTTGAGCAACCATGCTTCCAGACTCTTTGCGCGTCGTGACGATCGACGCGCCCGGCGATCTCGATGCGGCTACTGCCGCGATCGTGCTCGCGAATATCGAAGACCCGGTCGTGCGCTGGATTTTCGACACGCCGCTGCGCATGATGACCTATGCGACGCAACTGTTTCGGGTGCTCGTCACGCATGCGTTCGAGTCGGCCGCGTTGCAGCGGACCGACGACGGCCTCGCGGTTGCATGCTGGCGGCCGCCCGGCGTCCGCCACGACGACGGCGCGATCGCCGCGATTCTGCATGAGGGCTGCGCGCCGGAGAAGCTCGAGGCGTTCGGCGGCATCGCCGCGCAACTCGAACGCTACGAACCGAAGGGACCGTTCTGGTATCTGTCGGCGCTCGGCGTCGATCCGATCGGCCAGAACCGCGGGCGCGGCGCGTTGCTGTTGCAGGCGCGTCTCGCTCAATGCGATGCGGCGCATCTGCCCGCGTATCTGTGGTCGTCCAACGAGCGCAATGTGCCGTTCTATGAACGGCACGGCTTCGAAGTGCAGACGATGCTGCGTGTGAGCACCTGTCCGCCGATGATTCCGATGGTGCGCCACGCACGCTAGGCCGCGATGGGCCGCCATCGGTCGCGATAGGTCCCGATCGCTCCGCATAAGCGGCAACGCGCCGCAACAGCCGCAACAGCCGCAACAGCCGCAACAGCCGCAACAGCCGCAACAGCCGGCGGCAAGGATCCGGCGCGGCTACACCGGATCCTTATCGGGCGGTCCTTCGGGACGCTGCGGTTCATCGTTGTGATGGCCGGGCGACGGCGGCGTCAGCGGGTCGCCTTCAGGGTCGCGCGTCGGGTCGGCGAGGGGTTCGGGAATCGGAGCGGTGTGGATGCGGCAAATCATGGCGTTACCTCGTGCTTGCCTTGTATCACGTAGCGAAATGCGGGCAGGAACGCCGGCCGCATGGTTGAACGATGTCCGACGCGCTTTCCTGCAACAGATAGCGTAGGCCATAAGGGTCGAGCCTGCTCGCGCTTCGCTCGAAGGGCCGGCACGCATTGCGCGCCAAGCGCCGCGAGCGGCGGCCCGAAACCGCGGCAAGCCGCAACCCGCATGTTTATCGGCCGCGGCGATGTTCGCCGGCCGAGCGCCGTGCCGTATCGAGCCGCCAGTAGCGTTCGCCCGCAAATACGTCCGCGTAACCTTCGGGGCCGAATGCGTGCAACTGGCTCGTGTACGCGCTGATCGCTTCGCGCTTCATCAGCGCCTGACGCTCGCCGTCGAGCGTATGGTCGGCGGCCGGATGCGCGGGCGTCGCGACGATGCCGCGCTTCGCAAGGTCGATCAGACGTTGCTGCACGAGCCCCGGCATCGGGCGGTAGATCGCTTCCTCGTACGCGAACCACGTCAGATGCGAGAGCCGCGGCAGGATTTCGCAGCACGCGTCGAACACGAGGCGGTGATCGGCGTGAAACAGCCCAAGCGGCATCAGCAGTGTGTCGGCGGTCGAGCCGTAGATCATTTCCTCGAGCGCGGCGGCAAGCTTGCCGATCGACGGTGAATCGAGGTACTGCGCATCGCGAAACGGCAGCCGTACCGGTATCGCATCGAGCACCGCCAGCGCGTTGTTATCTTCGATCGTGCGCGCGTGGACCGATTCGTACGCGCCGGTAAAGCCCGCCTTCGTATCCCATTCGGTACACATGTCATGCTCGGGCGGCGCCGCGAACACGGTACAGACGGCGGCATCGGGAGAGGTGGCGAGCAACGCGCCGCAACTGAACACGGCGTCGTCGAAATGCGGGGATACGACAAAGAGACGCGGATTGGTTTCGCTCATGGATTTGTGACTGGACGGGACTCGCCGGGTGGTGAGGCGGCGGCGACCATCGTGGCGCTGCACGGCCGCGGCCTTTCACCAGCTTAGATGCAAAACCGGTACATTGCGTCGGGTTTTATCGCCCGAGATTGCCGGATTGCACGGAACAGGCGCAAGCATTGTGCCTGTGACGGTCGGAATGGCCGCGCCCGGCCACGGTCGGAAAACGCGGCGTCGCGGCGTCGCGGCGTCGCGGCTTCGCGGCTTCGCGGCTTTACGGCCTCGCGGCCTCGCGGCCTCGCCGGTTAGCGGGTTAGCGGGTTAGGCGGCTTACGCGGGTAGTTTGCGCAGATCGTCGGGGGTGTCGACGTCGGTGAGCACGCCGGCGTCGTCGAGGTCGAGCCGCGTCACCGGATGCAGCGCGAACAGGGCGCGCGCGCCGGTATCGCCGTCGAGCGCGAGCAGTGCCTCGCGATGCGCGAAACCGAAGCCGGCCGGATGGCCGCGCTGCCCTCGGTAATACGGTGCGACGATCGATGCGCCGCCGTCGAGCGTGCGAGCGACCGCTTCGATCGTGGCGACGGCGATGCGCGGCATATCGGCCAGCGCGACGATCCAGCTTTCGGCGTCGTCGCTGGCCGCGACGCCGGCGGCGAGGCTCGCGCCCATGCCGCGTTCGGCGTCGGTCGAGAACACGACGTCGCAGCCGGCGTCGTTGAGCACGCGCGCGAGCGGGTCGGAGCCGGGCCGCACGACCGCGATCACGCGCGGCACGATAAGCAGCAGCCGATGCGCGGCTTCATGCGCGACCGGTGTGCCATCGGGCAGACGGGCAAGCAGCTTGTTATGGAGGCCGTCCGGATCGAAGCGCGATCCATAACCGGCGGCGAGCAGCACACCGGTAGCGAGCGACGCATAAGCCATGGGCGGCACCGGAAGAAGGGAATGAACCCGATTGTGCGGCGCAACCGGGCTCCCACGCAAGTCGCATAACGGCCTCGCAACGGCACGCGCGCTACGCGAAATGGCGCTGCGCGTCCGGCATCACCTTGTCGAGCGTGATCGGCAAGTCGCGCACGCGCACGCCGCTCGCGTGATAGACCGCGTTCGCGATCGCGGCCGGCACGCCCGTAATGCCGATCTCGCCGATGCCTCTGACGCCCAGCGAACTGATGTACGGGTCGGGCTCGTCGAGCATGACGACATCGAGCGCGTTGATGTCCGCATTGACCGGCACGTGGTACTCCGCGAGATTCGCATTGATGATGCGGCCGATCCGCGGATCGAGCGTGCTTTCTTCCTGGAGCGCCGCGCCGACGCCCCATACGATGCCGCCCATCAGCTGGCTGCGCGCGGTCTTCTCGTTGAGCACGCGCCCGATGTCGTAGACGGCCGTGACGCGTGCGACGCGAACCGTGCCGAGATCCGCGTCGACGTGCACTTCCGCGAATACGGCGCCGAACGAGTGAAACGAATAGCGCTGCCGCTCGTCGCCCGCTTTCGCGCTGGCGCTCGCCTCGATCGGCTGGCCGCCCGCGCGCGCGAGCACGGCGGCGGCCGGATCGCGTTTCGATGGATCCTTGCGGCTCACCACCCAGCCTTTCTCGACGGTCACATCCGCGATGTCCGTGCCGAACACCGGCGACGCCCTGTCGGCGAGGGCGAGCGCGATCAGCTTGTTGCGCACCTGCGTCGACGCGTCGCGCACGGCGGGCGAGACGCTCGCGGCGGAGCGCGAGCCGCCGGAGCCCGGCGCATTCGGCAGCGTCGAATCGCCGAGCGCAAAGCGGATGTTCTGCGTCTCGAAACCGAGGGCGTCGGCGGCGACCTGTGTCATCACCGTGTAGGTGCCGGTGCCGATGTCCTGCGTGCCGGATGCGACGAACGCGGTGCCGTCCGGCAGGATGCGCGCGATTGCCGATGCGTCGCTGCGGTTCGCCGGATAGGTCGCGGTCGCCATGCCCATACCGATCAGCGTATTGCCGGAGCGCATCGAACGCGGCGCGGGGCTGCGGCGCGACCAGCCGAAGCGTTGCGCGCCGATCTCGTAGCACTTGCGCAGCGCCTTGCTCGACCACGGTTTGCCTTCCTGAGGATCGACTTCCGCATAGTTTTTCAGACGCAGCGCGAGCGGGTCCATCTTCAGCGCGACCGCAAGTTCGTCTATTGCCGATTCGAGCGCGAACGAGCCCGTCGTTTCGCCGGGAGCGCGCATAAAGGTCGGCGTGCCGACGTTCAGTTGCACGAGGCGGTGCGTCGTAACCTGATTCGGCACGGCGTAGGACATTCGCGTGACCATACAGGAGGTCTCGGTCCAGTCTTCGATCATCGATGTGCTCGAGATGCTGTCGTGGCGCATCGCGGTCAGCGTACCGTCGGGCTTGGCGGCGAGCACGAAGTGCTGCTCGGTGCGCGGTCGCGCGCCGACCGGCCCGAACATCTGCGGCCGCTCGAGCGCGAGCCGCACAGGGCGTCCCGTTTGCTTCGCGGCCATCGCGCACAGCGTGACGTGCGACCACGACGAGCCCTTGCTGCCGAAGCCGCCGCCGATAAACGGCGAGATCACGCGCACGTTGTCGGGCGGCAGGCCGAGCGCTTTCGCGACCGCGACCTTCGCGCCGCTCACGCCTTGCGTCGAATCGTAGAGCGTCAGATGCGGGCCGTCCCACACGGCCATCGTCGCGTGCGGCTCCATCGGGTTGTGCGTTTCGAGCGGCGTGGTGTAGACCGCGTCGACGCGCACGGTGCCTTCGCGCAGGCCCGCGTCGAAATCGCCGCGCTGCGTGTCGGTTTGCCGGCCTTGCGGATTGTCGGGCGCATGCATGCGCGCTTTCGCCTGTGTGAAGTCGAGCGCCGCAGGCTGATTCTGATACGCGATGCGCAACTGATGCGCGGCGTCGGTCGCATGCTCGAGCGTGTCCGCGACAACTACCGCGACCGGCTCGTTGCTGTAATGCACCTGATTGTCCTGCAGCAGCGAAAGCCGCCGGCCCGCGGGCGGCGCGAAGCCCGCCTGGCCTTTTTGCGGGAGGCGCGGCGCGTTCTGGTAAGTCATGACGAGCAGCACGCCCGGCAGCGCCTGGGCGCGGCTCGTGTCGATCGACGCGATTGTGCCGTTCGCAATCGTGCTCGTGACGAGCACCGCGTGTGCGAGCCGCGCTTCGGGAAATTCGGCCGCGTAGCGGGCGCCGCCGGTGACCTTGAGCACGCCGTCGGTGCGATCGAGCGGGTAGCCGATCATGCTCATGCGACACCTCCCGCGCGGGCCACGGCCGCGTTGGAGGCCTGGCTGGAGGCTTGCCCGGTGGACGGGTTCGCGGCCTGCCTGACCGCGCGCATGATCGCGCGCTGCGCGAGTTCGATCTTGAACGCGTTGTCGCGCTGCGCACGCGCGCCGGCGACCGCGGCGGCGGCCGCTTCGCGCAAGTTCGCATCGGTCAGCGGACGGCCGTTGAGCGCCTGTTCCGCCGCGTTCGCACGCCACGGCTTGTGCGCGACGCCGCCGAGCGCGATGCGCGCATCTTTCACGGTATTGCCGTCCATCTGCAGCGCGGCCGCAACCGAGACCAGCGCGAACGCGTAGCTCGCGCGGTCGCGCACCTTCAGGTAATGCGCGTGATCGCTGAAGAGCGGCGGCGGCAGGTCTACCGCGAGTATCAGTTCGCCCGTTTGCAGCGTCGTATCGAGATCGGGGCGGTCGCCCGGCAGACGATGAAACTCGCCGATCGGCACCGCGCGCTCGCCGCTCGGGCCGCGCACGCGCACGACCGCGTCGAGCGCCGCGAGCGCGACGCTCATATCCGACGGATTCACGGCGATGCATTGCGGGCTCGCGCCGAGAATCGCGTGCGTGCGGTTCAGGCCTTCGAGCGCGGCGCAGCCGCTGCCGGGCAGGCGCTTGTTGCATTGCGCGAAGGCGGTGTCGTAGAAGTACGGGCAGCGCGTGCGCTGCATCAGATTGCCGCCGACGGTCGCCATATTGCGCAACTGCGGCGATGCGCCCGCGAGAAATGCTTGCGAAAGCAACGGGTAGCGTTCGCGCACGAGCGCGTGATTTGCCGCGTCGGTGTTGCGCGCGAGCGCGCCGATGCGCAGCCCGCCGTCGGGCAGCGTCGCGACCGTGTCGAGGCCGCCGATGCGCGTGATGTCGATCAGACGCATCGGCCGCGAGACGCCGCCTTTCATCAGGTCGAGCAGATTCGTGCCGCCGCCGATATACATCGAGCCTGGCTCCTGCGCGGAGCGTAACGCGCCGTTTACGTCGGCGGCGCGTTCATAGGAGATCGGGTCCATGAGCGCTCCGTTAGGCGTGAGTGGAGATGGGGTGGCGGACGAAACCCGCGGTATCGCTGCTGTCGTCATGACCGGTGCTGCTGCTTGCCGTGCCGCCGCCATTCGCCGCGCGCACGGCCGCGACGATGTTCGCATAGGCGCCGCAGCGGCAGATATTGCCGCTCATGCGCTCGCGGATCTCGTCATCGGTCAGTTGGGTCGGGCGGCGCCGCACGTCCGCGGTGACGGTGCTCGCCGTGCCGGCGCTGAATTCGCTCAGCATGGCGGTCGCCGAACACAGCTGGCCGGGCGTGCAGTAGCCGCACTGAAAGGCGTCGTGCTCGATAAACGCGCGCTGCAGCGGGCTTAGCGTGCCGCCTTGCGCGAGACCTTCGATGGTCGTGATCTTTTCGCCTTCATGCATGACGGCAAGCGTCAGGCATGCATTGATGCGGCGTCCGTCCGCGAGCACGGTGCACGCGCCGCATTGCCCGCGGTCGCAGCCTTTCTTGGTGCCCATCAGACCCGCGTATTCGCGCAGCGCGTCGAGCAGCGTTACGCGCGGTTCGAGCTGCAGCGTGTATTCGCGGCCGTTGATGTCGAGCTTGACCGGCCGCGCGGGAACGGGCGCGAGCTGCCGGGCCGTCGCGTCGCCCGCTTGCGCGGGTGGTGCGGGTTGCGTTTGCGCACGCAGATGCGGAGCGGCGCCGACGGTCGCGGCGGCCGCCGCCGATTGCAGGAACCGGCGGCGCGAGGAGTGGACTGGGGACGCGCCGTCGGCGTCGTTGCGCGCATCATTGTGGTCGAGAGCGTGATCCTTGAACATGGTGTTCTGCTTGCTCCAGGAAAGGCAGGAAAGGGGGTTGTGGACTCGCGAAGCATCGGACAGGTGGCGTCGAACGGCGAGCACGCGACGCGAAGCGATAGGCGATTGGAACCGGAACAGCAATTTCGATGCCCCGCGCACGACGAGCGAGATACGCAGCGTGTCCGATGTGCAATCGATATGAAAGCCGCGGCGGGCAACAGCGGAAGGACGAATACGGAAGCCGGAAACTGCACATGCTTCTACACAGCACGTTGCACGTAACAAAGTCAAAAGTAAATAGGCGCACCATAGTCTTGCGGGTTTGAAAGTCAAAGTTCACACGGAGCGTGCTTCATGACGGCCTTGTTAGACAGGGATGAAAAGAATGCGCCGCCGAAGGCAACACCGACCGCAGGCCGCGCTTGCGGGGGCATATATGCACGTTCTGTGTCTTGAATGCTGCATGTAGGGGGCCTATGGCCTTGTTGCGTAGGGGCTCGCATCTGGGCGTCGCATCTGGCGTCGCACCTGGCGTTGCATCTGGCGTCGCATTTGGCGTTATTGCACGCCGTCAAACCGGAGCGGCCCCGTCGAATCCGCCTCGCTCGCGTCAAAACCCGTGAGCCGATCGAGCAGTTTCATGAGCCGACGTGCCATTCACGCCTATCGGGCGTCCCCCTAAAGTTCAGTCCATGCCGTCGCAGACGGTACTCACCGAACTGAAGGGGATTTGCGATGAACCGCTTGAACAAGGCTCTGATCGTTGCTTCATTCGTTGTCTTCCCGCTGGTCGGCCATGCGGCCGACAACGCGCCGCTCACGCGCGCACAGGTTCGCGCCGACCTGATCGCGGCCGAACAGAATGGGACCTTTCCGCTGAGCAAGGTGCACTATCCGGAGCCCGGCTGGGATCCGTCGGCTGTCTATGTTGCGAACAGGGCCGCGCAAAAAATGGCGCGGGATGCGGCGAACAACGAGACCGCCAATGCGGATGTCAAAGCGGAAGCCAGCGCGGAAGCCAGCGCGGAAGCCAGCGCAAATGCCAACGCGAATGCCAACGCGAATGCCAACGCAGCGGCGTCGGCGTACGGCGGTTCGAGCGCCGGCAGCTCCGAGGCGGGGGCGCGCTTCGATAGCGCCGATCTTGGGCGGGCGCATTCGGTGAACCTGTATCGCCATCACTGAGGCTGCGCTCATGCAGAGGCAGGCAAGCGCCTGTGCGCGTCGATTCGTGATGCGAACGAGACGGCCGCTACGACGCTGTATCGGCTCTGCACCCGTGTCATTCGTGTTGCGACGTGAACGTGTTTCCTCGACGCGCTAAATAATATGCGCAACGGCTGAGACAGGGTTGATAGGTGAATCCATGTCAACTCTGTCATGAATGGAAGCCCGATTGTTATTGCGGCTTGGTTCCGTAAAATTCACGTCGCATCAGACCAGCAATCTGCTAACGATGCCGAAGCCTGCTCGACGCAATGAGAGGCTTTCGCCGATTTGTTGAGGACGAGATGGATTTGTCTGCCGTTGAGGCGTTTGTGCGTGCCGCTGAGGCCAGGAGTTTTACCGGCGCAGCCAAACAGATGGGGTTGACGGCTTCCGGCGTCAGCAAGGCGGTCAGCAGGCTCGAATCGCAAACCGGTGTCGTGCTGTTGCATCGCTCGACGCGAAGCGTCGGGCTCACCGCGGAAGGGTCCGTATTCTTCGACAGATGCCGCGAGATTCTCGCCGGCCTCAAGGATGCGGAAGCGGCCTTGCAACAGTCCGCTCAAGTGCCGTCCGGCCGTTTGCGGATCGCCGCGCCGATGGCATTCGGCCGGTCGATCCTGATGCCCGCGCTGGTCGCGTTCAAGCGGCAGTTTCCCGATATCACGATCGAAACGAGCTTCTCGGATGTGATGCAGGACATCATCGAGGAGGGCTTCGATATCGCGGTGCGCATCGGCGATTTGCCGTCGAGCCGTCTGATTGCGCGCGAGGTCGGCTTCGTGCACTGGGTGGCATGCGCGAGTCCCGAGTATCTGAACGAGCACGGCCGGCCTCGGACTCCTGACGATCTCGCGCAACACGATTGCGTGGCCTATATGTCGCCCGATACGCGGCGCTGCCGCGACTGGCACTTCACGTCGGACAGCCGTGACTGGACCGTGCGCGTCGGCGATTCCGCGCGCCAGGTCGTGGACCAGTGCGACGCGCTGATCGACGCGGCGCTCGCCGCTTCGGGTATTGTCTATGTGCACAGCTATATCGCCGCCGACCATTTGCGCACGGGCAGGCTCGAGCGCGTGCTCGACGGTTACAACACGCCGAGGCGCACGATTCACATCATCTATCCGACCTTGAGGCAGCTTTCGCCGAAGGTCCGCTCGTTCGTCGACTTCGCGGTGGAGGCGATCGCCGGTTGCAACGCGTTGTATCGGCCCAGCATGGAACTCGACGCGGCGTGACGCACGCCCGGCCGTCAGTCGATGCCGTGAAACACCGCGTCGTCCGGGCCGAGATACGCAGGCGGGCGCCATGCGGCGTCGCGCATCGAGTGCTGCACGAGCGTCTCGACCCCGAGCAGCACCGCGAAGATCGCCATGCGCACCGGAATGCCGTTGTCGGTCTGCCGGAAGATCGCGAGCCGCGAATCGTGATTGAGGTCGGTGCTGAGATCGTTCGCACCGGGGCGACTGTCGCGCGGCAGCGGGTGCATGATCAGCGTGTCGGGCCCGCACGTGCTGTCGACGAGCGCCTGGTTGATCTGGAAATCGGGCGTGTAGCCTTCGAACGATTCGTCGGTGAAGCGTTCTTTCTGGATGCGCGTCGCGTAGACGACGTCCGCGCCGCGCAGGCCGTTTGTCAGGTCGTGCGTCTGCTCGATCACGTGGCCGTTGCGCGAAATCTGCTCGACGATATACGCCGGCATGTCGAGCATCGGCGGCGAGATCAGCGTGAACTTGATGCCGCGGTAAAGCGCGAGCAGCTTCACGAGCGAATGCACGGTGCGCCCGTACTTGAGATCGCCGACCAGCGCGATATGCGCTCCGTCGACAATTTTCCCGAGACGCGAGAACTCGCGCTGGATCGTGTACAGATCGAGCAGCGCCTGGCTCGGGTGTTCGCCGGGCCCGTCGCCGCCGTTGATCACGGGCACGTTGGTCGCGCGCGCGAATTCGGCCACCGAGCCTTGCTCCGGGTGGCGGATCACGAGCGCGTCGACATAGCCGCTCATCACGCGGCTCGTGTCGTAGATCGACTCGCCTTTGGCCATCGACGAAAACGTGAAGCCCGTCGTGTCGCACACTGAACCGCCGAGCCGGCAGAACGCCGCGCCGAAGCTCACGCGCGTGCGCGTGCTCGCTTCGAAGAACAGGTTGCCGAGCACGGCGCCTTCGAGCACGCGCGAGATTTTCCGGCGGCGTGCAATGGGCTGCATGATGTCCGCGACGCGGAACAGCGCCTCGACCGAATCGCGCGAAAACTGGTCGACCGACAGCAGCTGCGGCTTGCCTTCGAACAGGATCTGGCTTGCCAGCGTCGGGCGCCGCGAGTCTACGCTTTGCGTATATCCTTCGGGGGCGTCGCCGCTGACGACGATTTCCGAGACGAAACGCTCGACGATTTCCGGCATCGCGCGCGATTCCTGCGAGTCGTCGGGCAGAAGCCACGTGTCGAGGGCGCGGCGCGATACGCCGATGCGGCTGGCAAAGCCGTCGCGCGTCAGATTCATGCGACGCATCGCATCGCGCAGGAAGGCTTGTTGCGGAACGCTCATTCGGGCACCTCGTCCGGTCGGACCGTGGTTGAGATTGTTGTCAGCGGATATACGCGATGCGTATATTAATGCGCGGACGCCCGAAGTCAAGAAAATATTAAGGAAGCCGCCGCGGTTTCCCTGGCGCTCCCGGAATGTGCCGGCGTATCCCAGCGTTTTGCGCCGTTTGCGGCTCAGTTCAGCAGCGCCGACGCGCCGGGAGTGGTGCGCGTCTGCTGGTGCATCAATGCGCCGAACGCGTCGGCGGTCAGCGGCCGGCCGAGCAGGAAGCCCTGCATTTCGTCGCACTGCATGTCTTTGAGCTTGTCGTACTGCGACTTCGTTTCGACGCCTTCGGCGACCACGTCCATTTCGAGCGAGTGCGCGAGCGCGATGATGGCCGACACGATCGCCTGGCCTTCGTGGCCGTTGTCGTCGAGGCCGTTCGTGAAGAAGCGGTCGATTTTCAGCTGCTTGACGCGAAAGCGCTGCAGGTACGCGAGGCTCGAATAGCCGGTGCCGAAGTCGTCGATCGAGATTTCGAAGCCCGCTTGCTGGAACTGGTGAATCGTCGCGATCGTCTTCGGTGCGTCCTGCATCGCGACGCTTTCGGTGATTTCGAACATCAGTTGCGCGCACGCCACCTGTTCGGCGCGCGTGATATCGAGAATCGTCGGCACGAGTTCGGGCTGGATCAGCTGGCGCGGCGACAGGTTGACCGCGACTTTCATCGGCGGCAGGCCGGCCGCTTCCCAGCGCCGGATCTGGCGGCACGTTTCGCGCACCACCCAGTAGCCGATCTGCACGATCTGGCCCGAGCGCTCGGCGATCGGAATGAAGTCGACCGGCGCGAGCTGGCCGAATTCCGGATGATCGAGCCGCAGCAGCGCTTCGGCGCCCGCGACCTCGCCATTGTCGCTGCGGAATTTCGGCTGGAAGTGCAGCGAGAAATAGCCCTTGCCGAGGCCGTCGTGCAACGCGCGCTGGATTTTCAGCGTGCGCATCGCGGCCTCGTTCATGTGCGCTTCGAAGAAGCGGTAAATGCCGCGGCCTTCGCGCTTCGCTTCGTACATGGCGGCGTCCGCATGGCGCAGCAGCGCGTCGACGCTGTCGCCGTCCTGCGGAAACAGCGCCACGCCGATGCTCGGCATGACCTGCAGCGCCTGGCCTTCGGCGACGATGCCGTCGCGCATGCGCGCGAGCACGCCGTCGGCCATCTGCGCGGCGTCCTGTGCCGAAGTGAGTTCTTCGGCCAGTATCACGAACTCGTCGCCGCCGAGACGCGCGACCGTGTCCGCCGCGCGCACGCATTGCAGGAGGCGCAGCGCGAATGCCTTCAGCACTTCGTCGCCGAACGCGTGGCCGAGCGAATCGTTGATCGTCTTGAAGCCGTCGAGGTCCATAAACAGAATCGCGAACGGCTTGTGGCGGGCTCGCGAAACGTCGATCGCGCGCCCGATCCGCCCGGTCAGCGAACTGCGATTCAGAAGACCGGTGAGCGTATCGTAGGTCGCGAGGCGCACGATCTGGTTGTTGAGCGTCGAGACCGAGCCCGCGAGCAGCGTCGCGCGCGCATCGAAGCGCGACAGCAGCAGCGTGACGACGAGAATCGCCAACGTGAACAGAATGACCGTGGTCGCCAGCCACTGCGCGTGCTCGCCCGCGATCACGCTCGGGTTCGCGCCTTGCACGGCGCCGCAGATCGCGCCCGGCGCGAAGTCGGCGGCGGCCATGCCCGTATAGTGCA
>NZ_BAAILL010000017.1:0-31609 GCF_054589215.1 Paraburkholderia sp. 2C | reverse complement strand
CTGTGGATCGCGCAGCGTGTGCGCGATCCACAGCGCGGCGATCGACGCCGCGACGGCAATCGCAAGCGAGGCGGCGAACAGCTCGCGGTGATAGCGGATGCCCGGTTCCATGCGCAGCGCGGCCATGCCCGTGTAATGCATGCCGGCGATGCCGATGCCCATCAGCACGCCGCCCGCCATGAGCCGCCGGCGCGACAGCGTGCGCCGCGTGACGGCCGCGAGTGCGAAGTAGGACACCACGAAGGCGATCGCGAGCGAGGCGCCGGTGATCGGCAGATCGTAGCCGAGCGGGATCGGCAGCGAAAACGCGAGCATGCCGATGAAGTGCATCGACCAGATGCCGATGCCCATCGCGGCCGCGCCGCCCGCGAGCCAGGCGCGGCGCTGGCGCGGCACCGCCTGCAGCGTGATACGGTCCGCGAGGTCCAGTGCCGTGTAGGACGCGAGTGTCGCGACAACGATCGACAACGCGACGAGTGCAAGGTTATACGAGCTCGGCATGGCAGTGTCTGCGGTAGATGACTCCTTTACTGGTTATCGACGCTGGCTTGCAATTATTTAATGCGCATGGCGCGCTGCGCACCCGTGTTTGCGAATCGGCGCATCGGCCGGCGCATTTTTGCCACAGGAGTCGCTGAGCCTGCGTTTTCGGCGTATTGTGCTGACGAGTCGAGGCGCGGTATACGCGGAGCCGTCATCGGCGACGCCGGTTGCCGGACCCTGAAAAAACTGCGGGGAAATGCGAGGTGTGGCGACAATGACCTTGCCAAACGATGACGCGCCTTCGCCGCGCGACGCGTGCGTACAAAGCCTGCTCGATCACGCGGTCAATCGCGCGCGAGCCGATACGCTCATGTTCGCACGGCTGATCGGCGCGAAGCTCGCAAGCGGCGAGATGCGAGAGGTCGGGGTGCCGCGCGACACGCTCGGTGCGCTGACCGCGCGCCATTTTCCCAACGCCGTGCAGACTGGCGCCATGCCGCTCGAAGCCTTCCCCGAACATCCCGACGCGACGCAGCATCAGCCATTCGTCGAAGACCTGCGCAAGTTGCTGCTGCGCCATGAACGGCCGCCGGTCGCGAGCGCGATCGACGCATGGTGCCTCGCGACGATCATCTCGACCGCGTGCCTGCGCGGCGATCACCTGTGGCGCGATCTCGGTCTCGATGGCCGCGACGATGTCACCGACATCATGACGCGCCACTATCCGAAGCTTGTTGCGCGCAACGTCGACAATCTGCGCTGGAAGCGTTTTCTCGCGGAGCAGGTCGCGCTCGAAAAAGGCCGCACGCCGGGGCCCGCGCCTGGATGCCCCGGCTGCGAAGACTTCGGCTTCTGCTTTCCTGAAACGTGATTAAACGGGGCGGCAACGCACGCGCGATTCCGGTATAAAGACCGCTGCTGCAACCCCCCATCCACGTTTCCAGGAGAAGTCGATGTACCCAGTTCGAAAGCTGATCGCGACGCTCGGTCTGCTGGCTGCGGTTGCAAGCGCGGCGCCCGCGTTCGCGCAAACCGCGCCGGGCGGCGCGCCCGCTGCGACGCCGGCCGGCGACGGCACCTTCCTGCTGACCGTTTTCCTCAAGCACGACCAGTCGAAGACGCTGCCCGAGATCAACAAGGCGCTCGCGAAGCAGGGGTTCTACAAGGCGTTTCCGCCGCCGGGCATCGAAGTCGTGTCGTGGTACGTGATGATGGGCGTCGGTCAGGTCGTGACGCTGCGTGTGCCGGCAAACCGGCTGCGCGAGGTGAACCGGGTGCTCGAGGAAACCGCGTGGGGCGGATACCGGACCGAGTTCTATCCCACTTACGACTACAAGGCCGCCGCGGAAGAGGCACGCAAGAACGAAGGGAAGTAGGAGATATCGAGTGCGGATGCGCGGCGCGCGTCGAGGCCAGGCGGGCCCACCGCCGCCGCCGCGCCGCGTGCACAGCGTTCGCTGCTACGGGCTCGCCTCGTCCGCGGACGGCAGAAACGGCAGGTTCGCCGTCGCGAACATCACGGCGGCGAGCGTGACGATGCCGATCAGAATGCCTTCTAGCCGCATCAGCGCCGGCAGCGGGTCCGCCGACCACTGATGGTCCTGCACGAATACCATGATGAACGCGATGGTGAACTGCCGGCCGACGTAGCTCGCGCCCGCGCTGCCGCTCTGCACGTGGCAGCCGACCCACACGCCGCACGACAGCGCGATGAGGCACGGAATTTCCTTGCCGTTCATGAGCGGCAGCAGCGCAATGCCGAGCGCGCCGGCAAGCAGACATCCGGTCACGCGCTGCACCATCTTTTGCACGACCGGTTTCTGATCGCGGCTCGTGAGCGACGCGGCGGGCAGCACCATGACGGCGACCGTGGTCACGAGCGCCTGTGCGAAGCCCGGCAGGTTCAACGTGTAGGTGAGCGCGGCGATGATCGCGATGGACAGCCCCGATTGCAGACCGAGCAGCATCCGCGCGGCACGAAGATCGCGCAAAGGCGGCGCGGCGGCAGCGGCGGGCGAGGGCGGCGCGTCGCCGTGCTGTCTGCGCCGATGCCACTCGATCACGACGTGGAAGAGTACCGCTACGACCACGCACGACAGCGTGCCGACGAGCACCTCCGCGACGCGCAGCACCGCGAACGACGCGGTCTTCTCCATCGAGCCGAGGATGTGCGCCTCGTACGTGACCAGCAGGGACGTGATGCCGCCGAGCACCCACGCATAGGAAGCGACCGCGCCGTTGCCGGAGTAAACGCAAAAGCCGCCGATCGCGCCGATCATCGGAATGAAGAGCCACGGCCGGTCGCCGATCAACGGGCCGACGACGGTGCCCACGAGCGCGCCCAGCAATGTACCGAGTATCCGGTACGTGGAACGCTCGATGCTGCCCTTGAAGCTCGTCTGCATGACCGCGAAGCCGCTGATCGCGGCCCACCAGGTGTTCTCCAGGTGCAGCGCATGCGCGACCGCAACGGCGAGCACGACCGACAGCACAGTTTGAGCGCCGAACAGCGCGCGCTCCGTCGATGGCTTCCATGCGGCGAGTTCGCGCCCGAGCGAAACGATTGCCGAGCGCGAGAGTTCTGCGTAGGTGTTGATGAGCGGATTCATCGGCGCAGGGGGGCGGGTGTGCGTCGCTTAGCGCGCGGCGATGGCCGCGGCGGCGCCCGCCATCATCGTCGCGCTCGCGCGGTTCGCGATGCGCACGGCGCGCCGGCTCGTCAGCAGCTTACGGGCGCGCGCGGCGACGAGCGCCCAGCCGAGATCGACCGCGCTCAATACGACGAGCATGGTCAGCGTCAGCTCGAGCCAGGCGAGTGCGCGGACCTGCGACAGATCGACGAGCGTGGGCAGCAGCGCGAGATAGAAGATCATGATTTTCGGATTGCCGAGCGTGACCGCGAGGCCCGCGCCGAACATGCGCCACGGCGATCGATGCGCGGGCAACGGGTTTGCGCGCACCTCGGTCGGCGCGCGCCACATTTTCCAGGCGAGGTAGAGCAGGTACGCGACGCCGGCGATTTTCAGCGCGGCGAACACGGCCGCGAAGGTGTGCGCGAGTGCGACGAGACCGGCGACCGCACCACCGAGCCACAGCGCTTCGCCTAGCCACATCGCGGCGAGAAACGGCAGCACGTCGCGCAACCCGTTGGTCATCACGCGGGCGATCAGCGCGGCGATGCTCGGCCCCGGCGAACCGGCGGCGACCACGAGCGCCAGGGCAAAGACAAGCAGACCAGACAAAGCCATCGGGAAGTCTCCGGTTGATCGTTCTTTATGACCGTCAGTGTGCGTTGGACTGCATCGGATTGCGGTACGCGTTTGCGGGATTGGGCTCCTGCTCGTGCTCGTGCTCTTGCTTGCGCGCGTGTTCGCGGCGGTAAGTCAGTTTATGGGGCGGTTCATTATAGCGGTGCACTGTCTGGGCGGATGCGCGCGGTGGTCCGCCTTTTATCCGCGTCGGTACGCGCTTACACGACGCCACAGTGCGCCCACCAGCAGCGACCCGACGCCAAGCCCGATGCCGAGCAGCACGATCGAACTCATATGGTCGCGCACGAGCGGCACATTGCCGAACAGATAGCCGCCCGCGACGAGCGACACGATCCACAATGCCGCGCCGGCAACCACGAACGACGCGAAACGCGCAAACGTCATCCGCGCGACGCCGGCGACGAACGGTGCGAATGTGCGCACCACCGCGATGAAGGGCGACAACAGGAACGTGTAGCCGCCGCGTGCCTCGTAGAACGCATGCGCACTGCGCAGCGCGTTGCGGTCGAGCCATCGATAGCCGGCGCTGTAGACCTTTTCGCCGAGCATGCGCCCAAGCAGATAGCAGACGATGCTGCCCGCCACCGTCGCCGCGAACAGCACCGGCACGACGAGCCGCAGATCGAGCGCGCCGGTCGCGGCAAACGCACCGCAAATGAAAATCAGCGGATCGCCTGGCAGGAAGAACAGCGGCAGAAAGCCGATCTCGACAAACACGATCGCGAACAGCATCGCGTACACGGCAGTGCCGTATTGCGCGATCAGCGACGGCAGGTGCTGGTCGAAGTGAAGCGCGATTTGCAGAAGATGCAGGGGATCCATCGGCGTGTCTCTGAATGAAAGCTGGCGCAAGGCCTCGTCAGGCAAAGGACATCAGTGTAACGGGGCTTGGCAGCGGGGTTGGCGCTCGCGCATAGTGACGTGTTTGCCCCCGCGCGTTTAACTTTTTACCCCCCTCCAATTGAAGATATTCGTCACACGCATCGCTGTGCTCGGCATGGCGGTGTTCGCCGGCGCCGCCTATGCGATACAGCATCCGCAACCCGCATCGCAAGCGAACCCGCAAGCGAACCCGCAAGCGGGTCCCGATAGAGTCATCGTGCTCGACTCGGGCGAAGCGCAACTGTCGCTGATCGATGAAGCGACACGTCAGGTGCTCGCCACCGAGAACACCGGAAAAGAGCCGCATCATCTGATGATTACGCCCGATCAGAAGTCGCTGATCGTCGCGAACTCGGTGTCGAACAGCCTGATGTTCGTCGATCCCGCGAACGCCGCCGTGCAACGCGTGCTGCAGGATATCGAAGACCCGTATCAGCTCGGCTTTTCGCCCGATCATCGCTGGTTCGTCACCGCCGCGCTGAGGCTCGATCGCGTCGACATCTACCGCTTCGACGGCCGGAACCTGACGCTCGCGAAGCGCATCGCGCTCGCGAAGACGCCGAGCCATATGACGTTCTCATCGGACGCGCGCACCGTCTATGTGACGTTGCAGGACTCGGGCGAACTCGCGGCGATCGATCTGGCCACGCAGTCGGTCGACTGGAAGATTCCGGTCGGACGCGATCCCGCGGGGTTGTGGATGACGCCCGGCGATCGCGCTCTGCTCGTCGGCATGACCGGCGAAGACGATGTCGTGGTGGTGGACCCGCATGCGCATGCGGTCACGAAGCGGATTCATACGGGGCGGGGCGCGCACAACTTCCGCAATCTCGACGACGGCCATCACGTTGCGGTGACCAATCGCGTGGCCAACACGATCAGCATTCTCGACTACACGACGCTGCAGAACGTCGGCGAAATCGACAACCTGATGCCAGGGCCCGACGATATGGAACTGTCGGCGGACCGGCGCTTTCTGTGGGTGACGTTCCGCTTCTCGCGGCACGTCGGCGTGATCGATCTGCCCGCGCATAAGCTCGTTTCGACGATTGCCGTCGGGCGCTCGCCGCACGGCATCTATTTTCAGAATCGCGCGCCCGTATATCCGCCTAATCCGGATTGATGAAGACAAAAAGGCACGCCCGGAACGAGTCCGGGCGTGCCTTGTTTTGTGCCGCGCGCTGGCCGCGCGGTTGTTTCCGCTACTGCTGCTCCTGCCTTTACGCTGCTTCGAGCGGCGGATAGTCCGTGTAACCCTTCGGGCCTTCCGCATAGAACGTCGAGGCATCCGGCTCGTTCAGCGGCGCGTTCAGTTCGAAGCGGCGCGGCAGATCCGGGTTCGCGATGAACAGCTTGCCCCATGCGATCGCGTCGGCTTCACCGGCGTCGAGCACCTGTTGCGCGGTTTCCTTCGTGAACTTTTCGTTGGCGATATACGGGCCGCCGAAAGCGTCTTTCAGTTTCGGTCCGATGCGGTCGTCGCCGAGCGCTTCGCGTGCCGCGATAAACGCGATCTTGCGCTTGCCGAGCTCGCGCGCCACATAGCCGAAGGTCGCGACCGGGTTCGAGTCGCCCATCGTATGGGAGTCGCCGCGCGGCGCGAGGTGCATGCCGACACGGTCGGCGCCCCAGACGTCGATGCATGCGTCGACCACTTCGAGCATCAGCCGCGCGCGGTTCTCGATCGGGCCGCCGTACGCGTCGGTGCGCTTGTTCGTGCTGTCCTGCAGGAACTGGTCGAGCAGATAGCCGTTCGCGCCGTGCACCTGCACGCCGTCGAAGCCGGCCTTCTTCGCGTTTTCCGCGCCTTTGCGATAGGCGGCCACGATGCCCGGAATCTCGGAGAGGTCGAGCGCGCGCGGCGTCACGAACGGGCGCTGCGGACGCAGCAGGCTCACATGGCCTTGCGCCGCGATCGCGCTCGGCGCGACCGGCAGATCACCGTTCAGGAAGTGCGGGTCCGACACGCGGCCCACGTGCCACAACTGCAGGAAAATCAGGCCGCCGGCCTTGTGCACGGCGTCGGTCACGAGCTTCCAGCCTTCGGTCTGCTCGTCGGACCAGATGCCCGGCGTGTCCGCGTAACCGACGCCTTGCGGCGTGACGGAAGTCGCTTCGGACAGGATCAGCCCGGCGGATGCGCGCTCAGCGTAGTACTGCGCCATCAGCGCGTTCGGCACGCGGATATCGCCGGCGCGTTGCCGCGTGAGCGGCGCCATGATGATGCGGTTCCGGAGCGTGAGGTCGCCAATCTTGAGCGGATCGAAAAGAGTCGGCATGAGGGGTTCACCTTTGTCTTGTGGGCGCAAGCCCGTGGCTATGGGTAGAGCGCTGTCGTTGCGCATGCGTGCGTCTGAAATCAGAGGCCGGTGTTCATCTGCTCGACGAACGCCTTGATGACTTCCTCGTTGCGCTTGAAGAAGATCCATTGGCCGACCCGCTTCGACGTGATGAGCCCCGCGCGCTGGAGGGCGGCGAGGTGTGCGGAAACCGTCGACTGCGAGAGGCCGCAGCATTCGTCGATTTTTCCCGCGCACACACCGTACTCGTGCGGCATCTCCTGGTTGGGGAAGTGCCGTTCGGGGTCGCGCAGCTTCGCGAGAATCTCGCGGCGCACGGGGTTCGCGAGCGCTTTGTGGATCGCGTCGATATCGATCGTCATCGGGACTGCTTCAGGTTCATCGAGCTAACCGTCGGAGCCAACGGGCTCCCGTTATTGAGGAGAGCCGGTTGTCAGTGCAACGCAATTGCATCGTCAGGTGCCGAATCTTATATCGGAATTTGACGATACGTTTGAAAGCCATTCTGGGGTAGGGGTTGGACTTGATTCCGCCGGGAATGGCTCCAGAAGCTTCGTTGAGGACGTTTGGAATGCAACTAACTGTCTGTCGCACCTTGCGCCTTCGCGGCGCGCGGACTCGCCGCGCGCGCATCCGTCTACGACTGGCAGGGAAGCCCGCAGCCTATCGGCTCAACGGTTGCCGTCAAGCAATTCGCCAAGCATTTCGTCGAAGGCGGCTTGCGCGTCTTCGAGTTCTTGCAGCGCGGCATCGAAAGTCTGCAACGCGATCTGCGACGGACGGCCGCTGCCGGCCGGCGGGAATTGCGACTGCAAGGCCGCGAAAGCCGTTTGCACCTGCTGTGTGGCGGCGACCACGCGCTCCATGGCGCGCGTTTCTTCGGCTCGTGCCTGTTCGGGGTTCATGATGGGTGGGTGCTCCTGATGCGCTATGGTTTGATGGGCTGCGGCCAGATGTCGGGGGCGCGGCGCGGAGTTCACTATGCCAGCCGTGTTGCGTCCGATCAAAGTTCTGCCTCGTGCCGGCGCGGATCACAACAGCGGCAACGCGCCGGGCGACTTCACCTCTCGCAGCGACAGCGCGGATTCGATCGATGTCACGCCCGGCAGCGTGCGCACCTGGTCGCGCATGAATGTGCCGTAGTCGTCGAGATCGCGCGCGACCACCTGCATCACATAGTCGGCGGTTCCCGACACGTTGTGGCACGACAGGATGCGCGGTATGGCCTGGACCTCGCGCTCGAAGCGGTTCGCGAGCGTGTTGTCATGCACCGCAAAGCGCACATAGACGAACGCAAAAACGCCGAGACCCAACGCCCGGCGCGACAACACCGCGCGATAGCGCTCGATGAAGCCGTCGTTTTCGAGGCGCTTGAGACGGCGCGCGCATGGCGTTTCGCTCAAGCCGATGGTTTCGGCGAGCTTCGCGTTCGACATGCGGCCATCGGTCTGCAGCGCGGCGAGCAACGCGCGGTCCATTTTGTCGAGGTTGTCGTTCATGATGATGGAATCAGCCAAGGAATAGGAGTATTTTAGGGTAAAGCTCCAGTGTTGGAGTAATGATCGTTGAAAAACGCCAGTATTCCCTCGCGCACCGCGTGCAACATGAAGGCCATCGATACCGCAACTTCAAGATGGAAGGCCGACATGATTTCCGCTCATCTGCTCGTTCTGTTTATCGCGGCGCTCGCCGTCGTCTGTGCGCTGCCGGGACCGGACATGGCGCTCGTGCTGCAAACGACGATCGCGCGCGGCACACGCCACGGCTTCGGTGTTGCATGTGGCCTGGCGACCGCTCGCGCGCTGCATGTCACGCTGTCCGCGTGCGGCGTCGCCGCGCTGTTGCGCAATGCGCCGTGGCTTTATGAGGGGGTGCGTTACGGCGGCGCCGTTTATCTGGCTTGGGTGGCCGTACAGGTTTTTCGCTCGCCGGTGTTTGCGCTGCCTGACGGGGACGGGCGCCTGATGGCGCGTCAAAGCCTGCGGACGGCCTACGTAAAGGGCCTTTTCACTAATCTGCTGAACCCGAAAGCGCTGCTGTTCTGTTCGGTGCTGCTTCCACAGTTCGTGCGCCCGGAAGCCGGGCCGATCTGGTCACAGGTGATTGAGCTGGGCGTGGTGCTGGTCGTCGTGTGCGCGACCTTCGACGCTGTCTATACGATCGGCGCCGCGCGCATCTCGACATGGGTGCGCGCGCATCCGCTCGCGCAAACGGTGCAGCGCTGGACGTTCTCGGCTGCGCTGATCGGCTTCGCGCTGCGCCTGTCGCTCGACTGAGCGTGCACGACTGCTTCGAGCGTGCTTACTTTTTTAGCATCGCCATACGCTTCGATTTTTCTTCGATGATCTTATGGCGATGCTTGTCCTTCATCTTCTTCCAGGTCTTGCATTCGTCGCGTGTGCGCAGGCAACCGACGCAATAGCCGGTCTTGCCGTCGAACTTGCAGATGTCGATGCACGGTGATTTGACGCTCATGGACGGGTGCGAAAAAGGGCGGTAGAAAACCGTTCACGGAAAACGGACTGCGCAGACTGTCGCATGGCATCGCTGCGCGCGGCAAAGTGATTGTCTTAATAAAGACGATAGACTGCCGGGGCAGCGCGCTTGCTACGCCATGCGTTGCGGCTTGCGGTGTCGTCATTTGCGCACCAATGCCGCGGTGTCAACCCTGATCGCGGTGCGGTTTTTCAATCCCCTTTTTTCTATGAAGACCCTGCTGCTCTATATCGTGACCGCGCTCGCGGAAATTCTCGGCTGCTACTTGCCCTGGCGTTGGCTCAAGGACGGCGGCTCCGCATGGCTGCTCGTACCCGGCGCGCTGAGTCTCGCGCTGTTCGCCTGGCTGCTGACGTTTCACGGTGCGGCAGCGGGCCGCGTCTATGCGGCCTATGGTGGCGTGTATGTCGCGGTTGCGATTCTCTGGCTCTGGGCGGTCGAGCAGATGCGGCCGACTATCTGGGATTTTGCCGGCGCCGCGTTGACGCTGGCCGGCATGAGTGTGATCGCGTTCCAGCCGCGCGGTTGACGTGTGGGTTGATTGGGTTCGCAGAGGGGCGAGGCACGGCGCGCACTCGGCTCGCTCGCGCGGCGCCTCGCCACGACCGCCGCGCGCGGCCGGATCAACGCTCAGCTATTCGGCTTGCCGAGATAGTCCATCTTGCCCAGTTCGACGCCGTTGTGACGCAGGATGTTGTAAGCCGTCGTCACATGGAAGTAGAAGTTGGGCAGCACGAACCCGAACAGAAAATTGATGCCCGTAAATTCGACCGGGCCACTGCGCATTTTCAGCGAGATCGGCCGCGCTTCGCTGCCGTCGATCTGCTCGGGCTTGAACTCCTTCAGATACGCGATCGTTTTCTCGATACGGGCGGCGAGTTCGTCGAACGATACTTCGACGTCGTCGTACTTCGGCGGCTCGACGCCGGCGAGACGCGCCGCGCAGCCTTTTGCGCCATCGGTTGCGATATGCACCTGGCGTGCGAGCGGCAGCATGTCCGGAAAGAGACGCGAGCCCGGCAGCACCGACGGGTCGAGCTGCTTTTCAGCCGCATGCGCCTGGCCCTTGCCAAGAATGGCCAGCAGATTGTTGAGGCCGCGAATCAGCACAGGCACTGATGCCTGATACATCGAAATGGTGGTCATAAGACTTCTCCGTGGATTTCTCTGGCGTGCAACACCGATGCTTCATCCATTGCGTATGCGGCGATGGCGGCGCGCTTCGGCGGTGCATCGCGGCAGCATCATAACCCTTGTGACGCAGTGCCGACAGTAGGCCATTCGGCCGATTGTTATGCACCCCGGAACTGTGTTCGAATGGTTTTGTCGGACAGAACAGCGTGATCTCTGAAACGAATGCGGCAGCGGGCGGCGCGGCATACCGCGCGGCGCCGTGCGTGCCGGCCATCTGCAACGCGCGGTCACGAGCCGCGCATGGAGGAGAGCGACACTATGGGCAAGCATCCATTGCCGGGCAGCGAGCGGGCCGTAACGGAAGGATCGAAGGTCGTCGGCCAATGCGATCCGGCGGAAAGAATCGAAGCAGTCGTCATGCTGCGCCGCCAGGACGAACAGCAATTCGAACAACTGGTGCGCAGTATCGCGTCGGGCGCACCGGGCGCCACGCCGATCTCGCGCGACGAACTGGAAAAGCGCTTCGGCGCGTCGCCGGCGGACATCGCGAAGCTGAAGGCGTTTGCCGCGCAGCATGGCCTCGATGTGGTGCGTGTAGATGCGGCCGCGCGTACCGTCGTTCTAGGCGGCACCGTCGCACAGTTCCAGCGCGCATTCGACGTCGAACTGCAGCATTACGAGCATCAGGCGATCGGCCTCTATCGCGGGCGCACCGGCGCAATCAGCGTGCCGGACGACTTGCACGGCGTCGTGACCGCGGTGCTTGGCCTCGACAACCGTCCGCAGGCGCGGCCGCACTTTCGCATCAGGCCGCCGTTCAGGCCCGCACGCGCGGAGCCCGCGGTGTCGTTCACGCCGTTGCAGCTCGCGTCGCTGTACCGCTTTCCGCAAGGCGACGGCGGCGGCGAATGCATCGGCATCGTCGAGCTTGGCGGCGGCTATCGCACATCGGACCTCAACGCGTACTTTTCCAGCCTCGGCGTAAAGTCGCCGAAAGTTGTGCCGGTCGGTGTCGACCAGGCGGGCAACCATCCGACTGGCGACCCGAACGGCCCGGACGGTGAAGTGACGCTCGATATCGAGATCGCCGGGGCGATCGCACCGGGCGCGACGCTCGCCGTGTACTTCTCGCCGAACAGCGATGCGGGCTTTATCGATGCGGTAAGCCGTGCGGTGCACGACACCACGCACAAGCCGTCGGTCGTGTCGATCAGCTGGGGCGCGCCGGAGTCGACGTGGACCGAGCAGTCGATGCAGGCGTTCAACGACGTGCTGCAATCGGCCGCGGCAATCGGCGTGACGGTCTGCGCGGCATCGGGCGATAGCGGCTCGGGCGACGGCGTCGGCGACGGGCGCGACCACGTCGATTTCCCGGCCTCGAGTCCGTATGTGCTTGCGTGCGGCGGCACGAGCGTCGAAGTGTCGGGCCAGAGCATTTCACGCGAGGTTGTCTGGAACGATGGGGCGAACGGCGGTGCGAGCGGCGGCGGCGTCAGTGCGACGTTTGCGGTTCCGGCATGGCAGGAGGGTTTGTCGGCGGCCGGCGCGCACGGCGGCAAGACGCCGCTCGCGCGGCGCGGCGTGCCCGATGTCGCGGCCGATGCATCGCCCGCGACCGGCTACGACGTGCTGATCGGCGGGCAGAACACGGTGGTCGGCGGCACGAGCGCGGTGGCGCCTTTGTGGGCCGCGCTGATCGCGCGCATCAATGCGGCGAAAGGGCAGCCGGCGGGCTTTGTCAACGCGAAGCTCTACAAGGCCGCACGCGTGTGCAACGACATCACGCAAGGCAACAACGGCAGTTATGCGGCCGTGTCGGGGTGGGACGCCTGCACCGGTCTCGGCAGTCCCGACGGGGCGAAGGTGGCAGCGGCGCTTTAGGCTCGGCTCGCGGCGCACGCGGTGTGTATCTGACGGTAACGCATTCTATGGAGCGATCATGGCAAACAACGAATCGGCTTCCGGCGGTCTGCAGTCGTCTCCTCCTTCCGGCGCGTCGTCTGCGACGGCGGGTGAGAGCACACCGCATCGCGCGGGCGACCAGCCGTTTTTCGATCCCGTCGCGTACGGCAACGGGCCCGACGATTCAGTCAGCGACTCGAGCGAGAACGCCGCCATCACGCGGCACTCGATCACCATCGGCGGCAAGAAGATCAACTACACGGCAACGGCCGGTCATCTGGTGACGGTCGACCCGAGCAGTTCGCAGCCAAACGCGAAGATGTTCTACGTCGCGTTCACGCAGGACGGCCAGAAAGAGGAAACGCGCCCGCTCACATTTTTCTATAACGGCGGGCCGGGCTCGTCGTCGGTCTTCGTGCTGCTCGGCTCGTTCGCGCCGCGGCGCATCAAGACGTCGATGCCGAACTTCACGCCGCCCGCGCCGTATCAGATGGAGGACAACCCCGACAGCCTGATCGACACGAGCGACCTGATCTTTATCAATCCGGTCGGCACCGGTTACTCGGCCGCCGTCGCGCCACACAAAAATCGCGATTTCTGGGGCGTCGACCAGGATGCGGACTCGATCAAGCAGTTCATCAAGCGCTATCTGACGAAGAACAACCGCTGGAATTCGCCGAAGTTTCTGTTCGGCGAATCGTACGGTACCGCGCGCAGCTGCGTGCTGGCGTACCGGCTGCACGAAGACGGTGTCGATCTGAACGGCGTAACGCTGCAGTCGTCGATTCTCGACTACACGCAAGCGGGCAATCCGGTCGGCGCGCTGCCCACTGCCGCGGCGGACGCGTGGTTTCACAAGAAGCTTGGCGTCGCGCCGAGACCGACCGATCTCGGCACATTCGTCGAAGAGGTCGCGCAATTTGCGCGCACCGACTACCTCGCGGCGCTCCGCAAATTCCCGACCACCGACGATGCGACCGTCGAAAAGCTGAGCGAGTACACCGGTATCGACAAAACGACGCTGCTCGCATGGAGCCTCGATATCGCGGCCTACGATAGCCGCGGCAATTCGCTGTTCCTCACCACACTGCTCAAATCGAAAGGGCTCGCGCTCGGTGCGTACGATGGCCGCGTCACCGCGATCGAAACCGGCATTGCCGGACAGATCGATCCGAACTCGGGCGGCAACGATCCGACCATGACGGCGGTTACCGGTGTCTACACAACGATGTGGAACACGTACCTGAACGAGCAGTTGAAGTTCACCTCGAATTCCGCGTTCACCGATCTCAACGATCAGGCGTTCCAGAACTGGGACTTCGGGCATATCGATCCGACGGGCGCGCAGAAGGGCGTCGACGACAAAGGCAATGTGGTGCTCTACACCGCCGGCGATCTCGCCGCGGTGATGGCGCTCAACGTCGACCTGAAGGTGCTGTCCGCGAACGGGTTTTACGACTTCGTCACGCCGTTCTATCAAACGATCATCGACTTGCAGCGCATGCCGCTCGTGAGCCAGCAGGTGCGCGAGAATCTGTCCGCGCGCTTTTATCCGTCCGGGCATATGGTCTATCTCGACGGGGCATCGCGTACGGCGCTCAAGCATGACCTCGCGCAGATGTACGGGTCGGCGGTCGGCAACACGGCCGCGCTGGGCCGCATTCGCGCATTGCAGGCACGCAGCCTCGAGAGAACGGAGAAGCCGGTGTAATCATGCGGTCGTGCGTCGTCATGAAAGGTTGCGGACGCAATCGTTTCAGTCGCAGGCAAGCGTGCAATCGAGGCCTTCGAAGCCGGCGAATTCGCAACAGGGTCGTCGAGTATGTTTTAATTGGCCTGCGAATTGACCCATCCGTGCCGATCGACGGCGCGCTGACCAATGAACGAAGGCAATGCAGACAGGCGCGGCAACGCGCACCGCATCAGTAGTCGTATCGAGTCAACCGATCAACCCGCCGCGGCCCATGTGCGCCGCACTGCGCGGGTCGCGCGGCGCGCACGCGGCGCGGCCATCGCCGCGCTGTGCCTCTCGGCGGTGCTGTACGGGCGCGCCGCCCGCGCGCAAGACGCGTCGATGCTCGACGAGCGCGTCACGCAGCAGTCGGTGGCGGACACCATCTGCAAACCCGGTTACGCAGATACCGTTTCGCCGCCTGTCGACGAGATGCTCGCGCACAAGAACCGGTTGCTCACGCAACGCGGCATCGATGCGGACGACAGCACCGAGTACGCGCTAGACCGGCGCGTGCCGATCGTGCTGGGCGGCTCGCCCGATGCGGCCGACAACTTCGATCTGCTGCCTTGGGGCGGACATCGTGGCGAGCGCCGCAAGGAACTGCTGGCCGCGAAGTTGAAGCGCTGCGTCTGCGCCGGAAAGATGAGTCTGAGCGCTGCTCAGGCGGCGATCGCGGGCGACTGGCCCGCGCAATATGCACGCTTGCGCCGCGCGCCGTGCGAAGACGGTCATGTCGGCATGACGACCGATAGCGACGACGACGGCTCGTGACGCGCAGGTCCGGATCAGGAGAATACCCATGACGAAGCTGAAGCTCAGTTTGATCGCGATTGTCGCGACATCCGGCTTCCTGATGTTGAACAGCGCATTTGCATCGGCTCCCGCGCCGCTCAAATGCCGCACTGGCAACGCTCTGCACATTCGCGGCGACGCGCCTGCCGCGATCAGCTACGATGTGTACAGCCAGCTGTATCCGCTATCCGCGAAGCGGCTTGCGCTGTTCGAGGAAGCCGGCACGGTGAAGCGCCTGCCTGAAGGCCTCGACGTCTGCGAGATCGCGGACGACGGCGTGGCCGACCCATCCGCGGTGCTCGTGCGCGGCCCGCGCGACCGGATGGCGTGGTGGGTCAGCGCGGACCACGTCGAGCCCAAAGCGTCGGGCGACGCGAACGACTGAGCGGCTGGCTGCGCGCCGCCCGACGCACGCGGCGCGATCCCGGGACGGTTTCCGCCCGTAGCCTGTCGCCATGCCCATGCGGTCGATGCGGCAAGCGGGCGGGAGGGAGTGGGCGGCACTTCAGAGGAGTGTGCGACATGACGGCGTCTTACCTGCACCCGGCCGCGGCGCGATCGCCGCGCGGGTTCCGTTGCGCGGGGTGTGTATGTACCTGATCGTCTGGAATATTCCCGAGACCTGCTCCGAGCAGGATGTACGCGAGTTTCTCCAGCACGAACTCGGCCACTACGCGAAGAACCTCGCCGTGTACGAGCAGGGTACGTCGAACGCTTACGCCAACGTCGAATTGAACGCGGATGTGCCTTACGTCGGCGACGTCATCGCCCAGCAGGTGCACGGCAAAATGCTGTGCGGCGTGGCATTGCAGGCAAGCGTGACGCCGTTCAATGAAAGGCCCGCGCCGCCGCCGAAGCGCTTATAGATGTTAGATGTTCGTAGCTTCCTGTAGCGAACCCCGCTTGTAGCGAACCCCGCTTGTAGCGACTTCGCCCGCGCATACACCGCCCCTGTACACACCGCCTGCGCGTGCGCCGCGTTCACGGGCGAGGCGCGGGCGCTTCCCAGTCGAATGGCGTGTAAGGCAGTGCGCGCTTATGACGCGTCGCCTCGTAAAAGCGCATCACGGCCTGATACACCGCGTCGCTGACAGGCTTGCCTTCGAGAAAGTCGTCGATATCCTCGTAGCGGATGCCATACGCGTCTTCATCGGGACGTTGCGGGCGCAACATTTCGAGATCCGCGGTCGGCACCTTGTGCGCGAGCGCGTCCGTTGCACCCAGCGCCTGCGCGACGGCGCGCACACGCCGCTTGAAAAGGCCCGCGAGCGGGAGCACGTCCGCGCCGCCGTCGCCGAACTTCGTAAAGAAGCCCATCACCGACTCAGCCGCGTGATCTGTGCCGATCACGACGCCGCGCCGCGCGCTCGCGACCGCGTATTGCGCAATCATCCGGCTGCGCGCCTTGATATTGCCGTGCACGAAATCCTGCTGCTCGTGGCTCGCAAAGCGCAAGCCGCTCGCATCGAGTGACGCGAGCATCGCATCGGCGGCGGGCTTCACGTCGACGGTCATTACTTCGTCCGCGCGAATAAACGCGAGCGATTGCTGCGCGTCCGCTTCGTCGTGCTGCGCGCCATACGGCAGGCGCATCGCAACGAAGCGCGCATCGTAGTTCGCCGCGCGCAAGCGTTCGACGGCCAGTTGCGCGAGCCGTCCCGCCGTGGTCGAATCGACGCCGCCGCTGATGCCGAGCACGTAAGTGGCGAGGCCGTTCGCGCGCAGATAGTGCGCGAGAAAATCGACGCGCCGCTCGATCTCGTGTGCGGCATCGAACGATGCGGTGACATGCAGTTCGGCTGCGATGCGTTTCTGGCGCGCGACCGCATTTTCGTCATGGGTGGTCATCGGCGTTCTCCTCGGTACGGAAGTTGCGCACGCAGGATGCGGGCATGCGAAGAGTCTGGTTTAATGTGGACAGCCTGTCTCCGATTATGTTCGTCCGAAGCCTTGATTGGCCTGACGCATTCGCGGTGCATTTGCCGATATTGCTCTTGTCGTCGCGGCGTTGCGTCAGTCGAAACAAGTCGAATCAAGCGATCGAAACAAGCGATCGAAACAAGCGGTTGAAACAAGCGGTTGAAACAAGCGGTCGGAACGCGCGGTCAAATTGGACTGATGTTTGTCCATTCAATGCCTGATATTCATATTCCGGTTTTTCGACGCGTGAAACTATTGTCGTCGAAAGACTTGCAAGGGCGTGCTCGACGCGGGTCTTCCGTGTGCCGTGAGGGTCGGCGCGCGGCATGGCCCAAGCGGGTTTGCGTACACAGCGATGAAGAACAATAAGTTCTGCCGGCTCGCGAAACGCACGCCGGAATCCGGAAGCGGTAATAACGGACGCGATTCGATTCATCGAATGCATTGCGTCGGTTATGTTGCGCGCGCGAATCGGGCCGTCTGCTTTGCCGCCCGATTTGTTTCGACCTGTGCGGTGGGTTTGCGAGGCTGTTTGACTATTGTCGGATTGACCTTCTTATTCGCCGCCGCCGCGTTTGCGAACGGCGTACTGGCGAACGGTGCATTGGCCGCGAGCACGCCGCTGCCGCGTGCAACGTCGGCATGGTCCGCGCTCGAGTCCGCGGTCGCGGCGCGCGACGCGGTCGGCGGCGCCGATCCGCGGCAGGCGCTCCTGATGCGCGATCTGTTCGCGCACGACGTCGCGCGCCGGCTGAAGATTCCTCCTGCCGATCAGCGCGTGTACGGCATGCAGCTCGAGTCGGCGCTCGACGCGCACACGCTCGGCAACCTGTCGGGCGAGTACGTGGTGCTCGTCGATCGCAACCCGAACGTGCAGGCGCTCTTTATCTATTTCCGCGCGGTACCGGCCGACGATTGGCAACTGATCGGCGCATCGCCGGTCGCGACCGGCCGGCCGGGACAGTACGACCATTTCGTCACGCCGCTCGGCGTGTTCGAACACACGCCTGACAACATGGACTTTCGTGCGGAAGGCACGATGAACGCGAACGGCATTCGCGGCTACGGCCGGCACGATCTGCGGATCTTCGATTTGGGTTGGGCGCAGGCCGAGCGTGGCTGGGGCAAGGGCGGCGTTTCGCAGATGCGCTTTCAGATGCATGCGACCGACCCGGACAAACTCGAGCCGCTGCTCGGCATCCGCCATTCGAAGGGCTGCGTGCGGATTCCCGCTGCGCTCAACCGCTTCCTCGATCACTACGGCATTCTCGATGCCGAATACCAGGATCTCATCGATTCGGGACGCTCGCTTTGGGTGCTGCATGCGGACCGGCAGATTACGCCGTGGGCGGGACGCTTTATCGTCGTCGTCGATTCGGCGCGCAAGACAAGGCCGGCATGGTCGCCGGCGCCGAGCGCCGTGCTGCGCGCGAAGATGCCGGCCGACGCGGATACGGCCGATTGATCGAGACCGGCGTCAGGTTTAACCGTGGCGGCCTTCGCCGCTGTTTGCAAGCCGCAAGCTGCAAGCCGCAACCTGCAAGCGACGATCTCGCGAGCCATGCAGCGCGTGAATTCAACGCCGACCGCCACGTTGGTTCACGACTTCGATCTCGCGAGCAGCACCCCGACCAGCGCCACGACAAATCCCGCGATCTGGACCGGCGTGAGCGTCTCGCCAAAACCCACATAGCCTTCGATGGCCGCAAGCGGCGGCACGAGAAACAGCAGCGCCGTCGCGCGCGACGCATCGCCGCGCCGGACGAGCCAGACGAGCATCGTCAGGCTGACACCCGACAGCATCACGATGCCCCACGCGAGCGATACCCATAAGGTCGGCGACGGAACCCAGCGATGCTCGCCGAGCGCAAACGCGAACAGTGCCGCGACCAGCGCCGCGCCGAAGTTCTGCACGGCGCTCGAGCTGCGCAGGTCGGCGCTCGCGAGCGAAGTCTTCTGGAACAGCGTGCCCGCGGTAATCGCCACGACCGCGACGATCGAGATCGCGACGACGAGCCAGCCGGGCGCCTGTCCGGTCGCCGGTCCGTGCGGCGCCGGCAAACCGGCCGCGGCGAGTTTCGGTTCGAGCACGAGCGCCACGCCGGCAAGGCCGAGCGCCATGCCGCTCCAGCCGCGCCGCGACAGGCGTTCGCCGAAGAGCGGCGCGGCGACGGCCGCGGTCAGAAGCGGCTGCAGCGCGCCGAGCAGCGCCATGACGCCCGCCGACATGCCTTGTGCAATGGCCCAGTAGCCGGCGCCGAGATAGACGCCTTGCAGCAGCGCGCCGGCCACCAGATGTTTGCCGAGCGCGCGGCCGGTCGGCCAGGCGGCGCGGCCGATCAGCGCCGCGCACGCGAACAGCAGAGCCGTGCCCGAGAAGCGCGCAAGCAGGAACAGATTCGGGTCGGCGAATGGCGCGATCGCGCGCGCGACGACGAAGCCAGTCGACCACAGAACGACGAATACGACCGCACTGATTGAAGCGAGCATGACACCGATGGCAACAGGAGCTGAGAAGCGTGCAGTATCGCGAAGCGGCGCGCCGGGTGTCTTGTTCGAAGCTGCACTGCCGCCGGGCGGGGACGCGTTGGCGCGGCGGCACGGCGACACGACAAGGCGACACGGCGTCCCCGCTGCAAAAAACCGGCGCCCGGTACATCCCCTCAATACATCAACAGGATCGCCAGCGCGCCGAGCACCGCACCGCAAGCCGTGCACGCCCACAACAACGTTCGGGTACGCCGATATTCGCGCGTGACTTCGCCGACCAGCTGCGCGTGCTGCCGCGTGGTCGCGAGGCTGTGCTGCTGCTGAAGATAACGAATCGCAAGCTGCGGCACGCGCGGCACCAGATGCGCGAGATGCGGCAGTTCCTGCGCGAGGTGCTTCGCCCAGCCGCGATGATCGAAATCGCGCCGTGCGAGGTCGGCGAGCACGCGGCGCGCGATATTCCAGCTGTCGACGCCCGGATGCAGCGCGTTTGCCAGTGCCTCGGCCTGCTCGAAGGCGCGTTGCGCGGCGACGAGGCGCGGCGGCACGCAGCCGTCGAACGGCGCGACCGCATGCAGCAGATGATGAAACAGCGGGCCCGCCGTGCGCTCGTGCGCTGCGCCCGCGAAGTGCGCTTCGGCACGCGTGCGCAGTTCGGCTTCGAGCTGTTCGGTGCGCGCGTCGCGCGGCACGTGCCCGGCGTTGCGATGCAGATCGGCAAGGCGTCCGTAATGCTGGCCGAACAGCGCGGTCGCGCCGTGCACGAAGAACGAGCGCTCGTCGCTCGACAGGTTCGACATCACCGCGAAGTCGCCGAGCACGAGCTTGCCGTGCGTCTCATCGTCGACGCTGACGCGCACGCGTCGCGCGTCGAGCGCCGCATGGAAGAAGCCATGCTCGAACGCCTCGTGCGTGACGACCTCGATGATGCGCGCCGCGAGCGCCGGTACGCTCACGCGATGCGCGGCGAGGCCGGTGAAGTCGGTCACCTGTACCGTCTCGATGCGTTCAATGACGAGCGTCGCGTCGCCGCACAGGTCCCAGATCACGGCCGGCACGACGACGCGCGGATCGTCGGCGAAGAGATGCGCCGTCTGGCTCTGGTTTGCCGCTTCCGCGCGCAGATCGAGGCGGCGCATGATCTCCTGCGTGAACGTCTCCGCCAGCTCGCGCACGCGCAGCTTGCGCGCCGCGCGCGAAAGCTTGTCGAGCCAGCGCGCGACCCAGCGCAGGAGCGCTGTTTCGTCGGCGATCTGCGCGCGTTGCGCGACGCGCAGCAGCTTGATCTCGACATCGCGATGGCCGTCGATCGGCATCGCGAGCCGCGCCACATGGATTTGATGCGCAAAACCGCTTTCGACGGCGGTGAGGTCGACCGATTCGAAGAGCGTCGGCAGCGGCCGGCCGAACGCGGCGGTCAGCGCCTTGCCGGCGGCCTCGGGCGGCAATGGCGCGAGCAGATGGTGGACCGAATCGAGTGCCTCGTGCAGGGTGCCGGCAGCGAGCTCGGGGCGCGTGGCGAGTGTTTGCACAAAGCCGCCGGCCAGCGGGCCGAGCAGCGGCAGTACGCCGTGCACGCTCGCGCGGCCGCGTTCGGACGCATGCACGCGTTCGATCAGCGAGACGATCCAGTGCACTTTGTGGTCGGCAGGCGCGGCGAGCCAGATCAGGCGAGCGCCGAAGCGCAGTGCATGAAACAGCAGGAGCAGGCGGCGAAAGAAAGACGGCATCGGCTAAACGGTCGGCAGGGCGCACGGGGCAGTGCGCGGCATAAGGGGGCAAGCTTAGCAGGGATGCGCGTTCGGGCACACTGCGCGCGAGGGGATGGCGCGTCGTTTGCGGGTTGCGGCGCGCATGGTCCGCACATGGTCCGCACATGGTCCGCCGCGCTTCGGCAAGCAGGAGGCCGGCGCAGCCGGTTGTGTCACGTAATACAATACGCCGGCCTCCTGAACTCACACGAGCCGACCCGAAGCGGCCGCCCAAGAGAGAGATGCTCGCCGAACAACGCTATCAATACATCCTGTCGCAGGTCTCGAAGAACGGCGCATTGTCGGTGGCGGAGCTCGTGCGCGAGCTGAACGTATCGCGCGAGACGATCCGGCGCGACCTCAATACGCTGGCCGAACGCGGCCTGATCGTGACGACCCACGGCGGCGCCTTATCGAGCGACCGGCGCGAACCCGACCTCGATGTGCGCGAGGCCGCCAATGCGGCGGCCAAGCGTGCGATCGGCGATCGGACCGCGCAGCTCGTGCCGGACGGCGCGTCGCTCGTGATCGATTCGGGCAGCACGACGAATGCGGTTGCGCGCGCGTTGATGATCCGTCATCGGCTGTCGGTCTATACGAACGACTGGCGCATCGCGCTCGTACTCGGACGTCGCAACGAGAACCGCGTGACGCTGCTCGGCGGCGAGCTGTCCGATATCGAAGACGCGGCGTTCGGGCTCGATACGATCCATCAGCTGTCGCAGTATCACGCCGACTTTGCGATCGTCGGCGCGGGCGGCATCACGCCCGATGCGCATCTGTCCGACTACTCGCGCATGGCGGCCGAAGTGCGCGCGAAGATGATCGAGGCGGGCAACATCGTGGTGGTGGTCGCCGACAATTCGAAGTTCGGGCGCGTGACACCGGTGCGCATTCGCGGTCTCGAGCGCGCGCGCTATGTCGTGACCGAGGTCGCGCCGGAGCGCGCGCTGGCGAAGGCGATCACCGCGCGCGGACCGGAGATTCTGATCGCGTGACGCGTGCGAGACCGGGCGCGCGTCCGTGCCGCGCGGGCCGTGTGTCTGCGCTACATGTCTGTTTGCTACCCGCTGCGTGACCTCTACCGGACGCGTATCCCTAACCGTTCGAGCGTCCTGCCGATCGCCGCCACGGCGTTGTGCATTTCATTGACGTCGATGGCGCCGATGCAGCCGACGCGGAACGTGTCCACTTGCGTGAGCTTGCCCGGATACAGCACGTACCCCGCATCGCGCACGGCCGCATAGAACGCCGCGAAATCCCACCGGGCGTCGCGCGGCGCGTGAAACGTGACGATCACCGGAGCCTGCGCGTCGGCCCGCAGAAAGGTCCGGAAGCCGAGCGCGTGCATGCCGTCGATCAGCGTCGCGCAATTGCGTGCATAGCGCGCGCCGCGGGCACGCTGTCCGCCTTCCGCGAAAAACGTATCGAGCGCACGGCGCAGCGCGGCGACGACGTGCGTCGGCGGCGTGAAGCGCCACTGCGTCGTCTTCTTCATATACGCGTACTGGTCGTACAGATCGAGCGCCAGCGACGGCGAGCGTCCTTCGCTGGCGTCGAGCAGGTTGCGCTTCACGATCACGAAGCCCATGCCGGGCACGCCTTCGAGACACTTGCCGCTCGCGGACACGAGCGCGTCGATGCCACCCGCACGCAGATCGATCGCCAGCGCACCAAACGAACTCATCGCATCGACGATCAGGCTTTTGCCGCGCCGCTTGCAGAGCGCGGCGATTTCATCGAGCGGATTGAGCAGGCCCGCGCTCGTTTCCAGATGCACCTGCGCGACGTGCGTGATGCGCGGCTCGCGCGCGAATGCCTGTTCGAGCGCCGCCACGGTCACCGGCTCGTCTTCGCGCAACGGCAACTCGATGCACGCAATCGAAAGCCGCTGGAGGATCCGCACGATGCGCGCGCAATACGCGCCGTTGTTCGGCACGAGCACGCAGCCGTCGCGCGGCACCAGCGTGCCGAGCGCCGCCTCGACCGCAAAGGTGCCGCTGCCTTGCAGCGGCACACAGACGTAGTCGTCGTTACCATGCACGATATCGACGAGGTCGTGGCAGACGCTTTGCGTGATCCGGTTGAACGCGGCGTCCCACGAGCCCCAGTCGCGCAGCATCGCTTCGCGTGTCGTGGGCGAGGTGGTCAGCGGTCCTGGCGTCAGCAGGATCGGATCGTTTCCGAGAATCACAGCGGTTCCTTTCGTTGAGCGATGGATGGGCCTGGCGCAGCGCATCGCGGCGGTAGTCGCTTATTCGAGTATGTTGGAGTTTATTGGCAATATGTGTCAAGTTGTGGCGTTTTTATTGAGAGTCACGGAATTGTCACGGAAACCTGTGATTCTTGCCCTGCCTGTCGAAACCTGTCGAAAGACAGGCAGGCGGCGGATTCGTCAGATCAGGAGCCGCCCCGCCGGCAGCAGTGAACCGCGTAGTGAGCCGCGCAGCGAGCCGGATACTCAGCAATCTTCAGCAAGGTTGGGTTGGCAATCTGTGCGAAGCCGGGCGGACCAGATACAGGCGGCGCGGTCTTTGCACGTTCGCGCGCCGTACAAACAGAACAGATTCGGGCAGCCCGATGCGCCGGGTTCGGCCGTGGGTATTTCGCCCTTTGGAGAAAACGACATGAGATCGACGAATCAACCTCGCGCCGCCGCCGGCATCGTCCACACACTGCTGCCGGCACTCGTCGCCGCAGCGGCGTTCGGCGCGAGCCTGTCCGCGCATGCTGCGGACGCGGTCGTGCTGTACACGGCGGACGGCCTCGAGAATCTGTACAAGGACGTGCTGCCGGCCTTCGAGAAGAAGGAAGGCCTCAAGGTCAACATCGTGACGGCGGGCAGCGGCGAAGTGGTGAACCGCGCGACCGTCGAGAAGGACTCGCCGAAGGCCGACGTGCTCGTCACGCTGCCGCCGTTCATCCAGCAAGCGGCGCAAACGGGTCTGCTGCAGAACTACCAGAGCGTCAATTACAAGAACGTGCCGGCTATCGCGAAGGCGCCGGACGGCACGTGGGCGACCTTCGTGAACAACTACTTCTCGTTCGCGATCAACCCGGAAGTCGTCAAGAACCAGCCGAAGACGTTCGCCGATCTGCTGCATCCGGACTACAGCGGCAAGGTCGCGTACTCGAACCCGGCCACGGCCGGCGACGGCATGGCGGTGATTATCCTGACCACGTCGCTGATGGGCGAAGACAAGGCGTTCGACTATCTGAAGAAGCTCGAGGGGAGCGCGAAGTTCCACACGAAGGGCACGGGCTACCTCGACGTGCTGCTCTCGCGTAACGAAATCTCGGTCGCGAACGGCGACCTGCAGATGGACCTCGACGATGCGGCGAACGGCGGCTTGACGTTGAAGCCGATTTTCCTCGCAGCCGAAGCCGGCGGCCAGCCGACCACGTTCCAGCTGCCGTACGCGATAGGCCTGATCAAGAACGGCCCGAACCAGGCCGGCGGCAAGAAGCTGATCGACTATCTGATGTCGAGCGACGTGCAGGCCAAGGTGCCGGACATCTTCGGTATCCCGGCGCGCAGCGACGTTGCGCTCTCCGGCAAGAATGGCGCTGCGGTCAAGCAGGCGATTTCCGGCGTGAAACTGATTCCGGTCGACTGGAACCAGGTGATGACGAAGAAGGCCGACTGGACCGCGCGCTGGAAAAACGATGTGATCGGCAACTCGGGCAAGCAGATCGAAGTGGTGAAGCCGAAATAAGCGGCTTGAGCGGCTTCGCTTTACGTTAAGCTTTGTTTCGCCTGGTTTGGCTGAGTGGCGATCGTCCATCACTGAAAAGCGGGAGACGAACCCGGTGAATACCGCGAGTCTTGCTCATGCCGGCGCACTCGACGCCGGCCTCGAATCACCGGGTATCGCCCGCGCCGACGCGCCGGGCGGCGTGCAGATCGAACACCTGACCGTGCGCTTCGGCGCTCGCACGGTGCTTGACGATCTGTCGCTCACGATCGAGCGCGGCGAGCTGCTGACCGTGCTCGGCCGCAGCGGCTGCGGCAAGACCACGCTGCTGCGCTTTATCGCCGGCTTTATCGAAGCGGACGGGTTGTCCGGCACGCTAACGGTGGCCGGTCACGATCTCACGCATGTTCCTCCGCACAAGCGCAATCTCGGGCTGTTGTTCCAGAGCTATGCGCTGTTTCCGCATCTCTCGGTATTCGACAACGTCGCGTTCGGGCTGCGCGCGCGGCGTGTGACGTCGAAGGAAATCGCGCGGCGCGTCGCCGATGCGCTGAAGCTCGTGCAACTCGGCGATGCGGGGCATGTGATGCCCGCGCAATTGTCGGGCGGCATGCAGCAGCGCGTTGCGTTGGCGCGCGCGCTCGTGATCGAGCCCGACGTGCTGCTGCTCGACGAGCCGCTGTCCGCGCTCGATGCCAATCTGCGCGCCTCGGTGCGCTCCGAACTGAAGGCGCTGCACGAGCGGCTGCCGAATCTGACGATTGTCTGCGTGACGCACGATCAGGACGACGCGCTCGTGCTGTCCGATCGCACGCTGCTGATGCGCGAAGGCCGCATCGCGCAGCTCGGCACGCCGCAGCAGCTGTACGACACGCCGGACGATGCGTTTGTCGCGCGTTATCTCGGCGCGGCGAATCTGCTGCCCGCGCATGTCGCGTTTGCGCTTGGCGACGCGCGCTATACGGAACGCGAGCGCGTCGCGTGTCTGCGGCCGGAATCGCTGCGTATCGTGCCGCTCGGGCAAGGGCAGTTGCACGGCACGATCGCGTCGGTCGAATGGTATGGCGCGGTGCTGTCGGTGTCGGTCGTGCTCGATGCGATGCCGAACGAGCATGTACTCGTCACGATGCAGCGCGTGAGCAGCATGACGCCGGAGAAGGGTGCGCGCGTGTCCCTGCATTACGAGGCAGACGATGTCGTCCTTATCAAGCCCTGACGCGCTCGCGGCTTCCGGTAACGCCGATGCGCGCCGCGCGCAAAGCGCGGCGTTGCATGCGGCGGCGCAGCGCCGCCGTACGCGTGCGTCGCAGTGGCATCTGCTGTTTCTGGCGGTTTTCGTGTTGGGGCCGCTCGTCATCTATCCGCTCGTGCGGCTCGTGCTGTTGAGCCTGTCGGGCGCGCACGGCGTCAGTCTGCAGGCGTACGCAAAGTTCTTCGGCAATCCGGAGACGAGCGGCGTGATCGGCACAACGCTATGGATTCTTCTGCTCAGCGCGGGGCTGGCGTCGCTGCTCGGCGTCGCGCTGGCGGCGCTGCTGTTTTTCAGACCCTTTCCCGGCGCGCGGCTCGTCACGCGGTTTCTCGAACTGTTCGTCGCGTTCCCGTCGTTTCTGGTCGCGTTCACGCTGATCTTTCTGTACGGCTCGCAGGGCTCGGTCAGCATCGGGCTGCAGCGGCTCTTTCATTTGCAGGCGCCGCCGCTCGATTTCCTGTTCGGCATCGGCGGCGTGATTCTCGCGGAAGTCGTGTTCTATGCGCCGTTCGTCGTGCGGCCGACGCTCGCGTCGTTCGCGATGCTCGATATGCGGCTTATCGAAGCGGCGCGCAGTCTCGGCGCGAATGGCTGGATGGTCGCGTGGCGCGTGATCGTGCCGCTCGCGTGGCCCGGCATCGCAGCCGGCACGATTCTGTGCTTCCTGCTCACGCTCAACGAGTTCGGCATTCTGCTCGTGCTCGGCAGCGCGCATCTGATTACGCTGCCGGTCGCGATCTATAGTTCGGCGACTGTCGATCTCGATCTGCCGACCGCGGCCGCGGGCGCGGTCGTGATGCTCGCGATGTCACTGTCGCTGTATGCGCTGTACCGTCAGGTCAACCGGCGCAGCGCGGGAGGACGACGCTGATGGCAACGCCGCAAGACAAGCTCGTGTTGCCTGCCATTCGCCACCGCGCACGTCCTGTTCGGCGCGGTCTCGCCGCGCGCATCGCGGGCGGCGCCTTCCTCGCGTTCGCCGCGCTGTTGTGCTGCTGGCTGTTCGTTTTACCGGTGATCGTCGTCGCGTTGTCGAGCGTCGCCGCGCACTGGTCCGGCACAATCCTGCCCGATGGTTTCAGCATGCGCTGGTTCGAGCGGCTCGGCTCGAGCGATTTCGATGCGGTCACCACGAGTCTCGAAGTCGGCTTTGGGGTGGCGATACTCGGCACGGCGCTTGGTTTGTGGCTCGCGCTTGCGCTAGAAGGGCGCGACCGGCGCGGACTTGGCGCGCTCGTCGATACGATTGCGATGATGCCCAACGGCGTGCCGAGCGTCGTGCTCGGGCTCGCGGTGTTGATCGCGTATCACAAGCGGCCGGTGGATCTGTCGAGTTCGGCGGCGATCGTCGTATTCGTGCAGCTCGCGCTCGTGTTGCCGTTCTGCTATCGCTGCGCGGCCGCGGCGCTGCGGCCCGAACTGACGGTGCTGCGCGAAGCGGCGGCGAGTCTTGGCGCGCCGCCGTCGATGGTGCTGCGTACCGTCGTGCTGCCGCAGCTCGTGCCCGCGATCCGCGCCAGTCTCGCGCTCGGCTTTGCGCTGTCGCTCGGCGAACTCGGCGCGACGCTGACCGTTTATCCGCCGGGCTTCGCGACCGTGCCGATCGTCGTGGTCGGGCAGGTCGAGCGCGGATATTACCTGCCGGCTTCGGCGCTCGCGCTGATTCTGCTGCTGGTGTCGCTCGCCGCGCTGCTGCTGATCGCGGCGCGTGTGCCTAAACGGCGCGCGGACTGATACGCGTCCGCGCCGTCACATTCCAGACTTTTTCGCGTGGTGTCTTTTCTGTCGGGATGTCGACCGCTTTAAATGTGGCAAAATTTGTCGAAATGACCGAAAATGTGGAAGTTGCGCTCGTATCAAGGGAAGCATGCAATGGCTAGTCAATCTCCTGAAGCTGCCGGGTCTCTGCGGCGTGTCGAGGTCAACGGGCGGACGTATCGACTGCCCGATACGCCGACCGTCGTGGTGTGCGTCGACGGTTGCGAATACGACTATCTCGAAGCGGCGGCCGCGGCCGGCGTTGCGCCGTATCTTGCGCGGCTGCTGGCCGATGGCGCGGCGTTCAAGGGCGATTGCGTGATTCCGTCGTTCACGAACCCCAATAATCTGTCGATCGTCTGCGGCGTGCCGCCCTCGGTGCACGGCATCTGCGGCAATTACTTCTGGGACCCGGACGCGAACGGCGGCAAGGGCGGCGAAGTGATGATGAACGACCCCGCGTATCTGCGCGCGGGCACGTTGCTCGCTGCCGCTTCGGTGGCGGGCGCGGCGGTCGCGGTCGTCACGGCGAAGGACAAGCTGCGGCGGCTGCTCGGCTGGCAGATGAAGGGCATCTGCTTTTCCGCGGAAAAAGCGGATGCGGCGACGCTCGAAGAAAACGGCATCGAACGCGTGACCGAACTGGTGGGCTTGCCGGTGCCGGATGTCTATAGCGCGGGGCTGTCTGAATTCGTGTTTGCGGCGGGCGTGCGGCTTGCGCAAACGCGCAAGCTCGATCTGATGTATCTGTCGACCACCGATTACGTGCAGCACAAGAGCGCGCCGGGCACGCCCGACGCCAATGCGTTCTACGCGATGATGGACCGCTATCTCGCACAACTGCATGAGCTCGGCTGGACGATTGCGCTGACCGCCGATCACGGCATGAATGCGAAGCACGACCCGGTGACCGGCGAGCCCAATGTGATCTATCTGCAGGACGTGCTCGACGAGTGGTTCGGCGCACGTACCGCGCGGGTGATTCTGCCGATTACCGATCCCTATGTCGTGCACCATGGCGCGCTCGGGTCGTTTGCGACGGTCTATCTGCCTTCGTCTTCTGCTTCCGCAAACGACATCGAGGGGGTGATCGCAAGGCTCGCCGCGCTGTCCGGCGTCGAAGTCGTGCTCGACAATCGCGCGGCTTGCGAGCGCTTTCAGCTGCCGAACGATCGCGTCGGCGACATCGTCGTGATCAGCGAACGCGACGTCGTGCTCGGTACGCGTCAGGCCGAACATGACCTGTCCGGCCTGACCGTGCCGTTGCGCTCGCATGGCGGCCTGTCCGAGCAGCAGGTGCCGCTCGTCTTCAACCGGCGCGTCGCGGATTGGCCTGTGGACAGGCGTCTGCGCAACTTCGACGTGTTCGACGTCGCGCTCAACCATCTGGTGATCTCATGAACGCTGCGCTCGCCGAGCATCGGAACGAACATGCGGCTTTTCGCGAGGAAGCGTTGCGTCTCGCCGGCGCGCGAGCGCGGCGTGAACGCACGCTCGATGTGTTCGATCCGTATAGCGGGCTGCGCGTGGGCAGCGTGCCGCTTGCGTCGGTCGACGACGTGCGCACGGCGTTCGACTACGCATACGCGTATCCGGCGAAGCTCACGCGTTATGAGCGCTCGCACATTCTCGAACGCGCCGCGGCCTTGCTGCGTGAACGCGCGGAGGCGGCGTCGGATCTGATCTCGCTCGAATCGGGTTTGTCGAAGCAGGACTCGCGCTATGAGATCGGCAGAGTAGCGGATGTGTTCAAGTTCGCCTCGATCGAGGCGCTGCGCGATGACGGGCAGAGTTTTTCGTGCGATCTGACGCCGCATGGCAAGCGTCGTCGTGTATTCACGCAGCGCGAACCGCTTGCGGGTGTGATCGTTGCGATCACACCGTTCAACCATCCGATGAACCAGGTCGCGCACAAGATTGCGCCCGCGATCGCGACGAACAATCGCGTGTTGCTGAAGCCATCGGAGAAGGTGCCGCTTTCGGCGTATTACCTGGCGGATCTGTTGTATGAGGCCGGCTTGCCCGAGCCGATGCTGCAAGTACTGACCGGCGACCCACGCGAAATCGCCGATGAACTGATTACGCATCCGCTGGCGGAACTCGTCACATTTACGGGCGGCGTGTCGATCGGCAAACACATCGCGGCGCGGGCCGGTTACCGGCGCGTCGTGCTCGAACTGGGCGGCAACGATCCGCTGATCGTGCTCGAGGACGCCGACCTCGAACGCGCGGCCGAGCTTGCCGTGCAGGGCTCGTACAAGAACTCGGGGCAGCGCTGCACCGCGGTCAAAAGAATGCTCGTGCAGCGTAGCGTGGCGGTGCGCTTTACGGAGCTTGTCGTCGAGAAGACGCGTGCGTGGTCGTATGGCGATCCATTCGATGCGTCGAATCAGATGGGCACGGTTATCGACGAAGCCGCGGCGCGTCTGTTCGAAGCGCGTGTCAACGAAGCGGTGGCGCAAGGCGCGCGGCTCCTGACCGGCAATCAGCGCGATGGCGCGTTGTATGCGCCGACGGTCGTCGATTGCGTCGATCCGTCGATGACGCTGATTCGCGAAGAAACCTTCGGACCGGTATCGCCGATCGTCACGTTCGGTACGCTCGACGACGCGATTCGAATCAGCAATGGCACGCCATACGGTTTGTCGTGCGGCGTGTGTACGAACCGGCAGGACGCGATCCTGCGTTTCATCAACGAATTGCGGGTCGGCACCGTGAATGTGTGGGAAGTGCCCGGCTATCGCGTCGAGCTCACGCCGTTTGGCGGCATCAAGGATTCGGGGCTCGGCTATAAGGAAGGCGTGCAGGAGGCGATGAAGAGCTTCACCAATCTCAAGACGTTTTCGTTACCGTGGGAGTGACATCGTGGCTTTGAGTCTTAGCGACATCCGTGAGTTGTTCGAGCAGCACGGGAGTCTGAATTATGGCGGCGAGCAGGTGAGTCAACTCGAGCATGCGCTGCAGTGCGGCGCGCTCGCGGAAAAGGAGCATGCGGGCGATGAACTCGTGGCGGCCGCGTTTCTGCATGACATCGGGCACTTGCTGAACCGTCGCGGGCCGACGCCGACCGCGCGCGGCGTCGACGATCTGCATCAGTTCTTTGCGCTGCCGTTTTTGCGGCCCGTGTTGCCCGATGCGGTGCTCGAGCCGATTCGCTTGCACGTCGATGCCAAGCGCTGTTTGTGCGCGATCGACGAGACGTACTTCGGCAAGCTGTCGCCGGATTCGGTGCGTAGTTTGAATTTGCAAGGCGGCGTCTTTAGCAGCGAGGAAGCGAAGACGTTCTTGAGCAAGCCGCATGCCGAAGACGCATTGCGTTTGCGCCGATGGGACGATCTCGCGAAGGTAGCGAATACGGTGACGCCTGACGTCGATCACTTTCTTGAAGTGGTCGAGCGCGTGATGGAGAGGCAGGCGGTGGCTTGATGTAGCGCTGGTGTTTTCGCTGGTGTTTCGCTTGTATTTCGCTTGTATCTCGCGCTTGTATCTCTTAAGAATTGAGCTGTTGCATGAGGGCCTGTGAAGTGCTTCTTCACAGGCCCTCATGCTTTGCAAAATACCGCTTGCGTCGTGTCATGCAAGTGTCTAGAATTCCGGTCTTTCGCGCTTCGAGCGGCGTCTTTTGTGAGGCGCAGTTGACGAAAGCGCGGAGAAACGAAGCAGGCGGGATCGCCAGTCATGGCGGGGCTTTCGCGGGGTCTGGCAGGGTGGAAGGAAGTTAAAAACCTGTTGACGATGTGAGTGGGA
>NZ_BAAILL010000016.1:64300-139428 GCF_054589215.1 Paraburkholderia sp. 2C | reverse complement strand
TTGCGCCGATCGCGATGGAAGAAGGTCTGCGCTTCGCTATCCGTGAAGGCGGTCGTACCGTCGGCGCCGGTGTCGTCGCCAAGATCATCGAGTAAGATCGCTGGCTTGCTATAAGCAGTAGGTGGTGCCCGGGGTGAGGGCGCCCGCTCCCGCGGAAGTCCTCGCCCCTCGTTCTTTTACCCAATGGCGGTGCAACATCGCCTCGCTCTTTTCAAGGAATCGTCATGCAGAACCAGAAAATCCGTATTCGCCTGAAGGCCTTCGACTACCGTCTGATCGATCAGTCGGCAGCTGAAATCGTTGACACTGCGAAGCGGACTGGCGCAATCGTTCGTGGTCCGGTGCCGCTGCCGACCCGTATCCAGCGCTTCGACATCCTGCGCTCGCCGCACGTCAACAAGACGTCGCGCGATCAGCTCGAAATTCGCACGCACCTGCGTCTGATGGACATCGTCGACCCGACGGACAAGACGGTTGACGCGCTGATGAAGCTCGATCTGCCGGCTGGCGTGGACGTCGAGATCAAGCTGCAATAAGCCTCACAAGGCGCCCCGCTTAACAGGTGCCGCTAAGTCTTTGATTGCTTGCGGAAAACGAAAGGCCTCGCTATAATGCAAGGCTTTTCGCGCATTTGCGCAAAAAAGTCGTGGTAGTTCGCGCTAGGCGGCTCGCGCTGTCAGCGCCAAGAAACACGGCATTTTGTAAATTAGCCCCGACCAATCGCAGTCGGGAATGGAGAAAACGATGAGCCTTGGACTCGTAGGTCGCAAGGTTGGCATGACCCGTATCTTCACGGCCGAAGGGGACTCGATCCCTGTCACCGTGCTGGACGTGTCCGACAACCGCGTGACGCAGATCAAGACTGTTGAAACCGACGGCTACACGGCTGTTCAGGTTGCTTTCGGCGCGCGCCGTGCATCGCGTGTGACGAAGCCGCTCGCAGGTCATCTCGCCAAAGCCGGCGTTCAAGCTGGTGAAATCCTCAAAGAATTCCGCATCGATGCAGCCAAGGCAGCTGAGCTGTCGAATGGCGCGATCGTTGGTCCGGATCTGTTCGAAGTGGGCCAGAAGGTCGACGTGCAAGGCGTGTCGATCGGTAAGGGCTACGCCGGCACGATCAAGCGTTATAACTTCGCTTCGGGCCGCGCATCGCACGGTAACTCGCGTTCGCACAACGTGCCGGGCTCGATCGGTATGGCGCAGGATCCGGGTCGCGTGTTTCCGGGTAAGCGCATGACCGGTCACCTCGGTGATGAAACGGTCACGGTGCAGAACCTCGAAATCGCTCGTATCGACGCTGACCGCAAGCTGCTGCTCGTCAAGGGCGCTGTCCCGGGAGCGAAGGGTGGCAAGGTTTTCGTGACGCCGGCTGTGAAGACGCCTGCGAAGAAAGGAGCGAAATAATGGAACTTAAGCTCCTGAATGCCGATGGTCAGGAAGGTGCGGCAGTCACCGCGTCGGACGTCGTGTTCGGCCGTGACTATAACGAAGCGCTGATCCACCAGATCGTGGTTGCGTACCAGGCCAATGCTCGCAGCGGCAACCGTGCGCAGAAAGACCGTGAACAGGTCCATCACTCGACGAAGAAGCCGTGGCGTCAAAAGGGTACGGGCCGCGCTCGTTCCGGTATGACGTCGAGCCCGTTGTGGCGCGGCGGTGGTCGTATCTTCCCGAACTCGCCGGAAGAAAACTTCTCGCACAAGGTCAACAAGAAGATGCATCGCGCAGGTCTCTGCTCGATCTTCTCGCAGCTGGCCCGTGAAGGCCGTATCTCGGTGGTCGACGAGCTGACGCTCGAAGCACCGAAAACCAAGCTGTTGGCCGAGAAATTCAAGGCAATGGGTCTCGAGTCCGTGCTCGTTATCACCGACACGGTTGATGAGAACCTGTACCTCGCGTCGCGCAACCTCGCCCACGTGGCGGTTGTCGAGCCGCGTTACGCCGACCCGCTGTCGTTGATCTACTTCAAGAAAGTGCTGATCACGAAGGCTGCGGTCGCCCAGATCGAGGAGTTGCTGTCATGAGCGAGATTCGCAAAAACGATCATCGTTTGATGCAGGTCCTGCTCGCGCCGGTGATCTCCGAAAAGGCGACGCTGGTGGCCGACAAGAACGAGCAAGTCGTGTTCGAAGTTGCGCCGGATGCCACGAAGCAGGAAGTGAAGGCTGCTGTCGAGCTGCTGTTCAAGGTGGAAGTCGATTCCGTCAACGTGCTGGTTCAGAAGGGCAAGGCAAAGCGCTTTGGCCGCTTCATGGGCAAGCGCAAGGACGTGAAGAAGGCGTACGTCTGCCTGAAGCCCGGCCAGGAAATCAACTTTGAAGCGGAGGCCAAGTAATCATGGCAATCGTGAAAGTTAAGCCGACTTCGCCGGGTCGCCGCGCGATGGTCAAGGTGGTGAACAAGGACTTGCACAAAGGCAAGCCCTACGCGCCGCTGCTCGACGTGCAAAAGTCGAAGGCTGGCCGTAACAACAACGGCCACATCACCACGCGCCATCAAGGCGGTGGTCACAAGCAACACTATCGCGTCATCGATTTCCGTCGCACCAAGGACGGCATTCCGGCGAAGGTCGAGCGTATCGAGTACGACCCGAACCGCAGCGCGAACATCGCGCTGGTGCTGTACGCAGACGGCGAGCGTCGCTACATCATCGCACCGAAGGGCGTGACGGTCGGCCAGCAGTTGATGTCTGGTTCCGAAGCGCCGATCCGCGCAGGCAACACGCTGCCGATCCGTAACATTCCGGTCGGTACGACGATTCACTGCATCGAAATGCTGCCGGGCAAGGGCGCGCAAATGGCGCGTTCGGCTGGTACGTCGGCGATGCTGCTGGCTCGTGAAAGCGTCTACGCGCAGGTCCGCCTGCGGTCGGGCGAAATCCGCCGCGTGCACGTCGAGTGCCGCGCGACGATCGGTGAAGTGGGCAACGAAGAGCACAGCCTCCGTCAAATCGGTAAGGCCGGCGCGAACCGCTGGCGCGGTATCCGTCCGACGGTGCGTGGCGTTGCCATGAACCCGGTCGATCACCCGCACGGCGGTGGTGAAGGCAAGACGGCAGCAGGTCGCCATCCGGTGAGCCCGTGGGGCACCCCGACGAAGGGGTACCGCACCCGCAGCAACAAGCGCACGACGAGCATGATCGTCCAGCGCCGTCACAAGCGTTAAGGAGTAGGCAATGGCACGTTCAATTAAAAAAGGTCCGTTCTGCGACGCCCATTTGCTGAAGAAAGTTGAGGCGGCTGCAGCTTCGCGTGACAAGAAGCCGATCAAAACCTGGTCGCGTCGCTCGACGATTCTGCCGGACTTCATCGGTCTGACGATCGCGGTTCACAACGGTCGTCAACACGTTCCGGTGTACGTCACGGAAAACATGGTCGGCCACAAACTTGGCGAGTTCGCATTGACCCGTACGTTCAAGGGTCACGCGGCCGACAAGAAGGCTAAGAAATAAGGGGCTATCAAGATGGAAGTGAAAGCAATTCATCGCGGTGCCCGCATCTCGGCGCAGAAAACGCGCCTTGTGGCTGACCAGATCCGCGGTTTGCCGGTCGACAAGGCGTTGAACGTTCTGACGTTCTCGCCGAAGAAGGCGGCTGGCATCGTGAAGAAGGTCGTGCTGTCGGCGATCGCGAATGCGGAGCACAACGAAGGCGCCGATATCGACGAGCTCAAGATCAAGAGCATTTACGTCGACAAGGCTGCGTCGCTCAAGCGTTTTACCGCGCGCGCGAAAGGCCGCGGCAACCGCATTGAGAAGCAATCCTGTCACATCACTGTGACGGTCGGGAATTAAGGGGTCATACGATGGGACAGAAAATTCATCCGACTGGCTTCCGTTTGGCCGTCAGCCGCAATTGGGCGTCGCGTTGGTACGCGAACAACAACAATTTCGCGGCGATGTTGCAGGAAGACATCGGTGTTCGTGAATACCTGAAGAAAAAGCTGAAGAACGCGTCCGTCGGCCGCGTCGTGATCGAGCGTCCCGCAAAGAACGCGCGCATTACGATTTACAGCTCGCGTCCGGGTGTCGTGATCGGCAAGAAGGGCGAAGACATCGAACTGTTGAAGTCGGAACTGCAGAGGCGCATGGGCGTTCCGGTTCACGTCAACATCGAAGAAATTCGCAAGCCGGAAACCGACGCGCAACTGATCGCCGATTCGATCACGCAACAGCTTGAGCGCCGGATCATGTTCCGTCGCGCGATGAAGCGTGCGATGCAAAACGCAATGCGTCTCGGTGCTCAAGGCATCAAGATCATGAGCGCCGGCCGTCTGAACGGCATCGAAATCGCTCGTACCGAGTGGTATCGCGAAGGCCGTGTGCCGCTGCATACGCTGCGTGCGGACATCGACTACGCAACGTCGGAAGCGAAGACGACGTACGGCATTATCGGCGTCAAGGTGTGGGTCTATAAGGGCGATACGCTTGGCCGCAACGATGCGCCGGTGGTTGAGGAAGTCGCCGAAGAAAAGCGTCCGCGCCGCAACGCACGTCCGGGTGGCGATCGCCGTCCGCGTCGTGACGGTGAGGGCGGCGGTCCGGCTGGTGCTCGCCGTGGCGGCCCGCGTCGTGGTGGCGCCGGCGGCGCTGGTGGCGGTGCTGCCGGCGGCGATGGCAAGACTGGAGAATAACCATGCTGCAACCGAAACGCAGGAAGTATCGCAAAGAGCAGAAGGGCCGTAACACCGGTGTGGCGACGCGCGGCAACGCCGTGTCGTTCGGTGAGTATGGCCTGAAGGCTATCGGTCGCGGCCGCCTGACCGCACGTCAGATCGAAGCGGCGCGTCGTGCAATGACGCGTCACATCAAGCGCGGCGGCCGCATCTGGATTCGCATTTTCCCGGACAAGCCGATTTCGCAAAAGCCGGCTGAAGTACGGATGGGTAATGGTAAGGGCAACCCGGAGTACTACGTCGCCGAGATTCAACCGGGCAAGATGCTGTACGAAATGGATGGCGTAACCGAAGAGCTGGCACGCGAAGCGTTCCGTCTGGCTGCAGCGAAGCTGCCGCTGAAGACGACCTTCATCGTTCGTCAGCTTGGCGCCTAAGGAGTGATGATGAAGGCATCCGAACTTCACCAGAAAGATAAGGCCGCGCTCAACAAGGAGTTGTCGGACCTGTTGAAGGCGCAATTCGGCCTGCGCATGCAGCTCGCGACCCAGCAGCTCACGAACACGAGCCAGCTGAAGAAGGTCCGTCGCGACATCGCACGTGTGCGGACCGTCCTGACTGAGAAGGCGAACCAGAAATGAACGATAGCGTAAAAACCTCGCTTAAGCGGACGCTGGTCGGCAAGGTCGTCAGCAACAAGATGGACAAGACGGTCACCGTGCTGGTCGAGCACCGCGTCAAGCACCCGATCTACGGCAAGTACGTCGTCCGGTCGAAGAAGTACCACGCTCACGACGAAGCGAACAACTATAACGAGGGCGACCTCGTTGAAATCCAGGAAACCCGTCCGATCTCGAAGACGAAGGCCTGGACGGTATCGCGCCTCGTCGAAGCTGCTCGCATCATCTAAGGTACCTGCGGCTCGTCGCTGAGTCGTTGAAGCAGTTGAAATCGCAGTAGATTGCGCTTGCGGGACCGGGATTATTTGATATAATCTCGGTCTTCCCTCTTCTGGGAGCCCAGCTGTTGCCTGCAGTTGGCAATTGCAATTTGGCAAATTAGCGGGCGAATCGTAGGTGGAAACCCTGGTGGGAAGATGGTTCGGGCGAGCAGCCTGCGCTAAATGATTCACCGGATTTGCGATGGCGGGTTTCGTTTGCCGTCGCTGCCTGTTCTAACCCAAGCAGCCGCATGGCTGACGGGACCAAGACTGACCGGCTGTGCCATGGTGGTGCAATCGGATTAAGTTGGGAAAAGTAAATCATGATCCAGACCGAAACTCGGCTTGAAGTGGCCGACAACACGGGTGCGCGTGAAGTCATGTGCATCAAGGTGCTCGGCGGCTCGAAGCGTCGTTATGCCAACATCGGCGACATCATCAAGGTGAGCGTCAAAGAGGCAACGCCGCGCGGGCGCGTCAAGAAAGGCGAGATCTACAACGCCGTAGTGGTTCGCACCGCCAAGGGCGTGCGCCGTCAAGACGGCTCGCTGATCAAGTTCGACGGCAACGCCGCCGTGCTTTTGAATACCAAGCTCGAGCCTATCGGTACCCGTATTTTCGGACCGGTCACGCGTGAGCTGCGTAGCGAACGTTTCATGAAGATCGTTTCGCTCGCGCCCGAAGTGCTGTAAGGAGCCGAGATGAACAAGATTCGCAAAGGCGACGAAGTCATCGTCACGACCGGCAAGGACAAGGGCAAGCGTGGTGTTGTGCTGGCCGTTGGCGACGAGCGTGTGACGGTTGAAGGCCTCAATATCGCCAAGAAGCATGTGAAGCCGAACCCGATGAAGGGTACGACGGGTGGTGTGGAAGCGAAGGCAATGCCGCTGCACATCTCGAACGTTGCTCTGGTCGACGCGAATGGCAAGCCGTCGCGTGTCGGCATCAAGGTCGAAGGGGACAAGAAGGTCCGGTTCCTGAAGACGACTGGTGCTGTGCTTGGCGCCTGACGCTGCGGAGTAAAAAATGGCACGTTTGCAAGAATTCTATAAAGAGAAGGTTGTCCCTGGCCTGATCGAGAAGTTCGGCTACAAGTCCGTCATGGAAGTGCCGCGCATCACGAAGATCACGCTGAACATGGGTCTTGGTGAAGCCGTCGCTGACAAGAAGATCATCGAGAACGCCGTCGGCGATCTGACGAAGATCGCGGGTCAGAAGCCGGTGATCACGAAAGCGCGCAAGGCAATCGCGGGCTTCAAGATTCGCCAGGGGTATCCGATTGGTGCGATGGTCACGCTGCGTGGCCAGGCAATGTACGAGTTTCTCGACCGCTTCGTGACGGTTGCGCTCCCGCGTGTGCGTGACTTCCGCGGTGTGTCGGGCCGTGCATTCGACGGTCGCGGCAACTACAACATCGGTGTGAAAGAGCAGATCATTTTCCCCGAGATCGACTACGACAAGATCGACGCGCTGCGTGGGCTGAACATCAGCATCACCACCACTGCGAAGACTGACGACGAAGCAAAGGCACTGCTCGCCAGCTTCAAGTTCCCGTTCAGAAACTGAGGTTACCGTGGCTAAACTGGCACTGATCGAACGTGAAAAGAAGCGTGCTCGCCTCGTAGCAAAGTACGCGGCGAAGCGTGCAGAACTGAAGGCGATCATCGACGACGCGAGCAAGTCGGACGAAGAGCGTTATGCAGCTCGTCTGGATCTTCAACAACTGCCGCGCAATGCAAACCCGACGCGTCAACGCAACCGTTGCGCAATCACGGGTCGTCCGCGTGGCACGTTCCGTAAATTCGGGCTGGCTCGTAACAAGATTCGCGAAATCGCGTTCCGTGGCGAGATTCCTGGCCTGACCAAGGCGAGCTGGTAATAGGAGAAACATAAGATGAGCATGAGTGATCCTATCGCCGATATGCTGACTCGCATCCGCAATGCGCAGATGGTCGAGAAAGTTTCGGTGACGATGCCCTCGTCGAAGGTCAAGATTGCGATCGCGCAGGTCCTGAAGGACGAAGGCTATATCGAGGACTACGCAGTGAAGTCCGAAGGCGCGAAGACCGAACTGAATATCGCGCTGAAGTACTACGCCGGCCGTCCGGTTATCGAACGCCTCGAGCGCGTGTCGAAGCCGGGTCTGCGCGTGTATCGCGGCCGCAATGAAATTCCGCAGGTCATGAACGGCCTCGGTGTTGCCATCGTGTCGACGCCGAAGGGTGTGATGACGGATCGCAAGGCACGCGCTACGGGCGTGGGCGGCGAAGTCATCTGCTACGTCGCTTAAGGCCGAAAGGAGAGAGAAACATGTCTCGAGTAGGTAAAAGCCCAATCGTGCTGAAAGGCGCCGAAGTGGCTATCAGCGGCGAGCGGATTACCGTCAAGGGCCCGCTTGGCACGATCTCGCAAAATGCGAATCGCCTCGTGAAGGTGGTCAACGACAACGGCACTGTGAAGTTCGAGCCGGTTGACGACAGCCGCGAAGCAAACGCAATGTCGGGCACGATGCGCGCGCTGGTCGCGAACATGGTGAACGGCGTAACCAAGGGTTTCGAGCGCAAGCTGACGCTGGTTGGCGTCGGCTATCGTGCGCAAGCGCAAGGCGACAAGTTGAATCTGTCGCTGGGTTTCTCGCACCCGGTGGTGCACCAGATGCCGGAAGGCATCAAGGCCGAAACCCCGTCGCAAACGGAAATCGTGATCAAGGGGATCGACAAGCAGAAGGTCGGCCAGGTTGCCGCAGAAGTGCGCGGTTACCGTCCGCCCGAGCCCTACAAGGGCAAGGGCGTGCGCTATGCCGACGAGGTCGTGATCCTCAAAGAAACGAAGAAGAAGTAAGGGTGCGCAATCATGGATAAGACTCAATCTCGCCTGCGCCGCGCTCGTCAGACGCGTATCAAGATCTCTGAGCTGCAGGTCGCACGTCTGGCCGTGCATCGCACGAATACGCACATCTATGCGCAAGTGTTCTCGCCCTGCGGCACCAAGGTGCTCGCCAGTGCGTCGACGCTCGAAGCCGAAGTGCGTGCGCAACTCGCTGATCAATCGGGCAAGGGCGGCAACGTTGCCGCTGCAACCCTGATCGGCAAGCGTATTGCTGAAAAGGCCAAGGCTGCCGGCATCGAATCCGTCGCCTTCGACCGCTCGGGTTTCCGTTACCACGGCCGCGTGAAAGCGCTGGCTGATGCGGCGCGCGAAGCCGGGCTCAAGTTCTAAGGGAAGAATTCGTCATGGCAAAGATGCAAGCGAAAGTTCAGGCTGACGAACGCGACGACGGCCTTCGCGAAAAGATGATCTCGGTCAATCGCGTGACCAAGGTGGTGAAAGGCGGCCGGATTCTCGGTTTCGCCGCACTGACCGTGGTTGGCGATGGCGATGGCCGCGTCGGCATGGGCAAGGGCAAGGCGAAGGAAGTGCCGGTTGCTGTTCAGAAGGCGATGGAACAAGCGCGCCGCAACATGTTCAAGGTGCCGCTGAAGAACGGCACGCTGCAACACGAAGTGCACGGCAAGCACGGTGCATCGATGGTCCTCCTGGCACCAGCGAAGGATGGTACCGGTGTGATCGCTGGCGGACCGATGCGCGCAGTGTTCGACGTGATGGGTGTGCAGAACGTGGTGGCGAAGAGCCACGGTTCGACGAACCCGTACAACCTCGTTCGTGCGACGCTGGATGGCCTGCGCAAGCAGTCCACGCCGGCTGATATCGCAGCGAAACGTGGTAAGTCCGTCGAAGAAATTCTGGGCTAAAGGTGGGCACGATGTCTGAAAAAACTGTGAAGGTTCAGCTCGTCAAGAGCCTGATCGGCACCCGCGAATCGCACCGTGCAACGGTGCGCGGCCTGGGCTTGCGCCGACTCAACTCGGTCAGCGAACTGCAAGACACGCCGGCTGTGCGCGGCATGATCAACAAGGTCTCGTACCTCGTTAAGGTCATTGGTTAAGCGGCTGATCGGGTACTCAAGGAGTTGATAATGGAATTGAATAACCTGAAGCCGGCAGAAGGCGCGAAGCACGCAAAGCGTCGCGTCGGCCGCGGCATCGGCTCCGGCCTCGGCAAGACCGCGGGTCGTGGTCACAAGGGTCAGAAATCGCGTTCGGGCGGCTTCCACAAGGTCGGCTTCGAAGGTGGTCAGATGCCTCTGCAGCGTCGTCTGCCGAAGCGCGGCTTCAAGTCGCTGACGAAGGAGTTCGTCGGTGAAGTGCGGCTGGGCGATCTCGAAAAGCTGCCGGTCGACGAAATCGATCTGCTCGCGCTGAAGCAAGCCGGTCTGGTCGGCGAGCTCATGAAGAGCGCAAAGATCATTGCGACGGGTGAGCTGAAGCGCAAGATCGTCGTGAAGGGTTTGGGTGCGACGAAGGGTGCGCGTGCTGCGATCGAAGCAGCGGGCGGCTCTTTTGCCGAGTAACGAGCAAGCGGATTGCCGTCACTAGCATTTGCATCGGAGAAGGTACTTGGCTAACAGTCCGAGTCTCGCAAAACCCGGTCGCGGCGCCGCGAAGTTCGGCGACCTGCGTCGGCGAGCAGTATTCCTGCTGCTGGCGCTGGTCGTCTATCGTGTCGGCGCGCATATTCCGGTGCCGGGTATCGACCCGGATCAACTGGCGAAGCTGTTCCAGAGCCAGGCAGGCGGCATCCTGGGCATGTTCAACATGTTCTCGGGTGGCGCGTTGTCGCGATTCACGGTGTTTGCGCTGGGGATCATGCCGTACATCTCGGCGTCGATCATCATGCAGTTGCTGGCGATCGTGTCACCGCAGCTCGAAGCGCTGAAGAAGGAAGGACAGGCGGGGCAACGGAAGATTACGCAATACACGCGGGTCTTCACCGTTCTGCTTGCGACGTTCCAGGCCTTCGGTATCGCAGTTGCGCTCGAGAATCAGCCGGGCCTCGTGCTCGATCCGGGCATGGTGTTTCGTCTGACGACGGTCGTGACGCTGGTAACGGGCACGATGTTCCTGATGTGGCTCGGCGAGCAGATTACCGAGCGCGGTCTGGGCAACGGTATCTCGATCATCATTTTCGGCGGTATCGCGGCGGGTTTCCCGAATGCGATTGGTGGTCTCTTCGAGCTTGTGCGCACCGGTTCGATGTCGATCATCTCGGCGATCATCGTGGTCGTTCTGATTGCGGCAGTGACGTATCTGGTGGTGTTCATCGAACGCGGTCAGCGGAAGATTCTCGTGAACTACGCCAAGCGTCAGGTTGGCAACAAGATCTACGGCGGCCAGTCGTCGCATCTGCCGCTGAAGTTGAACATGTCGGGCGTGATTCCGCCGATCTTTGCATCGTCGATCATCCTGTTTCCGGCGACGATTCTGAGCTGGTTCAGTTCGGGAGCGAGCAACGGCGGCTGGTTTGCGGACACGCTCCACAACATTGCCGAAGCGCTGAAGCCTGGTCAGCCGGTGTATGTCTTGTTGTATGCGTTGGCGATCGTGTTCTTCTGCTTTTTCTACACCGCGCTGGTGTTCAACAGCAGGGAAACGGCCGACAACCTGAAGAAGAGTGGCGCATTCGTCCCGGGCATCCGTCCGGGTGACCAGACGGCGCGCTATATCGACCGGATTCTCACGCGTCTGACGCTGGCCGGTGCGATCTATATCGTGTTTGTTTGTCTGCTGCCCGAATTTTTGGTACTGCGCTGGAACGTGCCTTTTTATTTTGGTGGAACGTCGCTGCTGATTATCGTCGTGGTCACCATGGACTTCATGGCGCAGGTGCAGTCGTACGTAATGTCGCAACAGTATGAATCGCTGCTGAAGAAAGCCAATTTCAAAGGCGGCGGCGTCCCAATGCGCTAAAGGACTTATGGCCAAAGACGATGTCATCCAGATGCAGGGCGAAGTGATTGAGAACCTGCCTAATGCTACCTTCAGGGTAAAGCTGGAGAACGGCCATGTCGTGTTGGGACATATTTCCGGAAAGATGCGGATGCACTACATCCGCATCCTGCCGGGCGACAAGGTGACGGTTGAGTTGACGCCTTACGATCTGTCGCGTGCGCGGATCGTGTTCCGGGCGAAGTGATTTGAAAAAAGGGTAATATCATGAAAGTGATGGCATCGGTTAAGCGCATCTGCCGCAATTGCAAGATCATCAAGCGCAAGGGCGTTGTGCGCGTGATTTGCAGCTCTGATCCGCGCCACAAACAGCGCCAAGGCTGAACGCCGCGCTTTTGCTTGCGCTTTTTGTTTGAGGAAAAACAATGGCTCGTATCGCAGGGGTGAATATCCCGAACCACCAGCATACCGAAATCGGCCTGACGGCTATTTACGGTATCGGCCGCACGCGCTCGCGCTTCATCTGCGAAGCGGCTGGTGTGGCATTTTCGAAGAAGGTCAAGGACCTGAACGACGCAGACCTCGAAAAGCTGCGTGAAGAAGTCGGCAAGTACATCGTTGAAGGCGATCTGCGTCGCGAAACGACGATGAACATCAAACGCCTGATGGACCTCGGCTGCTATCGCGGCGTGCGCCATCGCAAGGGTCTTCCCCTGCGCGGTCAGCGTACGCGTACCAATGCGCGCACGCGTAAGGGTCCGCGTCGCGCAGCGCAATCGCTGAAGAAGTAAGCGAGACTGACAGTTACAGGAAAACGTATGGCTAAGGCTTCGAACAACACCGCGGCGCAACGCGTTCGCAAGAAGGTCAAGAAGAACGTCGCCGAGGGCGTGGTTCACGTTCACGCGTCGTTCAACAACACCATCATCACGATCACCGATCGTCAGGGCAACGCGCTTGCCTGGGCGACGTCGGGCGGCCAGGGCTTCAAGGGTTCGCGTAAGTCGACCCCGTTTGCAGCCCAGGTTGCGGCTGAATCGGCTGGCCGCGTGGCGATGGAATACGGCGTGAAGAACCTCGAAGTGCGAATCAAGGGCCCGGGCCCGGGCCGCGAGTCTGCTGTTCGCGCGCTGCATGGTCTTGGCATCAAGATCACGGCGATCTCGGACGTGACTCCGGTTCCGCACAACGGTTGCCGTCCGCCGAAGCGTCGTCGTATCTAAGACGTGCTTTTTGCTCGCGCCTGTTTCCGCCGGGTGTTGAATCGGCGGCGACGGGCGACTTGCATTATTGAATCGACTAAGCCCACCGTTCGACCCAAAGGGTTCGGACTAGCGTGAACGCGAGTTCACGTGATCAAACATAGAAGGAACACAACGTGGCACGCTATATCGGCCCTAAAGCCAAGCTATCTCGCCGTGAAGGCACCGACCTCTTCCTGAAAAGCGCTCGCCGTTCGCTTGCCGACAAGTGCAAGCTTGACAGCAAGCCGGGCCAGCACGGCCGCACGTCGGGCGCACGTACGTCCGACTACGGCACGCAGCTGCGCGAAAAGCAAAAAGTGAAGCGCATCTACGGCGTCCTCGAGCGTCAATTCCGCCGCTACTTCGCGGAAGCCGACCGCCGCAAGGGCAACACGGGTGAAAACCTGCTGCAACTGCTCGAGTCGCGTCTGGACAACGTCGTCTATCGCATGGGTTTCGGTTCGACGCGCGCAGAAGCGCGTCAGCTCGTGAGCCATAAGGCGATTACCGTGAACGGCGTGGTCGCGAACATTCCGTCGCTGCAAGTGAAGGCAGGCGACATCGTCGCGGTGCGCGAACAGGCGAAGAAGCAGGCGCGCATTCTCGAAGCGCTGTCGCTGGCCGAGCAAGGTGGTTTGCCGAGCTGGGTCGCTGTCGACACGAAAAAGTTCGAGGGCACGTTCAAGCAGATGCCGGAACGCAGCGACATCGCTGGCGATATCAACGAAAGCCTGATCGTCGAATTGTATTCGCGCTAATCGGATTAATGGCCGGGGTACCCTGATTGCGTTGTGCAAGGGGGTGTCTCGGCTGTTTATTTTCAGGTTGTTACCGGTCAGCCTTATCGGTGTAACGAGCCGAGGGTATTGAAAAGGAAAACCTATGCAAACCAGTTTGTTGAAACCCAAGATTATCGCTGTCGAATCGCTGGGCGAAAGCCACGCGAAGGTGGTCATGGAGCCGTTCGAACGCGGCTATGGTCACACCTTGGGTAACGCGCTTCGGCGCGTATTGCTGTCGTCGATGATCGGCTATGCGCCGACCGAAGTGACGATCGCAGGCGTCGTGCATGAGTATTCGACGCTCGATGGTGTGCAGGAGGATGTGGTTAACCTGTTGCTGAACCTGAAGGGCGTGGTGTTCAAGCTGCATAACCGTGACGAAGTGACGGTAACGCTGCGCAAGGAAGGTGAAGGCGTCGTCACCGCGGGCGATATCGAACTCGCGCACGACTGTGAAGTGATCAACCCCGATCACGTGATCGCGCATCTGTCGAAGGGCGGCAAGCTCGACGTGCAGATCAAGGTCGAGAAGGGGCGCGGTTATGTGCCGGGCAATGTGCGCCGCTACGGCGAAGAGTCGGCGAAGATCATCGGTCGCATCGTGCTCGACGCATCGTTCTCTCCGGTTCGCCGCGTGAGCTACGCGGTCGAAAGCGCGCGTGTCGAACAGCGTACCGACCTCGACAAGCTCGTGATGAACATCGAAACCAACGGTGTGATTTCGCCGGAGGAAGCGATTCGCCAGTCGGCGCGCATTCTGGTCGATCAACTGTCGGTGTTCGCCGCGCTTGAAGGCACGGAAGCCGCGGCAGAAGCGCCGTCGCGTGCACCGCAGATCGATCCGATCCTGCTGCGTCCGGTCGACGACCTCGAGCTCACGGTTCGTTCGGCAAACTGCCTGAAGGCCGAGAACATCTACTACATCGGCGATCTGATCCAGCGCACCGAAAACGAACTGCTGAAGACGCCTAATCTGGGCCGCAAGTCGCTGAACGAGATCAAGGAAGTGCTCGCTTCGCGCGGTTTGACGCTCGGCATGAAGCTCGAAAACTGGCCGCCGGCTGGTCTCGACAAGTAAGTCTGCAAGCAAGTCGTCGCACGCAGTAAAGCAGTACGTGCGACCGCAGTACCGCAACTGGCAAAGACGCGGATTTTCCTTTAAAATCCGCGTCTTGCCGTTTTCTCTACCGGCCCGTGCATGCCTCGTTCTCAAGAACACGAGAACCTGGGGTGCGATAGAAGAGCTGGATTAAAACTTTGAATCAAGGAAATTGAAATGCGTCACCGTCATGGTCTGCGGAAACTGAACCGCACGAGCAGCCACCGTCTGGCAATGCTCCGTAATATGTCCAACTCGCTGATCGAGCACGAAGTCATCAAGACCACGCTGCCGAAGGCGAAGGAACTCCGTAAAGTCGTCGAGCCGCTGATCACGCTCGGCAAGAAGCCGTCGCTGGCTAACCGCCGTCTGGCGTTCAACCGCCTGCGCGATCGTGACTCGGTCACGAAGCTGTTCGATGTGCTCGGTCCGCGTTTCGCGAACCGTCCGGGCGGCTATCTGCGCATCCTGAAGTTCGGCTTCCGCGTCGGCGACAACGCACCGATGGCGCTCGTCGAACTGCTCGATCGTCCGGAACCGGTTGAAGCTGAAAACGCGGTCGAAGCCGAATAAGCTCGCTGCCGTCGGCTGATACGAAGAAGCATAAAAACCAGGCCTTGCGCCTGGTTTTTTGCTTTCAGTTCCGCGTTCCGGGGCTCTTGGCACCAAGTTCTTTGCTTTGACCGGCGAGCACGGGCCGCAATCGGCAACAGTCGCAAAGCCCACGCATAAAGCCATTGCCGAAGCCCGATCGGTCATGGTGATACGATATCGGCAGCGATTTTGTACCGCTGTTTTTGTCCGGTGTAGGAGGCGTCGGAAACCATGAACGTGATCCTGATGATGACCACGGTGCCCGACACGACAATCGCCGAAAAGTTGACGTCCGGGATTCTCGCCGCGCGGCTCGCTGCTTGTGCGACGCAGCTTGGCGCCGTGCGCTCGGGCTTTCACTGGCAGGGCAAGATCGAATCAGCCGACGAAATCCAGCTGCTGTTCAAGACGAGCGTCGCCCGGGCGCAGGAGCTCGAGCAGTTCATCCTGTCGCATCACCCTTACGACACCCCGGAAATCCTTTCGTGGCAAGCGATTGCGTCAGCCGCGTACGGGCAGTGGGTCAATGCAGAAACTCAACGTCCCATCCATGTTTAACGGCCTGAATTCGCCCTCGCTCGGTGTCATGCATGTTGCCAAGCTGCTTGTCGCGTGTCTGCTGATCTCGCTGTTTTCCATCGGCGCGGCACGCGCAGCCGACGATTTCCTCGACCCTGCCGTCGCGTTCAAATTCAGTGCGACCGAACAGCCTGGTGAAATCGACGTCCACTACAAGATCGCGGACGGTTATTACATGTACCGCGAGCGCTTTTCGTTTGCGGTTCGCAATGGCACTTCGACGATCGGTCTGCCGCAACTGCCGGCCGGACACGTCAAGTTCGACGAGACCTTCCAGAAGAACGTCGAGACCTATCGCGGCGATCTGACCGTCCGGATCCCGATCAAGCAGGCGAACGGCCCGTTCGATCTCGCGGTGACGTCGCAGGGGTGCGCCGATGCGGGCATCTGCTATCCGCCGATGGAGCGCGTGTACCACGTGACGGGGGTGGCGCTGCAGCCCGCTACCGCAGGCACGGCGACGAACGCCTCGCAGTCCGCAACGCCCAGAACCGACGCCTCCGTATCGACCAGCTGGTACGAGCGTGCAACCAGTGCGGACTACGCACAATCGTTGCTGCAAGGTGGGGGATTCTTCGCGATCGTCGGTTTGTATTTCGTCGCCGGGATGGTGTTGAGCCTTCTGCCCTGTTCCTATCCGATGATCCCGATTCTCTCCGCGATCATCATCGGTGAAGGCGCGCGCGTGACCCGCGCACGCGGCTTCGGCCTATCGCTGTCGTACGTGATCGGTATGGCGCTCGTCTATACGGCGCTCGGCATCGCGGCGGCGCTCGTCGGCCAGGGCCTCGGCGCCTGGCTGCAAAATCCGTGGGTCCTCGGCGCGTTCGCCGTTCTACTGACTGCGTTCGCACTGACCTTGATCGCGGGCGTCGATATCGTGCTGCCACAGCGTTGGCAAAGCGGCGTGTCGAAAGCGTCCGAGGGCCGTTCGGGCGGTAAATTCGCGGCCGTCGCGGCGATGGGCGCGCTGTCGGCGCTCGTCGTCGGTGCCTGTATGACGGCACCGCTCTTTGCGGTGCTCGCGTTTATCGCGCACACGGGCAATGCCGCGCTCGGCGGTGCCGCGCTGTTCGCGATGGGAATCGGGCTCGGTGTGCCGCTGCTGATCATCGGCCTCGGCGCCGGGACGATTTTGCCGCGCGCCGGCGTATGGATGGACAGCGTGAAGGTGTTCTTCGGCGTCATCCTGCTGGCGGCCGCGTTGTGGATCGTCTGGCCGGTGCTTGGCGGCACTGTGCAGATGCTGCTGAGCGTGTTGTGGCTGCTGATCGCCGCCGCGGCATTAGGCCTCTTTTCGCCACCGCAGCAGATGGGCAACAGCAAAGCGCTCTGGCGCGGTCTCGGGCGGGGCATCGGCGCTGCGTGCGCGATCTGGGCGGCGGTGCTGCTGGTCGGTGTCGCGGCCGGCTCGACCGATCCGCTTCGACCGCTCGCGGTTCTGGCGGGCCGTGCGCCGGCAGCGGGCGCGCCAGGCACTGGCGCCGTCGCCGGTGCACAAAGCGACCTCGCGTTCGCGCCGGTCAACTCGTCCGGCCAGCTCGATCAGGCGGTGAAAACCGCCGCCCAGCCCGCGATGCTCGATTTCTATGCGGACTGGTGCGTCAGCTGCAAGGAAATGGAGAAGTTCACGTTCAGCGACCCGCGCGTCAATGCACGCTTGAAGCAACTGAAGCTGCTGCGCGCCGACGTCACCGCGAACAATATCGACGATCAGGCGCTGCTGAAGCGTTTCAACCTCTTCGGCCCGCCAGGAATCATCTTCTTCAATCAGGATGGGAAGGAAGTGATGCGCGTGGTCGGCTACGAATCGGCCGATACGTTCTTGCGCAGCCTCGATCGGGTCGCGGCCGCGAAACAACCACCGCAGTCCTGATCCACCAGCGCGCCGTTTAGAGATTGCGGAGCGCCGGCGTCTACGTCAAATAGCGCGCAACACAAAGAAAAAAGACGGCGCATTCTCACGAATGCTCCGCCTTTCATCATCGTCGACCTAGGACAGATCGATACAGGCCGGTCGCGCACGGCATCGACAACAAGCCTCGGCAGCCAGCGTCAACAGCCAGCGTCAACAACAACCGCGCGCGATCCGCGACACAACTGTCAACAATCAGCGACTCACTTCTGTGCCCGAAGCAGCCGTGCCGCATCAAGCGCAAAGTACGTCAGCACACCGTTCGCCCCCGCGCGCTTGAACGCGAGCAGCGATTCCATCATCACCTTGTCGTGATCGAGCCAGCCGTTTTGCGCGGCCGCCTTCAGCATCGCATACTCGCCGCTCACCTGATACACGTACGTCGGGAAATGAAACTCGTCGCGCACACGACGCACGATATCGAGGTAAGGCATGCCGGGCTTGACCATCACCATGTCCGCGCCTTCATCGATGTCGGCGCGGATCTCGCGCATCGCCTCGTCCGAATTCGCCGGGTCGAGCTGATACGTCATCTTGTTGCTCTTGCCGAGGTTCGCCGCGGAGCCGACCGCATCGCGAAACGGCCCATAAAACGCCGACGCGAACTTTGCGGAGTACGCCATGATCCGCGTGTGAATATGCTCTTCGCTTTCGAGCATCTCGCGGATTGCGCCGATGCGGCCGTCCATCATGTCCGATGGCGCGACGATGTCGACGCCGGCCTCGGCCTGCGCCTTCGCCTGCTCGATAAGAATCTCGACGGTCGCATCGTTGATCACATATCCGGCCTCGTCGAGCACGCCGTCCTGGCCGTGGCTCGTGTAAGGATCGAGTGCAACGTCCGTCAGCACGCCGAGCTCGGGGAAGCGCTTCTTCAGTTCGCGCACCGCGCGCGGAATCAGGCCGGCGGGATTGGTTGCCTCGTGGCCATCCGGCGTCTTCAACGACGGTTCGATGACAGGGAACAGCGCCAGCACCGGCACGCCCAGTTCGACGCACTGCTCGGCCACGCCTATCAGCAGATCGACGGAAACGCGTTCGACTCCGGGCATCGACGGCACCGCTTGCCGAACATTCGTGCCTTCGATGACGAACACGGGATAAATCAGGTCATTAGTGGTGAAAACGTTCTCGCGCATCATGCGGCGCGAGAACTCGTCACGGCGCATCCGGCGCGGACGGTGATGCGGGTAAAAACTCATATCGAAACTCGTGCGAATGTGAAACAGACGGCGTCTGTGTGCGAGAAACTTTTTGAGACAATGGTATATCATACCGATCGAGCAAGGCGCGCTGCGCCGACCTCCCCGCTTCTCCTCCCTGAGCGGGTGCCTGTCGTTATTCGATTAGGCTGTTTAGCCCGCCGTCTACTTGCGGCGGGTTTTTTTATGGTCGACGCAAGCGTTACGCTTCGCTCGTCGGATCAACCGCGGAGCCGTCCGCCACATCGGGCGCAATCCAGCTTTCGATCAACTCATGCGCCTCTTCGAGGCCGATTCGCTTGAGCGCCGAAAAAAGCTGTGCAGTGAGTTCGCCCTGATAGCCGGCGGCGCGATAGTCGGCAAATCCCTTCTTTGTCGCGCGCAACGCGTTGGTGCTTTCCTGACGCGTCAATTTGTCGCATTTCGTCAGCAACGTATGGATAGGCTTGCCCGTCGGCGCGAACCACTCGATCATCCGCCGGTCGAGTTCGGTCAGCGGGCGCCGCGAATCCATCATCAGGATCATCCCGCGTAATTGCGCGCGCGACTGCAAATAAGTGGACAGCAACGCTTCCCAATGGGCCTTCGCTGCACCGGGCACCTCCGCGTAGCCGTAGCCCGGCAGGTCGACCAGATGCGCGACCGGCTCGTCGGCCGGCCCGACCGAGAAGTAATTGATGTGTTGCGTGCGCCCCGGCGTTTTACTCGCGAACGCGAGGCGCCTCTGGTTGCACAGCACATTGATTGCCGTGGATTTACCCGCATTCGATCGTCCGGCAAACGCGATTTCAGGCTGCGCGGTGGGCGGCAGATCGCGCAAATGATTGACGGTGGTGAAAAAGCGAGCCTGATGGAGCAGAAAGGGCATGGGGGAACCGGGAAGGCGAGGCGGAAGCGGACGCGGAAGTGGGCACGACAGCCGCCGGGGCAAGCCCGACTGGCGTCTTGGCGATTAGCGAGTTATTGTACAATACGATGGTTTACTGAAAACCTGTGGAGCGTTGCGTGGTTCAAGGCATCATCAACGCGCACGTTCAATACGTAACTGGGTTGCGAGGTAATTCAATCAGGTAATTCGGTCGCCGTCGTATTTTGCAGAACCTCTAATTCCCACAAGACGAAACAGGGTGTGCGAATGAATCGACTGGGCAGGATTCTGGTGGTGCTTCACACAGCAGCAGGTCTTTCAGGTTTGGCGGTACAGGCAAAAGCGGCGGATCAGTCAAAGCCGGATTTGAATCGGGGGCAGGCAATTGCAGCGCAGGTTTGCGCTTCGTGTCACGGTGCGGATGGCAATAGCGCAGGCGGCGCGTATCCGAAGCTCGCCGGCCAGCATCCCGAATACCTCGTCAAAGAGCTCAAGGATTTCAAAACGCAACCGGGCGCAAAGCAACCCGCGCGGAACAATCCGATCATGGCCGGCATCGCTGGTGCGTTGTCGGATCAGGACATGGTAAACGTCGCGGCGTACTTCGCGACGCAAGCGCCGAAGCCCGGGTACGCGCACAACAAGAACACGGTGCCGCTCGGGCAGAAGATTTATCGTGCGGGTATTGCGGAAAAGGGCGTGCCGGCTTGCGCAAGCTGTCATGGACCGACAGGCCAGGGCATTCCGTCGCAGTATCCGCGCGTGTCGGGGCAGTGGTCCGACTACCTCGTTGCGCAGTTGACGGCGTTCCAGCAAGGGCCGGGCGCGCGCAACAACAATGAGGCGATGCATCAGATTGCGCAGCGTCTATCGGATAGCGAGATCAAGGCCGTCGCTGATTACATGGCCGGTTTGCATTAAGCTAGCGTCCGCGCGCAAGTCGAGCCGGCTTTGCAGCACGCTGTCGCCGCGTACACCGGTTGCGTGAAGCCGTGGTGACACGCAACCGCGGTGACGCACAGCATCGCCGGCAAAAAAACAAGAAAAGGGTGGGGGCGTCGCGACGATGCGATAGCCCTGCACCCTTTTTTGCTGTTCAGTTGGAGTGTGAATGAGCGTTACCACATCGGGTCTGCAGTCGAAATCGCGCCAGCGAGTCGCGCGCGACGCCATCGAGTTGCTCAGCTCGATGCGCTTTGCGATCGCGATGCTGGTGATCCTCGCGATCGCGAGCATCATCGGCACGGTCCTCACGCAGGACGACCCGTATCCGAATTACGTCAATCAGTTCGGTCCGTTCTGGGCCGACATCTTCCGGTCGCTGAGCCTCTACACCGTGTATAGCGCGTGGTGGTTCATGCTGATCCTCGGCTTTCTGATCGCGTCGGTATCGCTGTGTGTGATCCGCAATGCGCCGAAGATGCTCGCCGACACCAAAAGCTGGAAGGACAAGGTGCGCGAAGCGAGCCTGCGCGCGTTCCATCACAAGGGCGAGTTCGCCGTGCAGCAGACGCGCGCGCAAGCCACCACGACACTCACGCAACTGTCAGGCAAGCTCGGCTACCGGTTCGTCACGCGCGAGTCCGAAGGCGCGACGCTGATCGCCGCGAAGCGCGGCGCGATGACGAAGCTCGGCTATATCTCGGCACACCTTGCGATTGTCATTATCTGTATTGGCGGTCTGCTCGACAGCAATCTGCCGATCAAGCTGCAGATGTGGCTCTTCGACAAATCGCCGATCAGCAGCAACACGGTGATCAACGAGATTCCGCCCGAGCACCGCCTCTCGCAATCGAATCCGACTTTCCGTGGTTACGCATGGGTGCCCGAAGGGCAGCATGTGTCGACCGCGATCCTGAACCAGCCGAACGGCTCGCTCATTCAGGACCTGCCGTTCTCGATCCAGCTGAACAAGTTCATCGTCGATTACTACTCGACGGGCATGCCCAAGCTCTTCGCGAGCGACATCGTCGTGATCGATCACAAGACCGGCAAGCAGGTTCCGGCGCGCGTCGAGGTGAACAAGCCGTTCGAGTACGACGGCGTGTCGATCTATCAGTCGAGCTTCCAGGACGGCGGCTCCGAGATGAAGACGACCGCCTATCCGATGACGGGCGCAAGCGCGAAGCCGGTGCCGTTCGACGGCACGATCGGCAATTCGACGCCGCTGACGAGCGCGATTCCGGGCTCGGACGGCCAGACGGTCGAATTCGCCGATTTCCGCGCGATCAACGTCGAAAACATCACGAACGGCAACGGCCAGACCGACGCGCGCGGCGTCGCGCAGCACGAGACGCTAAAGCAGGCATTCGACGAGCGTCTCGGTTCCGGCGCGAAGACCTCGAAGCCGCTCGATCTGCATAACGTCGGCCCGTCGGTGCAGTACAAGGTGCGCGACAAGGACGGTCAGGCGCGCGAGTACAACAACTACATGCTGCCCGTGGACGTCGGCGGCGAACGTGTGTTCCTCGCCGGCATGCGCACGAATCCGGACGATCCGTTCCGCTATCTGCGCATCCCGGCCGACGAAGGCGGCACGGTCAAGGAATGGATGAGCCTGCGCGCGGCACTCGAAAATCCCGCGACGCGCGCAGAAGCCGCGCATCGTTTCGCGCAGCGCTCGGTACCGAATGCGGAACCGGAACTGCAGCAGCACCTCGAGGAAAGCGCCGTTCGCGTCCTGACCCTCTTTGCGGGCGCCGACAGCAGTCTCGCCGCGTCGGCGAACGCGCAGCCGAACACCCAGGCGCACGGCCAAACGAACACGCCCGGCGGCTTCCAGGCCATCGCGATGTTCATCGACCACTCGGTGCCGAAGGCCGAGCAGGAAAAGGCGGCAGGATTGTTGCTGCGCATGCTCGAAGGCGCGATGTGGGACGTCTGGCAAATCTCGCGCACGCAGGCGGGCGAAGCGCCGGTGCAGCCCGGCGATGCGGCGAGCCGTTTCGTGCAGAACTCGATCAACGCAATTTCCGACAGCTTTCTGTATGGATCGCCGGTTTTCCTGCAACTCGACTCGTTCAAGCAGGTGCAAGCTTCGGTATTTCAGTTGACGCGCGCGCCGGGCAAAAAAGTCGTGTATCTTGGCAGCCTGCTTCTCGTGCTGGGCATCTTTTCGATGTTTTACGTGCGTGAACGGCGCCTGTGGTTCTGGCTCAAAGACTCGGATCGCGGCGTCAACGTCGTGATGGCGATGTCGAGTGCTCGCAAGACATTCGACTTCGACAAGGAGTTCAAAGAGACGCGCGACGCGGTCGGTACGGCGCTTGGCGCCAGGCTGATCGACGAATCGGAAGCGTCCGCTGCGTCCGGCGGTGGCAGCCACCCGGCTGAACAGGCTCCCGGCCCACAAGATTCGACCCGGTAAGATCATGGACTTGACTCAGGTTTCCTCTTCCACACCCGAGCAACGGCGTGCCGGCGCGCCTGCACCGCATCATTCCCGTTTGCTCGACGACCGCCCCTTCCTGAAACGCCTGGCACCATTCGACTGGCTGTTCGCGCTGGCGCTGGTCGGCGGCGCGGGGTTTGCGCTGTCGCGCTACCACGCGTTCATGAACTACTACGACAAACTGGTGCTGGTCTGCGCGGTGCCCGTGTTCGTCGTGCTCGGCTGGCGCTGGAAACCGGTGCGGCCGCTGATGATCGGCATCGCAGCGCTGTCGCTGTCGGCCATCCAGATTTACCACGGCGATCTCACGCGCGCCGATCACGCGTTCTTCCTCAAGTATTTCCTGTCGAGCCAGTCGGCCATCCTGTGGATGAGCGCGCTCTTCGTGTTTGCGACGCTGTTCTACTGGATCGGCCTGCTATCGCGCTCCGCGACGGGCGCCGCGATCGGCTCGAAAATGACGTGGGCCGCCGTACTGATGGGCTTCACGGGCCTGATGGTGCGCTGGTACGAGTCGTACCTGATCGGCGCGGACGTCGGCCATATTCCGATCTCGAACCTCTACGAAGTGTTCGTGCTGTTCAGCCTGATTACGGCGCTCTTCTATCTGTATTACGAAACGCACTACAACACGCGCTCGCTTGGCGCGTTCGTGCTGCTCGTGATCAGCGCGGCGGTCGGCTTCCTGATGTGGTATTCGATCTCGCGCGATGCGCAGCAGATCCAGCCGCTCGTGCCCGCGCTGCAGAGCTGGTGGATGAAGATCCACGTGCCGGCGAACTTTATCGGTTACGGCAGCTTTGCGCTGTCCGCGATGGTCGGCGTCGCGTATCTGATGAAGGAACGTGGCGTGTTAGCGGACCGCCTGCCGACGCTCGATGTGCTCGACGACGTGATGTACAAGTCGATCGCGGTCGGCTTCGCGTTCTTTACCGTGGCGACGATTCTCGGCGCGCTGTGGGCCGCGGAAGCGTGGGGCGGCTACTGGAGCTGGGACCCGAAGGAGACGTGGGCGCTGATCGTATGGCTCAATTACGCCGCATGGCTGCATATGCGCCTGATGAAAGGCCTGCGCGGCGCGGTGGCGGCATGGTGGGCGCTGACCGGCCTGCTTGTCACGACCTTCGCGTTCCTCGGCGTGAATATGTTTCTCTCGGGGCTGCATAGCTACGGGAAGCTGTAATATTGGCGCTTCAGAACCGACCAATAACCGCCGCGTGCCATGCACCGGCGGTTTTTTTATGGGGCGCGGGATGATTTCCGAATTCCTTTCGTTTGCTACAACAGGGGTAGTGGACGACGCAATTCCGGACGAATCTTCGGACTGAACCTTCCGCTACACGCCGAACGATGAAATGAGCGTGCCCGACAAGGCGCGCGAGGAGCAGCAACATGTGGATCAAGCGTACCGGCACGTCGCGACTGGCCGGCGACGACATTGCGCGCAGCGAGATCACGCCGCAGCGGATCTTCGAAAACAGGCGGCGCGTGCTGCAGGCAGCGGGCGCCGCGGCCCTGGGTGGGCTGATCGGCGCGGGCGTGCACGAAGACGCCCATGCGGCGTTCTCGTCGCCGGACTCAAAGGCGCCGAAGCTCGTGGCAAAGACGAACCCGAAATTCGTCGTCGTCGACAAGCCGACGCCGTTCCAGGACGTCACGACTTACAACAACTTCTACGAGTTCGGCACGGACAAGTCGGACCCCGCGCATCACGCCGGCACGCTGCGGCCGCGGCCGTGGAAGGTGAGCGTGGAAGGCGAGATCAAGAACCCGAAGGTCTACGATCTCGACGAACTGCTGAAGCTCGCGCCGCTCGAAGAGCGCGTGTATCGCCTGCGGTGCGTCGAAGGCTGGTCGATGGTGATTCCGTGGATCGGCGTCCCGCTGTCGGAGCTGATCAAGCGCGCGCAGCCGACCGGCAACGCCAGGTACGTGCAGTTCATCACGCTCGCCGATCCGTCGCAGATGCCGGGCTTGTCGGACCCGATTCTCGATTGGCCGTATTCGGAAGGGCTGCGGATGGACGAAGCGATGAATCCGCTCACGCTGCTGACAGTGGGACTCTACGGTCAGGTGCTGCCGAACCAGAACGGTGCGCCGGTGCGCATCGTCGTGCCGTGGAAATATGGCTTCAAGAGCGCCAAATCGCTGGTGAAGATCCGCTTCGTCGAGAAGCAGCCGCCGACCAGCTGGAACACCTATGCGCCGAACGAGTACGGCTTTTATTCGAACGTGAATCCGAACGTCGACCATCCGCGCTGGAGTCAGGCGACCGAGCGGCGCATCGGCGAAGACGGCTTTTTCACGCCGAAGCGCAAGACGCTGATGTTCAATGGTTACGGCGATCTGGTCGCGTCGATGTATCAGGGCATGGACCTGAAGAAGAACTTCTGAGCGCAGAGGGAGACGTAGATGGCAACGGAAACGCAAACGGTATCGTCGGGGCGTAAGGTGCCGCTTGCGGCGACACCTGCCGCGGGCAGTGTTGCCGCGACGCGCGATGCCGGTGCCGCCGGCGCGAAGAAGAAACCCGCGACGGCGGCAAACGGGCGCTGGATCGTGCCCGTGAAGATCGCGGTATTTGTCGCGTGTCTCTATCCGCTCGGACGGCTCGTGCTGTTCGGCTTCACCGGTCAGCTGAGTGCGAATCCGATCGAGTTCATCACGCGCTCGACCGGGCTCTGGACGCTCGTGTTTCTGTGCATCACGCTCGCCGTGACGCCGCTGCGCAAGCTGACCGGCGTCAACGCGGTACTGCGGTTTCGCCGCATGCTCGGGCTCTATGCTTTCTTCTACGGCGCGCTGCACTTTACGACGTACTTCTGGTTCGACAAGTGGTTCGACGTCGCCGAAATTCTGAAGGACATCGGCAAGCGGCCGTTCATCACGGTCGGATTTGCCGCGTTCGTGCTGCTGATTCCGCTCGCCGTCACGTCGCCGAAAGCGATGGTGCGCAAGCTCGGGCGGCGCTGGCAGGTGCTGCATCGCGCGATCTATCCGATCGCGGCGCTGGCGATCCTGCACTTCTGGTGGATGAAGGCCGGCAAGCACGATCTGATCTTGCCGAAGATTTACGGCGCAATTGTGCTTGCGCTGCTCGGGTGGCGGTTGATCGTGTGGGCGCGCGAACGGGCTGCGCGGCGGAGCGCGGCGCGACGCTGATCGTCGGTCGGGCCGCGGTTGGTGACTCAGTGGGTGCTGAGCGGGTGACTCAGCGGGTGCCGCAGTCGGTGCCTTGGCGGGCACCCTGCTGGCGCTGCGGTCAGCGTCCGGCTCGGCGCCTTACCGAGCCGTTGCTGTTGCGTTAACCCGGCAGCAGCGATTCGCCCGCGAAGAGCTGCCCGACGTCTTCACGCGCACGCACGACATGCACCTTGTCGCCGTCCACCATCACCTCGGCGGCGCGCGGGCGGGTGTTGTAGTTCGAGCTCATCACGAAGCCGTACGCGCCCGCGGAGCGGATCGCGAGCAGATCGCCGGGTTCCACGGCCAGTTCGCGGTTGCGGCCGAGCCAGTCGCCGCTTTCGCAGACCGGGCCCACGACGTCATAGACGTGCTTCGGCTCATTGCGCACGACAACCGGTTCGATTGCGTGATACGCCTCGTACATCGCGGGACGCGCGAGGTCGTTCATCGCGGCGTCGACGATCACGAAGTTCTTTTCGACGCCCGGCTTCAGGAACTCGACCTGCGTCAACAGAATACCGGCGTTGCCGACGAGCGAGCGCCCCGGCTCGAAATACACTTCGCGATGGCCATGCCCGCGCGCTTCGATCCGATCGAGCACCGTGCGCACGAATACGCCGATATCGGGCGGTGTTTCGTCGTCGTAGGTGATGCCGAGGCCGCCGCCCACATCGATATGGCGGATCGTCAAACCATCGGCCTCGATCTGCTCGACGAGTTCGAGCAGGCGGTCGATCGCATCGAGATATGGCGCGACCTCGGTAATCTGCGAACCGATATGGCAGTCGATGCCGACCACCTCGAGGTGCCGCATCGCCGCGGCTGCGCGATAGGTGGCGCGTGCGTCGTCGAATGCGACGCCGAACTTGTTCGCTTTCAGGCCTGTCGAGATATACGGATGCGTTTTCGCATCGACGTCCGGATTCACACGCAGCGACACCGGCGCCCGCTTGCCCATCGCCCCGGCCACTTCGTTCAGGCGATCGAGTTCGGGAATCGATTCGACGTTGAAGCACTTCACGCCCGCCGCGAGCGCTTCGCGCATCTCGGCAGCACGCTTGCCGACGCCCGAAAACACCGTATTTTCCGCCTTGCCGCCAGCGGCAAGCACACGTGCGAGTTCGCCGCCCGATACGATGTCGAAGCCCGCGTTCATGCGCGCGAATACGTTGAGCACCGCGAGATTGCTGTTTGCCTTCACGGCCACATGCACGCTCGCCCGACGGCCCGCGCATGCGCCCGCATAGGCTTGCCAGGCGTCGGTCAGCGCCGCGCGCGAGTAGACGTAGAGCGGTGTGCCGAAGCGCTCGGCAAGCGAGACGGCCGACACGCCTTCGGCGTGCAGCACGCCGTCGACGTGGGCGAAGGCTGATCGAGTCATGCGAAGGTCTTGGTGAGGTCTTGAAGTCTCGGCAAGCGAGGGTCTTATTGCGCCTGAGGAACGCTGGAGGCGGGCCGTTGCGGCAGCGGCGCCGTGGTGCCGCTAGTAGGCATCTGCATTGCTTCGTCAGGCGACAGCGACAACGGTTCGCCGGTGGTGTCCGGAATGCTTGACGACGCCGTTTCCGGCGTTGGTTTCACCTCGTCGGGCGACGGCGGTTGCGTCTGTTCCTGCGGCTTTGGCGGCAACGGCGGTACGGTAGGCAGATAGAGCGCGCCGCGTTGGCCGCAGCCAGTGAGCACGACGGCTGCGAGAACGGACAAAGCCGCTACAATCGCGCTCATCCGGAAAACGGCTCGCATGACTGTCCCTGTGTAACGAATCCGCTGGAGTTTAGCATGTCCGATACTGATTACCTGGCTCGTGCCGAAGCTGTGCTGGCCGCCGTCGAGCGCGCACTCGACTACACCGACGCCGATATCGAGTTCGAACGCAGCGGCAATGTGCTGACGCTCGAATTCGAGAATGGCACGAAGATCATCGTGAACCTGCAGCCGCCGATGCAGGAGATCTGGATCGCGGCGAAGTCGGGTGGTTACCACTTCCGCTTCGTCGACGGCAAATGGCGCGATACCCGCAACGGCACGGAATTCTTTACCGCGCTGTCCGACTATGCGTCGCAGCAGGCCGGCGAGCCCGTGCAGATCACGCCCTGACGCTGGCATCGAGGCGTCATCGCGCACCTGAAACGCGGTAGGCGTGCCCGCTTTCGCGGGCACGCGTGCGCTTGAGCCTGCCGCTCGCTAGTGCCCGCGGAACAGGTTCATGATGTCCTGCTTCTCCTGTTCTCCGACCTGCTGTGGCGCGGCGCCCTCGGTTCCGCTTGCCATCTCGTCGGCCGGCGCTTGCGGGACGCCTACCGACGCGATAAAGCCGTTGCCCGGCGTAAAGCCATCGAGATACAGCTCGTCGCCGATCGTCGTGACGCCTTCGGGCATCGGCATCTTGTACTCGGGCACGCCTTTGAGTGCGCGGGCCATGTATTCGATCCACACCGGCAGCGCGAGCCCGCCGCCGGTTTCCTTATCGCCGAGGCTGCGCGGGTTGTCGTAGCCGATCCATGCAATGGCGGTCAGCGTGTGCTGGTAGCCCGCGAACCACGCGTCGCGTGAGTCGTTGGTGGTGCCGGTCTTGCCACCGAGGTCGGTGCGCTTCAGCACGTTCGATTTCGCGCCTGTGCCGCGTTGCGCGACGCTTTGCAGCAGGCTGTTCATCACATACGCGTTGCGCGGCTCGATCGCGTGCGGCGCGCTTTGCCCGGCCACGAGCGGCTGCGCGTGGGCCACGACGCCGCCGCGCTGGTCGGTCACTTCCGCAATCAGATACGGATTGACACGGTAACCACCGTTGGCGAACACGGAGTATGCGGCCGCCATCTGCAGCGGCGTGACGAGGCCCGCGCCGAGCGCCATCGGCAGGTACGCCGGATGACGATCGGCGTCGAAGCCGAATTGCGTGATATAGCGCTGCGCGTACTTCGTGCCGATCTGGTTCAGGATGCGGATCGACACAAGGTTTTTCGACTTCTGCAGTGCGGTGCGCATCGTCATCGGACCGTCGAAGCCACCGCCGTAGTTTTTCGGCTCCCATGCCTGGCCGCCTGTTTCGGCGGCGCTGAAAAAGAGCGGCGCGTCGTTGATCACCGTCGCGGGTCCGAGGCCTTTTTCGAGCGACGCCGAATAGATGAATGGCTTGAAGCTCGAGCCCGGCTGCCGCCATGCCTGCGTGACGTGGTTGAACTTGTTCTTGTTGAAGTCGAAGCCGCCGATCAACGCGCGGATCGCGCCGTCCTGCGGCACGACCGAGATAAAGGCGCCTTCGACCTGCGGCAATTGCGTGATCGACCAGTCGCCGTCGTCGTCCTTCACGACACGCACGATCGCACCGGGCCGGATCCGCTGATTCGGCTGAGCGCGTGAGTTCAATGCAGAAGCCGCGTAACGAAGCCCGCCGTCGGTAATCGTCACGGCGTTGCCGCCAATCAATGTGGCCTGCACCTGCTTCGGGTTCGCCGCTGTGACGACCGCGGCATAAATTTCACCGTTGTCCGGGTGTTCGAGCAGTGCATCGTCGATAGCCTGTTCGCGATCGTCGGCATCGGCCGGCAAGTCGATAAACGCTTCGGGGCCGCGATAGCCATGCCGGCGTTCGTAGTCCATCAGCCCCTTGCGCAGCGCACGATAGGCGACGTCCTGATCGGCCGAATCGATCGTCGTGACGACGTTCAGGCCACGCGTGTAGGCTTCTTCGCGATACTGCGCGTACATCATCTGCCGGACCATTTCGGCGACGTACTCCGCGTGTACGCTGAATTCCTTGCCCGCGCCCTTCACGACCAGCGGCTGACGCGCCGCATCGTCGAACTGCTGCTGCGTGATGTAGTGCAGTTCGAGCATGCGCTGCAGGATGTACTCCTGACGCACCTTCGCGCGTTTCGGATTGACGACCGGGTTGTACGCGGACGGCGCCTTCGGCAGCCCCGCAAGCATTGCGCATTCGGCGAGCGTGAGGTCTTTCAGATCCTTGCCGAAATACACGCGCGCCGCGCTCGCAAAACCATAGGCGCGCTGCCCGAGATAGATCTGATTCATGTAGACCTCGAGAATTTGATCTTTCGAGAGCTTCGACTCGATCTTGTACGCGAGCAGCATCTCGTACACCTTGCGCGTGTACGTTTTCTCGCTCGACAGAAAGAAGTTGCGTGCGACCTGCATCGTGATCGTGCTCGCGCCTTGCGTGGCATGGCCGTTCGTCAGCGCGACGAAGCCCGCGCGCGCGATGCCGGTCAGATCGACGCCGCCGTGATCGTAGAAGCGCGCATCCTCGATGGCGAGCACCGCCTTCTTGAGATTGTCCGGCACGTCGCGGATATGCACGATATCGCGCCGCTCCTCGCCGAACTCGCCGATCAGCACGTGATCGGCCGTATAGATGCGCAGCGGCACCTTCGGTTGATAGTCGGTGAGCGCTTCGAGCGAAGGCAGATTCGGCGTCGCGACGACGAGCGCATAGCCGAGTACGAGCGCGACACACAGGATGCCGGCAAAGATAAGGCCTACGAAACCGAAAATGAGCGTGAGCCACAACGGACGCTTGCGTTTGCGCGGCGCCGGCGGCGGGGAAGACGGATTCGAAGTTTGTTGCATATGACCACCAGAAACCAGTCCCGCGATTATAGCCGCGCGCATCGTCAGCTTTCGATGCGCTTACATGCGGCGCTGATCGGCGAGCACCCGCGAGGACAACCGGCGACGACCGCGACACTGAAAAACCCCAGTGCGAACGGCATCGCGGAATGACATCACTGTAGTCCCTTCGCGCACGAGCGGGCAGTCGTTGCGCGCGCGTTAGCCATTCGGCCGAATTTCGCAGACGAAACAGTCTCGACACAATCCTCTCCGTTGTCCGCGTTCGAATGGGTTGTGCGCGGGTTGGTGAAAGGGAGGCAAGATGGCGTTGAAAACTTCGTTGGAAATGGCGGTGCGCCGGTTCGCGGCTGGCATCGACCTGGGTCCGCACGCGGTGCGGCTTGTCGTGCTGAGCAGGGGCATGTGCGGCAATGGGCCACTGCGTATCGATTGCGTCGCGTCGATGCCGGTGCGATCCGGCGCGATGGCGGGCGCCGAGATCATCGATCGGCCGGCGGTTGCGCAGGCGCTCTTCGATGTGTTCGACTGCGTGCCGCCCGAACACGTCCTGCTTTCGCTGCGCTGTGCGATGGCGATTCCTGGCTCGGCCACGCTGACGGCAAGCGTGCCTCTCAAGCAGCTTCAGCAGCTCGCGCCGACCATGCGTCGCCCGCGCCCGCGCATGCCGGTGGCCGATTACGCGGAAGGCGACATGCTGACCGCACTGGAGCCCGCCGTGATGATTGAAATCGAGCGCATCGCGGGAGTCGAGCGGCACGCGCTCGCGGTCGACTGGTATATCGACAGGTCGGCGCTCGAAGGCGGCGAAGTGACGATTGCCGCCACCGCGAGGCAGCATCTCGAGGCGCGCATCGAATGCGCCGCGATCGCCGGCATCTCGCTAACGGCGATCGACGGCGAACCGCACGCGGCGCTGCGCGCGATGCGCTATTCGGCGGCGCAGGAACTGGAACCGGGTGACGAGTACGCAGCCCTTTGGGTCGGCGGCGACGGCATTTATGGCTGGCGCCTGACGGATGAAACGGTCATCGCATCGATGCACTATCCGGCGCCCGAGCACGGCAGTCTCGCCGATGCGCTGCGCGACCTCGCCGAGGGCGCCCCGCTTTCCGCGGTGTTCGTGGCGGGGGATATCGATCTGCTCGATGGTGTCTCGATGTCGCTTGCCGACATCGGCGACGTGCTCGGTTGCATGGTGTTCCCGTTCGAATGCACGTTGCTCGGTCAGGTCGCGGTGCCGTACGAAAGCGATCTGCTGCACGATCCCGCGACTGCGGTCGCGTTCGGGCTCGCCGTGCGCGGTGTGTACGAATGAAGCGGTTCACGTTGCGTGTCGGCGTTGCGCCGTCGCAGCGTGCGCGTCCGGTGCGGGCAGGCGGATTCAATCTGCTGCCGCACCGGCAGTTCGCCGCACGCCGCGAACGGCGGCGCCGCATCGTCGAAGTGCTGGCGGCGCTCGTCGTGGGATGCATCGCAGTGCTCATGCTGGCGGCCTGGCAAGCCGTCGAACGTGTGCGGCTCGATGGGCAGCGCGTTTCACTCGAGCGCTCGCTCGCGCAACTGTCGGCGCCGCTAGCCGAACACAAGCGGCTAGCGCGTGCCGCCGAGGATATGCGCACGCGCGCGGCGCACGCGGCGATGCGCTCGGAACCGCTGGTGCATCTCCTGTCGCTGCTCGACGCGCTGGGTCGCGAGTCGGACGACAAGGTCGTCTTGCAGCAATTGCGCCAGCGTGAACGCGAGACGGAGCTGCTCGCGAGCGCGCGCGATCACGCGGTGCCCGCGTCGTGGGTGAAACGGCTTGCCGCGATACACGGTGTGAAGGATGCCGAAGTCAAGGAGCAGCGCCGCGCGACGGTTCCCGCGCACGGTGACGTGCAAAACGCGAGTGGCGAAATCGAATTTTCGGCGCGCCTCTATTGGGCCGGTGCGCATGAACCGGCGGCGCGCGGCAATGCGCCTGCCGCAGCGCGTCCGGTACGAGGCGCCAACGTGCGAGGTTTGAAATGAATACGACGCTTACTGGCCGCCTCGGCCCGATCAATAGAGGAAAAACGCAGCGGCATGAGGCAGGGGCCTCTCTCGCACCCTTCGCGGCGCTGCGCGAGTGGTGCGTGCGAAACCCGCTGCTGTTCCGGTTTCTGGCCGCGAGTCTGATCGCAATCGCGACGTTCGCGATTGCGGCGAACGCGTGGATCGCGGCGGACTTCATGGGCACGCAGGCAATGCGTGCGCGGGTCGACGAGGCGCAAGAGCATCTTGACAGCGCGCAGCGTGCTGTCGGCGAACTGCCGGCACTGCGTGCATTGGCCGGCGCGGAAGGTCTTGCGAATCCGACGCGGGCGTCCGACAGCAGTGCATCGACCGATGACGTGCGCATCGTGTCGCAACTGGCGGCGCGCGGCGGCATGTCATTGGTCGCGCTTGAGCCCGGTGCGGTAACGGGCACCGGTATCGACGCGATGCGTCCGCTGCGCATGACGGCGCTCGCGAGTTTCGCGCAATTGCTGGCCTTCATGCGCGCGCTGCCCAGCCTGCCGGTGCTGATCGTGCCGGGAGAACTGCTCATCAAGCAGACTGGCAATCCAGGAGGCGGACTGTTGACGGTCAGTGCGACGCTCAACGTGTTCGACGCACTTCGTCCGTCCAGTCAGCTCGAAAGTCTGAACGACGATCTGACGACGGATGACGACGAAGATATCGTTTTTTACGACCCTTTCTCGCGTCCTTTCGCTCCCGATGCGCGTATACCCGGTTCGGACACGGTCGGCTTTCGCCTTGTCGGACTCCTTTACGATCTCGCACGCGGGCTCGGGCTCGTCGAAACACCCGATGGCGATGCAACGCTCGAGGCGGGGCAGCGTGTCGGCGCGGATAGCGTCGCGCGTGTCGACGGGTTCGGCATTACGCTCGCCGCGCGCGATGGAAGCGAGCACCGGTTGATGTTCGAGGAAGCGGTGCAATGAAGACCCGATATTGCGTGAAGTTGTTGCTTGCGTCGGCCGCGATGGCGAGTGCGGCCGCACATGCGTCGCTGCCGCCGTTGCCCGAGCCGATGCCGCTTGACGATGCGACTGCGCCTTATGGTGTGCCGCCGCTGCCGGCGCTTGCCTCCGACCAGCTGCGCAATCCGTTCAACGCGCAATCGGCAGGCAGCGATGAACTCGCCGAAGTCGATTCCCCCGGCAATGCATTGGCCGTGGCAGATGAGGACGAGACCGCACCGCGAACAATCGCGGCAAAGAGCGCATTGACGTCGCGCCCGGAGCCACCGCGCGCCGCAGACCCGCAGACCGCGCTCGAAGGGCCGCCCGTTCCGCTCGCGCCTTTGACGCGCCTCACGACCGCGTCGACCGGTTCAGCTACCGACGATCTGCCGCCCGACCGGCCGATTTCGCTGAACTTCCGGCACGCGGAACTCGGCGCGGTGCTGAATGCGTTTGCGCAGTTCACAGGCCTCAATATCATCGCGAGCGGCAAGGCCCGCGCGTCCGTCACGTTGCATCTCGACAAGGTGCCGTGGCGCACCGCGTTCGATACGCTGCTCGACGTCAACGGGCTGGCGATGGAGCGTCGCGGCAATGTGATCTGGGTCGCGCCGCTCGCCGAACTCGCCGCGCGCGAACGGCAGCGCTTCGAAGCGCACGCGCGTGGCGCGGATCTCGAACCGCTCGCGAGCCGCACGTTCGAACTGCACTATGCGCACGCGGAAGAAGTTCGCAAGATGCTGACGGGGTCGGGCAGCCAGCGCGTATTGTCGAAACGCGGCGCGGTGATCGCCGATCCGCGCACGAATCTGCTTTTCGTCACCGATCTGCAGGCGCGTCTCGACGACATCGCGCAACTGGTCGAGACACTCGATCAGCCGACGCGGCAGGTGATGATCGAAGCGCGTATCGTCGAAGGCGAGCTCGGCTTTTCGCGCAATCTGGGCGTTAAGCTGTCGATGGCGGCCACGAGCGAGGATGGCTCGGCTATGGGCATAACGGGCGGCAAGGAAGGGGCGATCCACGATCTGTCGGCGCGGCCGATTTCCGGCTTCGATGCGGCCACCGCGGGTTTGACGCTGTTCGCCGCGCGTGCCACGCGTCTGCTCAACATCGAGCTCAGTGCGCTCGAAGCGGAGGGGCGCGGGCAGATCGTGTCGAGTCCGCGCGTGGTCACCGCGGACCGCATGAAGGCGATCGTCGAGCAGGGCACGGAACTGCCGTATCAGGCGAAGGTCGGTCAAGGCGTATCGGGCGTGCAGTTTCGCCGCGCGAGCCTGAAGCTCGAGGTCGAACCGCAAATCACGCCGGACGGCAGAGTCGTGCTCGACCTCGATGTCGCGAAAGACAGCGTCGGCGAGCAGACCGCAGCGGGCCCCGCGATCAACACGAAACACGTGCAAACGCGCGTGCAGGTCGAGGACGGCGGGACGGTGTCGATCGGCGGCATCTACGAGACCGACAATCGCGACGATGTGACTCGCGTGCCGGTCCTGGGCAAAATACCGCTTTTAGGCGCGCTTTTTCGCCATCGCGCGCATCGGGACGCACGCAGCGAACTGGTCGTTTTCATCACGCCGACCGTTGTACAGATGAATTGATGCACAAAAGGACCCTGCACAACACATGCGGGGCCGCAGGCTCGACAAGCCGGCCGCTTTGCCAGTAAGCTGCGGCACGAACCCAACCGGATTGAGTAAGAGGACACCGTTGCAAGCGCGGGACGCACACGCCAGTGTATTTTTCGTAGGGCTCATGGGAGCGGGCAAGACGACCGTCGGCCGCGCCGTGGCGAGGCGGCTCGATCGTCCGTTCTTCGATTCCGACCACGAGATCGAGGAGCGCACGGGTGCCCGTATTCCGGTGATTTTCGAGCTCGAAGGCGAAGCCGGTTTTCGTGAACGTGAAGCGCAGGCGATCGAAGACCTGACGAGCCGCGCGGGAATCGTGCTCGCGACCGGCGGCGGCGCGATTCTTCGGCCCGAAAATCGCGATGCGCTGCGCAATCGCGGGCTGGTCGTCTATCTGCGCGCGAATCCGCATGATTTATGGCTGCGCACGCGGCGCGACAAGAACCGCCCGCTGCTGCAGACGGAGGACCCGAAAGCGAAGCTCGAAGCGCTCTTCGAGGTGCGCGATCCGCTTTACCGCGAATGCGCGCACTTCGTCATCGAGACCGGGCGGCCGTCGGTGAGCGGCCTCGTCAATATGGTGCTGATGCAGCTCGAGATGGCGGGCATCGGCAAGCCACCTGCAGCATAATCGTGAACATGAGTACCTCGATGATTACCGTCAATGTCGATCTGGGCGAACGCGCCTATCCGATTCATATCGGCGCCGATCTGATCGGCAGGACCGAACTGTTTGCGCCGCATATCGCGGGCTCGTCGGCCACGATCGTCACGAATACGACGGTCGAGCCGCTGTACGGCGATGCGCTGCGCCGCGCCCTTGCGCCGCTCGGCAAGAGCGTGTCGACCGTCGTGCTGCCGGACGGCGAAGCGCACAAGAACTGGGAAACGCTGAATCAGATCTTCGATGCGCTGCTCGGCGCGCGAGCCGACCGCAAGACGACGTTGATCGCGCTCGGCGGCGGGGTGATTGGCGATATGACCGGCTTTGCCGCCGCGTGCTATATGCGCGGCGTGCCCTTTATCCAGGTGCCGACCACGCTGCTGTCGCAGGTCGATTCGTCGGTGGGCGGCAAGACCGGCATTAATCATCCGCTCGGCAAGAACATGATCGGCGCGTTCTATCAGCCGCAGGCGGTGATCGCCGATATCGGCGCGCTGCGCACGTTGCCGGCCCGCGAGCTCGCCGCGGGCATTGCCGAAGTGATCAAGACCGGCGCAATTGCCGATGCCGCGTTCTTCGACTGGATCGAAGCCAATGTCGACGCGCTGAATCGGTGCGAACCGCAGGCGCTGGCCGAAGCGGTGAAGCGGTCGTGCGAGATCAAGGCGTCGGTGGTTGCGGCAGACGAACGCGAAGGCGGTTTGCGCGCGATTCTGAATTTTGGCCATACATTCGGCCATGCGATCGAAGCAGGTCTGGGCTACGGTGAGTGGCTGCACGGCGAGGCGGTCGGTTGCGGCATGGTGATGGCGGCCGATCTGTCGGTGAGGCTTGGCCATCTCGACGACGCGGCGCGCGAGCGGCTGGTTGCGCTCGTGAAGGCCGCGCATCTGCCGACGCGTGCGCCGGCGCTCGGCGCCGCGCGCTACGTGGACCTGATGCGCGTCGACAAGAAAGCGGAAGCCGGTGAGATCAAGTTCATCCTGCTCAAGCGTTTTGGCGAGACACTGATCACGCGCGCGCCCGACGATGCAGTGAACGCGACGCTCGCGGCGACCGTCTAAGCGTCGAGCGCGCCTCGGCCGCGAGCGCGCCAAACGCGCCAAACGCGCCAAACGCGCCAAACGCGCCAAACGCGCCAAACGCGCCAAACGCGCCAAACGCGGCGGCGGGCGCGAATGCCCTTGTTCCGGAGAGGCAGGTGATCGAAAGACTCAGCGACAATCCGCTTGAAGCGTCCAACGCGCCCGGCACGCCGCCGCTTTCGTCATCGCTGCCATCCGTCGTCGCTGCACTCGAGGCCCATCTCGCGCCCTACGCCGCGCATTCCGCGCAGTCGCAAGGGCGCCGTTATCCGGAAGCGCCGCCTAGCGCGCGCACCGAGTTCCAGCGCGACCGCGACCGTATCGTTCACTCGACCGCATTCCGGCGCCTCGAATACAAGACGCAGGTCTTCGTCAATCACGAAGGCGATCTCTTTCGCACGCGGCTCACGCACAGCCTCGAAGTGGCGCAGATCGCGCGTTCGGTCGCGCGTAACCTGCGCGTCAACGAAGATCTCGTCGAAGCGATTTCGCTGGCGCACGATCTCGGCCATACGCCGTTCGGCCACGCGGGACAGGATGCGCTGAACGACTGCATGCGCGAGCATGGCGGCTTCGAGCACAACCTGCAGAGCCTCGCGGTCGTCGACGAACTCGAAGAACACTACGGCGCGTTCAACGGGCTCAATCTGTGTTTCGAAACGCGCGAAGGCATTCTCAAGCATTGCTCGCGTGAAAACGCGCGCCGTCTCGGCGCGCTCGGCGAACGTTTCCTGCAGGGGCGTCAGCCATCGATCGAAGCGCAGATTGCCAATCTTGCCGACGAAATCGCGTACAACAATCACGACGTCGACGACGGCCTGCGCTCCGGCCTCATCACGATCGATCAGCTTGCGCAAGTCGAGCTATGGCGCACGCACTACGATGCGGCGCGCCGCGACTATCCGCAGATCGAAGGGCGCCGTCTCGTTCACGAGACCGTGCGGCGAATCATCAACACGCTGATCGTCGATCTGATCGACACCACGACGCGCAATCTGCGCCGCTACGCCCCGCAGTCGCTCGACGAGGTTCGTGCGGCGCCGCCGCTTGTCGCGCACAGCGAAACGGTGGCCGCGCAAGCGAGCGTGCTCAAACGCTTCCTGTACAAGAACCTGTATCGCCACTATCGCGTGATGCGCATGGCGAACAAGGCGCGGCGCGTCGTTACCGGCCTTTTCGAAGCATTCAGCGAGGACGCGCGCCTGCTGCCGCCGAACTATCAGTCGTCGGATCCGGGCGTGCAGGCGCGGCTGATCGCGCATTACATCGCGGGCATGACCGACCGCTATGCGCTCAAGGAGTATCGGCGGCTGTTCGTCGTCGACGACAACTGACGCACGGCACGCCGGTCACGCACCGCACGCACCGCACGCACCGCACGCACCGCGCACCACCCGCACGGCACGCGTAGCGCACCCGCCTCAGCGTCCGCGCGACATCAACACGCCCGCTACCAGCGCAACGGCGCCGACCATGGCCATGGTCCGCCATGGGTTTTCATGCACATATTCGTCCGCGCCGTTAAACGCGACCTGCGCGCGCTCACGCATCACCGAGCGCGTGTCGTTCAGGCGCTCGCGCGCATCGTCGAGGCGCTTGCGCACCTGGTTACGCAACGCGGTAGCGTCGGCATGCGTGCCGTCGCCCAGCGTGCCTTCAAGTTCCGAGATCAGTGTGCGCAGTTCGCTCGCGATATCTTCCGCGGCGTGACGGCTGTGACGCGCGATGCGGCGCGCACGGCGCCCCGTCGTCGTCCAGGATTCGCCAATCGCATCTCGCGTATTCGGTAGTGCAGTCATGGTCGCTCCGTCGATGATGGTTTGATGAAAGTCCCCGCTGCCTGATACGGAAAATCGCCGGTACAAGCGGTAAAACCCAGCGGTAAAACCCTCTGGACGCAACTTCGGTGCCTGACCACCGGAACGCCGGCGACTGCGCCGAAGCGTCACGCGCCGTACGCGCGCACATGGACCAATGCGGCGCAAACACGCGCTGCGCGGCGCATGCAGCAGAATTTTCAGCAGTAACGCCTGGCAACCGTCAAATTTACAATGCTTGCAGTATTGCCTTTACACGTACCTGATCGCGACGTGCGATTGCGTAAAAGCGAAAGCGCCGCTACGCATCGCGCAACGGCGTTATCCAAGCTTGAAAAACTCGTCTAACCTACGTTAAAACCGGTAGCCGACGCTCAGCAGCGTGACGATCGGATTCAGTCGAATCTTGGTTTGCGACTGCACGTTTAGCGTTCCCACCGGCGTTTGCGCGGCGGTATTCAGCTTCGCCGTGGTGCTGATCGGCAGATATGAAATCGAGAAGGCGGCGAACCAGTGTTCGGTGACGGCGTACGTGAAGCCCGCATTAAACACAGGCACCCAAGAACTATCCGTGGTCACTGTGGTCGGACCATGCAGTACGCCCTGTTCGAATGCACCATTCGTGATGGTTTCGTCGGTGAACCAGACACGGCTCACGCCGATGCCGAGAAACGGACGGAACTTCGACTGGGGCGCAAGGAAGTAGTACTTGAGCAGCAGCGCAGGGCTCCACTGTTTCGCTTTACCGAGCTTGCCGAATTGCCCGAACTGTCCCGTGCCTTCGATATCGAAGGTCGGTGGAACGCCGATGTCGAACTGGGCAGCGATATGGTCGGTGACGAAGTACCCCGCAGTGAAGCCAACGGTATCGGCGCTGCTGATTTTGGCGCCTGTGTTGGGTACTGTGATGTCGACGGGTGTACCCCCTACGTTTGTCTCCTTCAACGGATCACTACTGGACTGAGGCGCGAGATGGAACCAGCCTGTCGTGACGTAAAAGCTTCCGGCCGTTTGAGCGTGAGCTGCGGACGAAATGCATGCGAACGCGCATGCAGCAGCGGCCCCCGAGATGGCCTGTTTTAATTTCATATGTGCTCCTCCTGAAAGGCCCGCACATTATGAACATTACGTTTGAAACAAACCATACGCGCCGGCTAGAGCGTTCACTCTGGGCTGCGTACGGTTTCTGGCTCAGGCCCGCCACGCGGAACACCGCGCGGGTGGCGCCTGTCGGACCTTCGGGTATGTACCAACGCGAATTTGGATAATCCAGCATGGCACGGCTTGCACGTCTTTATGTTCCTGACCAGCCGCAACACGTGATCCTGCGCGGACTCGACCAGCAGCCCGCGTTTGTCGACGACCAGGACTACGAACTCTTTATCGATTGCCTGAGGGCGGCTTCACGCGATCATCATCTCGCGGTTCATGCCTACGCGCTGATGCCGGGCGCCGTGCAACTGCTCGTCACACCCACCGACGAGTCGAGTTTGCCGAAGGCGATGCAGGCAGTCGGCCGGCGTTACGTCGCGCACTTCAACCGGCGTTACTCGCGGCGCGGCACATTGTGGGAAGGCCGCTATCGCGCGACGGTGATCGAGGGCGAGCGCTACTTTCTGCTCGCGAGCCGCGTCGTCGAAATGTCGCCGGTGCGCAGTCAGCTCGTCGCCGCGGCCGAAGACTACCGGTGGTCGAGCTACCGGCATCACATCGGTCTCACGCTCGACAGTCTGATCACCGACCATCCGTTGTACTGGTCGCTCGGCAATACGCCGTTCGAGCGGCAGCGCGCCTATCGCGAACTGTGCGAGCAGCCGCTCGACGAACGCGAGGCAAGCCAGTTGCAGCAGGCGACGCTCAAAGGCTGGGTGCTCGGCAGCGATTCCTATCGCGAATGGGCGGCGCGGGCAGCGAACCGGCGCGTGTCGCCGTTGCCGCGCGGTCGGCCGCGCAAGGTCCGCGACGCCGCGGATCCGCCGGTGAAGTCGCAATAACGGAAGCGGCGGCCCGCAACCGCCGCCGAGCTCTTCGACAGTCGGCCAAGCCGGAAAGGCCAAAAAGAAAAGGCGTTGACCCATCAAGGAATGACGGCACGAACGGCATCTTCGCATGCCGTTTTCTTTTGGCCACTATTGATATGTCACCAATAAAATAAGCGCGCAATGCACCATTGTGATAATTGGGGATCAATCGTACGGTTTTGTTTGCTATTTCATTGATTCGTCGCGTATATTCCGAATTCCGGCGAGCCGGCGCGCGCAGCGCGTCGCGATACTCGTCCGGCAGCGGCGGTACTCCCCACCTCCACTGCGGGCAAGGCAACATGCAACAACCCGGCAACAATACAAACGGCAGCACACGATTTAACGGCCGCCCGGCCCCTGACAGACGGTGTCCCCCATGAACGACCAACAGCAACCGATCCGCGCAGGCGCGCACGCCTCGGTTCCCGCGGCGCAAGGTCTGTACGACCCGCAAAACGAACACGACGCATGCGGCGTCGGTTTCGTCGCGCATATCAAGGGCAAGAAAAGCCACGAGATCATCGAGCAGGGCTTGAAGATTCTCGAGAATCTCGACCACCGGGGCGCGGTCGGCGCCGATCCGCTGATGGGCGACGGCGCGGGCATCCTGATCCAGATTCCGGACGGCTACTACCGCGAAGAGATGGCGCGGCAGGGCGTGACGCTGCCGCCCGCCGGCGAATACGGCGTCGGCATGATCTTCCTGCCGAAGGAACACGCGTCGCGTCTCGCCTGCGAGCAGGAGCTCGAGCGTACGGTGAAGGCCGAAGGCCAGGTCGTGCTCGGCTGGCGCGACGTGCCGGTCGACCACTCGATGCCGATCTCGCCGACGGTGAAGGCGAGCGAGCCGCTGATCCGCCAGATCTTTATCGGCCGCGGCAAGGACATCATGGTGACCGACGCGCTCGAGCGGAAGCTGTACGTGATCCGCAAGACCGCGAGCCACCGCATTCAGGCGCTCAGGCTCAAGCACGGCAAGGAGTACTTCGTGCCGTCGATGTCGGCGCGCACGATCGTCTACAAGGGCCTGCTGCTCGCGGGCCAGGTGGGCGTGTACTATCGCGATCTGCAGGACGAGCGCGTGGTTTCGGCGCTCGCGCTCGTGCACCAGCGTTTCTCGACGAACACGTTCCCGGCATGGGAACTCGCTCACCCGTATCGCCTCATCGCGCACAACGGCGAAATCAACACGGTGAAGGGCAACGTCAACTGGCTGAACGCCCGTACCGGCGCGATCGCGTCGCACGTGCTCGGCGACGATCTGCCGAAGCTGTGGCCGCTGATCTACCCGGGCCAGTCGGATACCGCATCGTTCGACAACTGCCTCGAACTGCTGCTGATGGCCGGCTACCCGCTCGTCCACGCGATGATGATGATGATCCCGGAAGCGTGGGAACAGCACACGCTGATGGACGACAACCGCCGCGCGTTCTACGAGTACCACGCCGCGATGATGGAGCCGTGGGACGGCCCCGCCGCGATCGCGTTCACCGACGGCCGCCAGATCGGCGCGACGCTCGACCGTAACGGCCTGCGTCCGGCGCGCTACCTCGTCACCGACGACGACCTCGTCATCATGGCGTCGGAAGCGGGCGTGCTGCCGATTCCCGAATCGAAGATCGTCAAGAAGTGGCGTCTGCAGCCGGGCAAGATGTTCCTGATCGACATGGAACACGGCCGCATCATCGACGACAAGGAGCTGAAGGACAACCTCGCGAACGCGAAGCCGTACAAGAGCTGGATCGACGCCGTGCGCATCAAGCTCGACGAGATCGAACCGAAGGCCGAAGACGTCGTCACGGAACGCCGCGAAGCGGCCGCGCTGCTCGACCGTCAGCAGGCGTTCGGCTATACGCAGGAAGACCTCAAGTTCCTGATGGCGCCGATGGCGCAAGCGGGCGAAGAAGCGGTCGGTTCGATGGGCAACGACTCGCCGCTCGCCGTCATGTCGAACAAGAACAAGACGCTGTACCACTACTTCAAGCAGCTGTTCGCGCAAGTGACGAACCCGCCGATCGACCCGATCCGCGAAAACATGGTGATGTCGCTCGTGTCGTTCGTCGGCCCGAAGCCGAACCTGCTCGACACGAACAACATCAACCCGCCGATGCGTCTCGAAGTGTCGCAGCCAGTGCTCGACTTCAAGGACATCGCCAAGATCCGCGCGATCGATCAGTACACGGGCGGCAAGTTCAGCTCGTACGAGCTGAACATCTGCTACCCCGTCGCATGGGGCAAGGAAGGCATCGAAGCGCGTCTCGCCTCGCTGTGCGCGGAAGCGGCCGATGCGGTGAAGTCCGGCTACAACATGCTGATCGTGTCGGACCGCAAGACCGACCGCGACAACGTCGCGATTCCGGCGCTGCTCGCCACGTCCGCCATTCATACGCACCTCGTCACGCAAGGTCTGCGCACGAGCACGGGGCTTGTCGTCGAAACGGGCTCGGCGCGCGAAACGCACCACTTCGCGCTGCTCGCCGGTTACGGCGCGGAAGCCGTGCATCCGTACCTCGCGATGGAAACGCTCGCGCAGCTCGCGGCCGGCCTGAAGGGCGACCTGTCGGCGGAAAAGGCGATTTACAACTTCACGAAGGCAGTCGGCAAGGGCCTGCAGAAGGTCATGTCGAAGATGGGCATTTCGACGTACATGTCGTACACCGGCGCACAGATTTTCGAAGCGGTGGGCCTTGCCGAAGATCTCGTGCTCAAGTACTTCAAGGGCACGTCGTCGAAGGTCGGCGGCATCGGTCTTTTCGAAGTGGCGGAAGAAGCGATCCGTCTGCATCGCGAAGCATTCGGCGACAACCCGGTGCTCGCGACGATGCTCGACGCCGGCGGCGAATACGCGTACCGCGTGCGCGGCGAAGAACACATGTGGACGCCTGACGCGATCGCCAAGCTGCAGCACTCGGCGCGCAGCAACTCGTACCAGACGTACAAGGAATACGCCCATCTGATCAACGATCAGACGAAGCGCCACATGACGTTCCGCGGCCTGTTCGAGTTCAAGGTCGACCCGATGCGCGCGATTCCGCTCGACGAAGTCGAATCGGCGAAGGAGATCGTCAAGCGTTTCGCGACCGGTGCGATGTCGCTCGGCTCGATCTCGACGGAAGCGCACGCCACGCTGGCGGTCGCGATGAACCGCATCGGCGGCAAGTCGAACACGGGCGAAGGCGGCGAGGACGAAAATCGCTATCGCAACGAACTGCGCGGCATTCCGATCAAGAATGGCGACACGATGAAGTCGGTGATCGGCGACGAAGTGATCGTCGATATTCCGCTGAAGGACGGCGATTCGCTGCGCTCGAAGATCAAGCAGGTCGCGTCCGGCCGTTTCGGCGTGACGGCCGAGTATCTCGCGTCGGCCGACCAGATCCAGATCAAGATGGCGCAGGGCGCGAAGCCGGGCGAGGGCGGTCAGTTGCCGGGCCATAAGGTGTCCGATTACATCGGCAAGCTGCGCTACTCGGTGCCGGGCGTGGGCCTTATTTCGCCGCCGCCGCACCACGACATCTATTCGATCGAAGACCTCGCACAGCTGATTCACGATCTGAAGAACGTGAATCCGTCGTCGAGCGTGTCGGTGAAGCTCGTGTCGGAAAGCGGCGTCGGCACGGTCGCAGCGGGTGTGGCGAAGGCGAAGGCGGATCACGTCGTGATCGCCGGCCACGACGGCGGCACCGGCGCATCGCCGCTGTCGTCGATCAAGCACGCGGGCACGCCGTGGGAACTCGGCCTCGCCGAAACGCAGCAAACTCTTGTGCTGAACCGTCTGCGCGGCCGCATTCGCGTGCAGGCCGACGGCCAGATGAAGACGGGCCGCGACGTCGTGATCGGTGCGCTGCTCGGCGCGGACGAATTCGGCTTCGCGACGGCGCCGCTCGTCGTCGAGGGCTGCATCATGATGCGCAAGTGCCATCTGAACACGTGCCCGGTCGGCGTTGCGACGCAGGATCCGGTGCTGCGTGCGAAGTTCAAGGGACAGCCCGAGCACGTCGTGAACTTCTTCTTCTTCGTGGCCGAGGAAGTGCGCGAGATCATGGCGCAACTCGGCCTGCGCAGGTTCGACGATCTGATCGGCCGCTCGGATCTGCTCGACATGAAGAAGGGCGTCGAGCACTGGAAGGCGAGGGGTCTCGATTTCTCGCGCGTGTTCTATCAGCCTGAAGTGCCGGCCGAGGTCGCGCGTCTGCACGTCGAATCGCAGGACCACGGCCTCGACCGCGCGCTCGATCACACGCTGATCGAAAAAGCGAAGGCCGCGATCGAGAAGGGCGAGCATGTGTCGTTTATCCAGCCCGTGCGCAACGTGAACCGCACGGTCGGCGCGATGCTGTCCGGCACGATTGCGAAGAAGTACGGCCACGACGGTCTGCCCGACGACACGGTGCACATCCAGCTGAAGGGCACCGCGGGCCAGAGCTTCGGCGCATTCCTCGCGAAGGGCGTGACGCTCGACCTCGTCGGCGACGGCAACGACTACGTCGGCAAGGGTCTGTCGGGCGGCCGCATCATCATCCGTCCGACCAACGACTTCCGCGGCAAGTCCGAGGAAAACATCATCTGCGGCAACACGGTGATGTATGGCGCGCTCGAAGGCGAGTCGTTCTTCCGCGGCGTCGCGGGCGAGCGCTTCTGCGTGCGTAACTCGGGCGCGACGGCGGTTGTCGAAGGCACGGGCGATCACGGCTGCGAGTACATGACGGGCGGCACGGTGGTCGTGCTCGGCGAGACGGGCCGCAACTTCGCGGCCGGCATGTCGGGCGGCCTCGCCTATGTGTACGACCCGGACGGCACGTTCGCGGGCAAATGCAACCGCTCGATGGTGGCGCTCGATCCGGTGCTGCAGCAGGCCGAGCAGGAGCGCACGGTCGACAAGGCGCTGTGGCATGCGAACCAGACCGATGAAGCGCTGCTGAAGGGCCTCATCGAGCGTCACTTCCAGTTCACCGGCTCGCCGCGTGCGAAGGCGCTGCTCGAGAACTGGGATGCGGCGCGCCGTCAATTCGTGAAGGTCTTCCCGACCGAGTACAAGCGTGCGCTTGGCGAACTGGGCGCGAAGAAGGCCAGCAAGGAAGTGCTCGCAGCCTGATTCGCGAAAGCGCCGCGGGATTCAGCGCGGCGCCGTCGGCATCGAGGCCTGTAGCAAAAAGAAATCAATCCGCGCGCCCGCCGCTTGCATCGTTTGAATGCGGCGACGGGTGCCGATCCCCACCGAATTGGATAGACAAGAGAACCACATGGGCAAGGCAACCGGTTTTCTCGAGTTCGAACGCCGCCACGAGGCGTACGAAGCTCCGCTCACGCGTGTGAAGCACTACAAGGAATTCGTCGCGGCACTGACCGACGAAGACGCGAAGATTCAAGGCGCGCGCTGCATGGACTGCGGCATTCCGTTCTGCAATAACGGCTGTCCGGTCAACAACATCATTCCGGACTTCAACGATCTGGTGTTCCGCCAGGACTGGAAGAACGCGATCGAAGTGCTGCACTCGACCAACAACTTCCCCGAGTTCACGGGCCGCATCTGCCCGGCGCCGTGCGAAGCGGCATGCACGCTCGGGATCAACGACGACCCGGTCGGTATCAAGTCGATCGAGCACGCGATCATCGACAAGGCGTGGGCCGAAGGCTGGGTCGCGCCGCAGCCGCCGACGCACAAGACCGGCAAGAAGGTCGCCGTGGTCGGCTCGGGCCCGGCGGGGCTCGCCGTTGCACAGCAACTCGCGCGTGCCGGTCACGATGTGACGGTGTTCGAAAAGAACGATCGGATCGGCGGCCTGCTGCGCTATGGCATTCCCGACTTCAAGCTCGAGAAGTGGCTGATCGATCGCCGCATGCGCCAGATGGAAGCCGAAGGCGTGACGTTCCGCGCGAACGTGTTCGTCGGCAAGGACGCGCTGCCCGCGCACATCGGCAACACGGCGAAGGAAACGGCCACGCCCGACGAACTGAAGGACCAGTTCGACGCGATCGTGATCACGGGCGGCTCGGAAACGCCGCGCGACCTGCCGGTGCCGGGGCGCGAGCTTGCCGGCATTCACTACGCGATGGAGTTTCTGCCGCAGCAGAACAAGGTCAACGCGGGCGACAAGGTCGCGGATCAGATTCTCGCAAAGGGCAAGCACGTCGTCGTGATCGGCGGCGGCGATACCGGCTCGGACTGCGTCGGCACGTCGAACCGTCATGGCGCGAAGGATGTCACGCAGTTCGAACTGCTGCCGCAACCGCCGGAAGAAGAGAACAAGCCGCTCGTGTGGCCGTACTGGCCGGTCAAGCTGCGCACGTCGTCGTCGCATGAGGAAGGCTGCGAGCGCGATTGGGCGGTGGCAACCAAGCGCTTCGAAGGCAAGAACGGCAAGGTCGAGAAGCTGATCGCCGCGCGCGTCGAGTGGAAGGACGGCAAGATGCAGGAAGTGCCGGGCTCGGAATTCGAAATGAAGGCCGACCTCGTGCTGCTCGCGATGGGCTTTACGCAGCCGGTGTCGCCGGTGCTCGAAGCGTTCGGCGTCGAAAAGGATGCGCGCGGCAACGTGCGTGCGTCGACCGAGGGCGACAAGGCGTATTACACGTCGGTCGACAAGGTGTTCACGGCCGGCGATATGCGCCGCGGGCAGTCGCTCGTCGTGTGGGCGATTCGCGAAGGGCGTCAGTGTGCGCGGTCGGTCGACGCGTATCTGATGGGAAGTTCGGAGTTGCCGCGCTAAGTCGCGGATAGCGTGCGTCTCGCTCGATCGGGGCTGGCCGGTTTGATCAAGCCCCGGCTACAATGCAAATAATTTGCAGGAAGAGGTGGAGACGACAAGTGCAGTACTGGGCTGTGACTCAAAGGCAATGACCTTTGAGCCATGCTCCGGAGGCCGGGCGCCCGCAAGGGCGACCCGGCTTTCTGTTTTTACGACCCCGGGCGGGGCGGCAGGTTGGCTGTAGGTTCGCTGCCGGTTGGGCACGGGTCGGTCGCCGGTTGGCTGACAGGTTGGCCCATTCGGCCGGCCTTGGCCATAATGCGACGATGACTTCGCCACGCCGCGAGCGCGGAGCCCAAGCGATGCATCGTCAACCCAATCGATCGACCGGAAACGGCGGCGACGCCGCGACGGAAAACCCAACCGACGACGCCCAGCGACAATCGCCGCAAGGCTGGCAGCGCTGCTTTATCGCGCTCGAGCCCGACATGGCTACGCGCGATGCGCTGGCCGCGGTGCCGGTTCCGGCTGCCGCGCGCCGTGTGCCGCACGATCAATTGCATCTGACCGTCACGTTTATCGGCGCCTTGACGCACGAACGCGGTGCGGCGCTCATCGACGCCCTCGCGCCGCAGACGATTCCGCTCAAGCCCGCGTCCGTCGCGCGCATCGAGCACTGGCCGCGCGCATCGCATCCGCGGCTCACGGTGGCGATGCTCGCGATGTCCGACGAATTCGTCGCGCTCGACTGGCGCGTCCGTACGTTGATGATCGATCTGGGCTTGCCGGTCGACGCACGCGCGTTCCGGCCGCATGTGACGCTTGGGCGCTTCCGCCGCGATGCGCCGGCCGCGGGACACGCGCCCGCGCTCCAAGACGGCCTGCTCGCGCGTTTCGAATCGCTGACGCTTTATTCGAGCACGCTTGCGCGCACCGGCGCGCGTTATCGCGCGCTGGCAAGCGTGCCGGTTATCGATGCGTGAAAAGTGAAACGCACACGGCCGCCGTGAACGGCCGACTGCCGCGCGTCACCGGCGCGCTTCGCCTCGCACGTCACCGGCACATGTCGCCCGCGCGCGTCACCGGCGCGCTTCACCCACGATATCGCGCAATCGTCAGCCCTTCGAGATCGATCTCCGGTTGCTTCTGCGTCACCAGATCCGCCACCACGCGTCCGGACCCGAGCGACATGGCCCAGCCCGTCGACCCGTGGCCGATGTTGAGCCACAGATGATCGACACCCGAGCGCCCCAGCAGCGGCGCGCCATCGGGCGTCATCGGCCGGCGTCCGACCCAGAATTGCGCGGATGACGGCACGCTCGCATGAGGAAACCAGTCGTCGAGCACCTTCATCAGCGTACGCAGCGACTGTTCGCGCAGCGTCGCTCGCCGGTCGCCGAGTTCCGCCGTGCCGGCAATACGCAGATTGGGTCCGAGCCGTGTAATCGCGGTTTTCAGCGCTTCGTCCATTAGCGCGGCACGCGGCGCTTTCTGGTCGTCGATGATCTGCAGCGTCGCCGAATAGCCTTTGACCGGATAAAGCGGCACCGGTACGCCAAGCGGCTCGAGTAGCGCCGCGCTGTCGACGCCGGCCGCCACGACGATCGCGTGCGCGGCAAGCGTCTCGCTGCCGTGCGCGCTTTCGACATGCACCCCGCGCGCCGTGCCGCCTCGCACGTCGAGCGCGGTTGCACGCGTGTCGAAACGAAAGCGCACGCCTTGCCGCTCGCAGATCGCGCGCAGCTCGCGCGTGAAGATGGCACAGTCGCCGGTTTCGTCGTCGGGCAGATAGAGGCCTGCGTACGGCGCCTTGCGCGCCCAGCGCAGCCCCGGCTCCACGGACGCGCATTGCGCGCCGCTCAGTTCGCGGTGCGTGACTCCCGAGTCGCGCAGCAGCGCTAGCGCGGGCTGCGCGAGTTCGAGATCGTATTCGCTGCGAAACAGTTGCAGATAGCCATGGTTGCGCCGGTACTCGAACGGATGCGCGGCGCGGAATTCATGCAGGCACGCGCGGCTGTAGTACCCGATGCGCTGCATCCGCTGCTTGTTCAGACGGAATCGCTCGAGCTGGCATTCGCGCAGCCACCGGCCGATCCAGCGCCATTGCGCGACGTCGAATGTCGGACGGAAGACGAGCGGCGACGCGGGCCTGAACAGATATTTGAGAATCTTCGTGGGCATGCCGGGCGCGGCCCACGGTGTCATATAGCCGGGCGCGATCACGCCGGCGTTGCCGAAACTCGTTTCGAGTGCGACGTCCGCTTCGCGTTCGATGACGGTCACGTCGCATCCGCGCTCACGCAGATAAAAAGCTGTGGCCACGCCGATCACGCCGGCGCCGAGAACGATCGTCTTCATGCACGCGAAAGTACCATCAGACGGCCGGCGGCGCTTGCGCGAGCGGTGCGCCGGTTCGCCTTCCGGGGCGACCGGGGGCACCGGGCCGCGCTACGTGCTGCGCCTACGCGGCCTCGCGTTCGACGGCGCGCTCGACGAAGAGCGTCTGGTCGTGGAATGCCTCGAGCGTCTTGCGATGCGCAACGCTGACGATCGCCGCATCGGCGAGCCGCTCGTTCAGCGCCGTGTAGATCGCGGCTTCGTTGTCCGGATCGAGCGCGCTCGTCGCTTCGTCGAGGAACAGGAAGTCGGGCTTTTGCAGCAACGCACGCGCGGCGGCGACGCGCTGCTGTTCGCCTGGCGACAGCGTGCGTTCCCAGTGCGCGGACTCGGCGAGGCGTTCGGCCAGTTCGGGCAGCCGGCACGCGGTCAGCACTTCGCGGCACGCTTCGTCGGTAAAGGTGTCGTCGAGCGACGGGTAGCAGAGCGCGCCCTTCAAGGTGCCGATCGGCAGATAACTGCGCTGCGGAATGAACAGCAGTTTCGCGCCGGCCGGTGCCTCGATCGTGCCTTCGCCGAACGGCCACAGGCCCGCGAGCGCACGCAGCAGCGTGCTCTTGCCGGCGCCCGACGGACCCCGCACGAGCCAACGCGATTTCGGTGCGATCCTGAACGAGCCGATCGACGCAATCGGCTGCCCGTCCGGGCGCTTCAGCACAAGGTCTTTCACGTCGAGCATCTGCGTGTCCGTCAGATGCGTGTTGATGCCGCCGTGCGCGGTGCCGCCCACGACCGACTCGTGCAGATGCTGATCTTTCATCACGCGGTGGAATTCCCGCAGACGGTTGACGGTAGCGCGCCATTCGGCGAGCGAATCGTAATTGTTGATGAACCACGAGAACGAATCGCTGACCGTGCCGAACGCGCTCGTCACCTGCTGATAGACGCCGAACGAAATGGACTTCGAAAAGTACTTCGGCGCCGCCGCGATATACGGAAACACGATCGCAAGCTGCGAATAGCTGATGACGACGATCGACAGGCGCCGCGTGAAGCGCATGACGAGCCGCCAGTTGTCGCGAATGTGCCCGAACACGCCTTGCAGCGATTTTTCTTCGGCCGCTTCACCCCGATACAGCGCGATCTGATCGGCGTTCTCGCGGATGCGGATCAGCGAGAAACGGAAGTCCGCTTCGACGCGCTGCTGCTGGTAGTTGATCGATACGAGCGGGTGGTTGACCTTGTGCGTGATCCACGAACCGATTGCCGCGTAGATCAGCGCGACCCACACCATGTAACCGGGAATCGAGATCTCGGTGCCGAACAGGTGGAACGCGAGCGAACCCGACAGATTCCACAGAATCACGATGAAGGAGAACAGCGTGACGGTGGTCGACAGCAGTCCGAGCGAGAGGTTCAGCGTGTTGCTCGCGAGACCCTGCAGGTCGGCGGAAACCCGCTGGTCGGGGTTGTCGGCGAGACGGTCGCGCTCGATGCGGTAATACGCATCGTCGCCGAGCCATTCGTTCAGATACCGGGTGGTGAGCCATTGCCGCCAGCGGAATTCGAGCATCTGGCGAAAGTACGTGCGATACGAGCCAAGCAGGATCAGCGCGAGTGCGATGACCGTGAACTGCAGCAGCGAATGTTTGAAAACGGGGTAGTTGTATTGCTGGATCGCATCGAAGAAGATGCCTTGCCAGCGGTTGAACCAGACGTTGGCGGCCACCATCGTCATATTCATCGCGATGACGAGCACGAGCAGACCCCATGCGCGCCATCGGTCCTCGGACACCCAGTAGGGCTTGATGAGACCCCACGCGGTGATGTCCGCGGAGCTGTTCGGGTTTTCGGCCATATCTGTCCTTTGAAGCGGCGTTGGGTGAAGCAACTCGTCGCGATGCGCGGGGGGCCGCACGGTGGCGTAGAGCGACGCGTTCGCCGGTCGTACTTCGAGGCGCGATTGTCGCGGCCGCGGCTTAACCGGAGCTTAATCGGAGTACTCGCGGAGTACTCCGCGGAATACCCGCGGTGTGCCCGACGCCGGGCATCGGCCATCGGGCCGGCTGTGGCTGCCATGGCCGCGGCCCGGGCGCCGCTCTCAATACCGACTGCGTGTCGCGCATTATGTCAGAGGCGCCAAAACGGCTCATATTGAATTCGCCGGGCCGCGCTCAGTCTCGTCCATCGGCTCGCACATGGTCTTGCGCATGGGCTGGATACGGCGCCGCGCAGGCTCTGCACCGACGTACACGGGCCCGTAATCCCTCGGGTTTTCGCGACGAGTCTTTTATGGTCTAATGACCCAGACGAAACAGGGGTGCTTTGGCGCGGACACACGTCGCGGCGAGGCTGAGAGAGACCCTTCGCACCCGATCCGGGTAATACCGGCGCGGGAAGTTTCGAAGTCTTTCGTTTCCTGCCCGGATTCCATCGATTGCCTTTCAACCGGAAGGCCGTCGCCCGGCAGGTTCTCCTGCCGCTGCATCCGCAGTCGCCTCCGCGTGTTTCGTCCTTGGGTACGTGCGTTTTGTTGCCGTACGGAAAGGATCCGATGACCGCTCAATCTTCAGTTTTCTGTCCCGCCTGTCCTCATGGCGCTCGGCACGCCGCGCAGGGTATTGCTGCGCCGCGCAAGGAGCAGTCGACATGACGGCGCGTGACATATCCGCTGCCCGGACGGCGTCGCGAACGACTGCCGCGTCACAGGCTGGCTCGTTGCAGTCTGGTGCACAGGGCGGCGCACAGCGCGGCCCGCTGCCCGATTTCGCCGTGATCGGCGGCGGCCTGTGCGGACGGCTCGTCGCATGGCGGCTCGCCGGCGCGGGACATCGCGTCGCGCTGTACGAGCGCGGCGACGCGGCCGGCACGCAGTCGGCCGCGTGGGTGGCCGCCGCGATGCTCGCGCCGCTCGCCGAAGCCGCCAGCGCGGAGTTGCTGATTACGCGCCTTGGCGCCGCGTCGCTCGACAACTGGCCACGCATCATCGCCGAACTGCCGGAGCCGGTTTTCTTTCAGCGCAATGGCACGCTCGTCGTCTGGCATCACAGCGACCGCAGCGAGGCGCCGCTGTTCGAGCGGCGGCTGCGCGCAAATGCACCGGCGGAACTGCTCGAAGGCGGGTTGCTGGCGTTGTCCGGCGCGCAGATCAATGCGGCCGAGCCGGCGCTTGCGGGCCGCTTCGCACAAGGCTGGCTGCTGCCGCACGAAGGGCAGCTCGATAACCGGCAGGTGCTGGCCGCACTGGCCGCGGGGCTCGCCCGGCGCGGCGTCGAGACGCACTGGAACACCGCGATCGACGACCGCGCACTGCCCGCCGCGCACATCACGATCGATTGTCGCGGCCTCGGCGCGAAACCGGTGTTGCCGACGCTGCGCGGCATCCGCGGCGAAGTCGCGCGCGTGCACGCGCCGGGCATCGGACTTGCGCGTCCGGTACGGCTGCTGCATCCGCGTTACCCGCTGTATATCGCGCCGAAGCAGAACGACCTGTACGTGATCGGCGCGACCGAAGTGGAGGGCGAAGACATGTCGCCGGTCAGCGTGCGTTCAGCGCTCGAGCTGTTGAGCGCCGCGTTCTCCGTGCATCCGGGCTTCGGCGAAGCACGCATTCTGGAGTTGAACTCGCAGTGCCGGCCGACCTTGCCGGACCATCGCCCGGCTATCGTCTGGGACGGCGGGCGGACGCTGCGCGTGAACGGTCTGTATCGCCACGGTTACATGATCGCGCCGGAAGTAGCGGACGAAGCGGTCTGTTTCGCGCTCGCGCTTGCCGATGGCGCGATCGCCGGTATCGATGCATTTGCCGACTGGCGTCGGCAGGCGCGCTGGAGCGAGCTGTTCCACGTCGATCACCCGCAGTCGCGCGATGCCGTGCGCGAATCCGCGTGAACGCTCGAGAGGCCGCGGCGCCGAAGCACACACAGAGCAAACATAGAGACACCGATTATGGACATTGAAATCAACCAGAAGCCGCTGTCGTTGCCGGAAGGCGCGACGGTTGCCGATGCGCTCGCCGCGTTCGGCGCGCAGCCGCCGTTCGCGGTCGCGCTGAACGGCGATTTCGTCGCGCGCAAGCAGCATGCGGCGCGCGCGTTGCACACCGGCGACCGGCTCGACGTCGTGCACCCGGTGGCGGGCGGCTGAATCGCGCCGTCGAAGCGGGGCCGCGCTTCCCCTGCCGCACCCGCTGCCGCTGCTGCACCCGCTGCTGCATTACGCATCACAGGCATTACATGCTTCACAAGCATGACGGCACCACAAGAGACACAGGGCAATGACCCAGGCAACCAGGCAACTGCCACAGGCAAGGACTGACCGATGACTTCTACTCACTCCGCGCCCGCCGACGCGCTGACGCTGTACGGCGAGACTTTCGCGAGCCGCGTGCTGTTGGGCACGTCGCGCTATCCGTCGCTGCAATCGCTATCCGATTCGATCGAGGCGGCGCGGCCCGGCATGGTTACCGTCGCATTGCGCCGGCAGATGAACGAGGGGGGCGCGCAAGCGGGTTTCTTCGATCTGCTCAAGCGCCACGCCGTGCCGCTTTTGCCGAACACGGCCGGCTGCCAGACGGTCGGTGAGGTGATCACCACCGCGCAGATGGCGCGCGAGGTGTTCGAAACCGACTGGATCAAGCTCGAGCTGATCGGCGACGACTACACGCTGCAACCCGACCCGGTCGGCCTCATCGAAGCCGCCGCGAAGCTCGTAAAGGACGGCTTCAAGGTGCTGCCGTACTGCACCGAAGACCTCGTCATCGGCCGGCGCCTGCTCGACGCGGGCTGCGAAGCGCTGATGCCGTGGGGCGCGCCGATCGGCACCGGCAAGGGCGTCGTCAATCCGTACGGTTTGCGCGTGCTGCGCGAGCGTTTGCCCGATGTGCCGCTGATCGTCGATGCCGGGCTCGGCGTGCCGTCGCATGCGAGTCAGGTGATGGAGTGGGGCTTCGACGGCGTGCTGCTGAACACGGCCGTGTCGCAGGCTACGCATCCGGAGACGATGGCGCGCGCCTTCGCGCTCGGCGTCGAGGCGGGCCGCACCGCGTATCTCGCGGGCCCGATGGCCGAACGCGAGGCGGCGCATGCGAGCACGCCTGTCGTCGGCATGCCGTTCTGGCACCAGGACGGGAGCGCCGCGGCATGACCGATACGCTGAAGCTGACCGGCCGCGACCTCTTCTGGCCGCCCGCCGACGAACTGACGGAAGCCGCCGAACGGATTCGCGCGCGCCTCGGCGACTGGCCGCCGACGCACGCGCCGTGGCGCATCTGCCTGACCGCGCCGGACGCGCCGAACGGCGGCGATCTGATCGTCGTTGCCGATGAGCAGCATCAACATGAGCAGCACGGCGAGCAGATCGCGCGCTGGCTCGTGCAGGGCGCGGGCGTGATCGAAGCGGGTCAAAACGGCGCGACGCTGCACCTCGGCGGCGAACGCTACGGGCTCGCGGGCCAACTGGCCGAGGACTGGATCGCCGCGCTTGCCGCGTTCCTCGATTGCGGCTTCGATCCGCACGACGCACTCGTGCTCGCGCTTGCGTGGCGCGACGGCGACGAAAGGCGCGCCGACGACGCGTGGCCGTCCGACATCGCGCACTTCCCGCGTGTGGTGGGCCTGCCTGCCGCGCCGGCGCAGCCGTTCGCGCCGTGTCCGCACGACCTCGGCCTGTACCCGGTGCTGCCGACCGCCGAATGGGTCGAGCGTGTGGCCGGCTTCGGCGTGAAGACGATCCAGCTGCGCCGCAAATCGGCCGAGCCTGCCGCCGAGCTCGCGAACGAAATCGCGCGCTCGGTTGCGGCCGGGCGCAAGCACGATGCTCGCGTGTTCATCAACGACCACTGGCAGGCAGCGCTCGGGGCGGGCGCATACGGCGTCCACCTTGGCCAGGAAGACGTGCACACGGCCGATCTGCACGCGATCGCGGCGGCCGGCCTGCGCCTTGGCCTGTCGACGCACGGCTACTACGAGATGCTGACGGCGCTGCATTTCCGGCCGAGCTACATCGCGCTCGGCGCCGTGTTCGCAACGACGACCAAGGTGATGCCGACCGCGCCGCAAGGTCTCGCGCGCCTCGCGCGCTACGTGCGTCTGCTGGACGGCGTCGTGCCGATCCTCGCGATCGGCGGCATCAGTGGCGACGTGCTGCCGGATGTGCTCGCGACGGGCGTGAGGAGCGCGGCTGTCGTGCGCGCGGTGACCGAGGCCGCCGATCCCGCCGCGGCGGTTGCGTCATTGCGGAAAGCTTTCGGCAGCTAAACGTCAGATTAAGTAAAGGGACAGAATGCAACAAGGCAGCGTTTTCACGATGGCCCTATAATTCGGCTTCCGTGTAAAAGGACTGTCAGAGTTGCCTTCTTCTCCCGAGACCCTCCTCGAGCTACGCGACGTCGACTTCGGTTACAACGACCGGCTCGTTCTGTCGAACCTGAACTTGCGCTTTGGGCGCGGTCAGGTCGTGGCGGTGATGGGCGGCTCCGGGTGCGGCAAGACCACGGTGCTGCGCCTGATCGGCGGCCTCGAGCGTGCCCGGCGCGGCCAAGTGCTGTTCCATGGCCAGGACATCGGCGCGCAGACGCGTGACGGCCTCTACGCGCTGCGCCGCCGGATGGGCATGCTGTTCCAGTTCGGCGCGCTCTTCACCGATATGTCGGTGTTCGAGAATGTCGCATTCGCGCTACGCGAGCACACCGATCTCCCCGAAGAACTGATCCGCGACCTCGTGCTGATGAAGCTCAACGCGGTCGGCCTGCGCGGCGCGCGCGATCTGGCGCCGTCGGAGATTTCGGGCGGGATGGCGCGGCGCGTGGCGCTGGCGCGCGCGATCGCGCTCGATCCCGAACTGATCATGTACGACGAGCCGTTCGCCGGCCTCGACCCGATCTCGCTCGGCATCACCGCCAATCTGATCCGCACGCTGAACCGCGCGCTCAACGCGACGTCCATCCTCGTCACGCACGATGTGCCCGAGTCGTTCGCGATTGCCGATTACGTGTACTTTCTCGCGAACGGCGGCGTGCATGCGCAAGGCACGCCGGACGAACTGCGCGCGTCGGCGGACCCGGTCGTGCGGCAGTTTATCGACGGCGCGCCGGACGGTCCGTTCAAGTTCCACTACCCGGGCAGCACGTCGCTTGCGGCTGATTTCGGCCTTAACGGCAACGGAGGCCGCTCATGATTTCAACCATCGGACGTTCGGTCCTCGGCAGTCTTGGCACGGCGGGCTATGGGGCGCGCATGTTCGTGCGCCTCGTGCTCGAATTTTTTCCGCTGCTGCGGCGTCCGCGGCTTGTCACAAAGCAGATTCATTTTGTCGGTAACTATTCGCTTGTCATCATCGCGGTGTCGGGGTTGTTCGTCGGCTTCGTGCTGGGGCTGCAGGGCTACTACACGCTGAACCGCTACGGCTCCGAGCAGGCATTGGGTCTGCTTGTCGCGCTGTCGCTCGTGCGCGAGCTCGGGCCGGTCGTGACCGCGCTGCTGTTCGCCGGGCGCGCGGGCACGTCGCTCACGGCCGAAATCGGCCTGATGAAGGCCGGCGAACAGCTGACCGCAATGGAAATGATGGCCGTCGATCCCTTAAAGGTGGTGGTCGCGCCGCGCATGTGGGCGGGCATCATCGCGATGCCGATCCTCGCCGCGATTTTCAGCGCGGTGGGCATCATTGGCGGCTATGTGGTGGGCGTGCTGCTGATCGGCGTCGATGCAGGCGCGTTCTGGTCGCAGATGCAAGGTGGCGTCGATGTATGGCGCGACGTCGGCAACGGCGTGATCAAGAGCATAGTGTTTGGTTTTGCGGTGACGTTCATCGCGCTTTTCCAGGGCTACGAAGCGAAGCCGACACCCGAAGGCGTGTCGCGCGCAACGACGAAAACGGTCGTCTACGCATCGCTTGCGGTACTCGGCCTCGATTTCCTGCTGACCGCACTGATGTTCAGCTAGGTCCCGCGCGGGTGCGCCGGGAAGCGGCGCGTTGCGCGCGCCCTCCGGCTGCGCGCCGGCGCGTCAAGATTCACTTTGGGATGACGATGAAAAAGACTGCTCTCGACTTCTGGGTCGGCCTGTTCGTGGTGTTGGGCTTTATTGCGCTGCTGTTCCTCGCGCTGAAAGCCGGCAACATGAGCTCGCTGTCGTTCCAGGCAACCTACCCGGTCAAGCTCAAATTCGACAACATTGGCGGCCTGAAGCCGCGCGCGCCGGTGAAGAGCGCGGGCGTGACGGTCGGCCGCGTGGCGTCGATCGGCTTCGACAGCAATACGTACCAGGCGCTGGTGACGATCGATATCGACAAGCAGTACGAGTTTCCGAAGGACAGCTCCGCGAAAATCCTGACGTCGGGGCTCCTCGGTGAGCAATACATCGGGCTCGAGCCGGGCGGCGACACGGAAATGCTGAAGGCCGGCGACACGATTGCGATGACGCAATCGGCCATCGTGCTCGAAAACCTGATTGGACAATTCCTGTACAGCAAGGCCGCCGATTCGGGCGCGGCGAAGCCGGCGGCGTCCCCCGCGCCGGCACCGGCCGCGCCGGCTCAACCCGCCTCGGGCGCGGCCCAATAAGGAGAACAAGATTGCAGATCAAACCCCAGCGCGCTGCGGCGATCGCGCTTGCCGTGGCGGCTCTCGCCGGCTGCTCGACGGTCCAGACGCCGAGCAAGCAGGACCCGTGGGAAGGCTTTAACCGCACCGTATTCACGTTCAACGACAAGGTCGATCAGTACGCGCTGAAGCCGGTCGCGCAGGGCTACGTGAAGATTACGCCGCAGCCGGTGCGCGACAGCGTAACGAACTTCTTCTCGAACATCGGCGACGTCTATATCGCGGCCAACAACCTGCTGCAACTGAAAATTGCCGATGGCGTCGGCGACATCATGCGGATCGTGATCAACACGGTGTTCGGTGTCGGCGGCCTGTTCGACGTCGCGACGCTCGCGAAGCTGCCGAAGCATGACAACGACCTCGGTCTCACGCTCGGCTATTACGGCATTCCGTCGGGGCCGTATCTCGTGCTGCCGCTGTTCGGACCGAGCACGGTGCGCGACGCGGCCGGCTACGTCGGCAACTACTTCGCGAACCCGATCTCGTACATCGATTCCGACGCGATCAGCTGGAGCCTGTGGGGCGTGCAGCTCGTCAACACGCGCGCCAACCTGCTCAATGCGAGCGACGTGCTCGAAGGCGCCGCGCTCGACAAGTACTCGTTCGTGCGCAACGCGTATCTGCAGCGGCGCCAGTATCTGCTGACGGGTGGCGCGGGCGGCTCCTTGCCGAATTATGGCGATGGTGCGCCGCTGCCGAATTACGATCAGGAAGGCGCCGGCGCCGCGGGTGCCGCCGGTGCAGCAGGCGCCGCAGGGGCGATGCCCGGTGGCGGAGCGGTCCCTGCGGCGCCTGCGTCGTCGGCAGCGCCGGGCGCGCAGCCTGCGCAGGGCACATCGGGCACGCCGGCTGCTGAAGGTGCTTCTCCGGCTTCCGGTACGCCGTCGATCGATACGGTGCCGGGCGGGCAGGTTGTGCCGCCGGGGCGTTATCCGTCACTGCGGTTACGCTAAGCCGGAAGCTTGCGAGCGTTCGTAACACCGGGATACAACTCTCGCAAGTTTCCGATGGTTTACGATAGAACTCGCGTGATATCGTGAGTTCGAAGTGAGCGTTCTTCTTTATGCAGGGCTTGAAATGAAAAAATTCTTCTTTATCCCGTTTTTCGTAGCATGGTTCGCGTTCGGTAGCGCGGCGTCGGCGCAGACTGTCGACACGAATTCGCCGGACGGGATGGTCAAGACCGTCACGCAGCAGGTTATCGACACGATCCGCTCGGACAAGTCGATCCAGCAAGGCGATATCAACCGCATCACGCAGCTCGTCAACGAGAAGATCCTGCCGTACATCGATTTCCGCCGCACCACGCAGCTGGCAATGGGCCGTAGCTGGCGCACGGCTACGCCGCAGCAGCAGGAGCAGGTCGTCGAGCAGTTCAAGATGCTGCTGATCCGCACGTACGCAGGCGCGCTTGCCCAGGTGCGCAACCAGGAAATCCAGTACAAGCCGTTCCGCGCGAACCCGGACGATACGGACGTCGTCGTGCGCTCGACCGTAATGAACAACGGCCAGCCGATCGAGCTCGACTACCGCCTGTACAAGACGCCGCAAGGCTGGCGCGTGTATGACATCAACGTGCTTGGCGCGTGGCTGATCCAGGCGTACCAGCAGCAGTTCCAGGAGCAGATCCAGCAGCATGGCGTGGACGGGCTGATCCAGTTCCTCACGCAGCGCAACCAGCAACTCGCGGCGGGCAAGCAGTCGTGAACGGCACGCCACAACGGGCCGACGTCGCGGGTGCGGTAATGGGCGGCGTTGCCGGCGCCTCCCCCGACAAATTCGCGACCGGTCCGACGCTGACCCACGCGAGCGCGAAACAAGCGCTCGAGGCCGGTCTGGCGCGCATTGCGGGCGGAGCGCGTGGCGTCGATTGCGCGCCGCTCACCCAGTTCGATTCGTCCGCGCTCGCGGTGCTGCTTGCGTGGCAGCGCGCCGCGAACGCGCGCGGCGCAGCGCTGGAAATCGTCAATCTCCCCGCCGGGCTCGCCAGTCTCGCGCAGGCCTATGGCGTCGACGCGCTTCTGTCGGCGCAACATTCGCGCTCCGTCGATACCGAGCAGTCGCCCTCGTGATGCGCAGCTGAACCGCCGAATCCGGCGGGTCCGACTTCAGCGCGATTCATCGGGCTTTGGGCACCAGGGTTTTGCCCCTGCATTTCGCCTGCGGATTGCCCGCGCGGTTTGCCCGCGCAGTTTGCCCTATAATCAAACGTTTTTTGGGGCAAGCAACCGGCCCCAATTTCGTTTCGCTACATCTTTGTCACATCCTTTCTCGCGCGCACCGCGCACTTTTCAGTCGCCGCCATCCGTCGGCGCATAGTCATGCCAGCCATAGAATTCCGTAACGTCAAGAAGCGCTACAAAAGTCTGCAAGCGCTCAAAGGCGTGAGTCTGACGGTTGAAGAAGGCGAGTTCTTCGGGCTGCTCGGCCCGAACGGCGCGGGCAAGACGACGCTCATCAGCATCCTCGCAGGTCTCGCGCGCGCCGACGAAGGCAGCGTCGCGGTGCGCGGCCATGACGTCGTCGACGATTTCCGTGACGCGCGCCGCGCGCTCGGGGTCGTGCCGCAAGAACTGGTGTTCGATCCGTTTTTCACCGTGCGCGAAACCTTGCGCATTCAGTCCGGCTACTTCGGTCTGCGTCACAACGACGACTGGATCGACGAAGTGATGGCCAATCTCGATCTGACCGAAAAAGCCGATGCCAACATGCGCGCGCTGTCGGGCGGCATGAAACGCCGCGTGCTCGTCGCGCAGGCGCTCGTGCACCGGCCGCCCGTGATCGTGCTCGACGAGCCGACGGCGGGCGTCGACGTCGAATTGCGCCAGACGCTGTGGAAGTTCATCTCGCGCCTGAACCGCGAAGGCCACACCATTGTGCTGACCACGCACTACCTCGAAGAAGCCGAATCGCTGTGCGATCGCATCGCGATGCTGCGGCGGGGCGAAGTCGTCGCGCTCGAGCGCACGAGCGAGTTGCTGCAGCGCTTCGCGGGTCTGCAACTCTTCGTGCGCTTTGCGCAGGGCGTGTTGCCGGTCGAACTGCGCGCGCTCGAAGCCGACCCGGGCGCGGCCAACGCGCGCGAGCATTCGCTGCGCCTGTCGACCTACGACGACGTCGAGCGGATTCTCTCGCAGTGCCGCGCGGCGGGCTGTACATTCGATGAAATCGAGGTGCGCAAGGCGGATCTCGAAGACGTGTTCGTCCAGGTGATGAACGCACCCGAAGTGGTCGAGGGGCTTGCATGAGCGGGTTTCGCACGCTGTTCTACAAGGAGCTTCTGCGGTTCTGGAAGGTGTCGTTCCAGACGGTGCTTGCGCCGATCGTCACCGCGCTGCTGTATCTGATGATCTTCGGTCATGCGCTGCGCGACCATGTGCAGGTGTATAGCGGAGTCGGCTACACGAGCTTCCTGATCCCTGGTCTCGTGATGATGAGCGTGTTGCAGAATGCGTTCGCGAACAGCTCGTCGTCGCTGATTCAATCGAAGATCACCGGTAATCTCGTGTTCGTGCTGCTGCCGCCGCTGTCGCACTGGGAAATGTACGGCGCCTACGTGCTCGCTTCGGTCGCGCGCGGTCTCGCGGTCGGCTTCGGCGTGTTTATCGTGACGATCTGGTTCATTCCGGTGAGCTTCACCGCGCCGCTCTTTATCATTCTGTTCGCGGTGCTCGGGTCGGCGATTCTCGGCACGCTCGGCGTGGTCGCCGGCATCTGGGCCGAGAAGTTCGATCAGCTCGCCGCGTTCCAGAACTTCATCATCGTGCCGCTCACATTCCTGTCGGGCGTGTTCTATTCGACGCATACGCTGCCGCCCGGCTGGCGCGAGGTGTCGCGGCTCAATCCGTTTTTCTACATGATCGATGGCTTTCGCTATGGTTTTTTCGGCCAGTCGGATATCAATCCGTTCGTGAGCCTTGCGATCGTCGCCGCCTTTTTCGTGGTGCTGGCCGTGCTCGCAATGCGTCTGCTCGCAAGCGGCTACAAGCTGCGCCACTAGCCGGCTCGTGAGTCAGCTCGTCAGCCAGCTCGTTTGCCAGCTTATTTGCCAGCTCATTTGCCAAGATAGTTAGGAGCGTCCCATGTTACCGACTCCCGAGCAGATCAAGACTTACATCTCGGCAGGCCTGCCGTGCGAGCATCTCGAAGTCGAGGGCGACGGCCAGCATTTCTTCGCCACCATCGTTTCGCCGAGCTTCGAAGGCAAGCGGCTGATCCAGCGGCATCAGCTCGTCTACGCGGCGCTCGGCGATCGCATGCGCGAAGAAATCCACGCTCTCAGCATGAAAACACTGACGCCTGCCGAGTGGCAGAGCGCGTAATCTGGAACACTAGTGCGTATTACACAAGATAGTCAGGGCGCCGTAAGCGGCGCCGCCCACCTTTCCGCTCATGCGCAAAACGGCGCACGCAACGAACAGGAACCGACAGGCATGGACAAACTCGTCATCGAAGGCGGTCGGAAGTTGGCAGGGGAGATCACCGTTTCGGGCGCGAAGAACGCGGCGCTGCCGATTCTTTGCGCCAGTCTGTTGAGCGCGGACCCGGTCCAGCTCGCGAACGTGCCGAATCTGCAGGACGTGCGCACGACGCTCAAGCTGTTGCGACAGATGGGCGTCGCGGCCGAAATGGCGGAAGACACCGGCAAGGTGATGCTCGATGCGTCGAAGGTGAATAACCTCGTCGCACCGTACGAGCTCGTGAAGACGATGCGCGCGTCGATCCTCGTGCTCGGCCCGCTCGTGGCGCGCTTCGGCGAAGCGAAGGTGTCGCTGCCGGGCGGCTGCGCAATCGGCGCGCGGCCGGTCGATCAGCACATCAAGGGCCTGCAGGCGATGGGCGCCGAGATCACGATCGAACACGGCTTTATCGAAGCGCGGGCGAAGCGGCTCAAGGGCACGCGCATCATCACGGACATGATCACCGTGACGGGCACCGAGAATCTGCTGATGGCGGCCGTGCTCGCCGAAGGCGAAACGGTGCTCGAGAACGCGGCGCGCGAGCCGGAAGTGGCCGACCTGGCGCATCTGCTCGTCGCGATGGGCGCGAAGATCGACGGAATCGGCACGGACCGGCTCGTGATCCAGGGCGTCGACAGGCTGCACGGCGCCGAGCATACGGTGGTGCCGGACCGCATCGAAGCGGGCACCTTCCTGTGCGCGGTCGCGGCCGCCGGCGGCGACGTGATGCTGCGCCACACGCGTCCGCAGACGCTCGAAGCCGTGATCGACAAACTGCGTGAAGCCGGCGTCACGATCGACGAAGGCGAAAACTGGCTGCGTGTGCGGATGAACCAGCGCGCGAAGGCCGTATCGTTCCGCACGTCCGAATACCCGGCGTTTCCGACCGACATGCAGGCGCAATTCATGGCGCTCAATGCGATTGCCGACGGCCCGTCGCGGGTGGTCGAAACGATTTTCGAGAACCGCTTCATGCACGTGCAGGAGCTCAATCGTCTGGGCGCGAACGTCACGATCGACGGCAACACGGCGCTGGTGAACGGCGTCGACACACTCTCGGGCGCGAAGGTGATGGCAACCGATCTTCGCGCGTCGGCGAGCCTCGTGATTGCGGGCCTGTGCGCCGAAGGCGAGACGCTGATCGACCGTATCTATCACCTCGACCGCGGCTACGACCGGATGGAAGTGAAGCTCACGGCGGTCGGCGCCAATGTGCGTCGCATTTCGGGTAAGCAGGTATGAGCGCAGGGCAGTCAAGGGAAACCGCGCCGTCGTCCCGGCAAACCTCTTCTGCGCAGGCCGCCGCCGCGCCGTTGACGCTTGCGTTGTCGAAAGGGCGTATTTTCGAGGAAACGGTGCCGCTGCTTGCGGCCGCCGGCGTGCAGGTGGCTGAAGATCCGGAGTCGTCGCGTAAGCTGATTCTGCCGACCACCGATCCGAACCTGCGCGTGATCATCGTGCGCGCGACCGATGTGCCGACTTACGTCGAATATGGCGCCGCCGATTTCGGCGTGGCGGGCAAGGACGTGCTGATCGAGCACGGCGGCAGCGGTCTGTATCAGCCGACCGATCTCGATATCGCGCGCTGCCGGATGTCGGTCGCGGTGAAGGCCGGTTTCGATTACGCGAACGCGGTGCGCCAGGGGGCGCGCCTGCGCGTCGCAACGAAGTACGTGGAAACCGCGCGCGAGCATTTTGCAGCGAAGGGCGTGCATGTCGACCTGATCAAGCTGTACGGGTCGATGGAACTGGCGCCGCTCGTCGGTCTCGCCGATGCGATCGTCGACCTCGTCAGCTCGGGCGGTACGTTGCGTGCAAACAATCTGGTCGAGGTCGAGGAGATCATGCAGATCTCCTCGCGCCTCGTCGTGAATCAGGCCGCGCTGAAGTTAAAGCGCGCCGCGCTGCGGCCTTTCCTCGACGCGTTCGAACGCGCCTCGAGGCGCGCGGCGTGACGACGTGCGGGCGGCGTCGCGATGCCTGGCCAGGCGCATAGCCAGGTGCAAGGCAAAGCAACCCCGCTCGCGCGGATTACCGAAACGGATACCAGCATGTCTATCAAGATTCGCAAACTCGATTCCAGCGCCGATGGCTTCCAGAAGGCGCTGCACGCGGTGCTCGCGTTCGAGGCGAGCGAAGACGAGGCGATCGAGCGCGCGGTCGCGCAGATCCTCGCCGACGTGAAAGCGCGCGGCGACGCGGCGGTGCTCGAGTACACGAACCGCTTCGACCGGCTCGACGCGAAGCACGTCGCTGCGTTCGAATTGCCGATGTCCGAACTCGAAGCGGCGCTCGAAGGCCTCGAGCCCAAACGCCGTGCGGCGCTCGAAGCCGCGGCCGCGCGCGTGCGCGGGTACCACGAGAAGCAGAAGATCGAATGCGGCAGCCATAGCTGGCAATACGAGGAAACGGACGGCACGGTGCTGGGCCAGAAGGTGACGCCGCTCGATCGTGCGGGCATCTATGTGCCCGGCGGCAAGGCGGCGTATCCGTCTTCGGTGCTGATGAACGCGATTCCGGCGCGCGTGGCCGGCGTGCGCGAGATCGTGATGGTCGTGCCGACGCCCGATGGCGTGAAGAACCCGCTCGTGCTCGCCGCGGCGCTGATCGGGGGCGTCGATCGCGTGTTCACGATCGGCGGTGCGCAGGCGGTCGGCGCGCTTGCTTACGGCACGGAAACGGTGCCGGCCGTCGACAAGATCTGCGGGCCGGGCAATGCGTATGTCGCGTCCGCGAAGCGTCGCGTGTTCGGCACGGTCGGCATCGATATGATCGCGGGACCGTCGGAAATTCTCGTGCTGTGCGACGGCACGACCGATCCGCGCTGGGTTGCGATGGACCTGTTCTCGCAGGCCGAACACGACGAACTCGCGCAGTCCATCCTGCTGTGTCCGGACGATGCGTTTATCGCGCGCGTCGAAGACGCGATCAACGACCTGTTGCCGTCGATGCCGCGCCGCGACGTGATCACCGCGTCGCTGACGAGCCGCGGCGCGCTGGTCAAGGTGCGCGACATGACTGAAGCGTGCGCGATCGCGAACGATATCGCGCCCGAGCACCTCGAGATTTCGGCGCTCGAGCCGCAGCAATGGGCGCAGCAGATTCGTCACGCAGGCGCGATCTTTCTCGGCCGCTATACGAGCGAAAGCCTCGGCGACTACTGCGCGGGCCCGAACCACGTGTTGCCGACCTCGCGTACCGCGCGGTTTTCGTCGCCGCTTGGCGTCTACGATTTCTTCAAGCGCTCGAGCGTGATCGAAGTCAGCGCGGAAGGTGCACAGACGCTCGGTGAGATCGCGGCGGAACTGGCGTACGGCGAAGGGCTGCCCGCGCACGCGCGCAGCGCCGAGTACCGGATGAAGCAGAACGGCTAAACGAAAACGGCCTCACGAGAACGGCTAAAGCCGCACGCTATGACCACACCACAAGACATCATCCGCCGCGACGTGCTCGCGATGACGAGCTATCCGGTGCCGGATGCGACCGGCTATGTGAAGCTCGACGCGATGGAAAACCCGTTCGAGCTGCCGCCGCCGCTTGCCGCGCAACTCGCGGAGCGTCTGTCGGGCGTCGCGCTGAACCGTTATCCGGCGCCGCGTCCCGGTGCGCTGATCGACAAGCTCAAGCGCGTGATGCACATCCCGGCCAACTGCGATGTGCTGCTCGGCAACGGTTCCGACGAGATCCTCAGCATGATGGCGGTGGCGTGCGCACAGCCCGGCGCCAAAGTGCTCGCGCCCGTGCCGGGTTTCGTGATGTACGAGGTCTCGGCGCAGCTCGCGAATCTCGAGTTCGTCGGCGTGCCGCTGAACGCGGACTTCACGCTCGATACCGGCGCGATGCTTGCGGCCATCGAAGCGCATCGGCCGGCTATTGTCTATCTGGCCTACCCGAACAACCCGACCGGCAATCTGTTCGACGAAAACGACATCGAGCGCATCATCGTGGCCGCGAACCGCAGTCTGGTGGTGATCGACGAAGCCTACCAGCCGTTCGCTGAGCGCAGCTGGATGCCGCGCGCAGGCGATTTCGACAATGTCGTCGTGATGCGCACCGTGTCGAAGCTCGGACTGGCCGGCATTCGCCTCGGCTACCTCGCCGGGCGCCCGGCGTGGCTCGCGGAATTCGACAAGGTGCGCCCGCCGTACAACATCAATGTGCTCACGCAGGCAACCGCCGATTTCCTGTTCGACCACACCGACGTGCTCGATGCCCAAGCCGCGCAATTGCGGTCGGAGCGCACGAAATTGTCGCAGGCGGTAGCCGGCCTGCCGGGCGCCCAGGTTTTTCCGAGCGCCGGCAATTTTCTGCTCGTGCGCGTGCCCGATGCGTCCGCGACGTTCGAAACCCTGCTGAGTGCGCGGGTTTTGATCAAAAACGTGAGTAAAATGCACCCATTGCTGGCGAATTGCGTACGTCTCACGGTTGGGTCTCCGCAAGAGAACACGCAATTGCTTGCCGCGCTGAAGCTCGCGCTGCATTAAAGAGTGCGAGCAAGCGGCTCATCTCCCACCCTACCTTTCAAGAAAGCTTCGAGGAATTGTCATGCGCCTTGCGGAAGTCGTTCGCAACACCAGCGAAACGCAGATCCGTGTGAAGATCGATCTGGACGGCACCGGCCAGCAGAAGCTGGCCACCGGCGTGCCGTTCCTCGATCACATGCTCGACCAGATCGCGCGGCATGGACTCGTCGATCTGGACATCGAGGCGCATGGCGACACGCATATCGACGACCACCATACGGTCGAAGACGTCGGTATCACGCTCGGCCAGGCCGTGGCGAAGGCGGTCGGCGACCGGAAGGGCATCCGCCGCTACGGTCACGCGTATGTGCCGCTCGACGAAGCGCTGTCGCGCGTCGTGATCGATTTCTCCGGCCGCCCGGGGCTCGAATTCCATGTGCCGTTCACGCGCGCGCGGATCGGCACCTTCGACGTCGATCTGTCCATCGAATTCTTCCGCGGGTTCGTGAACCACGCGGGCATCACCTTGCATATCGACAATCTGCGCGGCCTCAATGCCCATCATCAGATGGAAACGGTCTTCAAAGCATTCGGCCGGGCGCTGCGCATGGCCGTCGAACTGGACGAACGCGCGGCGGGGCAGATTCCGTCGACCAAGGGCAGCCTCTGACACGAATCCCGGGGCACATTCTCAGGGCGGTCACTTAGGTGGCGCTTCAGGTGGCGCTGCAGGTGGCGCTTCAGGTCGCTCTTCAGGCGGCTCCTCGGGGCACTTGCCTGCCAGAGCGGGCGCCTGAAGCGTTGCCCAACCGGACCGGTGCCGCGTCGACGCGCCCGGCTTGCGATGGACATCCTCAAGTCGTTTATTTCGCTGCTTGCGCTGATCAACCCGGTCGGCGTCGTGCCGTTTTTTCTGAGCCTGACCGCGCAGCAGTCGGAAGCGGAGCAACGGCGCACGATTCGCATCGCATCGATTTCCGTGTTTTGCGTGATCGCGGTGACGTCGCTGTGCGGGCAGCAGATCATCAGCTTTTTCGGCATTTCGATCGGCTCGCTCGAAGTCGGCGGCGGCATCATCATGCTATTGATGGCGATCAGCATGCTCAATGCGCAGATCGGCAATGCGCGCGCGACGCCCGAGGAGCGCTACGAGGCGGAATCGAAGGACAACATCGCGGTCGTGCCGCTCGCGATTCCGCTGCTGACGGGACCCGGATCGATCAGTACGGTCATCGTCTATTCGGCCAGCTTTCGCCATTGGTACGACCGCGTTAGTCTGATCGCTATCGGAGCCGTGCTTGCCGCCATCTGTTTCGTGTCGCTGCGGCTGGCCGAACCGATTGCGCGCTGGGTCGGTCGGACCGGTATCAATATCGGCACGCGGCTCATGGGTCTGATGCTGTCGGCGCTCGCGGTGGAATTTATCGTCGACGGCTTGAAGGCGCTGCTGCCTGCCCTGAAGTAAAACCTGTTGAAGTGAAAACCCTGGTTTGAAATGAAGACTTCGATTGCGATTGTGGATTACGGAATGGGCAACCTGCGCTCGGTTGCGCAGGCGCTGAAAAAAGCGGCGCCCGAGGCGGACGTGGCGATCGTCGATCGCCCCGAGGCGATCCGCGCCGCCGACCGTGTCGTGCTGCCCGGCCAGGGCGCGATGCCCGACTGCATGCGCTCGCTCGGTGAATCCGGTCTGCAGGATGCGGTGCTCGAAGCGTCGCGCAACAAGCCGCTGATGGGCGTCTGCGTGGGCGAGCAGATGCTTTTCGACTGGAGCGCGGAGGGCGACACGCGCGGGCTCGGCCTGCTGCCGGGCAAGGTCGTGCGTTTCGAGCTCGAGGGCCAGCTGCAGGACGACGGTTCGCGCTTCAAGGTGCCGCAAATGGGCTGGAACCGCGTCCATCAGGCGCAGCCGCACCCACTTTGGGACGGCGTGCCGGATCAGAGCTTCTTCTATTTCGTGCACAGTTACTACGTGGTGCCCGACAATGCGGGGCACACGTCGGGCGAAACGATCTACGGCGTGCCGTTCACGTCGGCGGTCGCGCGTGAGAACATCTTCGCTACCCAATTTCACCCGGAAAAAAGTGCGGATGCGGGCTTGCGCGTGTACCGTAATTTCGTGCACTGGAAACCATGAATTCCGCTGTCTTGCGCGATCCGGTTCGTGCGTCCATCCGGCCATTGCGGCGGCGCCCCGACATTAGCAAGGCGGCCGAAAGAGTTGTACTAAACTAGCGGAACGGCTTTGCGCCGGCCGGACCTCAACCCTCTTCCCAGACATCACCCGATTGCTATGCTGCTGATCCCCGCCATCGACCTGAAAGACGGTCAATGTGTTCGCCTCAAACAGGGCGATATGGACCAGGCGACGATATTTTCCGAGGAGCCCGCGGCAATGGCCCGCCATTGGCTCGAGCGCGGCGCGCGGCGCCTGCATCTCGTCGATCTGAATGGCGCATTCGCCGGCAAGCCGCGTAACGAAGAGGCGATTCGCGCAATCATCGAAGAAGTCGGCAGTGAGATTCCGGTACAGCTGGGCGGCGGCATCCGCGATCTGAACACCATCGAGCGCTATCTGGATGACGGCCTCGAATACGTGATCATCGGCACCGCGGCGGTGAAGAACCCCGGGTTTCTGCTCGAAGCGTGTACGGCGTTCGGCGGCCACATCATCGTCGGCCTCGACGCGAAGGACGGCAAGGTGGCCACCGACGGCTGGAGCAAGCTGACCGGCCACGAAGTGGCCGATCTCGCGCGCAAGTTCGAAGACTACGGGTGTGAATCGATCATCTACACGGACATCGGCCGCGATGGCATGATGCAGGGCATCAATATCGAGGCGACCGTGCGTCTTGCGCGCGCGGTGAAGATTCCGGTGATCGCGAGCGGCGGCCTGTCGAATCTCGGCGATATCGAGGCGCTGTGCGAAGTCGAAGACGAGGGCGTCGAAGGCGTGATCTGCGGCCGTGCGATCTACTCGGGCGATCTCGACTTCGCCGCTGCGCAGACGCATGCGGACCGGTTGCGCGAATCGGATGACGCGTGAGCGCCGGCGCCCCGGGTTGTTAGTCGCCAGGCCGCATGATTCATCGATCGCCGTTGTCGTCATCCCGCATTGCAGCGGGTCGTGCGCGGTGGCGGCAGATCGCGCGGCACATCGTGCCGCACGCCGCACGCCGCGCATCATGCAGTACAGCACACCGCTCACCTACGCATCCGCACCATCATGGCCTTAGCTAAACGCATCATCCCGTGTCTCGACGTGACAGCCGGGCGTGTCGTCAAGGGTGTCAACTTTGTCGAGCTGCGCGACGCGGGCGATCCCGTCGAAATCGCGCGCCGCTATGACGACCAGGGCGCCGACGAGCTCACATTCCTCGACATCACCGCGACCTCCGATCAGCGCGATCTGATCCTGCCGATCATCGAAGCGGTTGCCGCGCAGGTATTCATTCCGCTGACGGTCGGCGGCGGTGTGCGCGCGGTCGAAGACGTGCGGCGCTTGCTCAACGCCGGCGCGGACAAGATCAGCATCAATTCGTCGGCGATCGCGAATCCGCAGCTCGTGCGCGATGCGACGAACAAATACGGCTCGCAGTGCATCGTCGTCGCGATCGACGCGAAGCGCGTGTCGGCCGATGGCGAGCCGCCGCGCTGGGAAGTGTTCACGCACGGCGGGCGCAAGGCGACCGGTCTCGATGCAATCGAATGGGCGCGCAAGATGGCCGAGTTCGGGGCCGGCGAAATCCTGCTCACCAGCATGGATCGCGACGGCACGAAAAGCGGCTTCGATCTCGCGTTGACGCGCGCAGTGTCGGATGCCGTGCCGGTACCGGTGATCGCGTCGGGTGGCGTCGGCTCGCTGGCTCACCTTGCGGACGGCATCACGGACGGCCATGCCGACGCCGTGCTGGCCGCGAGCATCTTCCACTATGGCGAACATACCGTCGGCGAAGCCAAGCGCTTCATGGCCGAGCGGGGCATTTCAGTGAGGCTGTGACGTGGTGAACGCTTCGGGTGTCGACTGGCTCGACAAGGTCAAATGGGACGCGAACGGCCTCGTGCCGGTCATCGCGCAGGAAGCTGCGACGAACGACGTGCTGATGTTCGCGTGGATGAATCGCGAGGCGCTCGCGAAGACGGTCGAAACCGGCCGCGCCGTGTATTTTTCGCGCTCGCGTCAGCGGCTGTGGTTCAAGGGCGAGGAGTCCGGCCATGTGCAGCATGTGCACGAAGTGCGGCTCGATTGCGACGAAGATGTCGTGCTGCTCAAGGTCGAGCAGGTATCGGGCATTGCGTGCCACACGGGCCGCCACTCGTGCTTCTTCCAGAAATTCGAAGGCTCGGTCGACGATGGCGAGTGGGTCGCCGTCGATCCAGTACTGAAAGATCCCGAACACATCTACAAATGACGCAAGCACACACGCACGACACGCTGCTGCGCCTCGCGGCGATTATCGACAGCCGCAAGGGCGGCGATCCCGAGACTTCCTACGTGTCGCGCCTTTTTCACAAGGGCGACGACGCGGTGCTGAAAAAGATCGGCGAAGAGGCGACCGAAGTCGCGCTCGCCGCGAAAGATGTGCGCCACGGCCGCGAGGCCAAGGCGCTCGTCTACGAGATGGCCGATCTGTGGTTTCATTGTCTGGTGGCGCTGTCGCATTTCGACCTGAGCCCGGCCGATGTGCTCGCCGAACTCGAGCGGCGCGAGGGCCTCTCGGGGATCGAGGAAAAGGCGTTGCGCAAGAGCCGCGACCGCGAGCACAACGGCGATTGAAGCCGCGCGGCGCGCCGCAGTGCATGAACGTTGCACGCAGCCGATCGCATAAACACGCTTCTGATCGCACCTGAAGGAGGACGCAACATGGAGCAGTCGCATAGCGGATATCCGCCGCCGACGTACCAGAGCGCGGTCGAAATCGACCGCCAGCGCGGCCTGCGCACGCTGACGCACGTGCTGTATGCGCTCTACGCGGTGTATTGGCTGACGGGCGGCATTTCCGTGCTGGTGGCGATCATCATCAACTATCTGAAGCGCGCCGAAACGGTCGGCACGCCGTACGAGGCGCATTTCGAGTGGCAGATCCGCACGTTCTGGATGGGCCTGATCGGCCATCTGATCGGCGTGGCGCTTTTTATCGTGCTGATCGGCGTGCCGATTCTATGGGCTGTCGCGATCTGGACGTTGTACCGTATTATCAAAGGCTGGCTGTATCTATACGACAATAAGCCGCTGCAAAACGCTCGCGCCTGGTTCTAGCGCTGAGCGCTCGGCGGTAAAGCATGCGCCGGCAGCCGCGCCACGCAAAATCGGGGAACCACGCATCAGCATCGGGAAGACCATGAGCCACGATCCGAACTGCCTTTTCTGCAAGATCGCCGCAGGCGAAATTCCGTCGACTAAAGTTCATGAAGACGATGAATTCGTCGCGTTCCGCGATATCCGGCCGGCTGCCGATACTCACGTACTAGTGATCCCACGCAAACATATCGCCACACTGACCGATTGCCACGAGGGCGACGCGCCGCTGCTTGGTAGAATGCTTGTATTGGTGGCGCGCCTTGCGGACAAGCTGGGCGTCGCGTACACGGGCGGCGAAACGGGCTTCCGGACGGTAATCAATACCGGTCCGGGCGGCGGTCAGGAGGTCTATCATCTGCACGCGCATGTGCTGGCCGGCCCGCGGCCGTGGCTGCGCATGGGATGACATATGTTCATCACCGAACGGCGGCGATACTGTCGGTCCCCGATAGTTGCGGTGGTCGGTGGCGAACCTGGTGGTGAACCGGAATACCGGTTTAGTTTAAAAAGCAGAGAGTGGACGGAGTACCGTCGCTTCGAGTCGGGCCGCAAGGCTTAAGGGTTTTCTTCACGTCGGTGGGCGACGGGAGACAAGGAGAGTTTTCATGGGTTCGTTGAGTATCTGGCATTGGCTGATCGTTCTGCTGATCGTCGCTCTGGTGTTCGGCACGAAGAAGCTGCGCAATATCGGCAGCGATCTGGGCGGCGCGGTGAAGGGGTTCAAGGAAGGAATGAAGGACCCGGACGCCCCGGCTGACGCGCAGGCGCAGCAGCGTGAACTGCCGCGCGCGGGCACGATCGACGTCGACGCGAAAGAAAAGGCCACGCATTCGGGCGACTCGCGCTAAGCCGGTGGTTCGTACGGCGCACTGACGGGAAGCTCATCGATGCTGGATCTCGGTCTCACCAAGATGGCGTTGATCGGCGTGGTCGCGCTGGTCGTGCTCGGCCCTGAGCGGCTGCCGCGCGTCGCCCGCACCGCGGGCGCGCTATTCGGCCGCGCGCAGCGCTATATCAACGACGTGAAGGCTGAAGTCACGCGTGAAATCGAGCTCGACGAGCTGCGGCGGATGAAAACCGAATTCGAATCGGCCGCGCACAACGTCGAATCGACAATTCACGACAACCTGCGCAAGCACGAAACCGAGCTGAACGAGGCGTGGCAAGCGGGGACGTCGGTTTCGCCGAGCATTGCGGGAAGCGGCGGCGATGGCGGCGCTTCTTCGGCTTCGAGCAGTTCTTCGACCTCGTCGTGGAACGGCTTCGGCACGACCACGCCAATGAGCGCGCCGAAGCGCAAGAACTGGCGCATCAAACAGACGGCCACACCGTCGTGGTACAAACGTGCGACCGCGCGCCGTACGCACGTGCAATCGGGCGCCGCCCGCGTGGCGCGCCACAAGCCGGCCAGCATGCGGCGCACGACGCGCTTCTTCTGATAACTCGTGAATCCATCTCCTACCGAGGGCCGGTGTGAGCGACCCCCAGCACAAGCAGAACGAAGGTCCTGAAGAGACCTTCATCTCCCATCTCGTCGAACTGCGCAACCGCATCATGCGCGCCGGCATTGCGGTGATTGTCGTATTCGTGGGGCTCGTCTACTGGGCGCCCGACATCTTCAGGCTGCTCGCGCGGCCGCTGATGATGAACCTGCCGAAGGACGGCAAGATGATCGTCACCGATGTGACCGGCTCGTTCTTCGTGCCGATGAAGGTGACGATGCTCGTCGCTTTCGTCATCGCGTTGCCGATCGTGCTGTACCAGATCTGGGCGTTCGTCGCGCCGGGACTCTATCAGCACGAGAAGAAACTCGTGATGCCGCTGGTCAGCAGCAGCTATGTGCTGTTTCTGTGCGGGATGGCCTTTGCGTACTTCGTCGTGTTTCCGACCATCTTCCGCGTGATGGCGCACTACAACGCGCCGCTCGGCGCGGAAATGACCACCGATATCGACAACTACCTGAGCTTCGTGCTGACGATGTTTCTTGCGTTCGGCGTGACGTTCGAGGTGCCGATCGTTGTCGTGCTGCTCGTGCGCATGGGCGTGCTGACGGTGCAAAAGCTCAAGCAGATCCGTCCGTATGTGGTGGTGGGAGCGTTTGTCGTGTCGGCGGTCGTGACGCCGCCCGACGTGTTCTCGCAACTGATTCTGGCCATTCCGCTGATCGTTCTGTACGAGGCGGGCATTATCGCGGCGCGGCTCTTCGTCAATAAGCCGGCAATGGCGGCGGAGAAAGAGGGTGAGGGTAACGCGGCGCCCTGATGCGGCGCGCGGGCAGCC
>NZ_BAAILL010000016.1:0-64192 GCF_054589215.1 Paraburkholderia sp. 2C | reverse complement strand
CTGGATCGAAGCCGATCGCAGCATCGCGGCTCGGCGGCCGTAGTCCGCCGAGGCCGCCGTAGTCGCCAGCCGCCTTAGCCGCCGTCGTCCCCTTGATCGTCGTCGTCCGATGACGACTGCTTCGGCGGCGGGGGACGCTTGCCGATCATCACCGTCAGATCGAGCTCCTTGTTCTTGCGCACCAGATGCACCTTTGCGTCGGTGCCCGGCTTGATCTGCGCGATCACGTTCAGGAGACGCGTGGTGTCGGTGATGTCCTGCCCATTCACGCCGACGAGGATATCGCCGGGCTTGATGCCCGCCTTGTCGGCCGGGCCGCCCTTCAGCACGCCGGCGACGATCGCGCCGGTCTTCTGCTCGAGCCCGAACGATTCCGCGATTTCAGGCGTCACATCCTGCGGCTCGACGCCGATCCAGCCGCGCGTCACCGTGCCGGTGGTAATGATGCTCTCCAGCACGCTGCGCGCGGTCGACACAGGAATCGCAAAGCCGATGCCGAGCGAGCCGCCCGAGCGCGAATAGATCGCGGTATTGATGCCGAGCAGATTGCCTTGAATATCGACGAGCGCGCCGCCCGAATTACCGGGATTGATCGGCGCGTCGGTCTGAATGAAGTTCTCGAAAGTGTTGATGCCGAGGTGGTTGCGCCCGAGCGCGCTGACAATGCCCATCGTCACTGTCTGGCCGACCCCGAACGGGTTGCCGATCGCGAGCACGACGTCGCCGACGCGCGTCTGATCCATGCGGCCGAGCGTAATGGTCGGCAGATTGGTCATGTTGACCTTGAGCACGGCGAGATCGGTTTCCGGGTCGACGCCGATCACCTTCGCTTCGCTGGTGCGGCCGTCGGCAAGGGCGATTTCGATCTGATCCGCGCCGTCCACGACGTGCTGGTTCGTTAGAATGTAGCCTTCCGAACTCACAATCACACCCGAGCCCAGATTCGCTGCCGGCTGTTCCTGCTGGCGGCGGTTACGGTCGCCGAAGAAGTAGCGGAACAGCGGGTCTTTCGCGCGCGGGTCTGGCGGCAGCGACCCATCCTTGCTGGAGAACACGTTGACGACTGCCGGCATCGCCTTTTGCGCCGCGTCGGCATAGGAACTTTCCAGGCGGCCGCCGCCGATCCCCGGCGCCACTTCCCGCAGTGCGACGATCGGTTCGGCCAGCTGCTTGCCGAATTGCCCTTGTCGCTGCAGCCATTGGGGCTTGAGCGTCGCGATGATGAACATCAGCGCGAGCAGCACCGTCACCGCCTGGGCGAACAACAGCCAAAAGCGTCTGAGCATCTGAAAAATTAGAGGTTTATATGGATCGGATCGAACTGGAATTGTACTTGAACAACGTGCTTGAAGCCTCACGGTTCAAGGACTATTGCCCGAATGGACTGCAGGTCGAGGGGCGCCGCAGGGTCGAAAAAATCGCCACGGGCGTCACCGCTTCGCTTGCGTTTCTCGAGGCCGCGCTCGAGTGGGGTGCCGACGCGCTGCTCGTGCATCACGGCTACTTCTGGCGCAACGAAGCGCCGCCGATTACCGGGCGCAAGTACCAGCGCCTGAAGCTGCTGCTGGCCAACGACCTCAACCTGTTCGCGTATCACCTGCCGCTCGACGACCATCCGGTCTACGGCAACAATGCTCAGCTCGGCGCGAAGCTCGGCCTGATCGGCGACGCGCGCTTCGGCGACAACGGCATCGGCTGGATGACGACGCTGCCGATGCCGATCACGCTTGCGCACTTCTCGGCGCAGGTCGAGCAGACCCTCTCGCGCACGCCGCTCGTGCTCGGCGACCCCGATCAGGAGCTGCGGCGCGTCGCATGGTGCACGGGCGGCGCACAAGGCTATTTCGACGCGGCGATCGAGGCGGGCGCCGATGTCTACCTGACCGGCGAAATCTCCGAGCAGAACACGCATATGGCGGCCGAAAGCGGCGTCGCGTTCGTGGCCGCCGGGCACCATGCAACCGAACGCTATGGCGTTCAGGCGCTCGGTTCGCACCTCTCGGAAGCATTCGATCTCGAACACCTTTTTATCGATATTCATAATCCGGTCTAGTTGTGACAAAACTGGTCCGAAGCAGTCAAAAGCATGCGAACTGAGTGAAATAGAAAACGGAGGAAATACTTAAAACCGCATCAGCAAAATGCTTGCTAATCGTGCGGGAATACCCTGATTTATCAAGAACTTCGCATTGTTTTTAGTTGTCGGCCCTTGTAAATGGCGACTCCATTCGAGCAAACTAGCGGCGGTAGAAAGCGACGGAAGGAAAAAATCCAACTTAGAAGTGGGGCGTGTGATGCGAGACAAGGAAGACGAACGCGTCGACGGCGGCCGCCGTACCTGGCTGATCGCGACGACCGTAACAGGTGGCATCGGAGGGGTCGCCACCGTAATACCCTTTGTTGGTTCATTTGCACCATCGGAAAAGGCCAAGGCGGCGGGCGCGCCAGTCCAGGTCGATATCAGCGGCTTGAAGCCGGGCGACATGATGACGGTCGCGTGGCGCGGCAAGCCGGTGTGGATTCTGAACCGCACCGACAAGATGCTCGCCGATGTTCAGAAAGCCGATAACGAAGTCGCAGACCCGCAATCCAAAAACCCGTTTTCGATGCCGCTGCCGGAGTACTGCAAGAACGAGTTCCGCTCGCGGCCCGATCACAAGAATGTTCTCGTCGCCGTTGCGGTGTGCACCCACTTGGGCTGCACGCCGACACCGCGCTTCCAGGAGGGCGCGCAGCCCAATCTTCCAGACGACTGGCCAGGCGGTTTCCTGTGCCCGTGCCATGGCTCGACGTACGACCTGGCCGGCCGCGTCTTCAAGAACAAACCTGCGCCGCAGAACCTCGACATCCCGCCTTACATGTTCGTGGGCGATACGCTCGTGATCGGCAAGGACGAGAAAGGAGAAGCGTAATGGCGACGACCGAAAAAGATGTGGAGACAACGTCCGGGCTCGTGGGGTGGATCGATCGGCGCTTTCCGATGACGTCCACGTGGAAGGCGCACCTTTCCGAGTACTACGCGCCGAAGAACTTCAACTTCTGGTACTTCTTCGGCTCGCTCGCACTGCTCGTGCTGGTGAATCAGATCGTCACCGGCATTTTTCTCACGATGAACTACAAGCCCGACTCGATGCTCGCGTTCGCATCGGTCGAGTACATCATGCGCGAGGTGCCGTGGGGCTGGCTGATCCGGTATATGCACTCGACCGGCGCGTCGATGTTCTTCGTCGTCGTGTATCTGCATATGTTCCGCGGGCTGCTGTACGGCTCGTATCGCAAGCCGCGCGAGCTCGTGTGGATCTTCGGTTGCGCGATTTTCCTCTGCCTGATGGCCGAAGCGTTTTTCGGCTATCTGCTGCCGTGGGGGCAAATGTCGTACTGGGGCGCGCAGGTAATCGTGAACCTGTTCTCGGCGATTCCGTTTATCGGCCCGGACCTGTCGCTGTGGATTCGCGGCGACTACGTCGTGTCCGATGTCACGCTGAACCGCTTCTTTGCGTTCCACGTGATCGCGATTCCGCTCGTGCTGATCGGCCTTGTGATCGCGCACATCGTCGCGCTGCATGAAGTCGGGTCGAACAACCCCGACGGCATCGAGATCAAGGCGAAAAAGGACGCGAACGGCATTCCGCTCGACGGCATCCCGTTTCACCCGTACTACTCGGTGCACGACTTCATGGGCGTGTGCGTATTTCTGATCGTGTTCGCGGCGATTATCTTCTTCGCGCCGGAAATGGGCGGCTACTTCCTCGAAGCGAACAACTTCGTGCCGGCCAATCCGCTGCAGACGCCGCCGGAAATCGCGCCGGTCTGGTACTTCACCGCGTTTTACGCGATGCTGCGCGCCACGACCGATCCGTTCAAGATCGTGCTGATGATCGTCGTCGTGCTGCTCGGCCTGCTCGCGCTGGTGCGCGCGCGCGGCAAGTGGCGCGTCGGTTTGCCGGTGCTCGCGGTGCTCGTCGTGCTCGCGATGTATTTCACCGAGTCGAAGTTCTGGGGGGTGGTCGTGATGGGCAGCGCGGTCGTGTCGCTGTTCTTCCTGCCGTGGCTCGACCGGTCGCCGGTCAAGTCGATCCGCTACCGGCCGTTCTTCCACAAGGTGTTCTATGCGATCTTCGTACTCGCGTTCCTGACGCTCGCGTTTCTCGGCACGAAGCCGCCTTCGCCGGCGGCGACGGTCATCGCGCAGATCTGCGCGCTGGTTTACTTCGCGTTCTTCCTCGGCATGCCGTTCTGGACGCCGCTTGGCCATTTCAAGCAGCCGCCCGAACGAGTGCGGTTCAAACCCCACTGAATGCCACGCGAGGAGAACCCGAACATGAAAAAACTGCTTTCGATGCTCGCGCTTTTAAGCGCGATGCTGTGTGCGCTGGCGGCTGCCCCGGTTTTTGCGCAGGAAAATGTACATCTGGACCGGGCGCCCGATAACGCGGACAATTTTGCTTCGCTGCAACATGGCGCGCAATTGTTTGTAAACTATTGCCTGAATTGCCACAGCGCGAACCTGATGCGATACAGCCGGTTGCAGGATCTCGGCATCTCGCAGAAGGAAATCGAGCAAAACCTGATGTTCACGTCGGACAAGATCGGCAACACGATGACGATTGCGATGCACCCGGACGACGCGAAGTCGTGGTTCGGCGCGGCGCCGCCCGATCTTTCGGTCGAGGCGCGCGCGCGCAGCAAGGACTGGCTGTACACGTATCTGCGCAGCTTCTACCGTGACGATACGCGGCCCACGGGCTGGAATAATCTCGTGTACGAGAATGTGAGCATGCCGAATGTGCTGTGGCAGTTGCAGGGGCAGCGCACCGCGAAGTTCGAAGAGGAAGCGGATGAGCGGACCGGGGAAAAGATGCGCAAGTTCGCGGGCTTCCAGCAGGTGACGCCGGGGACGATGTCGCCGGTAGATTATGATTCGGCTGTGGCCGATCTGGTCGCGTACCTGTCGTGGATGGCCGAGCCGACGCAGAAGATCCGCCAGCAGCTTGGCGTGTGGGTTCTGCTGTTCCTCGGTCTCTTGAGCTTTTTCGCCTGGCGACTGAACGCCGCGTACTGGAAAGATATCAAATAAACACACCGTAGCGGGTGTGGGGCCGGTGCAAGGAAAGACCGCACAGGAGCACCTGTGAGGCCGGTTTTTCCGCGTGCTGGCCCTTCAGCTTTTTGAGGAAACGCAAAAATGATGGTTCTGTATTCCGGCACTACGTGCCCGTTCTCCCAGCGTTGCCGGCTGGTGTTGTTCGAGAAGGGCATGGATTTCGAAATCCGCGACGTCGACCTGTTCAACAAACCCGAAGACATCGCGGTGATGAATCCGTACGGTCAGGTGCCGATTCTCGTCGAGCGGGATCTGATCCTGTACGAGTCGAACATCATCAACGAGTACATCGACGAGCGCTTCCCGCACCCGCAACTGATGCCGGCCGATCCGGTGCAGCGCGCCCGGGCGCGCCTGTTCCTGCTGAACTTCGAAAAGGAACTGTTCGTGCACGTCGGCACGCTCGAAAACGAGAAGGGCAAGGCGGCCGAAAAGAATCACGAAAAAGCGCGCCTCGCGATCCGCGACCGCCTCACGCAGCTCGCGCCGATTTTCCTGAAGAACAAATACATGCTCGGCGAAGAGTTTTCGATGCTCGACGTCGCGATCGCACCGTTGCTGTGGCGCCTCGACCATTACGGCATCGAACTGTCGAAGAATGCCGCGCCGCTGATGAAGTACGCCGAGCGTATTTTCAGCCGTCCGGCGTACATCGAAGCGCTGACGCCGTCGGAAAAGGTGATGCGTCGCTGAGTGTTGCGCGTGTGTTGAGTTTGGCGCGCGGCGGCCGCCGTCGCGTGCTGCACCCGTGGTCGCCGTGGCTGTTGGCCCGGCAAGAGGACTGTTGATGCAAGAAATTTCCACGAAACCCTACCTGCTGCGCGCGCTGTACGAGTGGTGTACCGATAACGGCTACACGCCGCATATCGCGGTGCGGGTCGATAACCAGACACGCGTGCCGCGCCAGTTCGTGCGCGACAACGAAATCGTGCTGAACATCAGTTTCGAGGCGACAAGCCAGTTGCAGATGGGCAACGAGTGGATCGAGTTCAGTGCGCGGTTCTCCGGCAAGTCGCACAAGATCGAGGTGCCGGTGGCGAACGTGCTTGCGATCTATGCGCGGGAAAACGGTCAGGGCATGGCGTTCCCGGTCGATTCGACGGGCGGCGAGGCGACCGATTCGGAAGCCGAGGGCGACGAGGTGCCCGCCGCAGAAGCCGGCGAGCACACGCAGACTGCGGCAGCGCCTGAAGCCGCCCGTGATGAACAAGGCACGCAAAGCAGCGCCCAGAGCGATGACGACCCGCGTCCGGACGACGACGGCGGCAAAGGTGGAAGAGGTCACCTCAAGGTCGTGAAATGAAGTAGAATCGCGGTCTTACGCCGGCTTAGCTCATCTGGTAGAGCAGTTGATTTGTAATCATCAGGTGGCGGGTTCGAGTCCTGCAGCCGGCACCAGTATCGAGAAGCGGACCCTGGTCGGGGTCCGCTTTTTTATTTTGCCGCCATTCGTGCCATTCGTTTTTCCCACGGCGGTTTTTCTCACGGCGGTGCTCTCACGAGCCGCGGCGGGTGACGAACACAGACACTGCTGCATAATGTCCTTCGTCGCTCTCGTCCAATCATGACAACGTCTGCCGATTCCCCCGCATCCCCCACGATCACGTGGCCCGAAGCCGACGGTCCGCACTCCGCCCGCTGGCGTTCCGAAGCGGGCGTGCCGCCGTCCAAACGTGTCGTCCTCGCCGACGACCGCACGACGGCCGATGCCGCCTACCGTCTCGCGTGCGAAGGCACCGCTCTGCTTTGGCGCGGCGACTTCCAGAACGCGCGCCAGTTGCTGCAGGCAATGACGCGCCGGCTTGAACGCAAGCCGCCCAAACGCGCATCCTCGCCGCTCGACGCGTTCAACCTGCACCGGCAAGCGCAATCGCAGCGCGCCCGCACGCTCGGCATGCTGCTGATCCCGCTCGACGCGGATTACACGATTCCGCTGCGTCGCGCGCCCAATGTGCAGAGCGCGTGCGCCGAGGCCTACGGTGCGCCGGGCAGCGATGCATCGGTGGTGTCGTTGCGCGAGCTGCTCGGGCTGATCGGAGCGCATGAATGGCGCAAAAAGGGCGTCGAGATTCCGGCGCTCGGTGAACGCATCCATCCTCACTACGGCGTGTTTTCGCCGGTGCGCGGGGAATACATCGATCTCGTCGCGCGCGCGCCGTTGCCTTCGCTGGAGACGGCGTTCGATATCGGCACCGGGACCGGCGTGCTGTCCGCCGTGCTGGCGACGCGCGGCGTCAGGAAGATTGTCGCGACCGATCAGGATGCGCGTGCGCTCGCTTGCGCGCGGGACAACCTGGCACGGCTCGGCTACGCGGACCGCGTCGTGGTCGTCAATGCCGATCTGTTTCCGCCCGGTCGCGCGCCGTTGATCGTGTGCAATCCGCCGTGGCTGCCGGCGCGGCCCGCGTCGCCGATCGAACACGCGATCTACGATCACGAAAGCCGGATGCTGCTCGGCTTTCTCAACGGCCTCGCCGAACACCTCGAGCCGAACGGCGAGGGCTGGCTGATTCTGTCCGACTTCGCGGAACACCTTGGCCTGCGCTCGCGCGACGCACTGCTTTCGGCGATCGATCGCGCGGGGCTCGTGGTGGCGGGGCGCGAAGACATCCGGCCACGTCATCCGAAGGCAACCGATCCGTCCGATCCGCTGCACGCGGCGCGCGCGGCGGAAGTGACGTCGCTTTGGCGTTTGAAGGCGCGGTAAGGTCGCAGCGAAAGCGCAACCCTTACCGCGAAGAGCGAAAAACCTCAGCGCCCCAAGCTCGCGAGATAGCTCAGGGCGCCCATTCCCGCTGCGAGCCCGCTCGCAAAACAGGCAGTCAACAGATAACCGCCCGTCGGCGCCTCCCAGTCGAGCATCTCGCCCGCGCAGAACACGCCGGGTAGCTCGCGAATCATCAGATGCGAGTCGAGCGCTTCGAACGGCACGCCGCCCGCGCTGCTGATCGCCTCTTCGATCGGCCGCGCGCGCACGAGCCGCAGCGGCAGCGCCTTGATCGAGCGCGCCACGCGCTCGATATCGAAGTAATCCTCTTTCGACAGGCATTCGTGCAGCAAGCCGAGCTTAACGCCGGTGATGCCGATGCGGCTTTGCAGGTGGCTCGACATCGAGCGCGAGCCGCGCGGCCGCACGACTTCGTCGATGACGCGCTCCCGCGAGAGTCCCGGCGCGAGATCGAGCTGGATCAGCGCGGTGCCGTCCGCCTGCATGCGTTCGCGAATCGCGCCCGACAACGCGTACACGAGGCTGCCTTCGACGCCCGTCGTCGTAATGACGAACTCGCCTTGCCGATGCTGGATCTGGCTGTCGATGTCGGTCACGGAGATCGCGACCGCTTTCACCGGCTGGCCGGCAAAGCGTTCGCGAAACGGCTCGGTCCAGTCCGCGTCGAAGCCGCAGTTCGAAGGCGCAAGCGGGACGACCGGCACGTTGCGCGCTTCGAGCAGCGGCACCCACGAGGCGTCGGAGCCCAGACGCGGCCAGCTGCCGCCGCCGAGGGCCAGGATTACCGCGTCCGTGTGCAGGATCTCCTCGCCGGCCGGCGTGGCGAGGCGCAGCGCGTGGCGCGTGCGGTCGCCCGGCGCGTCCCAGCCGACCCATTTGTGCCGCATGTGGAAACGCACGCCCGATTCCCGCAGCCGGTGCAGCCAGGCGCGCAGCAGCGGCGCGGCTTTCATGTCGGTCGGAAACACGCGTCCGGAGCTGCCGACGAAGGTGTCGACGCCGAGTTCGCTCGTCCACGCGCGCAATGCTTCGGGGCCGAAGCGGTCGAAGAGCGGGCCGATCTGCGCGTGGCGCTTGCCGTATCGCGCGATGAAGCGGTCGAGCGGTTCCGAATGCGTGATGTTCATGCCGCCCTTGCCGGCCATCAGAAACTTACGGCCGACGGATGGCATCGCGTCGTAGACGTCGACTTGCACGCCGTGCTGGACGAGCGCTTCGGCTGCCATCAAGCCGGCGGGGCCGCCGCCGATGACGGCGACGCTATGACGGTCATGCAAAATCGACATGCGTGGCAAAGAAGCGAGAAAGTGGTGTCGGACGCGTGCGCCTGACAACGGTTACATGTGAAGCGCGCCGTCAGGGGGCGCCTGCATTTTCCCATAGGCGCGCGGTGCGGCCCAATGTCCGATACGCGATCAGGACGGTCGTATTGTGCAATGCCCGCCTTTCGAAGCGCTTCGCGATCTGACAAGAATGGCACCGGGGCAGCCGACTTATTTTCCCCGGATTGCGACCTATACTTTTTACAACCCTCCATTGGACGCGCTTCGCGTCATTCCCCCGCGCACACACTATCTGTTTGCCGATCGAACCAGCCGAATCCGCGTCGCGGTCCGATCGCGCTGACCGACGGGCATCACACCGTGTGCGCATTCATTGATGTGAGGAGTACTGTCATGAGCCGCGTATTTATCGATTGTCGCGAATGTCCGAGCGACGTAGCGTGTTCGGTCGCGTTGTGCGCCGATTCGGAAACCGAGTTGCTCGAAGCCGCCGTGCAGCACGCGGTCGCGGTGCACAAGCACACGGACTCGCCCGAACTGCGCTCGCAGTTGAAGACGATGTTCCACAACGGCACGCCGCCAGTCGAAGCGGCACGCAGCGCGTGAGGGAGAAACCGGTACACGGTCGGTTGTTCGCGTATGCAGGCGGACTTCCGGATGCGCGCGGCCGGTCTCGAATATCGCGTCTGCAGAATCGCGCTTCGCAGGCGGCGCGCGCCTCAGGTCACCACGCCCACTTGCCAGGGTACGAACTCATTCTGCCCATACCCGTGCAATTCGCTTTTTGAGCGGGTGCCCGACGCGCAATCGAGCATCATCCGGAAGATCGCTTCGCCGAGTTCGTCGATCGACGCCGTGCCGTCGATGACGCCGCCGCAGTTGATGTCCATATCGTCCTGCTGCCGCTCCCACAGCGCGGTGTTGGTCGCGAGCTTCAGCGAAGGCGACGGCGCGCAACCGTACGCGGAGCCGCGGCCGGTCGTGAAGCAGATCAGGTTCGCGCCCGACGCGACCTGGCCCGTTGCCGACATCGGGTCGTAGCCGGGCGAGTCCATGAACACGAAGCCTTTTGCGGTGATCGGCTGCGCGTATTCGTAGACGTCGACGAGATTCGTCGTGCCGCCCTTTGCGACGGCGCCGAGCGACTTCTCGAGGATCGTCGTGAGGCCGCCCACCTTATTGCCGGCCGACGGGTTGTTGTCGAGCGCGGCGTCGTTGCGCGCGCAATAGTCCTGCCACCACGCGATGCGCGCCAGCAGCTTTTCGCCGATTTCGCGGCTCACCGCCCGGCGCGTGAGCAGATGTTCGGCGCCGTAGACTTCCGGCGTCTCGGAGAGAATCGCGGTGCCGCCATGCCGCACGAGCCGGTCGACGGCCGCGCCGAGCGCGGGGTTCGCCGAGATGCCCGAATAGCCGTCGGAGCCGCCGCATTGCAGCCCGACGTTCAGATACGACGCCGGCACCGGCTCGCGCGTGACGCGGTTCGCGTCCGCGAGCATGTCGCGCACCATCGCGATGCCGCGTTCGATCGTCTTGCGTGTGCCGCCGCTATCCTGAATCGTGAAGCTGCGCAGTTTCGGTTGATCGTCCTTGAGGCCGCGCGATTCGAGCACGCCACCGATCTGGTTCGCTTCGCACCCCAGGCCGACGAACAGCACCGAGGCGAAGTTCGGATGCACGGCATAGCCCGCAAGCGTGCGGCGCAGAATCTTCATGCCTTCGCCGAGCGTGTCGATGCCGCAACCGAGGCCATGCGTGAGCGCGATCACGCCGTCGACATTCGGATAGTCGGCGAGCGCGTGCGGATTCACATCGCGCCGAAAGTAGTCGGCGATGGCGCGCGCGACGGTCGCCGAACAGTTGACGCTCGTCAGCACGCCGATGAAATTGCGCGTCGCGACGCGGCCGTCCGCGCGGCGAATGCCCATAAAATGCGCGGGATCGTCGGCGTAATTCGTTGCATGCACATCGATTCCGAACTCGTGTTCGCGCGCGAACTCGGCCATGCCGAGGTTATGCACGTGCACATGCTGGCCACGCGCGATCGCATCGCGCGCGACACCGATGATCTGGTTGTAGCGCTTGACCGGCTCGCCCTTGGCAATCGCGCGGGTCGCAATCTTGTGACCGGGCGGAATCAGTCCGGTGACGACGAGGTCTTCCGCATCGATGCGCGTGCCCGACACGAGTTGCCGGGTCGCGATGATCACATCGTCGTTCGGATGAAGGCGGATGGTGGAATGAATGGATTGCGCGGCAACTGATGCAGTCGGCATGGGCTGGCCTCGAAACGGGGACGTTGGGCAGACGTGGCTATTTTCTTTTGTGAACGATCACAGAATAGCCGATTGCCGACGCGCGATGCGAGCGCGGCGAGAATGCGCCGCATCAGCGGCGCCTAGCGATCCCAAGCCCGGCCTTACGCAGCGTCAGTGCCTCTGCAGAGAGTCTCGATGTTGGCCTGCGCGTTCAGCCTGCGCGTTCAGCCCGCGCATTCAGCCCGCGCATTCAGCCCGCGCATTTAGCCCGGATAGGCCTCATCGACCTTCAACCCCGCGAGCTTGAAAATCACCCGCAGCGTTTGCGGTTTGATGTCGCGCCGGGACGCGAGTGTCGTCATCACGAAGTCGAGTACTTTGGCGTACTTGAGCATGATCAGAACCGTTTCGAGATCGACGCTGCCGTCACGCATGACTTCGGCAAGGCGCAGCATCTCGACCGAGATATCGCGCGCCATTTCGAGCTCGAGCTGCTGTTTCTCGGTCCATTCCGGAGTCGTCGTTAGTTTCGCGAGCAGTTCCTGAAACTTCTGCTCCGCGTTTCCTTTGGGTGTCGTATCCATTGCCGCCTCTTCTGGTCTGAGCGCGCTTACTGTGGGCAGTCGCGGCACGCTTCAGGTTAGGTTACGTTCGTCCCCGTCCTGTTACGCCTGGATGCATGCATCTTACGCGTGACGGGTACGACTTCCCCCGAAGTCACCGGTTCACCGCATCGTTTGACGCGGCCGGCAGCTTTGGTCGTTATTCGCGCCAGGCGTCGGGTTCGTCCTCCCGATCGCCTCGTGCGCGCTGCGGCGTGCGGCGCCACGTTGCATTGCATGGGCTCATGCAGCGCCCTCGATGGGGTCCAGCGCCGCATAAAGCGTTCCTCTCCAGTGTTCCTGCACCATTTTCGAACGCGGCGAACGGCGAAGCTCGCTGCGCTTTTCGGTAAACTGACAGCAACTTCTTCTATTTTCCGTCGCCTGACGCACGTTTTTCATGCAATCGGTGGCACGCAACCTCGATGTCCAGTAAAAATTACGAGATTCGGCCCAATCAGTCCGTCGAACTGCTAAAGGAACTCCATATCCTGACGCGCGACGGCAAGATGAATCAGGACAGCCGGCGCAAGCTCAAGCAGGTCTATCACCTGTTCCAGTTCATCGAGCCGCTGCTGCAGGACGTAAAAGAAACGAAAGGCGCGGTGTCGCTCGTCGATCACGGCGCGGGCAAGTCCTATCTCGGTTTTATTCTGTACGACCTTTTCTTCAAGGATCTGCGCGGCAGCTCGCACATCTATGGCATCGAGACGCGCGAAGAACTTGTCGCGAAGTCGGAAGAACTGGCGGCGCGGCTCGGTTTCGGCGGGATGTCGTTTCTGAATCTGTCGGTGGCCGAGTCCATCGAGTCGGACTGGCTGCCGCCGACCATCGACATCGTGACCGCGCTGCACGCATGCAACACCGCCACCGACGACGCGATCCGCTTCGCGTTGCAAAAGCGCGCGCAGTACGTGGTCGTGGTGCCGTGCTGTCAGGCGGAGGTGGCGGGCGTGCTAAAGCGCAAAAAGAGCAAGTCGCTCGGCAACGCACTGACCGAAATCTGGCGGCATCCGCTGCATACGCGCGAGTTCGGCAGCCAGATCACCAATGTGCTGCGCTGTCTGCAACTCGAGGCGCATGGTTATCAGGTGAACGTAACCGAGCTGGTCGGCTGGGAACACTCGATGAAGAACGAGCTGATCATCGCGCACTACAAGGATTTGCCGCGACGCAAACCCACCGAGCGGCTTCACGAAGTGATGGATACGTTCGGCCTCAACGAATTGCGCGAGCGCTTTTTCGTCGACGCCTGAATGCGGCGAGGCGCGTGCCTAGCTGTTGTGTCCAGCGTTCGCCGCCATCCATTCCCGCCAGCCTTCCAGGCCTAGCCGCCGCAACGTTTGCTGATTGCGCTCGTAGATATCGGCCGCATCGGGAAACGCATCGACCGCGCGTTCGATGCTCGCTTCGCGCAGCAGATGCAGGATCGGATAGGGCGAGCGGTTCGTATAGTTTTCGATGTCGTCCGGCTCGCTGCCTTCGAACGCGTAGTGCGGGTGAAAGCTCGCGATCTGCAGCGTGCCTTCGAGACGCAGATCCTTCAGCATCCGGTCCGCGAAATACAGGCAATCGTTGTATTCGAGGAAATCGGCGAGCGCGTGCGGAAGAATCAGCAGCGTGGTATCGGTGACGGCGGCGTCCGCATCCGCGAGGTTGCTCAGCTCGCTTTCGAGGTCGGTCAGTACGCCTTCCATGTTCGTCGCATCGCTGACTGCATAGCGGATCTGGTCTTTCACGTGCACCGCTTTGGCGAAGGGACACAGATTGAGTCCGATCACCGCGCGCGTGAGCCAGTGGCGCGTCGCGGCAATGATTGCTGCGTGTGATTCGGTATGGGTGGGCAACGAGGAAGGCGGCATAGCGGTACTGCAAGACCAAAGCGGCGAAACCGCTATTTTACCGGTGCATCCGAGCATGCAGCCGCGATCAGCTGGGCGGCAGCGGCCGGCGCCGCCGCAATCGGTCCGCTGCCGGGACGGTATGTCTGGCTCGCCGCGTAGATGCCTTCGATCAGCAATGCAAGTGCGTCCGCCAATGCTGCCGGCTCGCGCGCGCCCGCTTGCGCGGTCAGTTCGTTGAGTCGCGCGACCAGCTTTGCCTTGTTGCGGTTCACGCAAAGCCGGGCCGGATGCGACGCGTCCGGAAACTCCGCCGATACATTGACGAACGGACAGCCGCGGTAATCGGCCGCCGACGCGCGGCGCGCCAGGTCTGAGAAATACTGGTTCAACTGTTTGGCCGCATCGCCGGAATGTTTTGCGATGCTGCGCTCGAAGCGCTCGAAGAATTCGCGGTCCTCCTTCTCGAGCCAGGCCACGACCAGATCGTCCTTCGACGAAAACTGCCGATAGAGGCTCATCTTGTTGACGCCCGCGCGTTCGACGACCGCATCGACGCCGACCGCACGCACGCCTTCGCGATAGAAGAGTTCGTTCGCGGCGCGCAGCAGCTGCTCCTGCGCTTCGAGCGCCGCGGTTTGCGGACGGCGTGGTGTCGCGCCGCGCGTGGCCGAACGCGCGCCGGTCGGCTCAGCCGGGCGAGCCTCGCCTTCAGGCTGTTGTGACTTGGTCAGCGGTTTCCCAGTGCGTGAATCGTTCATGACGGTGTGCAAATTCGAATGAGTCGCCTTGACATGTTACTGACCGGTCACTACCATCGCAAGACCATTGTGACAGACCAGTCACAAGTGCTTTAGTCTGAAAAATTCAAATGGGTCCGTCCCGGTTCCACGGACCATCACTGAACTTGAATCATCGTGACGGCGCGTTTGCCCACCTGCCGCAGAGGCGGTCGTCAAAACGGAGAGTAACGGATGAACTGGGCTTCAAGACTCATTGGAGGGCGCTTTCACTACGGCTGGCTGGCGGTTGCCGTGGTGTTCCTCGTGCTGCTCGCGGCGGCCGGCACGCGCGCGACGCCGAGCGTGATGATGGTGCCGCTTGAACACGAATTCGGCTGGAGCCGCGCGACGATCTCGCTCGCCATTTCGGTGAATATCGCGCTGTACGGGCTGACGGGCCCATTTGCCGCGGCTGCGATGCAGCGCTTCGGCGTGCGTCCCACTTTGCTTGCTGCGCTCGCCATCATGGGGGCGGGCGTCGCGCTGTCGTCGATGATGACCGCGCCGTGGCAGATGGTGCTCGTGTGGGGCGTGATGGTCGGTGGCGCGACCGGTGTCGCGGCCTTGACGCTGTCGGCGACGGTCGTCAACCGGTGGTTTACGAAGCGTCGTGGGCTCGTGATGGGCATTCTCACGGCAAGCTCCGCAACCGGCCAGCTTGTGTTCCTGCCGATGCTTGCCGCGATCGCTGAGCATCATGGCTGGCGGCCAGTCGTGTGGGTCGTCGCGCTCGCGGCCGGCGTCGTGCTGCCGCTCGTCGCGTTCCTGCTGCCCGAGCGTCCGGCCGATCTCACGTTGCGTCCTTACGGTGAACCGGCCGACGCGCCGTTGAGAACCGATCAGTCGAAACAGAATCCGCTAGCGATTGCATTCGGCACGCTTGCGTCCGCGAGCAAAACGCGTGACTTCTGGCTGCTGTTCTTCAGCTTTTTTATTTGCGGCGCGAGCACGAACGGCTACATCGGCACCCACCTGATCGCGATGTGCGGCGACTACGGCCTCTCTGAAGTGCAGGGCGCATCGCTGCTTGCGGCGATGGGCATCTTCGATCTGTTCGGCACGACGCTCTCGGGCTGGCTATCCGATCGTTTCAATTCGCGCGTGCTGCTGTTCTGGTATTACGGCCTGCGCGGGTTGTCGCTGATCTACCTGCCGCACGCGTTTGGCATCGACTTCTTCGGCTTGCCGCTTTTCGCGGTGTTCTACGGCCTCGACTGGATCGCGACGGTGCCGCCCACCGTGCGTCTTGCGACCGATGTATACGGCAAGGAATCGGCGCCGGTCGTGTTCGGCTGGATCGTGGCCGGACACCAGCTCGGCGCGGCATTCGCCGCGCTCGGCGCCGGCATGCTGCGTGCGAGTCTCGGCACCTACACGATCGCGTCGATGATCTCGGGCGGCTTGTGCCTCGTTGCCGCGGTGATCGTGCTGCGCATCAACCGTCGTCCGCGCGGGGCGGCGGTTCAGGCCGCGTGACGCGCCTCGCGCCATCGTGCAGTCTTCGCGGCCGCGGCCGCAGCCGCAGCCGCGGGTGTTGGTGCATGATCGAATCGATCGCCGGTTTGGCGCAGGTGATCCGGGTTATCCTATCCGGCCACTGCGCGATGATCGATCGTTCATGCACAACGACCGCGAGATGCACATGACCAAAAAAGTCGCTGCGACCGAAGTCCCTATTCACGAGCTGTTGGCAAGCCGCTGGAGCCCGCGTGCGTTTTCGAGCGAACCGGTGAGCCGCGAGCATCTTCAGGCCGTGCTCGAGGCGGCGCGCTGGGCGCCGTCGGCATTCAACGGGCAGCCATGGCGCTTTGTGGTGTTCGATCGCAGTGCCGACGAAGTCACGTTCAAGAAGGCATTCTCGACACTCGTGCCATTCAATCAGGGGTGGAACGGTGCGGTGCCGGTGCTGATCGCCGTCACGACGCACACCTTGACAAGCAAGGGCGGCGTCAACCGTTGTGCGCCTTATGATGCAGGCGCCGCAGCCATGGCGCTCGTGCTGCAGGCGCATGCGCTCGGCCTTGCCGCGCACCAGATGAGCGGCTTCGACGTCAACGCGTTCCGCCGCGCGTTCGATCTTCCCGATGACATCGAGGTGATCTCGATGATCGCGCTCGGCCACTTCGGTGAGATCGACAAACTCGATCCGGTGCTGCGCGAACGTGAGAAATCGGTACGCACGCGCTTGCCGCTTGCGGAGATTGCTTACGCGGGGGCGTGGAAGAAGGCGTTCTAGGCACGCAAGCGCGGGAACAGGTCGGGCCGCGCAGGTCGGGCCGCGCAGGGCCGGCCGCATACGACGCGTCAATCGTCCTCAACCGCAGACAGTGGTGTGGCGACGCTCTCCAGCGAACGCCGTTCCGCGTCCACGCTCCATATCGCGGCAATCAGCGCCGCGCCCAGCATCAGCGCCGAGCCGACCAGGTAACCGGCATACACCTCGCTGCGTTGATGCGTGTCGATCAGTCGTCCAAAGAACGCCGGTCCGACGATGCCGCCGAGCGCGGTGCCGAACGCATAGAACACGGCGATCGCCAGCGCGCGAATTTCAAGCGGAAACGACTCGCTGACGGTCAGATAGGCGGAGCTTGCCGCGGCCGAAGCGAAGAAGAAAATCACCATCCATGTGATCGTCTGCGTGGTGACCGTGAGCCAGTGCTGCTCGAACATGTAGCCGCTCACGGCCAGCAGCACGCCGGAAAGCGCATACGTCGTCGCGATCATCTTGCGGCGGCCGATCACGTCGAACAGCCGACCAAGCAGCAGCGGGCCGAGAAAGTTGCCGAGTGCGAACGGCAGCAGATACCAGCCGATATGATCGCCGGGCACGCCGTAGAAGTCGGTCAACACGAGCGCATAGGTGAAGAAAATCGCGTTGTAGCAGAACGCCTGCGCGGTCATGAGCGACAGGCCGACAAGCGCGCGTCGGCGGTGCAGCACGAAAAGCGTGCTGAACACCTCGCGCAGCGTCGTGTACTCGCGCGCGCGCAGGCGTAGACGCTTGTGTGTATCGGCGTCGCTCAGCACGTGCCCGTCGTTGCGAAAGCGCGCTTCGATTGCCTCGACCACCCGGCGCGCTTCGTGCGCTTCGCCGTGCGTGAGGAGCCAGCGCGGGCTTTCTGGAATCCATCTGCGCATCGGCAGGATGGCGAGTGCGAGCAGCGCGCCGATCAGGAAGCACGCGCGCCAGCCCCAGTCGGGCGGCATCAGGCCGGGGTCGAGCAGCACGAGCGAGCCCGCGGCGCCGAGGCCCGCGCCGACCCAGAACGTGCCGTTGATCGCGAGATCGGTCCAGCCGCGCACGCGCGCGGGCGTGAACTCCTGGATCGTCGAATTGATCGCCGTATACTCGCCGCCGATGCCCGCGCCGGTCAGAAAACGGAAAATCAGGAACGACGCGAGGTTCCACGAGAACGCGGTCGCCGCCGTCGCGGCCAGATACAGTGCAAGCGTGATGAAGAACAGCTTGCGCCGGCCGAGACGGTCGGTCAGCCAGCCGAAGCCGAGCGCGCCGAGCACGGCGCCGGCGATATACGCGCTGCCCGCCAGGCCGACTTCCGCATTGTTGAAATGCAGCGACGGGCTCGATTTCAACGCGCTTGCCACCGCGCCGGCAAGCGTCACCTCGAGTCCGTCGAGCAGCCACGTGATGCCGAGCGCGACGACGATCAGCGAGTGAAAGCGTCCCCACGGCAGTCGGTCGAGCCGCGAGGGCAGATCCGTTTCGACGATCGAGGATGACGCTGACGCTGCGTGTGCCGTTGCGGCGGGCGGTTCGGACATGGCGGCGAGTCTCCTGTCTTCGAGGGCGGGGTGGGCGATGATCAGCTGGCGCCTGGTCGCCGCTTCGTTGGTGCTCAGTTGACGCTCGACCGGCGCGCGATGGACGCTTATTTGGCAAATAAGCCCGCGCTGTGCCGGTCAGCGAGGCAGTGCTAGCGACGCAATTGCGATTCCGCGAATCAGGGCTTTCCGCAATTTTCGTTCCGCAGCGTGCGGCCGCTTGGCGTGCCGGCTGGCAGGCCGGCGCCGCGCGGCCCCGATCGATATGTCGGGTTCGCACCGCTTGCGCGCGAATCCGCATCGCGGGTTGCCCCAGGTTACGCTTTCGTGCTAAAAAGCCGGTCCCTTCTCTCGTTCGCGCGGGCGCGGGCGGCGCACTCCGCCGTCAGCCAGCGATGTCCTCATGACCTTTTGCGCGATTGACTTCGGTACATCGAATTCAGCGGTCGCGGTGCCCGGCAACGGCGCGCTGCGACTCGCGCCGGTCGAAGGCGCGTACACCACGTTGCCGACGGCGGTATTCTTCAACACCGACGAAAACACCCGCGAGTACGGGCGCGCCGCGCTCGAAGCCTACATCGACGGCTTCGACGGCCGTCTGATGCGCTCGATGAAGAGCATTCTGGGTTCGGCGCTCGCCGACAGCACAACAGATCTCGGCGATGGCAGCGCGATCAAGTACACGGACGTCATCGCGATTTTCCTGACGCACCTGAAGCGGCATGCGGAAGCGGGCGCCGGTGTCACGCTGGAGCGCGCGGTGCTCGGCCGCCCGGTGTTCTTCGTCGACGACGATCCGCGCGCCGACCGTCTCGCGCAGCAACAGCTCGAAGCCGCCGCGCGCGCGGTCGGGTTTCGCGACATCCACTTCCAGTATGAGCCGATCGCGGCCGCCTTCGACTACGAGTCGCATCTGACCGAAGAGCAGCTTGTGCTGGTGGCCGATATCGGCGGCGGCACGTCGGACTTTTCGCTCGTGCGCGTCGGGCCGCAACGGATGGCGCGCATCGAGCGCAAGGACGACGTGCTTGCGCATCACGGCGTTCACGTCGCCGGCACCGATTTCGACCGGCGCGTCGAGCTGACGACGATCCTGACGGAACTCGGCTACCGGTCGCTCGATCCGGAGGGCCGCGAGGTGCCGAACCGCGTTTACTTCGATCTCGCCACGTGGCATCTGATCAATACCGTCTACGCGCCGAAGCGGGTCGGCGAGCTTGCGCTGATACGGCATCTGTACACCGACACGAGTCATCACGACCGGCTGATGCGTGTCGTCGAGCGGCGTCTCGGACATGCGCTGGCCGCCTGCGCGGAAGAGGCGAAAATCGGCGTCGCGGCGGGCGGCGAGACGCTGATCGATCTGGAAATGGTCGAAGACGACCTGCGCGTCGCATTCGACGAAGCGCAACTGATCGACGCGGGCAAGGAGGAAACGCGACGCATCGTTCAGGCGGCGCGCGACACGGTGCAGGCCGCCGGCGTCGCCGATCGCGATGTCGGCGCGCTGTATTTCACGGGTGGCTCGACGGGACTGGCGTTTCTCTCCGGTGCACTCTCCGCGGCGTTTCCGGGGGCGCGGCCGGTGTTCGGCGACCGGCTTGCCAGTGTGGCCACGGGTCTCGGCATTCACGCGCAACGCGTGTTCAGCTGATCGGAGTCCCGCTTGCGTTGGGCTTGGCATCGACGCGGCGCCGCCGGGTGACCGGTGTTCCGTCCCAAGCCATCGACAAGCCGTCGCTAAATGCAAAAAACCCCGCTTAGGCGGGGTTTTTCTTTGTGTCTCTGGGGTGTGCCCGAGAGATGCAGCTTAGGCCGGCTTGATGTTAGCGGCTTGCTTGCCCTTCGGCCCCGTCTTCACTTCGAACGTGACCTTCTGGTTTTCCTGGAGCGTCTTGAAGCCTTCGATGCGGATTTCAGAGAAATGCGCGAACAGATCTTCGCCGCCGCCGTCCGGGGTGATAAAGCCAAAGCCCTTAGCGTCATTGAACCACTTGACGGTACCGGTTTCCATATTACTTTTTCCTAAAAGAGGTAAATAAGGCCGAAGCCTATAGGGGGTGCACGAAAATCAAGGAAGGGGTAATAGGACCAGCCGGAGTACCGCTGATGGGCGAACCAACCAAAAGACCAATTCACTCGCCACTTGAAATCCTGCCCGATCTTTATACGGTCATTTCGAGAGAAGGTCAATAGTGTCCCCGTTTTCTTCACAGGCATTAACGCTTTATACCAGGAACTGAGTTTACAAAGCTTGCAAATCGCGCGAATTTTTTGTAGGAGCAAGTCGATTTTTCGTGTTCAGCAGCGGGTGCAACCGCTACACTACGCGCCTCGTTCGCGGTTGCACCTACGGCACGGAGTGATTGGGCGGCTCTGTGCAGTGTTCCTGCCGTTGTCGTCCCAGTTGATCTCGCGGTTGTTCTGACAGGTGGGCCCGAAGCGTGCGTATCCGTGGCCGGCGACCGGCGCACTGTCCGGAAGTGGCGCGGCACCGATACGGTTTCAGAAATACAGGAGAAGACGTGACAAGTTCTATTCAACGAAAGATCGGGCCGATCGCGCTGCTGTTGACGGGCCTGGGTTCGATCATCGGATCCGGGTGGTTGTTCGGCGCCTGGAAGGCAGCAAAAATTGCAGGGCCCGCGGCCATTTGTGCATGGGTGATCGGCGCGGTGGTGATTCTCGCGATTGCGCTGACTTACGCGGAACTCGGCGCGATGTTTCCCGAGTCCGGCGGCATGGTGCGCTACGCGCGCTACTCGCATGGCGCGCTCGTGGGTTTCATCAGCGCGTGGGCGAACTGGATCGCGATTGTGTCGGTGATACCGATCGAAGCCGAGGCATCGATCCAGTACATGAGCACCTGGCCTTACCCTTGGGCGCACGCGCTCTTCGTCAACGGATCGCTGACGACAAACGGTCTATTGCTGTCCGCCGCGCTCGTCATTGTCTATTTCCTGCTGAATTTCTGGGGCGTGAAACTGTTCGCGCATGCCAATTCGGCCATCACCATCTTCAAGTTCATCATCCCCGGCGCGACGATTCTGGGCCTCATGCTGACGGGGTTTCATCATGAGAACTTCGGCGAAGCGAGCACTTTCGCGCCGTATGGCTGGTCGGCCGTGCTGACCGCGGTGGCGACGAGCGGCATTGTCTTCGCGTTTAACGGATTCCAGAGCCCGGTCAATCTCGCCGGTGAAGCGCGCAACCCGGCGAAGAGCGTGCCGTTCGCGGTGATCGGTTCGATCCTGCTTGCGCTCGTCATCTATGTCCTGCTGCAGATCGCGTATATCGGCGCGGTGAACCCGGCCGATGTGATGAAAGGCTGGAGCCACTTCACGTTTGCATCGCCGTTCGCGGAACTTGCGATCGCGCTGAACCTGAACTGGCTCGCGATTCTGCTGTACATCGACGCGTTTGTGAGCCCGAGCGGCACCGGCACGACGTATATGGCCACCACCACGCGGATGATCTACGCGATGGAGCGCAACAACACGCTGCCGAAGATGTTCGGCGTGGTGCATCCGCTTTATGGCGTGCCGCGTGCGGCAATGTGGTTCAACCTGCTCGTGTCGTTTATCTTCCTGTTCTTCTTCCGCGGCTGGAGCTCGCTCGCGGCGGTCATCTCGGTCGCGACGGTGATCTCCTATCTGACCGGGCCGATCAGTCTGATGGCGCTGCGCCGCGCGGCAACCGACCTCGAGCGTCCGCTGCAGATTGCCGGCATGAAAGTGATCGCGCCGTTCGCGTTCGTCTGCGCATCGCTGATCCTGTACTGGGCGAAGTGGCCGCTGACCGGCGAAATCATTCTGCTGATGGTCGTCGCGCTGCCCGTGTACTTCTACTATCAGGCGAAGTCCGGCTTTGCGGGCTGGGGCCGCGACCTGAAGGCCGCATGGTGGCTCGTTGCCTATCTGCCGACCATGGCGGTGCTGTCGCTGATCGGCAGCAAGCAGTTCGGCGGCCTGAATGTGTTGCCCTATGGGTGGGACATGATCGTCGTGATTATTTGCGCGCTGGTGTTTTACCACTGGGGCGTGCATACCGGTTACCGCACCGAATACCTCGCTGAGCGCGAATCCCATGATGAGATTCTTGAGGGGGTCGGCGCTTAAGGTGCAGTTGCTATCCGTTTGACCTTGAGTAGCTGCGGGTATATCGCGCACGGCTCGCGCAGTTAATGTGAAAAAGCCCGTGAAAACCCTGGTGAAAACCCCAATGAAAAGCCCGTTCGATGATGTATCGCATCGGACGGGCTTTTGTTTTATGAGCAAGGCGGTTGCTTCGCGGTGAAGCGCTAATGACGGCTTTATGCGGATTCAGGGGCTTCAGGCGACTCAGGCATCGGTGAACACGTAGTTGGTCATCGCCAGCACGCGCTGATAGGTGCCGAGCGGCTGGATCTGCATCTGATAGTCGTCGGCGGCGGCGCCGAGCGCGGCGAATACCGGCAGCAGATGCTCGTCGGTGGGGTGCATCGCTACCGCGTGCGGCGCGAGCCGTCGATAGTCGAGCAGCGCGTCGATGTCGCGCGCGGCGAGGTGCGCTTCAAACCAGTCGGTGAACGCCGTTACGCGTGGGTCCGCGTCTTCGACGCGAGCCGAAAAGTCTGCTTCGCGCAGGTTGTGCGTGATCTGCCCTGAGCCGATCACCATCACACCCTCGTCGCGCAGCGCACGCAACGCGCGTCCGACGCGATAGTGATGGGCGGGATCGAGACGCGGCTGGATCGACAACTGTGCGACCGGGATGTCGGCGGACGGGAACATCAGCAGCATCGGCACCCATGTGCCGTGGTCGAGTCCGTGCGGCTCGCTCGACGACGCAATGCCCGCCGCGCCGAGCAGGTCCGCCGCGCGGCGCGCGACATCCGGCGCGCCGGGCGCCGGGTACTCGATCTCGTAGAGCTGGCGCGGGAAGCCGTAGAAGTCGTGGATCGTCTCCGGCTTGCTGGCGGTGCTCGCAACAGGCCGGGTCGTCATCCAGTGCGCCGATAGCATCAGGATCGCCTTCGGGCGCGGCAAGGTCGCCGAGAGCGAAGCGAATTCGGCCGACGGCAGCGATGGATCGATCGGCAGCGTCGGCGCGCCGTGGGAAAGGAAGAGCGTCGGCAAGCGGGTCATGGCGGAATCGGTCGCGTATTGGGCGACAGAGGTTGGCTTTGATAATCCGACTATATAGGCGCACCGATGCTTGATAAATGGCGCAAAGCGGATTTGATTGCGTCGCGAGTGTTGTGAATCGCGGCCATCACGAGCCGTCCTGTTCAGGCGCGCCCAACCCTTCCCACGCGGGCGCAAGCGACGGCCCGAGCGCAAGCAGATCGACTACGCGCGCCACCGTGTGATCGACCATCTCGTCAATCGAAGCGGGCTTGCTGTAAAACGCGGGCACCGGCGGAAACACGATGCCGCCCATCTCGGTGACCGCCGTCATATTGCGCAGATGCGCAAGATTCAGCGGCGTTTCGCGCACCATCAGCACGAGTCGGCGGCGTTCTTTCAACGTCACGTCGGCGGCGCGGGAAATGAGATTGTCGGACAGGCCGTGTGCGATGCTCGCGAGCGTTTTCATCGAACACGGAGCGACGATCATGCCGTGCGTCATAAACGAACCCGACGCGACACTCGCGCCGATGTCGCGCACCGAATGGACGACATCCGCAAGCGGATGCACGTCGTCTTTCGTCAGTTGAAGTTCGTGATGGATATTGAGCCATCCGGCGCTGGACACCAGCAGATGGCTTTCGACACCGCCAACCCGTCGCAGCGCTTGCAGCAGCCGGATACCGTAAATCGCGCCCGATGCGCCGGTAATCGCGACGATCACGCGGCGCGGCGCCGGAATGCGTGTGTCCATATGTTGAGGCGCCCGATCGGTCATTGCGCGATCACTGCGTGCCTCCTGTCGACCTGGCGATAGTCAACGGCCCGCAGCCGGCACGGGGCCTTCCTTCTGTTGATGTGCTTCGTTAAGCCGCGGCGAACAGCTGCTGGAGTTCGCCCGATTGATACATTTCCATCATGATGTCCGACCCGCCGACGAATTCGCCTTTTACGTAGAGCTGCGGGATGGTCGGCCAGTTCGAGAATTCCTTGATGCCCTGGCGGACTTCGTCGTCTTCGAGCACGTTGACGGTCTTGAACTCGTCGACGCCGCATGCCTTCAGGATTTGCACCGCGCGGCCCGAGAAGCCGCACATCGGAAATTGCGCGTTGCCCTTCATGAAGAGCACGACGTCGTTTTCGTCGACGATTTGCTTGATGCGTTGTTGCGTATCCATGACTGACCTTGCGATTCCGGAAATGAGTGGGATTGACTACAAATGATAGCGGATTTCGTCAGTGCGAGCCGACGGCGCCGAAGGCGGCAACTCGCCGCCACTGATGCGTTCGATGCCGGCCAGATCGCATGCGGACCGCACCCCATGAAACCCACGCGCCGCAAGCAGCGCGCGCACGGCCGCTGCCTGATCGTAGCCATGCTCGATCCACAGCACGCCGTGTGCGGCGAGCCATGCCGGCGCATCCGCGACGATCGAACGAATCGCGGACAAGCCGTCGGCTTCGTCGGTTAGCGCGCCGCGCGGCTCGAAGCGCAGATCGCCTTGCGCCAGATGCGGATCGTCGCTGGCGATATACGGCGGGTTGCTGACGATCGCATCGAAGCGTAGTTCGCCCGGTTCGCGGTTGGCGTCGAGCGGCGTGTACCAGTCGCCATGCAGCAAGGTCAGCGGGCCACCGGGGCGTCGCGCATCGAGCAGACGCGCGGCATTGCGCGCAGCAATCTGTAACGCTTCGGCGGACCGGTCCACAGCCCAGACCTGCGCATCCGGCCGCGCGGCCGCAATTGCCACCGCCATGGCGCCGGTCCCGGTGCCGAGATCGAGCACCCGCGGCCGCGTGCGGCCGGCGAGCGCGTCGAGCGCGGTCTCAACCAGCAGTTCGGTTTCCGGCCGCGGAATCAGCACATGCGGCGAGACTTCGAACTCGAGCCCGTAGAACTCGCGCGCACCGACCAGTTGCGCGACGGGCTCGCCCGCGGTCCGCCGCGCTTCGAGCTGATGCCAGAGCGCGACCTTCGCGCCATCGAGCGGCTCGTCCGCACGCGTGATCAATTCCGTGCGGCGCCAGCCCAGCACATGCCCGAGCAGAATGCGCGCCTCGAGCGCCGGCAGCGCCGAGGCGCGAAGCAAAGCGGCTACCGTAGCCGATGCCGATGCGGGTTCGCCGCTCGGTTCGCCCCTCACTTTGCCGCTCATTTCGCCGCTCATTTCGCCACTCGGTTCGCCGCTCATTGGACGTCTTACTCCGCGTCGCCGAGCGACGCCAGCAGCTCGGCCTGATGCTCGCTCACGAGCGCGGCGATCAGCTCGTCGAGATCGCCTTCCATCAGCGCTTCGAGCCGGTACAGCGTCAGGTTGATCCGGTGATCGGTGAGGCGCCCTTGCGGGAAGTTGTACGTGCGGATGCGCTCCGAACGGTCGCCCGAGCCGATCAGGCTCTTGCGCGTTGCCGCTTCCTTCGCGTGCTGCTCGTGGTACTGCTTGTCCTTGATGCGCGCCGCGAGCACTTTTAGCGCGCGGTCCTTGTTCTTATGCTGCGAGCGGTCGTCCTGGCACTCGACGACGATACCCGTCGGCAAGTGCGTCACGCGCACGGCCGAGTCCGTCTTGTTGATGTGCTGGCCGCCGGCGCCCGACGCGCGGAACGTGTCGATGCGCAGATCGGCCGGATTGATCTCGACTTCGCCGATTTCATCGGCTTCCGGCATCACCGCGACCGTGCAGGCGGACGTATGGATGCGGCCTTGTGTCTCCGTGGCCGGCACGCGCTGCACGCGATGGCCGCCCGACTCGAACTTGAGCTTCGAGTACGCCGCCTCGCCGGCAATGCGCACGATCACTTCCTTGTAGCCGCCGAGGTCCGACTCGCTTGCCGACATCATTTCGACCTGCCAGCGGTTGCGCTCCGCATAGCGCAGATACATGCGCAGCAGGTCGCCCGCGAATAGCGCCGACTCGTCGCCGCCCGTGCCCGCGCGGATTTCGAGGAAGATATTGCGCTCGTCGTTCGGATCTTTCGGCAGCAGCATGCGCTGCAATTCGCCCTGAAGCTGCTCCATCCGCTCGCGCGCCGCGCGGATCTCTTCTTCGGCAAATTCCTTCATAGACGGATCGGACATCAGTTCCTGCGCGGTCGCCGCATCGTTGACCGCCTGGCGCCACAGCGCGTAATGCTCGACCACGGGCCCCAGTTCCGCATGCTCGCGCGTGAGCTTGCGGTATTGATCGAGATTCGCGGTAACGTCTTCGCGGCTTAACAGGTCGTTCAGTTCGGCCAGCCGTGTCGTGAGCTGGTCGAGCTTGCTTTGCATGCTCGTTTTCATCGGATTTTCGTTGCGATCCGGAGCGGGCTCCGGAAATGATTAACCAGAATTCGGGAAGCGGGCGGCAAGTGCCAGGGAACTGCCGGGACTGCCACGCAACGGCAGGAGAGGCACATGGGCCGCGGGCAGGGCGCCGTGCACGTTCCGGAAGCGGTTGCTGCAACTGGCTGCCGGAGCGCCGACGCTCGATTCGCGCTAGCGCAGCTAACGCTCGGACGTGTGATTGTGTCTGTAGAAGCCGCTCATCAGTTCGATGAGCGTTGCGCGATTGTCGCTGTTCGCGCGGTTCAATGCATGCGTCGGACCGTGGATCAGCTTGTTCGTAATGGCTTGCGACAGCGCTTCGAGCACGACGGCCGGGTCGTCGCCGCGCGCCAGCATCTTGAGCGCCTTATCGACTTCGGCGCGGCGCAGCGCGTCCGCCTGCGTGTGCATATGGCGAATCACCGGGACGATACTGCGCGCGTCGAGCCACTGCATGAAGTTCTGCACGCGTGTTTCGATGATCGCCTCGGCCTGCGCGACGGCCGCCTGACGCGACGCATTGCCTTCGCGGACGATTGCACCGAGGTCGTCGACGGTGTAGAGGAACACGTCTTCGAGCATGCCCACTTCGGGTTCGATGTCGCGCGGCACGGCGAGGTCGACCATGAAAATCGGGCGGTGGCGGCGCGCCTTGACCGCGCGTTCGACCGCGCCGAGGCCGATGATAGGCAGCGTCGAGGCCGTGCACGACACGATGATGTCGAATTCGTGCATGCGCTGGGGCAACTCGGCAAGCGGAATCGCGCGGCCGTTGAAGCGTTCCGCGAGGCGCTCGCCGCGCTCGGCGGTGCGGTTCGCGATCACGAGCTCGCGCGGCTGTTGTGCGGCGAAATGCGTCGCGCACAGCTCGATCATTTCGCCCGCGCCGATAAAGAGCACGCGCTGATTCGACACCTTGTCGAAAATGCGCTGCGCGAGACGCACGGCCGCCGCCGCCATCGATACGGACTGCGCGCCGATTTCGGTCTCGGTGCGCACTTCCTTCGCGACGGCGAACGTGCGCTGGAACAGCTGGTTCAGATAGGTGCCGAGCGCGCCGGCTTCGGATGCGGTGCGCACCGCATCCTTCATCTGACCGACGATCTGCGTTTCGCCGAGCACCATCGAATCGAGCCCCGACGCGACGCGAAACGCGTGGCGCACCGCTTCCGACTGCGGCAGCGCGTACACATGCGGTGCGAGTTCGTCGACGGGGAGATTGTGGTACATCGACAGCCACCGGATCGCGGCTTCGCGGGCCGCGTGGTCGTCGGTGGCACAGTAGAGTTCGGTGCGGTTGCAGGTGGACAGGATTGCGGCTTCGGGCGCGTTCGGTGCCGCGCGGCCGAGCCACAGTTCCTTGAACGCATCGAGCGCGGGCTTGATCTGTTCGAGCGGAAACGCCACGCGTTCGCGCAGGGCGACTGGCGCAGTGTGGTGGTTGATTCCGATCGTTAAAAGCTGCATAAATGGGGACAGCCCGCCAACTGGGGCTATGGTTTAGCCCCATATTATAGCGTTTCCACGATTGTTTCAGTCCGGGGCGGCTCATCCCCGTCGCCGTTGCCGTCCGAGGCGGAGACAGGGTCGAGCCGGTAGCCGTAGCCGTACAACGGCGTCAACGCGTACCCGCGCTCGGGCCGCAATTCGAGCTTCGCGCGAATGCGCGAAGCATGCGTGTCGAGCGTGCGTGACTTGATGTCGCGGCGACCCCAGACGGTTTCAAGTATCTGCGCGCGCGAAACGGGCCGCGACATGTTCGAAAAGAGCAGCAGCGCGAAGCGCAGTTCCTTCGGCGTCAACGGAATGACCTGGCCCCGGCAAACCACGAGCGAGCGGCTGCCGTCGAAGGCGTAGTCGCCGAATGTTTCGCGCGCGCGGCTGCGCGGCCGGCGAAACCCGGCGCGGCGAATCAGCGCATCGACGCGGGCGAGCATTTCGGGGCCGCGCACCGGCTTCGCGACGCAGTCGTCGGCGCCCGCGTGCAGCGCCGCCACGAGTTCGCTTTCGCGCGGCGCCTTCATCGTGACGATGACCGGCAAGCCGGGCAGCACCTCGCGCGCGAGTGTGATGACGTCTTCGGCGCAACGGTCGCCGGCCCAGGCTTCGGTGACGAGAAGATCGAAGAAAAGCTGCTTCGCGCTGCAAAGGAACGGCTCGCTGGCGCTGAAGTGCTGGCACGCGTGTCCCGCGGCAAGCAGCAGGCGGGTGACGAGTGCCGCGTGGCGAAGGTCCGGCTCGATGAGGGCGATTCGCATGGGACGCGTTGCAGACCGGCGCCTTAAGATGACGAGCGAGGCGGCGAGCGCGTAGGCGTTGCGGCTTGCCTAACGTTATTCCCGCCCCTAAACTCAACCGCTACCCATCGCCGCGCGACTGCTGGCGAACCGCCGATGAACAGCGGCGCAGATAAGCGCCGTGCTGACCTTCTGGTTAATGAGAGAAAAAATGCTAACTATCGTTCGCGTGCCGGCAAATGGGACAAATCCGAAACTTCGGATTATTCGGCCGCGGCGCGAGGGGCGTCGCTGATGGGGTGGTCCGGCATCGTCGTCGTCGGGGTCGTGGTGGGGCTCGCGGGCTGGTGGCTGCATCCGCTGCGGCGTAGAAGCGGCGCGCGGCTGTGGATGGCGGTGCTGGCGGGCGTGCTCGGCGCGGCGCTCGCGCGCATGGCCGGCAATGTCACCACGCTGTTTCACGATGGCGATACGCTTGAATGGCCGATCTGCACGGCGGTCGCGCTTGTCGCGGTCGCCGCGGCGGTCGGCATGCTGTCACGGCGGCGCTGAATGTGCCGCTCAATCTCTTCTGGTGAACACGATGAACGTCCGACTCCCTGAAACCGCATCGATCCCCGAACGGATCGCGCACCTGCGCGGCGCGATGACGCGCGAAGGCCTCGCCGCTTATCTCGTGCCGTCGGCGGATCCGCACCTGTCCGAGTATTTGCCGGGCCGCTGGAAAGGGCGCGAGTGGCTGTCCGGCTTCACAGGTTCGGTCGGCACGCTGGTGGTGACGCCGGCCTTTGCGGGCCTGTGGGTCGACAGCCGCTATTGGGTACAGGCCGACGCGCAACTGGCCGGCACCGGCATCGCGTTGATGAAGATGATGGGCGGCCAGCAGACGCAGCCGCATGTCGAATGGCTCGCGCAGAACGTGCCGGCGGGCGGCACGGTCGGCGTCGACGGCGCGGTGCTCGGCGTCGCGGCGGCGCGCGCGCTCGCCGACGCGCTCGCTGCGCGCGGCGTCAAGCTGCGCACCGACGTCGATCTGCTCGACGCGATCTGGCCGCAGCGTCCGTCGCTGCCGGTCGACGCGGTCTACGAGCATGCGCCGCCGCAAGCGAGCGTCACGCGTGCAGAGAAGCTCGAGCGGCTGCGCCGCGCGATGCGCGAGCAAGGCGCGCAATGGCATTTCATCTCGACGCTCGATGACCTTGCATGGCTTCTGAACCTGCGCGGCGCCGACGTGAACTACAACCCGGTGTTCGTCGCGCACGCGCTGATCGGGCTCGATCGCGCGTCGCTGTTCGTCGTGGACGGCAAGGTGCCGGCGGCACTCGCCGACGCGCTCGCGCGCGACGGCATCCGCGTCGAGCCGTACGCGCAGGCAGCGGGCGCGCTCGCGGCGCTGCCGGCTGGCGCAACGCTGCTGGTAGACCCGCGGCGCGTCACGTTCGGCATGCTGCAGTCGGCGCCGTCGCACGTGAAGCGGGTCGAAGCGGTCAACCCCACGACGTTCTTCAAGTCGCGCAAAACCGAAGCGGAAGCCGAGCACGTGCGCGCGACGATGGAGCAGGACGGTGCGGCGCTCGCCGAATTCTTCGCGTGGTTCGAAGGGGCGCTCGGCCGCGAGACGATCACCGAACTCACCGTCGACGAACGGCTGACGGCAGCTCGCGCGCGCCGCCCCGGCTTCGTCACGCTGAGCTTTTCGACGATCGCCGCGTTCAACGCGAACGGTGCGATGCCGCACTACCGCGCGCTGCCGGAATCGCATGCGAAGATTGAAGGCAACGGCCTGCTGTTGATCGATTCAGGCGGCCAGTACCTGAGCGGCACCACCGACATCACGCGTGTCGTGCCGATCGGCGCGATCGACGACGCGCACCGGCGCGACTTCACAACGGTGCTCAAAGGCACGATCGCATTGTCGCGCGCGCGTTTTCCACGCGGCATCCGTTCGCCGATGCTCGATGCGATCGCGCGCGCGCCGATCTGGGAAGCCGGCGCCGACTACGGCCACGGCACGGGACATGGCGTCGGCTATTTCCTGAATGTGCACGAAGGGCCGCAGGTCATCTCGCACTATGCGCCGGCCGAAGCGTGGACCGCGATGGAAGAGGGGATGATCACGTCGATCGAGCCGGGCATCTATCGGCCGGGCAAGTGGGGCATCCGCATCGAAAATCTCGTGCTGAACCGCGCGGCGGGCAAGACCGAATTCGGCGACTTCCTCGAGTTCGAAACGCTGACGCTGTGCCCGATCGACACGCGCTGCATCGCGCTGCCGCTGTTGCGCGACGACGAGCGCGCGTGGCTCAACGCCTATCACGAGACGGTGCGCGCGCGGATCGCGCCGCATGTGTCGGGTGCCGCGAAGGCGTGGCTCGAGACGCGCACGCAGCCGATTTAATCGAGGCGGGCCGCGCACCCCACGCCGGGCCGTCCCTCAACCTTGTGACAATCAACGGAGCTTGCATGGCCATCAAGGCAGTCGTGTTCGATTTCGGCGGTGTGCTGATCGACTGGAGTCCGCAGTACCTCTACCGCACGCTGATTCCGGACGAGGCCGAGCGTCAGTGGTTTCTTGCGAATGTGTGCACGATGGAGTGGGTGATTCGCCAGGACGGCGGCCAGCCGATTGCCGAGGGCACGGCCGAACTCATCGAGCAGTTTCCCGATCATGAGCCGCTGATCCGCGCGTTCTACGAGCGCTGGCATGAGATGGTCGCGGGCGTGCTGCACGATGGCGTTGCCACGGTCGACAAGCTCGACGCGGCCGGCGTGCCGATTTTCGGCCTGACCAACTGGTCGGCAGAGACCTTCCCGTATGCGTGGGAGAACTACCCGGTACTGCGGCGCTTTCGCGACATCATCGTGTCGGGACGCGTGAAGCTGGTGAAGCCGGACCCGGCGATTTTCAGCATGATGCGCGAGCGGATCGAAGCGCACGTGCCGAACGTGGCGCCGCACGAGCTCGTCTTTATCGACGACAACCTGAAGAACGCCGAAGCGGCGAGCGCGCTCGGCTGGCATGGCGTGCATCACACGAGCGCGGCGCAAACCGAAGCGAAGCTGCGCGAACTGGGTTTGCCGGTTTAAACGCGCAGGATGTGGCCGGCACGCACAGGAAGCGTGACGAAATCGGCACAGGCAACACGCCGTTCGTCCATCTTCACGTTTACTGGCCGAGCAGATTCTTCAGCGCGTTGCCGAGCCCCTTCACCGTCTCGCCGGCTCCTTTTGCAACGCCTTCCGCGCTCACGCCGAGCGCCTTCGCGAAGTTCGCGCGCAGCTCGGTCATCAGGCTCTCGTTAAGCCTGAATTTCGGGTCGCGCAGATTGCCGTCGAGCACGAAGTGCAGCGTGATCTCGTCGCCGTGGTTCTTGAGCGCGGCGACCGCGGCGCGCGTTGGAATCGAGAGAAACGTGTCGAGCGGGTTGTCCGATTCCTGAAGCCGCAGATGGTGCAGCGTCAGCAAGCCCGGCGCGTGGATGTGATAGTCGCGCACCGTCGATTCGACCTTCAGATCGAGCGTGCCGCCCGTCACGCGTGTTTTCGCGCCGGCCTTTTTTAGCAGATACGGGTCGAGCATCACGATATCGACGCCGTGCAGCGTGGTGTTCAGCTGCGAGTCCTTGTTCGCGATCCTGATCCAGCCGCTGAACCCGACCGTGCCCGTGTGCTCGGGGCCCTTGATCGAGCCCGTGACCGACACCGAGGTCGGTTCGGTGAGCTCGGGCAAATGAATATGCTCGACGGTCGCATTCGCGTCGGTCACGCTGACCTTGTACGGCGGCTGGCTGACCAATTGATCGTAGAAATCGAACGTACCGCGCTCGAAGCGGATCTGGTCGATCAGCTTTTCCGCGGGCAGCGGCTCATGCGCGCCGGGCGTGCTTGCGGCGGGCTGCGTGTTGCTCACCGACTGCCGGAGATTCGGTAGCAACTCGATCGTGCCGCTCGGCTTGCGAATGGCCGGCAACGTGAAATCGCTGACCACCACCTCGCGGATATGCACGCGCCGCCGCGTGAGGACGTCGCGCAGGTCGGGCACCAGCGTGATGTGGGCGGCGCGCAAGGTATCGGGTGTCGGCCAGTCTTTCGGCGCGATAAGGCGCACATTGGTCAGCTCGATCGACGTGAAGCCGACGTCGATGCTCTGCGCGCTGCCGAGCGGCCCAAGCGCTTCGATGACGCGCGCTTTGATTTCGCGCTGCACATAGTACAAACCGCCGAGCGCCACGACCGCGAGCACGATGATGACGGCGATCACGCCGACGATTACGCGCTTGCCCACCGACATCGTCATTCCGCCTCCTTGTCGTTATGCACGAGGCAGCGTGGTCGGGCCAGCTCAGCCTGGCCGCGACTGCTGCAAAGCGTCGCGCAGCAAACGCCGTGCCGAAATAAAAGCGAAGCGGCGCATGCGCACCGCTTCGTCCCGTCTCGTCCTGCGTTGTCCTGCATCGTCCCGCATCGTCCTCTAGCTGGCCGACCGGCTCAACGTGACCGACGCGGCCGGCTTAACCCATCACCGCGCCGCGCCCTGGGCTTACCGCGTAATCGGCTTATACCGCAGACGTTTCGGCTGCGCCGCTTCCTCGCCGAGGCGAGCACGCTTGTCCGCCTCGTATTCCTGATAGTTGCCGTCGAAGAACGTCGCTTGCGAGTCGCCTTCGAACGCGAGGATATGCGTCGCGATACGGTCGAGGAACCAGCGATCGTGCGAGATCACCATCACCGAGCCGGCGAACTCGAGCAGCGCGTCTTCGAGCGCACGCAGCGTTTCGACATCGAGGTCGTTCGACGGTTCGTCGAGCAGCAGCACGTTGCCGCCCGCGATCAGCGTCTTCGCGAGATGCAGGCGCCCGCGCTCGCCGCCCGACAGCGCGCCGACGTTCTTCTGCTGATCCCCGCCCTTGAAGTTGAAGCGGCCGATATACGCACGCGACGGCGTCTCGTACTTGCCGACCGTCAGCACGTCGGCGCCGCCCGAGATTTCCTCGAACACGGTCTTCGACCCGTCGAGCGCGTCGCGGCTCTGGTCGACATACGCGACCTTGACCGTCGGTCCGCGCACGATTTCGCCCGAATCCGGCTCCTCGCGGCCCGTCAGCATGCGGAACAGCGTCGACTTGCCGGCGCCGTTCGGCCCGATGATGCCGACGATCGCGCCCGCCGGAATCTTGAAGCTCAGGTTATCGATCAGCAGGCGATCGCCGTATGACTTGCTGACGTTCTTGAACTCGATCACTTCGTTGCCGAGCCGTTCGCCGGCCGGAATGAAGATCTCCTGCGTTTCGTTGCGCTTCTGGTATTCCTGACTGTTCAGTTCCTCGAAACGCGCGATACGCGCCTTCGATTTCGCCTGACGGCCCTTCGGATTCTGGCGCACCCATTCGAGCTCTTTCTTGATCGCTTTCTGGCGCGCCGATTCCGACGATTCTTCCTGCTTCAGGCGGTCTTCCTTCTGATCGAGCCAGCTGCTGTAGTTGCCCTTCCACGGAATGCCGTGGCCGCGGTCGAGTTCGAGAATCCATTCGGCGGCGTTGTCGAGGAAGTAGCGATCGTGCGTGACCGCCACCACGGTGCCGGGGAAGCGCGTGAGGAACTGCTCGAGCCATTCGACCGATTCGGCGTCGAGGTGGTTGGTCGGCTCGTCGAGCAGCAGCATGTCGGGCTTTTCGAGCAGCAGCTTGCAGAGTGCGACGCGGCGCTTTTCACCGCCCGACAGATGCTCGATCTTCGCGTCCCACGGCGGCAGGCGCAGCGCGTCGGCCGCGACTTCGAGCTGCTGCTCGGGGCTGCCGCCATCGGACGTGGCGAGGATCGCTTCGTACTTCGCCTGTTCGGCGGCGAGTTTGTCGAAGTCGGCATCGGGCTCCGCGTAGGCCGCGTAGATCTCGTCGAGCTTCTTCTGCGCGCTGAACACGTCGCCGAGCCCTTCCTCGACGGCTTCGCGCACGGTTTTTTGCGGATCGAGCTGCGGTTCCTGCGGCAGGTAGCCGATGTTCAGGTTCGGCATCGGCGTCGCTTCGCCTTCGATATCCTTGTCGACGCCGGCCATGATCTTGATCAGCGTCGACTTGCCTGAGCCGTTCAGGCCGAGCACGCCGATCTTCGCACCGGGGAAGAACGACAGCGAGATGTCCTTCAGGATTTGACGCTTGGGCGGCACGATCTTGCCGACCCGGTTCATGGTGAAGACGTATTGGGCCATTTGCTTGCAATTGGGCGTTGATGCCGCCGGCCTGCATCGAGCCGGGCGGGCGGCGAGGGGTGGATGGCACAGCGTTCACTCGTGCACGAAAGCATGCCCGACGATGGAGCAACGTGCATGGACCGGCTGTGACCGGCTCCTGCGCGCGGTGCGGCTGGTACGCGATGCTGCGGTTCGTACGATGGTGAAGCCGTGAGCGCAGCGGCAGGAGGTGCCATTGTACTTCGCGGCCGATGGCGCGGGCGTGGCAAAGGGCAACGCGAAGGGCAAGGCAAATGGCAACGCAAATGACAACGCAAATGACAACGCAAAGGCGGGCTCGTCGGCTTGACGAAGCGCGAGCACGCAAAGCGTGCGGCCTTAAAGCCAGGTGTCGACGCCGCCGTGCCGCGAGCACGTGCCGCCAGGGTGGCGGCTGAAGCTGTATGTGCCGTCGCGGCAGCGTGCGCTCGCGCCGTCAGGCACCTTGCCGGAGCGCGAGCGCGCGGGTGCGTGAACCGTTTCGCCGTCGCTGTTGCGATAGGTGTTGTGGTTGCTCAGATCCGATTCGTCGGGTGTGGAGGCCGGCGGCTGATACGCAAATGCGGAAGTGGCGAAGAGCAGCATGCCGGCCGCGATCAAGCCTTGCAGCGGACGCAGCGTGTGACGCGCAGTTCTGATTGTCATTTTGTGTGGTTTCGTCGTTGTTATGGTTCGGGACGGCGCCCGTAATGATATACAACGACCCATCGGCCTTCGCGCCTCATAGACTCGTTTGCTGTTCCATCATTCGAAGCGGGTAACAACGTGTTCCGATCGATCTGCGCGGCTTCCGCGCTGTCAGCAGTCTTGCTTGTATCGGCTTGCGGCGCCGGCTCGGCGGCGCAACCGTCCGTGGCGGCGGCGGCTTCGACCTTGCCGCGCATCGTCGCGCATCGCGGCGGTACTGCCGACGCGCCGGAAAACACACTCGAAGCGATCCGGCTTGCGATTGCCAACCACGCCGATGCGATCTGGCTCACCGTTCAACTGAGCATGGACGGTGTGCCCGTGCTCTACCGCCCTGCGGATCTGTCGGCGTTGACGGATGCGAAGGGGCCGGTCGCTTCACACACGGCGGCGCAGTTGTCTCGCATCAACGCGGGCTGGAACTTCAAGGGTTCCGATAGCGGCAACGTCTATCCATACCGCGTTCACCCCGCCTACATTCCGACGCTCAGTGAGGCGTTGCGCGCGATTCCCGCGCATATGCCGGTCATGCTCGATATGAAGGCGATGCCGGCCGAACCGCAGGCGCAGGCGGTCGCACGCGTGCTGACCGAGGAAGATGCGTGGGCGCGTGTGACGATCTATTCGACCGACGACGCGTATCAACGCAGCTTTGCCGCGTACCCGCAGGCGCGTCTGTTCGAGTCGCGCGACGCCACGCGCCTGCGTCTCGTGCGCGCGCTGCTCTCCGGCCAATGCAACGATGCGCCCGCGGCGCATACGTGGACGGCGTTCGAACTGCACCGCGTTTTGCAGGTGACCGAGACGTTCACACTCGGTGAAGGCCGCTCCGAGGTGAATGCAACGCTGTGGACACCGGCGACGGTCGCCTGCTTCCGGCAGCAGCCCGATGTGCGGATCGTCGCGATTGCGGTCAATAACGCCGACGACTATCGCGCGATGGCGTGTCTCGGCGTCGATGCGGTGCTGTCGGATTCGCCGCGGCAGATGTCGGCGATTCGTGCCGCGCTAGCGGCGGCATCCGCGTCGGCGTCAGCGGGTAGCGGTGAGCAGCGCAAGCTAATCGATTGCGGCGATACGCAGGCGCATGCCGCACAGTAACGATTTTCAGGCGGCCCGAAGTCAGTTTGCGCGCCGCCCGCTCGCCGGGTCGAAGAAATGCAGATGCTGGGCCGGCAGCGAGAGTTCGAGCGCGTCGCCGGCCGCGGGCCGATGCGCATGCGGCAAACGCGCGGTCACGTCATGCTTGCCCCAGCGTCCATGCGCGAGATTGTCCGCACCGAGTAGTTCGCACGAATCGACCGTCAAGGTCGCGTGCGCCGCACCGGGCTGGCCCGGCGTCAGATGCTCGGGCCGGATGCCGAGCACCCATTCGCGGCCCGCGGCCACCTCGCGCCCCACGCATGGCACACCCCTCAGCGGCAGGCGCGGGCCGCGACCGCCGCCGTCAGCGGCAACGTCGAAGTTCGCGCCGTCGTCGGAAATGCGCCCTTCGAGCAGGTTCATTCCCGGCGAGCCGATAAAGCTCGCGACGAACACCGTCGCCGGCCTTTCGTAGACTTCGGTCGGCGCGCCGATCTGTTCGGCGCTGCCGCGGTTCATCACAATCACGCGTTGCGCGAGCGTCATCGCTTCGATCTGATCGTGCGTGACGTAGAGGCTCGTCGTGGCGAGGCGCGCATGCAGGCGCTGGATTTCAAGGCGCATCTGCACGCGCAGCCGCGCGTCGAGATTCGACAACGGCTCGTCGAACAGAAACACCGATGGCTCGCGCACGATCGCACGGCCCATCGCGACACGCTGCCGCTGACCGCCCGACAATTCGCGCGGTTTGCGCGACAGCAGCGGCTCGAGTTCGAGAATCTGCGCGGCGGCCTGCACACGCCGCCCGATCGTCGCGCGGTCCTCGCCGGCGATCTTCAGCGCATAGCCCATGTTTTGCGCGACGGTCATATGCGGATAGAGCGCATAGTTCTGAAACACCATCGCGATGTTGCGATCCTTCGGCTCGAGGTTATTCACCACCGTGCCGTCGATCGAGATCGTGCCTTCGCTGATCCGCTCGAGTCCCGCGACCATGCGCAGCAGCGTCGACTTGCCGCAGCCCGACGGGCCGACCATGACGACGAATTCGCCATCGGCGACGTCCGCATCGATGCCGTGCAGCACGAACTGCTTGCCGTCGTAGGTTTTCTTTACGCCATTGAGTGTCAGTGCGGCCATCCGTTACGCCCTCGAGTTGTGCCCTTCAAAGTTGCGCGTCATTTTTCGGCATCGACGAGACCGCGCACGAACCAGCGCTGCATCGCGAGCACGACGACGAGCGGCGGCAGCATCGCGAGCAGCGTCGCGGCCATCACGAGATGCCATTCGGTGGCGGTATCGCCCGAGGCGATCATGCTTTTGATGCCGATCACGGCCGTCATCAGCGACGCGTCGTTCGTGATCAGAATCGGCCACAAATACTGGTTCCAGCCGTAGATAAAGGTGATGACGAAGAGCGCCGCGATATTCGTCTTCGACAACGGCAGGACGATGTCCCAGAAAAAGCGCAGCGCGCCTGCGCCGTCGATGCGCGCGGCTTCCATCAGTTCGTCGGGCAGCGTCATGAAGAACTGGCGGAACAGGAAAGTCGCAGTTGCCGAGGCGATGAGCGGCAGCGTGAGGCCCGCATAGGTGTTGACCAGATGCAGCGACGACACGACCTGCACGGTCGGAAAGATCCGCACTTCGACCGGCAGCATCAGCGTGATGAAGATCAGCCAGAACGCGAGATTCCTGAATGGAAAGCGGAAGAACACGATCGCGAATGCGGAAATGATCGACACCGCGATCTTGCCGATCGAAATGACGAGCGCCATCACGAGGCTGTTCAATAGCATCGTGCCGAACGGGCTCGCCGCGTTGCCGCTGCCGTGGCGCCAGACGGTCGCGATGTTTTCGAACAGATGCGTGCCCGGCACAAGCGACAGCGGCACGCTGAATACTTCGTGCTCGTTCATCGTCGCCGCGCAGAAGGCGACGTACACCGGAAACACGACGAGCAGCACGCCGACGATCAGCACCGCGTGGCAAAACAGGTCGAAACCGCGGCGATTCTCGATCATGAGTATTGGACCCTGCGCTCGATAAAGCGGAACTGCACGACCGTCAGGCCGACGACGATCAGCATCAGCACGACCGATTGCGCGCCGGAACTGCCGATATCGAGCCCCTGGAAGCCTTCGGTGAAGATCTTGTAGATCAGCGTCTTGGTCGACTGAGCGGGGCCGCCGGCGGTCGCCGCATCGATAATCGGGAAGGTGTCGAAGAACGCATAGACGATGTTGACGACGAGCAGGAAGAAGCTGGTCGGCGACAGCAGCGGCAATGCGATGCCGCAGAAGCGGCGCACGGGGCCGGCGCCGTCGATGGCGGCCGCTTCGATCAGCGAACGGGGAATGGCCTGCAGGCCGGCATAGAAGAACAGAAAGTTGTAGCTGACCTGCTTCCAGACGGACGCGAGCACGACGAGGAACATCGCTTGCCCCGGGTTCAGCGCGTGATTCCACACGATGCCGTTTTTCGCGAGCGCGTAAGTGACGAGCCCGATGCTTGGGTTGAACAGAAACGCCCACAGCACGGCGGCGATGGCGGGCGCGACGGCGTACGGCCAGATCAGCAGCGTCTGATATGCCTTCGCGCCGCGCGTCACGCGGTCCGCGCAGGCGGCGAGCAGCAGCGAGATCGCAAGCCCGCTGACGGTGACGAGCGCGCTGAAGATCAGCGTCGTATTGAACGACGACAGATACAGCGGATCGTTGAATAGCTGACGGAAGTTCGCGAAGCCGACGAACACGCTCGACGTGCCGAATGCGTCCTGCGTTTGCGTCGATTGCCAGAGTGCGACGCCGGCGGGCCAGACGAAAAAGACGAGCGTGATGACGAGCTGCGGCGCGACAAGCAGGTACGGCAGCAGCCCGGCGCTGAAAGTCGAGCGTTTTTCCATCGAAGGGGGCCTCGAAGGGAACGTGAAGGTGAACGAGGCGCCGCGCGTTGCCCGCGCGGCGAGCAACGCCTAGTTGCCGGCCTTTTCGAAGCGGCGCAGCAGATCGTCGCCGCGCGAGACCGCCGAATCGAGCGCATCCTTTGGCGATTTCTTCTGCGCCCACACCTGCTCGAGTTCTTCGTCGATGACCGTGCGGATCTGCGGCATATTGCCCAGACGCAGGCCCTTCGTGTACGGCAGCGGCGGTTTATTCAGCATCTGTTTGATCGCGGTGTCGCTGCCGGGGTTCTTGTCGTAGAAGCCCTGCTGCTGCGTGAGCTGATACGCGGTCGTCGTGACCGGCAGGTAGCCGGTGTCCTGATGCCACTTCGCGGCGACCTGGGGCGAGGTCAGATACGCGAGAAACTTCGCGACGCCCTTATAAACGGCCGGATCCTTGCCTGACAGCACCCAGAGACTCGCGCCGCCGATTATCGCGTTCTGCGGTGCGCCTTTTACGCTCGGGTCGTACGGCATCATGCCGGTGCCGAAGTTGAACTTCGCGTACTTGCGGATCGTCGCGAGCGAGCCCGACGAGTTCGTGATGATTCCGCAGTCGCCGCTATAGAACTTCGAGACGGGCTCGTCCTTGCGTCCTGCGTAGGTGAACGTGCCTTCCTTCGCCATGTTCTGCAGGAACTGGATGTGGGCGACCTGCAGCGGCTTGTTGAATTCGAGTTGCGCGTTAAGACCGTCGAAGCCGTTGTTTTCGGTGGCGAACGGCGCCGCATGCCAGGCGCTGTAGTTTTCGAGCTGAATCCAGCTTTGCCAGCCCGACGAATAGCCGCACGACATGCCCGACGCTTTGAGCTTCTGCGCATCCTGTTCGACTTCGGGCCACGTTTTCGGCGGCTGGTTCGGGTCGAGGCCGGCCTTTTTGAACGCGTCCTTGTTGTAGTAGAGCACCGGCGTCGAGCTGTTGAACGGCATCGAGATCAGGTGGCCGGTTTTCGAGTCGCTGTAGTAGCTCGCGATGGTCGGCACGAAGGCGCGTTCGTCGAGCGGTATGCCGGCCTGTTTAAATACATCGGAGACGGGAATGACCGCCTTCTTCGCCTGCATCATCGTCGCGGTGCCGACTTCGTAGACCTGCAGGATCGCCGGCGCATTACCGCTGCGGTACGCGGCGATGCCGGCGGCGAGCGTCTGGTCGTAGGTGCCTTTGAAAACGGGGACGATCTTGTACTCGCTTTGCGACTTGTTGAAGTCGTTGGCGATGTCGTTCAGGCGTTCGCCGAGCGCAGCTTCCATGGCATGCCAGAACTGGATTTCGGTGGCGGCCTGCGCGCTGGGGCTGATGCTGACGCCCGCCGCGGCGAACGCGACGGTGATGGCGACGGAAAACGAACGGATGAGCGGCTTGCGATGCATCGAGTTGTCTCCTTTTGCTGGAACACGCTGCGCGATAAGGGTCGCGCGATTCTAGTTGCGGTCGATGACAGTCAGGCGGAAGTTATATTTCTGTTTGTAAAGATGGGGATGATAGCTGAGTGAAAACGCGCAAATTTAATGTTGCGGTCGGTGCCAAATGATTGGGGTATGGCGAACGGGTGGCACCGCCGCCCGTTCTGCTGCGCCGAGTCTGGAGCGTTGAGCCTAAAGCGCCGAATATTTCGTGGACTTTCCCTTTGCCTTTTCCACCGGATAACGCGCTTCGTTGAGCTTCAGCTTGTCGGCGGCGGCTTCGACAAGGTCGAAGCCGGCTTTTTCAGCGACCAGCATCAGGTACATGAGCACGTCCGCGCATTCGTGTTCGAGAGGCTTGCGCTGCACCGGGTCGGCGACAAGCGCGTCGATCTCGGCGTCGGTCTTCCACTGCACGGTTTCGAGCAGTTCGCCCGCCTCGATGCTCGCCGAAACGATCAGGTTGCGCAGCGTGTGGAATTGCTGCCAGTCGCGCGCGTCGCGGAAGGCGAGCAGTTGCTTTTGCAGGTCGTCGATCGTCATCGTGTTGTCCGGCATCGCGGGCAGGCGGGAGAGGTGCGCTTAGACGTTGAACAGGAAGTTCATCACATCCCCGTCGTGCACGATGTATTCCTTGCCTTCGGCGCGCATCTTGCCCGCTTCTTTCGCGCCCTGTTCGCCCTTGTACGCGATGTAATCGTCGAAGCCGATGGTCTGCGCGCGAATGAAGCCGCGCTCGAAATCCGTGTGGATCGCGCCCGCCGCCTGCGGTGCCGTATCGCCAATATGAATGGTCCACGCGCGCACTTCCTTCACGCCCGCCGTGAAGTACGTCTGCAGACCGAGCAGCTTGAAGCCCGCCCGAATCACGCGGTTCAGGCCCGGCTCGTCCATGCCCATGTCGGCGAGGAACACTTCCTTGTCTTCGTCGGCGAGGTCGGCGATTTCGGCCTCGATCGCCGCGCACACCGCAACCACCGGCGACTTCTCGCCTTCCGCGTACTGACGCACCGCGTCCAGATGCGGGTTGTTTTCGAAGCCGTCTTCCTTCACGTTCGCGACGTACATCGCCGGCTTCGCGGTAATCAGGCAGAACGGCTTGATGAGCGCCTGTTCTTCCTCGTTCAGATCGAGCCCGCGCACGGCCTTCGCCTGATCCAGTTGCGCGCGCACCTTTTCGAGCACCGCGGCGAGCTTGACCGCTTCCTTGTCGTTGCCCGACTTCGCGGCTTTCGCGTAGCGCGTGAGCGCCTTTTCGACGGTCGCGAGATCGGCGAGCGCGAGCTCGGTGTTGATCACTTCGATATCGGACAGCGGGTCGACCTTGCCTGCGACGTGAATCACGTTCTCGTCTTCGAAGCAGCGCACGACGTGCGTAATCGCGTCGGTTTCGCGGATGTTCGCGAGGAACTGGTTGCCGAGACCCTCGCCCTTGCTCGCGCCGGCCACGAGGCCCGCGATATCGACGAATTCGACGACGGCCGGCACGATGCGCTCGGGCTTCACGATCTCGGCGAGCGCCGTGAGCCGCTTGTCCGGTACTTCGACGACGCCGACGTTCGGCTCGATCGTGCAGAACGGATAGTTCTCGGCGGCGATGCCCGCCTTGGTCAGCGCATTGAACAGGGTGGACTTGCCGACGTTAGGCAGGCCGACGATGCCGCATTTGAGGCTCATGGAGTTTCTCTAAAAGACAGATGACGATGTGCTGCGCCGGGCAAGCGGACTCGCCGCTCGCGCGGCATGCGCTCCACACAATGCACAAGAGGCGAACCGGGCCGATTGAAACGGCCTCGTGACGGTGCCAACGACGGTGCCAACGAAGGCGCCAATGAAGGCGTGGATGAGGGCGCCGACGAAGGTACCGATACGCGCGGCTTCGAAAGAAAAGCCGTCTTGCAGACTGGGGCGGGCACGGGAAACCGCAATTGTAACCCTGACGGAGTGCGCGCTCCCGGCTTGCGGCGCGCCGGGCCGCAAGCCGGCGCGACGCCAGCCCGCACCGGCGCGTGCGCCACGCCCGCCGGCCCTCTCCGGCAACCCCGCGCGGCTATAATGCCCGCATGAATGCACACCACCAGACCTTCGACGCCGCGGTGATCGGCGGCGGGCTCGTCGGCAAGACGGCGGCGCTGGCGCTGACGCAGGCCGGCCTTCGTGTCGCGCTGCTTGCGCAGCACTGTGCGCCGCTTGCGCCGGACGCTGTCTTCGACTCGCGCATCTACGCGCTGTCGTCGAGTTCGCAGGCATTGCTCGAGCGGCTGCGCGTCTGGCAGGCGCTCGATACCCGGCGCCTCTCGCCCGTCTACGACATGCGTGTCTACGGCGACGCGCATGCCGAACTGCATTTCTCCGCGTTCCAGGCGGCCGTGCCGCAACTGGCGTGGATCGCCGAATCGTCGCTGATCGAGCAGGCGCTCGATTCCGCGCTGCGTTTCCAGCCGAACGTCACGTGGTTCGACGCGCGTGCGCAAGGGCTCGACGTGCAGACGAATGGCGCGACAATCGGTCTCGCGAACGGCAACGTGCTCGAAGCGGATCTCGTGGTCGGCGCCGACGGCGCGCATTCGTGGGTGCGCGCGCAGATCGGCTCGAAAGTCGACCGGCGCGATTACCGGCAAACCGGCGTGGTCGCCAACTTCAAGGCCGAGCGGCCGCACGGCGAGACCGCGTATCAGTGGTTCCGCGACGGCGAAATCATCGCGCTGCTGCCGTTGCCCGACGGCCATGTGTCGCTCGTGTGGTCCGCGCACACCGAACATGCCGAGCAGCTGATGGCGCTCGCGCCGGCGCGTCTCGCGGCCGAAGTCGAGCGCGTGACGATGAGCGCGCTCGGCGCGCTCGAATGCGTGACGCCGGCCAAAGGCTTTCCGCTCGCACTGCAGACGGTCGACCGGCTCGTCGCGCCGCGCGTCGCTCTGGTCGGCGACGCCGCGCATCTGATCCATCCGCTCGCCGGGCAAGGGATGAATCTGGGGCTGCGCGACGTCGCGTCGCTCGCCGATGTGATCGCGAAGAAAGAGGCGTTCCGCGATCTCGGCGACATGGTGCTGCTGCGCCGCTACGAGCGTTCGCGCAGCGAAGATATCCGCGCGTTGATGATCGCCACCGATGGTTTGCAAAGGCTTTTCGCCGTGCCCGGATTCGTGGCACGCGCGGTGCGCAATGTGGGCATGTCGTTCGTCGGCGCGCAACCGCTGATCAAACGCTGGCTCGTGTCGTCGGCGCTCGGCTGAGGCCGGCTGCCGGTGCCGGCTGGCCGGAGCCCGGAGCCCGACGCGGCAAGCGGGAACGAATACAGGATGAACGGCGCCCGCCCGCGCGGCTCTCTATAGGTAGAAGGGCGGGTAGAAGGGCGGGTTGAACGGCGCGTTGAACGGCGGGTTGAACAGCGTACGCGATCGCGCATGCAAATGCCGCACGTTTCGTGTGCAATGGCGGCATCGAACAAGGGAGTTCAATGATGAAGAAACGTATTCGCATAGCGGCGCTCGTGCTGACGGTCGCGGCCGTCGCACTGGGCTGCTCCGCGCAGGCCGACCAGACCACCGACAAGCTGAAGTCGACACTGCAGTCGCGCCTTGGCAGCGATGTCGAGATCAAGGGCGTGTCGAAGTCGCCGATCGCCGGTCTCTACGAGGTCAACCTCGGCTCGCAAATTCTGTATAGCGATGCAAACGGCGACTATCTCGTGCTCGGCGATCTCGTCGACGCGAAGACGCGCAAGAACCTCACCGAAGCGCGGCTTTCCGAGCTGAACCGCATCGACTTTGCGAGCCTGCCGCTCGCGAACGCGGTGAAAGTCGTGAAAGGCGACGGCAGCCGCAAGATCGCCGTGTTTTCCGATCCGAACTGCCCGTATTGCCGGCAGCTCGAGAACACGCTGAAGTCGGTCGATAACATCACCGTCTACACGTTCCTCTATCCGGTGTTGTCGCCGGATTCGACAGCGAAGGCCAAGTCGATCTGGTGTTCGACCGATCGCGCGAAGGCATGGGAATCGTGGATGACGGAGCGCCATGCGCCGACCGCCGCCGGCACCTGCGACACCGCCGCGATCGACAAGAACCTGTCGCTTGGCCAGTCGATGAACGTGAGCGGCACGCCGACGGTGTTCCTTGCCGACGGCACCCGCTTGCCGGGGGCAGTGCCCGCCGATCAGCTAAACAAGGCCCTGGCGAGCGTGCACTGACCGATGAAGCCGATCCGCTACGCCATCGTCCCAAAGCAACCTGCCGCGCATCTGTTCGACGTTTCCGTCACCGTCGCGGACCCCGATCCCGACGGTCAGCGCTTCATGCTCCCCGTGTGGATTCCGGGCAGCTACATGGTGCGCGAGTTCGAACGCAATATCGTCACGCTAAGTGCGTTCAACGACGCGGGCCGCAAGGTGCGCATCGACAAGACCGACAAGCACACATGGCACGCGGCGCCGGTGAAGGGCGCGCTGACGCTGCGCTATGAGGTTTATGCATGGGATATGTCGGTGCGGGCCGCGCATCTCGACGACACGACCGGCTTCTTCAACGGCACGAGCGTGTTTCTCGCTGCGCTTGGGCGTGAAGACGCGCCATGCATCGTCGATATCCGCAAGCCCGACGGTTCCGCGTATCGCGACTGGCGTGTCGCGACCGCGTTGCCGGAGGCGCGTGGGACGAAGCGCTACGGCTTCGGCGAGTATCAGGCGCAAAACTACGACGAACTCGTCGATCATCCGGTGACGCTCGGCGAATTCGCGCTCGCGACGTTCAAGGCGCATGGCGTGCCGCACGACATCGTGATTGCGGGACGCGTGATCGGGCTCGACATGCCGCGGCTCGCGGCCGATTTGAAACGCATCTGCGAAGCGCAGATTGCGCTGTTCGAGCCTCGCTCGCAGAAGGCGCCGGTCGACCGCTACGTGTTCATGACGCAAGCGGTCAGCGACGGTTACGGCGGTCTCGAGCATCGCGCCTCGACTGCGCTGATCTGCAATCGCACCGATTTGCCGGTGACGGGCCGCGAGGAAACGACCGACGGCTATCGCACCTACCTCGGCCTGTGCAGCCACGAGTACTTCCATACGTGGAACGTGAAGCGCATCAAGCCGGCCGCGTTCGCGCCGTACGATCTGACGCGCGAGAACTACACGACGCTGCTGTGGCTCTTCGAAGGCTTCACGTCCTACTACGACGATCTGATTCTCGTGCGCAGCGGCGTGATCAGCGAAGACGACTATCTGACGATGGTCGGCAAGACGATCGGCAGCGTGCTGCGCGGCAGCGGACGTCTGAAGCAGAGCGTCGCCGAAAGCTCGTACGACACATGGGTCAAGTACTACCGGCAGGACGAGAACGCGTCGAATGCGATTGTCAGCTACTACACGAAGGGCTCGCTCGTCGCGCTTGCGTTCGATCTGACGATTCGTGCTCAGACCGGCCACCGCCGCTCGCTCGACGATGTGATGCGCCTGCTGTGGCAGCGCTATGGACGTGATTTTTATCGCGGCAAGCCGGTGGGCGTCGAAGAGGGCGACATCGAGGCCCTGTTTGCCGAGGCGACCGGCGCCGATCTCGCGGACATCTTTGCGCAGGGCGTGCACGGTACGCGTGATTTGCCGCTTGCTGAACTGCTTGCGCCGGCCGGCATCGAGCTCGCGCCGGATGCGGGGAAGAACGGTAAGCCGTCGCTCGGCGCGCGCGTGCGCGGCGGCGCGGAATGCGCGCTGGCCGTGGTGTTCGACGGCGGAGCGGCGCAGAAGGCCGGTTTGTCGGCTGGCGATGTGCTCGTCGCCATCGACGGGCTGCGTGTGACCGGCGCGAATCTCGACGCGCTGCTCGGACGTTATGTGCCCGGTGCGAAGGTGGAGGTGCATGCGTTCCGGCGCGACGAGCTGCGCGTCGCGCACCTGAAGCTCGACGAGCCGGAAGTGCTGCGCTACAAGCTGACCGTGACGGGCGATGCGAAGGGCGAGGCGGCGGCGGGAAAATCCGGCAAAGCAGGGAAATCGGGCAAGGCGGGCAAGGCGGATAAGCCTGCGAAGTCTGCGGGGAAATCGGGCGACAGCCGTGGCGGATCTGCCGCCGCGCGCGGCTGGCGCGGCCGCTGGCTGGGGAGTTGAGCGGCGGTGGCGCGCCGCGGCGCGTCCACTATCTGGCACGATTGTCCCACCAGTGCAACAATCCGTCGCCGCGGCACTACTTTTTCAAGGATCGCTGAGAATTCAGAATGGCTCCCAATCGCGCAACACACAGCGCGTCCCTTACTGGATGGAGTCAAAGATGACCACGATTCTTCAGATCAACTCGGCCGCCCGCTCGCAAGGCGCTCAGTCGACGCTGCTGTCCAACGAACTCACCGAAAAACTGCAACAGTCGAATCCCGGCGCGCGCGTCGTCGTCCGCGATCTGTATAGCGATGCGCTGCCGCACCTCGACGACAACGTGCTCGGCGCGTTCTTCACGCCGGCCGACCAGCGCACGGCGGAGCAGCAAGCGATTGCCGCGCGCAGCGACGCGCTGATCGCCGAGCTGCAGGCTGCCGATATCGTCGTGATCGGCGCGCCGCTGTACAACTTCGGCATCTCGACGCAGCTGAAGACGTACTTCGATTTCATTGCACGCGCCGGCATCACGTTCAAGTACGGTGCGACCGGTCCGGAAGGCCTCGTGAAGGGCAAGAAGGTGTATGTCGTGTCGGCGCGTGGCGGCAAGTATCTGGGCACGCCGGGCGATTCGCAGACGCCGTATCTGCAGACGTTCCTCGGCTTCCTCGGTATGACCGACGTGACCTTCATCTACGCGGAAGGCCTGAATATGGGGCAGGACGTGGCAGCGGCGGCGCTCGCCGGTGCACGTGAGGCGATTGCGGCTGCTGTGTAATCTGCAATTCGGAAAGCCATCCCACGAGGTTCAGGACGCGGGCAACATCATCTGCCCCGCGTCAGAACGCAAACGCCGCGGAACACGATTCCGCGGCGTTTTTTGTTTGGGCGGTGCGATTGGCGATTGGCGAGTGTGCGATCGGGGCGGTGCGGGCGCGTTGCCCCTGCGTCAGGCGAGCACTTGCGCTTCGTCGGGCAGCCGCCAGTCGATCGGCTTGCGGCCGTGCGCTTCGAGATATTCGTTGGCCAGCGCGAAATGCCGGCAGCCGAGAAACCCGCGGTGCGCGGAGAGCGGCGACGGGTGCGGCGCCTCCAGCACGCAATGAGGTACACCACGTGCGGGATCGGACTTGCCGTCGAGCAGCGCGCGCTTGGCCTGTGCGTGCGAACCCCACAGCATGAACACGAGCCCTTCATGGCGCATCGCAAGTTCGTGGATCAGCGTGTCGGTGCACTTTTCCCAGCCGCGCTTCGCGTGACTCGCCGCCTGATTGCGCTCCACCGTCAGCACGGTGTTCAGCAGCAGCACGCCTTGCTTCGCCCATGCATCGAGACAGCCGTGCGCGGGCGACGCGTAGCCGAGACTCGCGGCGATTTCCTTGAAGATATTGCGTAGCGACGGCGGCGGCCGCACGGCGGGCGGCACTGAAAACGCGAGGCCGTGCGCTTGTGGCGTGCCGCGATCTTCGCCGTGATACGGGTCCTGGCCGAGGATTACGACTTTCACGTCGTCAGGGCTGGTCAGGCGCAGCGCGCGGAACACGTCGGCCGGGTAGACGGTCTTGCCGGCCGCCCGTTCGCCATCGACGAAACGGCACAGCGATGCGTAGGCGTCGCTATCGATAAACGACTTGAGATGCGCGCGCCACGCAGGCGGAAGGGCATCGAACTGCGCTTCGAGGGGCGGCGCAGCGGAACGGGGAGACGTGTCCGGCGCCGAAGTGGGTGCCCCGGTATTCGACGCGGACGTTTCTTCGCTGTCTTCGTTAAATAGCGAGCGCTGTGACGAAGAAGCGGAGCGGGAGCGGGTAGCGGAGGTCATGGCCGAAGAGTGTCGCAGCTAATGCGATGCGGCTCAAGTGGCCGGCGCATAGCTCATCGCACCTCGCATCGCACAACCCATCGCTCACGCCGTACCGCTGCTGCCGGGTTCCCGCAACTGATAGCCCCGCTGCGCCTTGCTGGTATCTTCCGGCGCAAGCCCCGGCACGCTCGCCATCAGCTCGGCCGCAAACGCGTGCAAGGCGGCCTCGTCGCCGCTTTTCAGTTCGAGTTCGACTTCGCAGATGGGCGCGCGGCGCGTCGAGCCTTCGACATCCGCGACAATCTCGCCGCGGTCGATCGCCGCTTCGATATGCGTGCCGTGATGGACCACAAGCCACAGCGTGCGCGTGAAATTCGTGCGAAACAGTTCGATGACCTGCGGCGCCGCGTTGCGCAATGCCGCGGCGGCCTCCGCGTCGTCGCAGACTTTCAGCAGCGCGTCGATTTCGAGCGCCGGCCCGGCGACCGGCATTTCCCATTCGTGACGGCTATGCATGCCGGACTGCGCGGTGCCGACCGTCTTGAACGTCTGCAGCCAGCTATCGGGCGTGCGGCGCAGCCGCAGTGCGCTTTTCGAGCGGGCGAGCGCCAGCGACGGTGTATCGAAGTAGAGATTGTCGAGCGCGAGCGGCTGGCCGGTCTCTCCCGTGCGCGCGGTCAGCCATTGCGACGCTGCGTCAGCCTGATCGGCCGGCAGCGCGAGTTTGATTTCGCGTTCGATTCCCATCGATTACTCCGTTCCGTGCTTCAACGTTTCAACCGCCATATTCCATGGGCCGCGCCGCAGGTTGCGCAGCCCGTGGTCCCGCCCCGGAAACGCGCGTCAGAAAAACATCCGCGCGAGTTCGACGCCCGGTTCGTCGGCGCGCATAAACGCCTCGCCGACGAGGAACGTATTGACATCGAGCGCACGCAGCCGTTCGACGTCGACGCGCGACAGAATGCCCGATTCGGTGACGACAATCCGCTCGTCGGGAATCATCTCGAGCATGTCGATCGTCGTATCGAGCGACGTTTCGAACGTGCGCAGATTGCGGTTGTTGATGCCGATCAGCGGCGTCTTCAGCGTGAGCGCTTCGACGAGTTCGTTCTTGTCGTGCACTTCGACGAGCACGGCGAGCCCCAGCGAATGCGCGAACGCTTCGAGTTCCTCCATCTGCGACGTTTCGAGCGCGGCGGCGATCAGCAGGATCGCATCGGCGCCCATCGCACGCGCTTCGACAACCTGATACGGGTCGATGATGAAGTCCTTGCGCAGCACCGGCAAGTCGCACGCGGCGCGCGCCTCTTCCAGATACGCGGCGCTGCCCTTGAAGAACTGTACGTCGGTGAGCACCGACAGACACGCCGCGCCATGCTGCGCATACGAGCGCGCAATCTCGGCGGGCACGAAATGCTCGCGGATCACGCCTTTCGACGGACTGGCTTTTTTCACTTCGGCGATCACGGCCGGTTTGCCCGCCGCATGTTTCGCGCGCAATGCGCCGACGAAATCGCGATGGTCGCGCGCCGACGCCTCGAGCCGCAGTTCTTCGAGCGGCGCGCTTTGCTCGGCGGCGCGCACTTCCGCGCGCTTGACGTCGATGATGCGTTCGAGAATATCGCTCATGGCCGCTCCGATACGAAAACCGATACAAAAGTGATTGCTTGCATTTAACGCTTGAATTGCTGGGTGAAGCGCACGAGCTCGTCGACCTTGGCACGCGCGCGGCCGCTCGCAATGGTTTCGCGCGCCAGCTCGATGCCCGATGCAATCGATGACGACACATTCGCCGCATACAGCGCCGTGCCCGCATTGAGCACGACAATCTCGCGCGCGACGCCCGGCTGGTTGTCGAGCGCTTCGAGCAGCATCACCTTCGACGCCGCCGCATCGGCCACCTTCAGCGTGCGGTTCGACACCATCTGCATGCCGAAATCTTCGGGATGAATCTCGTACTCGTGCACTTCGCCGTCGCGCAGCTCGCCGACGAGCGTCGCGGCGCCGAGCGACACTTCATCCATGCCGTCCTTGCCGTACACGACAAGCACGTGCTTTGCGCCGAGCCGCTGCATCACACGCACCTGAATGCCGACGAGGTCCGGGTGAAACACGCCTTGCAACTGGTTCGGCGCGCCGGCGGGATTGGTCAGCGGACCGAGAATATTGAAGATCGTCCGCACGCCGAGTTCGCGGCGCACGGCCTGCACGTTCTTCATGGCCGGATGATGGTTCGGCGCGTACATGAAGCCCATGCCCGTTGCCGCGATCGATTCGGCCACCTGTTGCGGCTGCAGCTCGATATTGACGCCGAGCGCCTCGAGTACGTCCGCGCTGCCCGACTTGCTCGACACGCCGCGATTGCCGTGCTTCGCGACTTTCGCGCCGGCGCCCGCGGCCACGAACATCGTCGCCGTCGAGATATTGAACGTATGCGCGCCGTCGCCGCCGGTGCCGACGATATCGACGAAATTCGAGCTGTCTTCCACGTCGACGTGATGCGCGAATTCGCGCATCACGGTCGCCGCCGCGGCGATTTCACCGATCGTTTCCTTCTTCACGCGCAAACCGGTGAGGATCGCCGCGCTCTGCGCCGTCGTGAGCTCGCCGCGCATGATGAGCCGCATCAGATGCAGCATTTCGTCGTGAAAGATCTCGCGATGCTCGATCGTGCGCTGCAGCGCTTCCTGTGGCGTAATCATGTCGCCTCCCCTTGACCTTGTTGTTTTAGCTCGACGTGGCCGCGGCGTCCGCGCGTTTCGACTGCTTGATAAAGTTTTCGAGCAGCGCGTGGCCGTGTTCGGACAGGATCGATTCCGGGTGGAACTGCACGCCTTCGACCGCGAGCGTCTTGTGCCGCACGCCCATGATCTCGCCGTCGGGCGTCCATGCGGACACTTCGAGGCAATCGGGCAGCGATTCGCGCTCGATCGCGAGCGAGTGATAGCGCGTGACCGTGAAGTGCTTCGGCAGGTCGGCGAACACGCCTTTGCAGTCGGTTTCGATCTGGCTCACCTTGCCGTGCATGATGGTCTGCGCGCGCACGACGCGGCCGCCGAACGCTTCGCCGATCGCCTGATGGCCGAGGCACACGCCGAAAATCGGAATCTTGCCGGAGAACTCGCGCAGCACGTCGAGCGTGATGCCCGCGTGCTGCGGGTTGCTCGGGCCCGGCGACAGGCAGATGCGCTCGGGGTTCAGCTTCGCGATTTCACCGATCGTGATTTCGTCGTTGCGATAGGTCCGCACGTCTTCGCCGAGTTCGCCGAAGTACTGGACCAGGTTATAGGTGAACGAGTCGTAGTTGTCGATCATCAGCAGCATGGTCTTTCTCCGGTCAGAAGTCGCTATCGAGGCCGTCTTGCACCTGCTCGGCGGCACGCAGTACCGCGCGCGCCTTGTTCTCGGTCTCCTGCCATTCGGATTCGGGGACTGAGTCCGCGACCACGCCCGCGGCGGCCTGCACATACAGATTGCCGTTGCAGATCACGCCGGTGCGGATCGCAATGGCCAGGTCCATATCGCCGGTGAACGACAGGTAGCCGACCGCGCCGCCGTACAAACCGCGCTTGACCGGTTCGAGTTCGTCGATCAGCTCCAGCGCGCGTACCTTCGGCGCGCCGGACAGCGTGCCGGCCGGGAACGTCGCGCGCAGCACGTCGAAGTTCGTGATCTCCGGCTTCAGTTTCCCTTCGACCGAGCTCACGATGTGCTGCACGTGCGAGTACTTTTCGATCGCCATCTTGTCGGTGACGACTACCGAGCCAATCTGCGCGATGCGGCCGACGTCGTTGCGCGCGAGGTCGATCAGCATCACGTGCTCGGCGATTTCCTTCGGATCGTTCAGCAGTTCGTGGGCGAGTTCGGCGTCGCGCTCGGGCGTGTTGCCGCGCGGGCGCGTGCCGGCGAGCGGGCGGATCGTCACGATGCGGTCTTCGCCGCGCTTTTCCTGACGCACGAGAATTTCCGGCGATGCGCCCACCACGTGGAAATCGCCGAAGTTGTAGTAGTACATATACGGCGACGGGTTCAGCGAACGCAGCGCGCGGTATAGCGAAAGCGGATTGTCGCGGTACGGCTTGGTCAGACGCTGGCCGACCTGCACCTGCATCAGCTCGCCGGCCGCGATGTATTCCTTCGCCTTGCGCACGGCCGCGAGGTAATCGTCCTTCTTGAACTCGCGATAGATCTCGGTGCGCACACTCGCCGACGTCACGGGCGGCTGCACCGACACGCGCAACCGCTGGCGCAGTTCGCGCAGGCGCTGTTTGGCGCGCGTGTACGCTTCGGGCGCGGTCGGGTCGACATAGACGACGAGATACAGCTTGCCCGCGAGATTGTCGATGACCGCGACTTCTTCAGTCAGCAGCAACTGGATGTCGGGCAGATTCAGATCGTCCGGCGGCGCGCCGTGCGCGAGCTTCTTCTCCATGTAGCGCACCGCGTCGTAGCCGAAGTAACCGGCGAGGCCGCCTGCGAAGCGCGGCAGGCCCGGGCGTTGCGCGACCTTGAAGCGCTTCTGGAACTGCTGGATGAATTCGAGCGGGTCGCCTTCGTGCGTTTCGACGACCTTGCCGTCCTTCACGACTTCCGATACGCCGTTGCGCGTGCGCACGAGCGTGCGTGCCGGCAGGCCAATAAACGAGTAGCGCCCGAAGCGCTCGCCGCCGACCACCGATTCGAGCAGAAACGAGTTCGCGCCGTTGCGCTCGGATTGCGCGAGCTTCAGATATAGCGACAGCGGCGTTTCGAGGTCCGCGAGCGCTTCGGCGATCAGCGGAATGCGGTTGTAGCCCTCGTTCGCGAGAGACTGGAATTCGAGTTCGGTCATGTTCCGATCCTGTTCGTACGTCCGGCCGCGGCGGGCGTCGGACAAAGCGGGGCGTTGCGCTGCCGGTCGGGCTCGCGATTCGAAACGATGAATTTGACCGGCGCGCGCTTTCCTGACAATGCGTATTTGCCTTCACCGTGGACCGCGAATGTACACCACGGACACGACGGCTGCGCAATGAGGCAGCGCAACAAGGCGACGCAATGAAAGAAATCTTGAAACAGGAAAGCGCACGGTGCGCAGCGAACTAAAAAACGTGGCTGAAGAAGACAAGCTTCAGCGAACCTCGACGAGAGGTTAGCGCGACCAGCGACGCCAGGGCCATGCTCCCCGGTCGATGCTGCTCAGACTCCGTTTTCTGTTCAGAAACATGAAGAAGGACTGTTGGTCAGTGAGGGTTTCAGGCGACGATGATGCTTAGGATTTTGCCGCGGGTTTCGCCTCGGGTTTCGCCTCGGGTTTCGCCTCGGGTTTCGCCTCGGGTTTCGCCTGATTATGTGCTGCGATGGCTTTTGCGGCCTCGAGCAGTGACGCCACTATACCATCCGACTTGATGGTTTGCACAGCCTGGCCATGGTTGTAGCCGTACGGCAGCGTGAGGGTCGCCATGCCGGCCGCGCGGCCCGCGAGCGCGTCGTTCTCCGAATCGCCGATCGCGACCGTCGCTTGCGGCGGCACCTGCATTGCGTCGCACGCGGCGAGCATCGGCAGCGGATCGGGCTTCTTCTTCGCGAGACTGTCGCCGCCGATCACCACGCTAAAGAGCGGAAAAAGCTGGTACTGCTTCAGCAGTTCGATTGCGAACCGGTGCGGCTTGTTGGTGACGCACGCGAGCTTGAGACCCGCGTCGCGCAGCGCGGCGAGGCCCGCTTCGACGTCCGGATAGAGCCGCGTGTGCAGCCCGTTGATCTTCGCGTACTCGGCCTGATAGATGGCGAGCGCCTCGTCGAAGCGGTCCTGCGCGTGATCGGCCGGAAAGCGCGGCGCGAGCACGCTGCGGATCAGATGTTCCGAGCCCTTGCCGACATAGCCGATTACTTCCTCGCGCGACGTTTCTTCCGCGTCGAGTTGCGCGAGCATGCCGTTCAGGCCGGCGGTGAAGTCGTCGGCCGTATCGACCATCGTGCCGTCCAGGTCGATGATCGCCGCAACGAGACGTGGCGCGGACAACACGGGGGCGGCGTAGCGAGGAGGCGTCGTCGTCATGTCGGTGTCGGTATCGGGGTTAGTGCTCGATGTGGGCGATGGCGGAGCGCATCTGGCTGATGATTGTCTTGTAGTCAGGGTGGCCGAAAATCGCCGAGCCGGCGACAAAGGAATCGGCACCCGCGGCCGCGATTTCCGCGATGTTGTCGATTTTCACGCCGCCGTCCACCTCGAGATGAATCTCGCGACCGGTTTTCTCGCGATAGGCGTTGATGCGAGCGCGCGCTTCGCGCAGCTTGTTCAGTGCTTCGGGAATGAACGACTGCCCGCCGAAGCCCGGATTCACGGACATGATCAGCACGAGGTCGATGCGGTCCATCACGTGGTCGAGGTAGCTGAGCGAGGTCGCGGGGTTGAACACGAGGCCGGCCTTGCAGCCGTGATCGCGAATCAGCGTGAGCGTGCGGTCGATATGTTCGGACGCTTCGGGGTGGAAGCTGATCACGTTCGCCCCGGCTTTCGCGAAGTCGGGCACGATGCGGTCGACCGGCTTGACCATCAGGTGTACGTCGATCGGCACCTGCACATGCGGGCGGATCGCTTCGCACACGAGCGGGCCGATCGTCAGGTTCGGGACGTAGTGATTGTCCATCACGTCGAAGTGGATCCAGTCGGCGCCGGCGGCGACCACGTTGCGGACTTCTTCACCGAGCCGCGAGAAATCAGCGGACAGAATGCTGGGGGCGATATGGAATTTCGTCATGACGAGAGGGCCCGGACAGTTGCGCGAGAAGCGTTATTTTAACGTCACATGCGCGTGAAAGCCTTGTCCGCGCTTTGCCCCCGCTGTGTACGGGCAGTCGACGCGGTTGCGGGCGTGCGTTTCATCAAGCAGAATGCCAAGTCATCACGAACCGCGCCTGTCGCACCACTCTGAAATCAGGCAAAACAGGATGAGCCAGTACCAATTCAGCGTGTCATCGCAGGTGCGTTACCTGCCTGACGAGTCGGACCCGGAACGCCGGCAATATGCGTTCGCCTACACGCTGACAATCCGCAATACCGGTCAGGCGCCCGCGCAACTGATCGCCCGCCATTGGGTGATTACAGATAGTGAAAACCACGTTCAGGAAGTGAAAGGATTGGGCGTGGTCGGGCATCAGCCGCTTCTCAAGCCTGGCGAGCAATTCGAGTACACGAGCTGGGCCGTGATCGCGACCCCCGTCGGTACGATGCGCGGCGAGTATTTCTGCGTGGCGGAAGACGGCGAGCGTTTCGAAGCGCCGGTACCCGAATTCGTTTTGCGCATGCCGCGCACGCTGCATTGAAGCGGCGCGGTTTCATTTCCCGTTTTTTCCGGCCGGTGAGCGGTGCGCCTCGTGGTGCGCCAGGTGGTGCGCTAGGTCGCGTGCTACGTGGTATGGGCCGCTGCGCGCGTGGTGGCGCGATGGAAGGCGTGGTTAGCCGCGCGGCGGCTGTTGCGTGGGCGCTGGTGCCTGCGCGGTTCGCTGCTGCGCGTTTTGCACCTGCTGCGCCTGTTCTCTCAGTTGTTGTTCCTTGCGTGCCAGTTTCTTTTTACCCGACGTGGTCCACACCACGATGAAGACGAGTAGAAACAGCGCCAGAAATGACTCCAGCGCAAAAATGAGCATCGGATATTCGTCGAGCAGATCAGACATGTCGGTTTCCATCAAGAACGAACATTGTATGCGGTTTATCCGCGGCGCCGCGTGGTGGGCCGCGACGGTTTCGATGGCGGCGATCCTTGCCGCGTGCGGCGGACGCGAGGCAGTTCGCCCGCTGGCGAATGCGCCGACCGGTGCGGCGATCATTCCAGGACAAATCGCCGCAGCGCGGCTCACGCCCGTTGCATGGCAACAGGTACCGGGCTGGCAGGACGATTCGCTGATCGGCGCGACGGCCGCCTTGCGGCAGAACTGCGTGCGGCTGGCGCGTCAGGCGAACTGGCAGCGTGCGTGCGTGGCGGCCGAACGGATCGACGATCTCGACGTCGCCGGCGCGCGGACCTTCTTCGAACAGTACTTCACGCCTTACCAGTTCGCGAACACCGACGGCACGCTCGACGGCCTCGTGACCGGATATTACGAGCCGCTGCTGCACGGTTCGCGCACCCGTCATGGTATCTACCAGACGGCGCTTTATCGCTGGCCGTCCGGCTATCGCGCGGGTGCGGCGCTGCCGGCGCGCGCTCAGCTCGAGCGTTCGGGCGTACTCGACGGCAACGAGCTCGTCTGGGTCGACGATCCGATCGAAGCGTTTTTCCTGCAGGTGCAAGGGTCGGGGCGCGTTGTGATGGAAGACGGCAGCGTGATGCGGGTCGGCTTCGGCGGGACGAATAATCAGCCGTACCGGTCGATCGGCCGATGGCTGCTCGACCAGCGCGAGATCACGCCTGCGCAGGCGACGATGCAGGGCATCAAGGCGTGGGCGCGCGCGAATCCGTCGCGCGTCGATGCCTTGCTCGACACGAATCCGCGATTTGTGTTTTTCCGCGAGATGGTGTCGGGCGAGACGGCGCCGGCCGGTGGCGCCGACGGTCCGATCGGCGCACTGGGCGTGCCGTTGACGCCCGAGCGTTCGATTGCCGTGGACCCGTCGTCGATCCCGCTCGGCACGCCGGTCTTTCTGCAGACCACGCGGCCGCTGACCAACGCACCGATGAATCGCCTCGTCTTTGCGCAGGACACGGGAACGGCGATTAAAGGCGGCGTGCGTGCCGACTACTTCTGGGGCCTCGGCGACGAAGCGGGCGACCTCGCCGGCAAGATGAAGCAGACCGGGCGCATGTGGTTACTGCTGCCGAATTCTTAAGCGTTGGATTGTGGTTGAGTTGGGCTGGGTTGCGGTGTGCTCGTGAGAGCGCGAGTACGGGTGCGAGCGCGGTGCGGTGCGGGTGCGGTGCGGGTGCGAGCGCGGGAGTGCGCGAATTTGCCGCGGGCCGGTCATGCGGCTGTCGGTTCATGCGCGCGCCTGACGCTTGTCGATCACGCGGCGTGCCTTGCCGACCGAGCGCTCGATGCCGTTCACCGCTAGCACGTTGACGACAGCCGTCACGCCGATCAGCGCCTTGATGTCGTAGACGAGCGCCTGTTGCGCCGCGCGCAGTGCCGCGATATCCGCCGCTGTCGTGGAAGACGGCTCGACGTTGACCGTCATCACGTCGAGCGGTCCTTGCTTCGTCAGCATGATCTGATAGTGCGGCGCGAGCGCATGCTGTTTGAGCAGCAGTTCTTCAATCTGCGTTGGGAATACGTTGACGCCGCGCACGATCATCATATCGTCGCAGCGCCCCGTGACTTTCTCCATACGGCGCATGGTGCGTGCGCTGCCGGGCAACAGACGCGTCAGGTCGCGCGTCCGGTAGCGGATGATCGGCAGCGCTTCCTTCGTCAACGACGTGAACACGAGTTCGCCGAACTCGCCGTCGGGCAATGCCTCACCGGTCTCCGGGTCGACGATCTCCGGGTAGAAGTGATCTTCCCAGATGGTCGGGCCATCCTTCGTCTCGACGCATTCCGATGCGACACCTGGCCCCATCACTTCGGACAGACCATAGATGTCCACCGCATCGATGCCCATGCGCGCTTCGATCGCGCGGCGCATATCGTTGGTCCACGGCTCGGCGCCGAAGATGCCGATTCGCAATGAGCTGCGCGCGGGATCGATGCCTTGCCGCTCGAGTTCTTCGGCAATCGACAGCATGTAGCTGGGCGTCACCATAATGATGTCGGGTTGGAAGTCCTGGATCAATTGGACCTGTTTTTCGGTCTGGCCGCCGCCGAACGGGATGACGGTGAGTCCCGCGCGTTCTGCGCCGTAGTGCGCGCCGAGTCCGCCTGTGAAGAGACCGTAGCCATAACTGACGTGGACCTTGTCGCCGGGCTGCGCGCCTGCTGCGCGGATCGAACGTGCGACGAGCGTGGCCCATGTGTCGATGTCGTGTGCGGTGTAGCCGACGACGGTCGGCTTGCCCGTCGTGCCCGACGACGCGTGGATGCGTGCAACGCGGTCTTGCGGCACGGCGAAGAGGCCGAAGGGGTGGTTGTCGCGCAAGTCCTGCTTCGTTGTGAACGGGAAGCGGGATAGGTCCGCGAGCGTTTTCAGCTCGGACGGGTGGACGCCGGCTTCGTTGAACTTGCGGCGATATACCGGCGAGTTTTCGTATGCATGCGCGAGCGACCATTTGAGCCTGTCGAGCTGTATCGAGGCAAGCTCGTCGCGGCTCGCTATTTCGATTGCGTCGAGCGGAAGCGAGGGCATTGGAAGGCTCCTTGTCGATTGCGGGCGTTCAGGTGCGCTGGCTGCATGGGCCGCATGGGTCGCGTGCGCATGCATTGTCGCCTGAATGCGAGGTTGGCTGTGGTATGCGCGGAGTGACGTTAGCGACGTGGCGTGTTGCGATACGACGCGGCGTTACGAGGCGCACGAGGCGCACGAGGCGCACGAGGCGCACGAGGCGCACGAGGCGCACGAGGCGCACGAGGCGCACGAGGCCCGCGAGGCCCACGAGGCCCGCGAGGCCCACGAGGCCCACGAGGCCCACGAGGCCCACGAGGCCCACGAGGCGCCGCGGCGCCCGTCGTTGACGGGTTTCGCCGTCACCCGTCCGCGGGGATTACCGTCCCTCTGATTTGCGAAGATTTGCCACGGAACATCGCGACGGTTTCGTTCGCCTGATTGGTGACGCGAATGTCGTAGATGCCCGTGCGCCCCGTCATCGATTGTTCGACGGCTTCCGCTGTCAACGTGTCGCCACCGTGCGCGGGTCGCAAAAATTCGATCGAGCAGCCGGATGCGACGGTGTTGATGTTGCGCGAGTTGCACGCAAACGCGAACGCGGAGTCGGCGAGCGTGAAAATGAGCCCGCCGTGGCAGATGCGGTGGCCGTTCAGAAAGTCCGCGCGCACGCGCATTTGCATCCGCGCGTAGCCTTCGCGCACTTCGAGCAGCTCGATACCGAGCGCGCGGCTGCATGCATCGGCTTCGAACATCGCGGCGGCCGTGGCGCGTGCGACTTCGTCGGCGGACATCGGCGCGTCGCGTTCCGGCTGCCGCGGTTGCGTAGGTTGCGTCGACATGTCAGAGGCCCCCGAATCGCGGCACGCGCTTTTCGATGAACGCGCGCACGCCTTCCGCGTAATCGTGCGACGTGCCGAGTTCGCGTTGCAGATCGCGTTCGACATCGAGTTGCTGATCGAGTGTTTCTGTCATGCCGCTACGCATCGCGAGCCGGGTCGCGACGATTGCCTGCGTCGACTGTTTAGCGAGTTGCGCGGCGAGTTCCGAGGCGCTCGTTGCCAACTCGCCGTCGTCGATGGCTTGCCAGATGAGTCCCCAGCTTTCCGCCTTTTCGGCGGAGAGCTTGTCGCCGGTGATCGCGAGGCCCAGTGCGCGCGCGAGACCGACGCGGCGCGGCAGGAACCAGGTGCCGCCCGAATCGGGCACGAGCCCGATTTTGACGAACGCCTGAATGAAGCTTGCCGAGCGTGCCGCGAGCACGATGTCGCAAGCGAATGCGAGATTCGCACCCGCACCTGCGGCCGTGCCGTTGACCGCGGCGATGACCGGCATTGGCATTGCCTGAAGGCGGCGGATCAGCGGATTGAATTGCCGGTCGATAACCTCGCCGAGGTCGGTCATCGAGCCGGGCGTGAAGTCGAGGTCGGCGAGATCCTGACCCGCGCAAAAGCCGCGGCCGGCGCCGGTGATTACCAGCGCGCGCGCGCTTGAGGCTTGCGCTTCGGCCAGCGCGGCGGCGAGCTCCTCATGCATCCTGCGCGTGAAGCTGTTGAGCTTGTCGGGACGGTTTAGCGTAATCGTCACGACATGGCTTGTCGAGTCATTGACTACGCGAATTGCTTCATATGCCATCGGTCGTCTCCTTGCGCGGCGGATGCGGAATTGCGTCGCTGCTGCTGCGAGCGCGCGCGGTGCACGGTTCGATTGCTATCACATTCGGAACCGCGTTTCTTCCATGCGCAACTCTCTGGGCGCGCCGATTCACCCGGACCTAGTTCGGATTCCTGCGGTTACCCTTGCAGCACTTCGGGGTCGACGAGAACGCGACCCTTGAAACATGTTAGAGCGCAGCGCCGTTCTGCAACAGTCGGCCAAAAGGCATATGCCGTTCGGCTGACTTACGCGGCGACCGTTTTGGGTTCAACATGAGCGCGGCTTTGAACGATACGGAATCGATTGGCGACAAACGCGGCGTCGCTCAGCGTCGCATTGGCCGCAGGGTTCGCGCCGGTGCCATGGAAATCGGAGAACGCAGCAGACTGATTGACGAATACGCCACCCGTCAGGTTGATCGACAGCGCAACGCCGCCGCGCAGCGACGCTTCATGCGCTAGCTCGATTACGCCGTCGTCGGTGCTGTAGACGGAAAGCGTCAACGCGCCGTGTTCGGCCGCCGTGCGCGCGGCAAGCTCGAGCGACTGGTTGGTCGAATCGGTCGCGATAACAAACGAAATCGGCCCGAACCATTCCTGGGTGAACTGGGCTGAATCGGCGGCGGCGTCCAGTTGCAGAATGAGCGGCGTGCGCACGCGCGCATCGGCAAAAACCGGATGCGCGAGTGCACGGCTATCGAGCAGCACGCGGCCGAGCTGGCGAGCTTTGTCGATTCGCTGGACGACGCCTTCGTTTTGCACAGCACCGAGAAGCTCGACCGCTTTCGCACTATCGGCGAGCAAGCGGTCGACGGCGGTGACTAAAGTTTGCGCAACGGCGTCGAAGGTCATCGTGCCCTCGGCGGTTTCGATGCCCGCGCGCGGTACGTAGATGTTTTGCGGAGCAGTGCACATCTGGCCCGAGTACAACGCGAGCGAAAACGCGATATTGCGCGCGGCGGCTTTAATGTCGTCGACCGAGTCGATCACAATCTGGTTCACCCCGGCCTTTTCGGTGAACACGTGCGCCTGATGTGCGTGGCGTTCGAGCCAGGTGCCGTGCTGCGTGCTGCCGGTGAAGTCGATCAGCTTGATCTCGTCGCGCACGGCGAGGTTCTGAACCAGTTCGCCGTCGTTCGGCTCGGTTGCAAGCAAGGTCACGACGTTCGGATCGAAGCCGGCTTCGCGCAGAACGTCGCGTGCGATGCGAACCGTCATGGCGAGCGGCAGGATCGCGCCCGGATGCGGCTTGACGATCGCCGTGTTGCCGGTCGCAAGATCGGCGAACAGGCCAGGGTAGCTGTTCCATGTTGGAAACGTGCAGCAGCCGAGCACGAGGCCGGCGCCGCGCGGGACGACCGTGAAGCGCTTCTTCATTGCTAGCGGCGGGTTTTTGCCTTGCGGCTTCTCCCAGTGCGCGTCGGACGGGACGCGGCGCAGCTGGTCCCATGCATAGGCGATCGCTTCGAGCGCGCGGTCCTGTGCATGCGGGCCGCCCGCCTGAAAGGCCATCATGAACGCCTGGCCGGTCGTGTGCATGACCGCGTAGCCGATCTCGAAGCTCGCCCGATTGAGTCGCGCAAGAATTTCGAGGCTCACGCCGACCCACGCCTTCGGACCGGCGTTTCGCCAGACGCGCTGCGCGGCTGCCGCTGCGTCGATCAGCGCATCGACATTGGCACCCGGATACCGTATGCCAAGCGGAAAGCCGAACGGCGACAACTCGGAGCCGACCGTGCTGCCGCTGGTTGGCTGGTCGATCTCGAAGGTGCTGTTCAGGCACGCGCGGAACGCGGCTTCGCCATCCGCATTAGCGGTTTCCCCGTACACTTTGGGGCTGGGCATTTCGGCAAATGGGCTCCAGTAACCGCGTGCATCAATGGCGGCGAGCGCTTTTTGCAGCGTGTCTTCGTGCTTGAGGAATAGCGGATGGGTCATGGCGGAAGCCGTGCTGAACAGGTTAGGAAGGTCCCGTCAAATAATTGACCGACCGGTTGGTTGGTAAATGTTAGCATTGTTGGTGGCGTGCGCGAACACATTTCGCGTGCTTTCGGTACAACCTCGGAGGTTGCATGGCATACGAAAACATCCTGGTCGAAACAAGAGGCCGGGTCGGTCTCATCACGCTGAATCGACCGAAGGCGCTCAATGCGCTAAGCGACGCATTGATCGATGAACTGGGCGAAGCGCTGCACGCGTTCGATGCGGACGAAAACATCGGGGCAATGATCATCACCGGCAGCGAGAAGGCGTTTGCTGCAGGGGCCGACATTGCGATGATGTCGAAGTACTCCTATATGGACGCGTACAAGAACGACTACATCACGCGCAACTGGGAGGCGGTGCGCCGTATCCGCAAGCCGATTATTGCCGCGGTGGCGGGGTTTGCATTGGGCGGCGGCTGTGAGCTGGCGATGCTGTGCGACATCATCATCGCTGCGGATACCGCGAAGTTCGGTCAACCTGAAATCAAGCTTGGCATCATGCCCGGCGCAGGGGGAACGCAGCGATTGCCGCGTGCCGTTTCTAAAGCGAAGGCGATGGACATGTGTCTGACGGCCCGTTTCATGGATGCGGACGAAGCCGAGCGCGCCGGATTGCTGTCGCGTGTCGTGCCGGCAGCGTCGTTGCTCGACGAGGCGATTTCAGCGGCCGCGACGATTGCGGAGTTTCCTTTGCCCGCGGTGATGATGGTGAAGGAGTCGATCAACAGCGCGTATGAAACGACACTGGCAGAAGGCGTGCGTTTCGAGCGTCGTCTGTTCCATTCGCTGTTCGCGACGGAGGACCAGAAAGAGGGGATGGCTGCGTTCCTCGAGAAGCGCAAACCGGTGTTTAAGCATCAGTAGAAGGGCGGTCTTCAAATACCACTTGCACGTGCTTTGCCGAGTGGCTAGAATCGCCGTCTTTCGCGCTTTTGATGGTCTCTTTGTGAGGCGCGGTTGACGAAAGCGCGGGGAAACGAAGCAGGCGGGATCGCCAGTCATGGCGGGGCTTTCGCGGGGTCTGGCAGGGTGGAAGGAAGTTAAAAACCTGT
>NZ_BAAILL010000015.1:47635-112846 GCF_054589215.1 Paraburkholderia sp. 2C | reverse complement strand
ACAGGTTTTTAACTTCCTTCCACCCTGCCAGACCCCGCGAAAGCCCCGCCATGACTGGCGATCCCGCCTGCTTCGTTTCCCCGCGCTTTCGTCAACTGCGCCTCACAAAGACGCCGCTCGAAGCGCGAAAGACGGCGATTCTAGCCACTCGGCAAAGCACGTGCAAGTGAAAAACGCGTTTTATTTTCCGGGCGCCTTTTCGACTTCGCGAGAAGCCCCCTGCGCATCCGCCGAAGCGGCCGCGGACTCGCTCGCGACCACGCCCCGCGCGCCCGTCGCACCCACGGTCCAGTCGCGCAGCACCGTATAGGCAACGGCCAGCAGCGTCGGCCCGATAAACACGCCGAGAAAACCGAACGCAAACGCGCCGCCGAGAATCCCGAGCATCACGAGGATCAATGGCATGTCGCTGCTCTTGCCGATCAGGATCGGCTTGACCACGTTATCGGACATGCCGACCACGACCACGCCCCAGACGACCAGGAAAATCGCCCACCCCGTGTCGCCCATGTGATAGAGCCAGATTGCCGCAGGCAACCAGACGACGACGGGCCCACCCGGTATCACCGACAGGAAGAACGTCGCGAGCCCGAGCAGCGCCGGCGCCGGGACGCCGGAAATCCAGCAGCCGAAGCCCGCCAGCACGCCTTGCACGAGCGCCGTGCCGAGAATGCCGTAGACCACGCCCTTCACCGTGCTGCCCGCGAGCGCGAGCAGATAGTCGGCACGCTCGCCGGCCACGCGCCGCATGCCGGCATTGAGCCACGCGGCCGCACCCTCGCCGCCGGTGTAGAAAAAGAACGCGAGAATGATGCTGAGCGCGAGCAGCCCGAGCCCGTGCGTCACGGCGAGCGCCGCCGCGAGAATCCATTTGCCGGCCGGCGCGGCCAGCGTGCGCAGTTGCGCCGCCATCTCGGAGCTGCTGCTCGTCACGCGCTCCCAGAACGCTTCGATGTTCTCGCCGACGAGCGGAATATGCGCGACCCAAGGCGGCAGATCGGGCAGCCCCCCATCGAAGGCGCGCTGCACGAACGCCGTGATATCGCGGGCATGCGCGCCGAATGCGAAGCCCGCATAGACAAATGGCCCGAGCACGACGATCAGGATCACCAGCACCATCAGCGTCGCGGCCCATTTGCGCCGCCCGCCGAGCGCGGCGGTCAGTTTGCAGTACAGCCCCCACGAGCTGAAGCTCAGAATCGCGCCCCACAGCAGCGCGGTTGTGAAAGGTGCGAGTACGAGCAGCGATCCGCCGACCAGGATGATCAGCGCAAACACGGCCGCGAGTCGCTCGATAAGCTGGTCCGATTTCACCATGAGGCTCTCCCTATGCCAGACCACGGCGACAGACGTCGGTGCAACGCAAAGCCCGCCCAGTCAGTATAGGAGAGCGCTGCGGCACGTCATTTCGCGCGACATCCGGTCGTCGCCGTCCGTCCCCATCTTTTAGCCGCCTGCAATCCTTCGCAATGCAGACCGCGAGCGGCATCATGTGCATCCTGAACATATCGCGCAATATAAAGGACTAGAATATATGGTTCTCTGCACACAACCTTCGGATTTATGCGCTCGCGAATAGCCAAACGCCTCCCTCCCGATGCCGACAAGCTCGTCGGTCTGTCGCTTGCCCTGTTCGCATCGGGCAGCCGCACTGAAGACCGTTTCTGGGAAGCGAAACTCGACGCCATGCTTGCGAAGATCGTTCGCAACGGCAACCAGACGACGCTCGACGCCGCCCTCGACCATCTGCAGCAGAATCACCCGGACGCGTACGGCGCGCTCGCCGATATGGCCGAGACGCACAGCGAGTCGCTCATGGTCGAGCACGAGGGCGCCACCTACGAAGCGTTGCTGATCGCGGCGCCCGTGCTCGCGTGGACCCGTTATGCGATTCCATCGGGCGCGTTGAAGGGCGAAGCATCCGATGCATTGCGCGCGCATCTGCAGGCGCATGTCCTTGCCGCCGGCACGCGCGTCGCCATGGCGCCGTTTCTCTACAGCATCGACCAGTTGCCGCGCCATCACGTCGAAACCTGGCGGCTCGCGCAGCAGCTCACGCAAGCCGCCATGAGCGGCGGCAATGCGAAGATCAACTTCGGCGAGTTGCCGGAAACTTCGCCTATTCTCGCGGACCCGCGTTTCCTGCTTGCGGTGGTCGCCGCGCCCGTCGGCGCGCCGGTGTTCCGCTGGCAGGAAGAAGAGCACGGCACGCGCATCGAGCGCGGCCAGTGTCTCGAACAATGGGCCGCGCAAGGCGGCGCAAACCTGTCGGTCGTGCTGCCTGGCTGCGAGTTCGAATGCCTGCTGCCCGATGCGTACTACTCCGCATGCCGCGACGCGGACGAACGTGTGCGCCCGCACACCGTTCGCACAGCGGTGCGATATCTGTTCGACACGATCGGCACGGCGCCGCAGGAACTGCGCGCCGTGGTCGCCGGCTTCGGCGAGCGGCGCATCGACGAATACCGGATCGGCTTTACGCGGCGCGGCAGCAACGACGTGATCTACGGCGTCGTATGGCCGCTCTACGGCCGCGAAAACGGCGACCCGGGCATCGATGAAGAACCGCAGGAACCCGGCACGGAAGAGGGTCCGCTCGAAGAAATCGTCGCGCTGCTGAAGGAAACCGGCGTGACCGAAATCCGCCGCCATGCAGGGCGCTTCGAACCCGAGTACTGCGACGACTGCGGCGTACCGCTTTATGCGGATCCGCTCGGCGAAATCGTTCATGCAGAAATGCCTGAGGACGCAGAGCCCGCACAGCCGCATTTTCACTGACTGCGCACACTGTTCTTAAGAACACGTCCCCAAAGCCGATCAAGCCCCGCCCAGCGCGGGGCTTTTTTCATTTTTGTGCGCTGATCCTATGCCTATCGGACAGGCGGTCATCCGTTAAGGAATTTGTCATTATCGGATTGGTGGGTGACGCATCGCCGCGCAACAGTCTCTAACGTTTCGTGCGCATCGCGGCACCTCGATCGACACATCAGGAGGCATGGCAATGCGTTTTTCGCTTCTCAACTCAGACGCCGAACGGCGCGAAGGGCTCAAGGCACTGCTGCGGCAGATCGACCGGAAAGCCCGTTTCAACGAAGCTCAAGACTGGCGTCAGGCCGACCGCGTCCTGCGGCGGCATCCGCCGGAACTGCTCGTCATCGACTGGCAGGACTGGATGACGATCAGGGATGCACGCGGGCTCTTTGCGGATCATCCGCACGTGCCGGTGGCCGTGCTCGTCGACGACACGTCGCCGGATTGCGTGCGCGACCTCGTCGAGACAGGCGTGCTCGGCGTGATTCCGCGCTCGACCGATCCGCGCCTGATCGTTCGGGCGCTCGAACTCGTGCTGCTGGGCGGGTACTACATTCCGCCTGGCGCGCTCGCCATCGTGTCTCCGGCGCCACCCTCCGTGCAAACCCCGCCGCCGGATCCCTCTGACGAAGTGGCGGCCGCACTCGCCGAGGCCATGTTGCCTCCGCTCTCCGACGATGTGCCGCGGCGCCTCGAACTCGTCCCGGCGCCGGCGCGGCGCACGCGCTTCGCCGGCGGCCTGTCGCCTCGACAGGAACAGATCATGCGGTGCGTGCACATGGGCAGCACGAACAAGATGATCGCCCGCGCCCTCGGCATCAGTGAGGGGACAGTGAAAATACATCTGGCCAGCATCTTCCAGCAACTGGGCGCGCCGAATCGCGCGGCCGCGGTCGCAATCTACAACGGATGGCTCAATGCACAGCTCGAGGTGCTGCGCACGAGCGAGGAGAGCGCGGAACGCCCCGTGCGCGGGCAGCCCGGCATCGTCCCGCTGCGCCGCCGCGCGCGCCGCAAGTTCAAATATCCGTTGCCTGCGAACGACACTGCGACGCCATTGCCGATGGCAGCCGAAGCCACGGAGCCATTCAGCGAGTCATCCGGTGAACTCCGCGGCGAACCCCGCGGTGAGCCTCTCAGTGAGCCCTGCAGTGAACCTTGCAGTGAGCCCCGCGGTGAACCTTGCACCGAGCCCCGCGACAATGCGCCCCCCTCCCCGGAGGCCGCCGCAAGCCCCGCCGCGCCGCCGGAACCGGATACCGACGCCGCCGGTACAGGGGGCCACGAAGCAGACCATCCCGCACCCGAACGCGCACCGAAAGGCGAAGCGACGGATGCCCCGCGCGACGACTGGCACGGAATCCGCTCACACGTTTCGCCGCCCAACGAGTAATATGAGACATATGGGTTTCCTCTATACTCCGCTTCCGCTATGGGTCGCTGTCGGTGGCTGGATCGCCGCTGTGGCGCTGCTCGCGCTCGCGTTGTTGAAGAACCCTTTCAAACGTCTTCAGGACTCGGTGCTCCAGCATGTGTGGCTCGCGATCATCGTCGCGGTGTCGGTGCTGTGGGCAAGCAACGCATGGCTCGAGGACGGCACCGTGCTGCATCTGCTCGGTGCCACGCTCGTCGTCACGCTATTCGACTGGGCGCTCGCGCTGCTGGCCATGGCCGCCGTGGCCGGCCTCGCGGCGCTCGTGTTCGATGCGCCGTGGCAAGGCATCGCGCTCACGTTTCTGATCTTCGGCGCGTTGCCGGTCGGCGTGTCCGCGCTGTTGCAGCGCATCTCCAAGGCATGGCTGCCGCGCAACCTCTTCATGTTCATCTTCGGGCATGGCTTCGTGTCGCCGGCCATCGCGGTCACGGTCGCATCGGCTGCCGCGCTGGCCACGCACATCGGCCTGTCCGACGGCTCGCCGAAGGTGATCCCGGCTGGCTACGCGTTCAGCGTATTCCTGCTCGCGTCAGGCGAAGCGTGGTTCACGGGCATGGCCACCGCGCTGATTGCCGTCTACCGGCCTGCGTGGGTCACGACCTACGACGTGCGCCGCTATCGTCTCGGCGGCCCGCGCACCTGACCCCCCGGGCGCACCCGCTACGTGATCGCGGCCAGGTCACGACGATGCAAAATATTTGTGTCACGATTGAACTCAGTTCGGTATCAGCGCATCTTATTCGGCTGATGTCATGAATCGTTCCGCCGTTTTTCGCAGTTTTTCGCCAGTTTTTGTTTGTCAGTTTCGTGTTCTGTTGCGTTCCGATTGCGCGTCTTACGCGCCGCGCGCGTGACAGACGCGTCATTCATTACAAGATGGATCGCACCAACGTACCGCGCCGCTTGCTGCGGTTGGTCGGCCGGATCGCGGTATGGGTGGTGGGCGTAGCGCTCGCCTCTCCCACGCTCGCGTTGGCCGATCAGCTCGAGCAACACAATCAGCTCGTCAATCAGTTCGTCAACGACATGCATGCCGATCCGCTCGTGGCGGACTGCGCCGCGCACGGCAGCTTTGTCGCGAGCACGTCGACCGCCTTCGACCGCGTCGAATTCCCGCCCACCGCATTCGACACGGTGCACTCGTCGGTCACGCCGTGGAACGACTCATTCGACGAACGCAAACAGCGCGTGAAGGTCGACAGCGTCGTGACCGTCGATGGCCTCGGCATTCCGACGAACGGCGGCGATCCGAACGAATTGCACTTCCGCTGCGGCTATGTCGGCACGCAGATGCTCGCGTTCTCGTGGAACGACCCGGTGCCGCCGTTGCGGCCGGCGGCCCGCAGCGAGGCAGCGCCGGGCGTGGCAAGCGCGCACGGCAGGCCGGTGACACGCGGCCATGCATTGTCGACGAAAAAATCCGTGGGGAAGGCGTCGAAGAAAGGCTCGACGACCAAAGGCGGAAAATCCGCGGCGAAGTCCGGCACGGCCAAGTCCGGCACGGCCAAGTCGGGCACAGCCAAGTCGGGCACGGCCAAGTCCGGTACGACGAAGTCGAACGTGAAGTCCGCGGGGAAAGCGGCCAGCAAAACCCCGGCGGCAAAATCGACGGCGACGCACAAGACGACGTCGACGAAGAAGAAGCCTTGATCGCACGCGCCGCCGGCGGCATGCATGCTTGCCGGCCAGCGCCGATCCGTTGCTACGCAAACGCCTCCACATGCCGCAAGATCGCATGCAGCATCGCCGCGCCGAGTGCCGCGCTGCGCTCGCCGTTCCAGCCGACGCGTTCGTCGGGCAGATTCGCGTTGTCCTTGAACGGCATCTCGAGCGTCAGTGACAGACACCCGAACTCGTTGCCGATAAATTTCGACGCGAGCCGCAGCGCATCCTGCCGGTACTTGCTCGACTCGTAGCCGTACTTGTCCTGAAAGTCGGGACTCGCCTGCTTGAACGCTTCGATAAACGCCGTCTGCTCGCGCGCCTGGCGCTCGGTGAAGCCCGGCAGCATCTCGGAGCCCGCGACGAACACATACGGCAGCGCTTCGTCGCCATGAATATCGAAGAACAGATCGCAGCCGGTCGCGCGAATCGCATCGCGCACCACGAGCACTTCGGGGCTGCGCGCCGCATCGGGGTCCATCCACTCGCGATTCAGATTCGCGCCGGCCGCATTGGTGCGCAGGTTGCCGTGCACGCTGCCGTCGGGGTTCATATTCGGCACGATGTAGAACACCGCATGGTCGTAGAGCTTGCGCGCGACCGGGTCGCCGGCCCAGTCGCCCCAGCCCGCGAGCCGCTTGACGAGTCCTTCGACGAACCATTCGGCCATCGTTTCGCCCGGATGCTGGCGGGCGATGATCCAGATGCGTTTCTTTTTTGCGCGGGCGCCGGTGCCAGCCGCGACGCCCGCGCCCGCGTTCGCAGCGGCCAACACAGCAGCCGCATCCTCGTCTTCAGGCGTCCCCAGCCTCAGCATCGAAACCGGCCGCCCTTCGACGCTCTTGCCGAGCTCCGTCAGCGTCGCATGCGGCATCTGCTGGACCGCGCCGAGAAACTCCGAATGCCGCTCCTCGCTATACGGCTCGAAGTACGCGTAGTAGATACGATCGAACTCGGGCGTGTGATCGATCGTCAGCACGCGGCCGTCGTAGGTGGTCGGCACGCGAAACCAGTTCACGCGATCGTAGCTCGCCATCGCGTGATAGTTGCGCCAGCCTTCCGCGAACGCGCATTCGCCGGCGTTCTCGAACTTCATCACGCAGCGCTCGCCGCGCGCGCCCGACAGGCGAAAGTAGAACCATTGCGCGAATTCCGCGTGGCTGTCGCGACGCACGCGCAAACGGATATCATCGGCGTGCTCGCATGACAGCACGTCGACTGCGCCGGCGTCGAAGTTGCTCGTGATCGAAAGCGTCATCGTGTGTTCCCGCCTTGTTTACGCTACGGCTGTTTGCATGATCACCCCAGGCGGCCCGTCAGCTGGCGACGCGCCGGCGAAAAACGTAGGTGGCATCGTTCGACGCCCCGGCATCGAACGCATAGCCCTCTGAATCGAAGTCCTTGAGACCCGCGGGCTCGGCGATCCGGTGTTCGACCGCAAAGCGCGCCATCAACCCGCGCGCACGCTTCGCGTGAAAGCTGATCACCTTGTATTGCCCGCCCTTCCAGTCTTCGAACACCGTCGTGACGACCGGCGCCTCGAGCAGCTTCGGCTTGACCGACCGGAAATATTCATTCGACGCGCAATTGACCAGCACGCGCGACGCGCCTCTCGCGCGCTTGAGCTGCGCGTTCAACGCCTGCGTGATGCGCTCGCCCCAGAACGCATACAGGTCCTTCCCGCGTGCGTTGGCGAATGGCGTGCCCATCTCGAGCCGGTACGGTTGCAGCAGGTCGAGCGGACGCAGCAGTCCATAGAGACCCGACAGCACGCGCACGTGATGCTGCGCATAGTCGAGATCGGCCGCCGACAGCGTGCGCGCGTCGAAGCCTTCGTAGACGTCGCCATTGAACGCGAGCACGGCCTGCTTCGCGTTGTGCTGGCTAAAACGCGGCGACCAGTCGGCGTAACGCTGGAAATTGAGTTGCGCGAGCGGATCGGAAATGTCCATCAGCGACGCGATCTGCTGCGGTGACAGCCGGCGCAAACCGCCGATCAGCTCGGCGGCATCGTCGACGAAATCGGGAATCGTGTGCTTGCTGACGTGCGGCGGGGTTTCGTAGTCGAGCGATTTCGCCGGCGACAGAACGATTATCATAGAGGCTTTCAGGCACACCCGTGCCTGGCGGTCAAAGACGAAAGCCCGATTGTAGCGAATGTAACGCATGCCCGGTTCCCCTGCCCCGCGCCCTGCGCCTGTTGCGCCGTCGTCCGCCGCGTCCGCCGCGGCGTCTGCTTCGGCATCGGCCGACGCGCCGCAGCAACGACATGTGCCGCACGATGTGCCGGACATGGTGCCGCGAATCGTGCTCGACTCGAACGTGTGGATCGACATCCTCGTGTTCGACGATCCGCACGCGCGCCCGATCCGCGCCGCGCTCGAACGCGGCGCGCTGTGCGCGCTGATCGATGCGCGCTGCCACGGCGAACTGGCCTATGTGCTCGACTACCCGCAGTTTGCGAAGCGCGCGATCGATAAACCGGCGGCGCTCGACACGCTAGCCCGCTTGACCCATCTGATCGAACCGCCCGCGCCCGACGACAACGACACCGCCGCCATCAAGCCACTGCCGCAATGCAAGGACCGCGACGACCAGAAGTTCATCGAACTCGCGCACCGCAGCCGCGCGCAGTGGCTCGTATCGAAAGACCGCGCGGTGCTGAAGCTCGCGCGCCGCGTCGAACGCGACTTCGGTTTCAGGATCGCGCAGCCGGCCAGATTCGTCGAAGCGTGTTTGTTGCACGACGAAGCGCCCGCTCCCGCATAACGACCCAACCAGCCGCATACCGACGTCTCGCCCGCTCAACCTCGCCCCTCAACCCTTTTGCTCACGCTTTTCGGACAGCGCCATGAATGCACCGAACGACACGCCCGTCACGCCTTCGTTTCCGTCCCGCCTGCCGAACGTCGGCACCACGATCTTCACCGTGATGAGCGCGCTCGCAGTCGAAAAGAACGCGGTCAATCTGGGCCAGGGCTTTCCGGACTTCGAATGCGACCCGCGCATTATCGATGCGGTCACGGACGCGATGCGCACGGGCCATAACCAGTACCCGCCGATGGCCGGCATCGCGCCGCTGCGCGAAGCGATCGCGGAGAAAATCGCGAACCTGTATGGCCGCCGCTACGATGCGGCGAGCGAAATCACGGTGACGGCGGGCGCGACGCAGGCGCTCCTGACCGCGATTCTTTGCGCCGTGCATCCGGGCGATGAAGTGATCGTGATCGAGCCGACTTACGACAGCTACCTGCCGTCGATCGAACTCGCGGGCGGCAAGCCCGTGTTCGTCACGCTCGAAGCGCCCGACTACGCGATTCCGTTCGACAGGCTCGCCGCCGCCATCACGCCGAAGACGCGGCTCATTCTGATCAACACGCCGCACAATCCGACCGGCACCGTCTGGCGCGCCGACGATATGCGCAAGCTCGAAGCGATCGTGCGCGGCACCAACGTATTAGTCGTATCCGACGAAGTCTACGAGCACATGGTGTACGACGGCGCGCCGCACGAAAGCGTCGCGCGCTATCCGGAGCTTGCGCAACGCAGCTTCGTCGTGTCGAGCTTTGGCAAGACCTATCACGTAACAGGCTGGAAGGTCGGCTATGTCGCGGCGCCGGCGGCGCTGACAGCCGAGTTCCGCAAGGTTCACCAGTTCAACGTGTTCACCGTGAATACGCCGATGCAGCTGGGCCTCGCGCACTATATGCAGGACCCGGCGCCGTACCTCGACCTGCCCGCGTTCTATCAGCACAAACGCGACTATTTCCGCGCGGGCCTCGCGAATTCGCGTTTCCGCCTGCTGCCGTGCACGGGCACCTATTTCCAGTGCGTCGATTATTCGGCGATCAGCGATCTGCCCGAAGCCGAATTCGCGCAGTGGCTGACGCGTGAAATCGGTGTCGCGGCAATTCCGGTTTCGGCGTTCTATCACGAGCCGCATGAATCGGGCGTCGTGCGCTTCTGCTTTGCGAAGAAGGAAGAGACGCTCGCCACGGCGCTCGAACGCCTCGCGCGTCTCTGATACGGCAGACGCGACACGCACGCGTTATGTTTTGCGCGTCGCGTCCATATACGCCTTGCGATCGGCCGTCACGCGCCCGGCGGCCGGGCGTACATTGATGGCGTTCCAATAGCTTTTCCAGTCGATACCCGCATCGACGAGAAAGTCGCGGCCATACACTTGCCGCGTCGCGAGACCGACGAGCGGCAGATGCACGAAGCCGCTGAAATCGGCCACGCTGAATCGATCGCCGCGCAGATACGGTCCGAACTGCGCCAGACGCTTGAACCCGCCGATATAACGCGTCAGCAGCTTCTCAACGCGCCCTTTCGTCGCATCGGTGACCGTGCCGCCGAAAAACGCCTGCTTGTACAGATTGCGCGCGGTCAGTTCGAGATGCACGTCGACGAACAGCATCATCTCGCGCTCTTTCGCCGCTTCCCAAGGATCGCGCGAGAAAATCGCCTTCTCCGGATAGCACGCGGCGAGGTACTCGATAATCGCCTGCGATTCGCAGAGGCTGCCGTGTTCCGTGATGACGAACGGCACCTTGCCGAGCGGCGAGTGTGCGAGCATCGCATCGTCGTCCTGACTCGCAAGCACCGTCTCTTCGATAAAAGGGATCTCGTGTTCGAGTAGCGCAAATTTGACTTTGTTGTAATAGTTGGACAGCGAGAAACCGCATAGCCTGATCATTCGATGTCTCCCTTTATCGTCATTTATCGTCAGGCATCGAAACTGCCTGCGTCGCGATATCCACTGCGTCACGCCCGATATGTCGTCGCGCGACGCTGAAGCGTTCTGAAACCGCCATCGCCGGGTACGGCCGTGCTATTTTAAGGGAACCATGGAGACAAACGACGCAATGACTCCCCTCCCCCGCGAGAACGGTCACGACGGTCGCAATGGTCGCAATGGCCATAACGGCATCGAGACCATCGGCGTCGTCGGCGCCGGCGCGATGGGCCGCGGCATCGCGCAAATCGCCGCGCTCGCCGGGCTCAACGTGCGCCTGTTCGATACCAACGCGTCTGCGGTGACGGCGGCGCGCGACTACCTTGCCGATACATTCGCGAAACTGACCGCAAAAGGCAAGCTCGACGATATCGCCGCGCGTGCTGCGCTCGCCAAGGTATCGGGCGCGCAAGCGCTCGCGGAATTTGCCGACTGCGATCTCGTCATTGAAGCCATCGTCGAAAAGCTCGACGCCAAGCGCGCGCTGTTTCGCGAGCTCGAGTCGATCGTCGGCGGCCGCTGTGTACTGGCGTCGAATACGTCGTCGCTATCGATCACCGCGATCGCCGCGGGCTGCAACGATCCGTCGCGCGTGGCCGGCTATCACTTCTTCAATCCGGTGCCGCTGATGAAGGTCGTCGAAGTGATCGACGGTCTGCGCAGCGATCCGGCAGCCGGTGACGCGCTGATGGATCTCGCGCGCCGCATGGGCCACACGCCCGTGCGCGCGAAAGATATGCCCGGCTTTATCGTCAATCATGCGGGACGCGGCATGAATACCGAAGGCTTGCGCATCGCCGACGAAGGCGTCGCGAGCTTCGTCGACATCGATCGCATCATGCGCGAGCAGGCCGGCTTCCGGCTCGGGCCGTTCGAGTTGCTCGACCTGACGGCGCTCGACGTATCGCATCCGGTGATGGAATCGATCTATCACCAGTTCTACGAAGAGCCGCGCTTTACGCCGTCGCCGATTACCGCTACGCGCCTCGCGGGCGGATTGATCGGACGCAAGGCGGGCGAAGGGTTTTATCGCTATGTGGACGGCAAGCAGCAGGTGCCGCAGGAACCGCCCGCGCCGACGGCCGCCTTGCCGCAGCATGTCTGGATCAGCAAGCGGCACGCGCAGGCGCACGATGCGGTGCAGGCGCTCGTCGAGCAAGCCGGCGTCCCGCTCGACACGGGCGCGACGCCGGCCGCCGGTTCGCTGATCGTCGTCACGCCCTTCGGACTCGATGCAACGACGGCCGCGCTCGACGAACAACTCGATGCGACGCGCGTGGTCGCCGTCGATGCGCTGTTCCCGCTGTTTCCGTCCGCCGGCACGCCGCGCCGCACGCTGATGACCACGCCCGCCACGACGCGCGCCGCACGCGACGGCGCGCACGCGCTCTTTGCCGCCGATGGCGTGCCCGTCACCGTAATCCGCGATTCGGCGGGCTTCGTCGCGCAACGCGTCGTCGCGACGATCGTCAATATCGGCTGCGATATCGCCCAGCGGCGAATCGCGACGCCGCAGGACATCGACCTCGCCGTCATGCTCGGCCTCGGCTATCCGCGCGGCCCGCTTGCGCTCGGCGATGCGCTCGGCGCGCAAACCATCCTGACGATTTTGCACAACATGTACCGTGTGCTCGGCGACCCGCGCTACCGGCCTTCGCCGTGGCTCGCGCGCCGCGCGCAGCTCGGCCTGTCGCTGACGCAACCCGACGCCGCCGATACCGATACACCGCACTCCATGGAGCCACCGCAATGACCGCCGAACTGCTCGCCGCGCGCCCCGCCGAAAGCGAAACGACGCTCGTGCTGACACTGTCGAACCCCGGCGCGCGCAACGCGCTGCATCCGGATATGTACGCGGCCGGCATCGAAGCGATCGAAACGGCCGAACGCGACGCATCGGTGCGCGCGATCGTGCTGACCGGCGCCGATCAGTTCTTCTGCGCGGGCGGCAACCTGAACCGGCTGCTGGAAAACCGCGCGAAGGATCCGTCCGTGCAGGCGCGCAATATCGATCTGCTCGGCGAGTGGATCGCGACGCTGCAGGCATCGACCAAACCGGTCATCGCGGCCGTTGAAGGCACGGCGGCCGGCGCGGGCTTTTCGCTCGCGCTCGCATGCGACCTCATCGTCGCAGCCGACGATGCGAAATTCGTGATGTCGTATGCGCGCGTCGGCCTCACGCCCGACGGCGGCGGTTCGTGGTTTCTCACGCGCGCCTTGCCGCGTCAGGTGGCGACCGAAGTGCTGCTCGAGGGCAAACCGATCGGCGCGGCGCGTCTGCACGAACTGGGGGTGGTGAACCGGCTCGCGAAACCCGGCGCGGTGCGCGATGCGGCGCTTGCATGGGCCGACGAACTCGCCAGGCTGTCGCCGAATGCAACCACGCGCATCAAGGCGCTGATCGGCACGGCAGGCACACAGCCGCTCGACGCGCATCTGGCCACCGAGCGCGACAGCTTCGTTGCATCGCTCCACCATCGCGATGCACTCGAAGGCATCAGCGCGTTCCTCGAAAAACGCGCGCCCCTTTACAAATAACGCGGCGGGCTTTAGCGCTCGACACCATGCCTCAATATCAATTGCCGAAGCGCCGCCGCATTTACCTGATGCGGCATGGCGACGTCACCTACTTCGACGACTCGGGCCGCATGATCGACCCGGACACCGTACCGCTCAACGCGAACGGCCGCGAGCAGGCCAGCGCCGCGGGGCGCGCCTTCGCCGAACAGCAGATCCGCTTCGACCGCGTGATTGCCAGCGGCTTGCCGCGCACCGTCGAAACGGCTCAACGCGTGCTCGACGAAACGCGCCAGCCGATCGACATCGAGATCGAGCCCGCGTGGCTCGAAATCCGCGGCGGCAAACTCGGCGGTATTCCGGACACCGATATCGAAGCGGCGTTTCTCGGCATCTTCGATGGAATCGTCCCCGAGGGCACGCAGTTTCTCGGCGGCGAAACGATCGGCGCGCTGTTCGATCGGGTCCTGCCCGCGCTCGGCGCGCTGCGCGACGACAGGTCATGGGATTGCGTGCTGCTCGTGCTGCACGGCGGCGTCAACCGCGCGATCCTGTCGCATGCGATTTCCGCGGGCGGCCGCACGTTTTACGGGCATCTCTCGCAGGCGACGGGCTGCATCAATGCACTCGACGTCGGCGACGCGCCGCGCGACTGGGTGCTGCGTCTGATCAATCACTCACCGCCGTCGCCGCTGCACCGCGACATCCGCAATACGACGATGGAAATGCTGTACGCGCAGTTCAGCCAGTACAAGAAACCGGGTTAACGCATCCGACTGAGACGACGGTGCCGCACAATGCCGGATAAGCGACGGAGCAACGCCGAAGCGCTCACCCGGAGCAAGCGCGGCATCGAACCGGAGCAAGACGCAAAAAGCGCACACCCCGGCTGACCCGCCTGGAGGAGACAATGCCGCACACCACGACGCCCAACGCGGCGCCCGGCAGCACCGACTATTCCGCGTTCATCGGCACACGCCCGATGAACGACCAGCAGCGCGTCGACGCCAACGCACTCACCGCATGGCTTGCCGCGCATGTCGACGGCTTCGAAGGACCGCTCACGATCGAGCAGTTTGCCGGCGGCCAGTCGAACCCGACCTTCAAGCTGATCACGCCGTCGCGCGCATACGTGATGCGCGCGAAACCGGGCCCGGCGGCGAAGCTGCTGCCGTCGGCGCACGCGATCGAACGCGAATACCGCGTCATGCATGCGTTGCGCGCCTCCGAGGTGCCGGTCGCGCAGATGCTCGCGCTATGCGAAGACGAAAGCGTGATCGGCCGCGCGTTCTATGTGATGGCGTTTATCGACGGCCGCGTGCTGTGGGATCCGTCGCTGCCCGGCATGACAGGCGAACAGCGCGCCGCCATCTACGACGAGATGAACCGTGTAATCGCCGCGCTCCATAGCGTCGATGCGGCACGCGTCGGACTGGTCGACTACGGCAAGCCGGGCAACTACTTCGCGCGGCAAATCGGCCGCTGGAGCAAGCAATATCTTGCGTCGGAAACCGAGCCGATCGAGGCGATGCAACGGCTGATCGACTGGCTGCCGCGCCATATTCCAAACGAAAGCGCGGCGCACGTGTCGATCGTGCATGGCGATTACCGGCTCGACAATCTGATCTTCGATGCGCGGGAACCGCGCGTGCTAGCGGTACTCGATTGGGAGTTGTCGACGCTCGGCGATCCGCTCGCCGACTTCGCGTACCACTGCATGGCGTGGCATGTCGATCCCGCGCAGTTTCGCGGCATCGCGGGCCTCGACTGGTCCGCGCTCGGCATTCCCGACGAAGCCGCGTACGTGGACCGCTATTGCGCGCGCACCGGCTTCGAGATTCAAGGCGACTGGAACGTCTACCTTGCGTACAACATGTTCCGGATCGCCGCGATTCTGCAGGGAATCATGAAGCGCGTCGCCGACGGCACGGCGGCCAGCGCGCAGGCGCTCGATGCCGGCCGTCGCGCGCGGCCGATGGCTGAGCTCGCATGGCGTTACGCGCAAAAGGTGCGCTAACCGTGCAACTGGATGGGTCACCAGGTGGGCCACTAAAGAGGCGAACATGAATTTCGATTACACCCCGAAAGTGCAGGCGCTGCGCGAAAAACTGCTCGCCTTCTTCGACGAGCATATCTATCCGAACGAGCGCACGTTCGCTGCCGAGATCGCGCAGAACCGGCAGAACGGCAACGCGTGGGTGCCGACCGAACTCATCGAAACACTGAAGCAGCGGGCGCGCGAGGCGGGCCTGTGGAACCTCTTTTTGCCCGCTTCGCAGCGCGGCGCGGGACTCACGAACCTCGAATATGCGCCGCTATGCGAGATCATGGGCCGCGTGCCGTGGGCGCCCGAGGTGTTCAACTGCAATGCGCCCGACACCGGCAATATGGAAACGCTCGAGCGTTACGGTAGCGAAGAGAACAGGCGCGAATGGCTCGAGCCGCTGCTGCAAGGACAGATCCGTTCGGCATTTCTGATGACGGAGCCGGAGGTCGCCTCGTCGGATGCAACGAACATCCAGACACGCATCACGCGCGATGGCGACAGCTATGTCATCAACGGACACAAATGGTGGTCGTCGGGCGCAGGCGACCCGCGCTGCAAGCTCTTTATCGTGATGGGCAAGACCGACCCCGAGGCGCCGCGCCATCAGCAGCAGTCGATGATCCTCGTACCGTCGGACGCGACCGGCATTACCGTGCATCGGCCGCTGACGGTATTCGGCTACGACGATGCGCCGCACGGCCATATGGAGATCACGCTCGATCACGTGCGCGTGCCGGCGTCGAATCTGCTGCTCGGCGAGGGACGCGGCTTCGAGATCGCGCAGGGACGGCTCGGGCCGGGCCGCATTCACCACTGCATGCGGCTCATCGGTCTGGCGGAGCGCGCACTCGAACTGATGTCGAAGCGTGTGCTGCAGCGCGTCGCATTCGGCAAACCGATCGCCGCGCAGACGGTCACGCAGGAACGCATCGCCGAAGCGCGCTGCCTGATCGAGCAGGCGCGTCTGCTGACGCTGAAAACCGCCTACATGATGGACACGGTCGGCAACAAGGGCGCGCGCGGCGAGATCGCGATGATCAAGGTCGTCGCACCGAATATGGCCTGTCAGGTCATCGACTGGGCGATTCAGGCACACGGCGGGGCCGGCATGAGCGACGACTTTCCGCTCGCTTATGCCTATACGATCGCACGCTGGCTGCGTTTCGCCGATGGTCCCGACGAAGTGCATCGCAACGCGATCGCGAAGCTCGAGTTCGTGAAATACACGGAAGCGGCAGCCGGTGCGGGCGCGGGTTTGAACCGATAGGCGCGGTATCGGCGTCGGCCGTCATGCGGCCGGTGCCGGATGCCGCAAGCCGTAGATGCCTTTGACGTGGACGGTAATCACCGTCTCGCCGTGCTGATTGATGCCGCTCCATTGCGTCGTCACGATGCCGCGGTCGGGCTTGCTCGACGACACGCGCTTGTCGAGCACTGTCGACGTCATGCGGAGCGTGTCGCCGGCGCGCACAGGCTTGAGCCACCGGATGTCATCGATGCCGGGCGAGCCCATCGACGTCGAGCCGGCCAGCGCGTTGCGCACGAGCAGGCCCATCATCACGGAGCACGTATGCCAGCCGCTTGCAATCAGCGCGCCGAACGGCGACGCGGCCGCGGCTGCTTCGTCGACATGAAACGGCTGCGGATCGAACTGCTTCGCAAACGCGACAATCTCGTCGCGCGTGAAGGTGTGCTCGCCGATCTCGTATGTCCTGTTCACTTCGAAGTCTTCGTAGCTGATCCCCATGTCTCCCTCATGTGTGTGAACTGGAGTAGGCCTGCAGCGATCAATCAGGTTCTCGATCGACCGCATCGACCGCATCGACAGCGGCGAAACCCGGCAGCGCGGCGAACCGCGCGAGGTGATGGTCGACGTCGCCGAGCGTCGTTTCGATGATCGAAAGACGCTTGAACAGATGGGCTGCCATCACTTCGTTCGTCATGCCCATGCCGCCGTGCAACTGGATCGCCTGCTGGCCGACAAAGCGCGCGGTCTGGCCGATACGCGCCTTCGCTGCGGATACGGCGCGGCGCCGTTCGTCGTCATCGACGCTCGTTGCATAGCGGACCGCCGCCAGATAGGTGAGCGAGCGCGCCTGTTCGGTGTGAATCATCATATCGACCATCCGATGCTGCAGCGCCTGGAAGCGCGCGATCGGCATGCCGAACTGCTGGCGCGTTCTGGTGTATTCGACGGTTGCATGGTTCAGCGCATCGAGTGCGCCGAGCGCTTCCGCGCATAGCAGGACGGTGGCGTAGTCGGCGATGCGTTCGAGCGTCGCCGCGCCGGCGTATGCGGTGCTCTGAGCGCCGCCGGAGCCAAGCCGACGCGCAGGCGTTTGCGCGAATCTGAGCGTGGCGGCGCGCTGGCCATCGATGGTCCGATAATCGGTGACGTCGACGCCTGCCGCATCGCGGGCAACGATGAACAACGCGATTTCGCCGGCATCGTTGCGTGCGGGCACGATCCAATGATCGGCCTGCGCGCCGTGCTGTACGACCGACTTCATGCCGTCGAGCAGGGTTTGGTCGCCTTGCCGCGTGGCCTTCGTATCGACCGCAAACAGATCGTAGCGCGCATCCGGCTCGTGAAACGCAACCGCGAGTTTGAGTTCGCCTTGCGCGATCTTTTCGAGCAGCGCGTGGTCGTCTGCCGCGGCGCCACCGTCGCCGCCGGCAAGCCGCAGCGCCTCGACGCCTGCCATGGTCGCCCAGTACGGCTCGACCGCGAGCGCACGGCCCAACTCCTGCATCACGACCAACATATCGACGGCGTTGCCGCTAAATCCGCCGTGCGCTTCGGGCACCGGCAACGCAGTCAACCCGAGCCCGGCGAAGCCGGCCCAATGCGTGTCCGACACACCCGCGTCCGATTCGATGATCGCGCGGCGCGCAGCGAACCCATATTCCTTGTCCAGATACCGGCGCAGCGCGTTCGCGAGCTGCTGCTGTTCGTCGTTGAACGTGAAGTCCATGCGCCGCTCCTCAAAGTCCGAGCATCATCTGCGCGATGATGTTCTTCTGGATCTCGTTCGAGCCGCCGTAAATCGACGTCTTGCGGTAGTTGAAGTAGTACGCGGCAAGCGGCGCGGCATCGTCGTCGCCCGCGATGCTGTGGGGGCGCCGGCCTTCGAGGAACGGCACGTCGAACGGCGCGGCCAGCGGCCCGATCGCTTCGAACATCAGTTCGGTCAGGCCTTGCTGGATCTCCGTGCCTTTGATCTTGAGCAGCGATGCCTCCGGGCCCGGACCGCGCCCCTGCGTTTCGTTGGCGACGACGCGCAGCACCGTGACTTCGAGCGCCATCAGATCGACCTCGAGGCTCGCAACCTTCGCGGCGAACACGGGGTCATGCAATAGCGGCTTGCCGTTTTTCTTCTGCGCGAGCGCAAGGCGCTTCAGGAATACCAGCTCGCGCTTCGAGCTGGCCACGCGCGCAATGCCGGTGCGCTCGTGGCCCAGCAGATACTTCGCATAAGTCCATCCGCGATTTTCTTCGCCGACGAGATTCTCGAGCGGCACTTCGACGTCTTCGAAAAAGACTTCGTTGACTTCGTGTTCTTCGTCGAGCGTGATGATCGGCCGCACCGTGATGCCGGGGCTCTTCATATCGATCAGCAGGAACGAGATGCCCTCCTGCTTCTTCGCGTCGCTATCGGTACGCACAAGGCAGAACATCATGTCCGCGTGCTGGCCGAGCGTGGTCCAGGTTTTCTGGCCGTTCACCACGTAGTGGTCGCCACGACGCTCGGCGCGCGTGCGCAGCGATGCGAGATCCGAACCGGCGCCAGGCTCCGAGTAGCCCTGACACCACCAGTCGGTGCCATCGAGAATGCGGGGGAGATAGTGCCGCTTCTGGGCGTCGCTGCCGTATTTCATCAGCACCGGCGCAACCATCGATACGCCGAACGGCAGCACGAGCGGCGCGCCGATGCGCGCGCATTCCTCGTCCCAGATATGGCGTTGGGTCGCATTCCAGCCGGGACCGCCATATTCGGCCGGCCACGCGGGCGCGGACCAGCCGCGCGCGCCGATCAGCTTGTGCCAGCTCGCGTAGTCGTCGCGATTCAGACGTTTGTGCTGGAGAACCTTATCGGCGAGGGCGCGCGGCAGATTCGCCCCGAGCCACGCGCGAATATCGGCGCGAAAACCGTTTTCGGCGGGCGTGTAGTTCAGATCCATGCGCGGATTCTCCCTGGCGCGGCCGTTCCGTGTTTAACGCCTGGCCACCGGGACACCGCGTACTTTATTGCAGCGGCTCTTTCAGCGCGGCGGGAATCGGCAGCGGCATCACGTCGATACCTTCTTCGACGAGCGCTTTCGCATCTTCGGGTGTCGTGACACCGCGAATATTGCGCGCGGGCGCTTCGTTGTAGTGAATGCGCCGCGCTTCCTCGGCGAAGCGGTCGCCCACGTTCTCAGTTTTTTCCAGCACCTCGCGCAGCGCGCGCATGGCGTGCGCCTGCCACTCCTGAGCGGGCGATCCATGGGCCGCGGCGGCCGGTTGTGCTGCGCTTGCGCCCGATAGATTCAGGCGCGGCGCGGACGGCAAACGGCTCACTTCCCTGGCACCGCAAATCGGGCATTCGACAAGATGCCTGGCCGCCTGTGCTTCGAAGTCTTCAGCGGAGGCGAACCAGCCTTCGAACCGATGGCCGTGCGGACACTGTAAATCGAGGACCTTCATCTGGAATCAGGGCTTGCGTACGAGTGTAGCGCAAAAAAGTGGTTTATGAACGATCGTTCTAAAACGTCTTTGCCGATGCCGGCAAGCGTATGTGGGGATCGTCCCGGAAGGCACAATGGTACTCCCGCGTGAGCCGAGGGCTGCGCTTGCACCGCATCTTTTCGCCGGACGTCGCGCCCGGACGCGAGCGCAGCGATGCGATGCGCGGCCGGGCGCCGCACCTCCTCCGTTCCTGTCTCGGCCTTCCAGCCTGGTTCAGCCTTCGACGGGCGCCGGAACAGGCCACGTGCCGGACAGGAACTTCTCCAGCCAGAACGTGCCGATAATCGTCTTCACGTCGCTCAACTCGCCGCTGCGGATCCACTCCGACACCTCGGGCACCGTTGCGGTGAAGGTCTCGATGAATTCGCCTTCATCGAGATTCTGCTCGCCCGCCATCAGACCGCGCGCGAGGTAGATGTCGATAAATTCGGTCGAGTAGGAAATGATCGGATGGATGCGCGTGAGGTAAATGTATTCACGCGCCGTATAGCCCGTTTCTTCTTCGAGTTCGCGCTTCGCGCACGTGAGTTCGTCCTCGTTCGGATCGAGCTTGCCGGCCGGGTATTCGATCATCACCTTGCCGGTTGCATAGCGATATTGCCGCTCCAGCAGCACGCGGCCGTCGTCGAGCAAGGGGATGACCATCACGGCGCCCGCATGCACGACGTATTCGCGCGTCGCTTCCTTGCCATCGGGCAGGCGCACCACGTCGAGGTTGACCGTCATGAACGGCCCCTTGTACACCTGTTTGCTCGACAGGCGCGTTTCGTTCAGCGCGGCGTGATGTTCCAAATGATGCTGTTCCGGATGCCCGGTAGGTTCAGCCATATGCGACCTCTGGAAGACCAGGCGCCGCGGCTGGAACCGTCAGCGCCGTTTGACGAGATATTGAAACGCGAAACCAGGAAACGAGAATACGACGAACAGGCTGAAAGTAATTGCGTAAAATTGCCAGCCCTGCTCGAAACGGTTGCCGGCGCGCGCTTCGAGCATGAAGCCGAACGCGCCGACCACGAAATACAACACGATCATTTCGCCGATTCGGATCCACGCGCTTTTCTTCGCGGCCTTCATCGGCACGACCGCGAAGAGACGCTGATTCGCGAACGGCAGGTTGGCGCCGACCAGCGCCAACAGCACGATAAACCACCCCGCTGCCGACATCGATTAAAGCGGCAACGTGTGCGAGATAGCCTGCAGGCAGACCGTCATCAGCGGGCCCGGCACGATACCGAGTACGACCACCGCGATGCCGTTCAGCGCGAGCAGCAGACGCTTGCTCGAATCGGCGGCGATCACGTTCGTGTCCTGCGGCTCGTCGAAGTACATGAGCTTGACGATACGCAGGTAGTAGAACGCGCCGAACAGCGACGTAATCACCGCGAGCACCGCCAGCCACGTGAGGCCGGCGTTCATCGTCGCTTCGAGCACCGCCAGCTTCGAGTAGAAACCGACCGTCGGCGGGATGCCGGCGAGCGAGAACATCATCACCATCATCACGAACGCGTACACCGGGTTGCGCTGATTGAGGCCCTTGAAGTCGTCGAGCGTGTCCGCTTCGAAATCCTTGCGGCCGAGCAGCATCACGACGCCGAACGAGCCGAGCGTCGTCACGAGGTAGACGATGCTGTAAAACATCGCCGAACCGTACGCGCTGGCCGCGGCGGTCGTCTTGCCGTCGACCACGCCGGCCAGCAGGCCCAGCAGCACGAAGCCCATGTTCGAGATCGCCGAGTACGCGAGCATCCGCTTCACGTTACGCTGCACGATACCGGTGATATTGCCGACGATCAGCGACAGCGCCGCGAGAATGACGAGCATTTCCTGCCAGTCGACCGCGAGCGGCAGCAGGCCCATCACGAGGAAGCGCAGGCCCCACGCGAAGGCCGCGACCTTCGGGCCGCCGCCGACGATCAGCGTCATCGCGGTCGGTGCGCCCTGGTACACGTCGGGCACCCACATATGGAACGGCACCGCGCCCATCTTGAAGGCGATGCCGGCGACGATAAAGATCACGCCGAACAGCAGCACGACATCGTTGATGCGGCCCGATGCGACGGCCTTCAGCACTTCGTTCAGCTCGAGCGAACCGGTCGCGCCGTAGATCATCGAGATGCCGTACAGCAGGAAGCCCGATGCGAGCGCGCCCAGCACGTAGTACTTCATCGCCGCTTCGTTCGACTGCGACGCATCGCGGCGCAGCGCGATCACCGCGTACAACGACAGCGACATCAGTTCGAGGCCCAGATACAGCGTCAGGAAGTTGTTGCCCGAAATCATGATCAGCTGCCCGAGCAGCGAGAACATGCCGAGCAGGTAGAAATCGCCGCGGAACAGGTTGCGATCTTCGAGGTACTTGCGCGAGTAGATGATCGAGACCGTATAGCCAAGCGTGACCACTGCCTTCATCACGCTCGCGAACGGATCGACGATATACATGCGCGTGAAGTAGTAGTGCTGCACCGGGTCGAGTGCGAGCGTCGCGAACCAGATGCCGGCGACAAGCGTCGAGAACAGCGCGATCAGGTACGTCGTGCGCCGGCCGGCCTGGCCGACGAACGTATCGTTGAGCCACGCGACGACAACCGCGGCCATCACCAGCGCGTCGGGTAGCAGAGCACTCAAAGGGGCGTTTTGCATGATTTTCTAGTTCCTCCGCTCTGCACTACTGGGACAGCGGCAGCTTCGACTGCGATACGTGGGTAAGGAGATTCTCCACGGACGCATGCATCACTGAAGAGAAAGGCTTCGGGTACAGGCCCATGAACAGCGTCAGCGCGGCAAGCACGATCAGCATGAAGAACTCGCGGCCGTTGATGTCGATCAGCTTCTTCACGTGGTCGTTGCCGATCGCGCCGAAATACACGCGCTTGTACATCCAGAGCGTGTACGCGGCGCCGAGAATCAGCGTGAACGCGGCGCCGAACGCAATCCAGAAGTTGTACTGGACCGCGGCCAGGATCACCATGAACTCGCCGACGAAACCGGAGGTGCCCGGCAGGCCGCAGTTGGCCATCGCGAACAGCATCACGAACGCGGCGAACTTCGGCATGGTGTTGACGACGCCGCCGTAATCCGCAATCTGGCGCGTATGCATGCGGTCGTACAGCACGCCGATGCAAAGGAACATCGCGCCCGACACGAAGCCGTGCGAGATCATCTGCACGATCGCGCCTTCCACGCCCATCTGGTTGAAAATAAAGAAGCCGAGCGTGACGAAGCCCATGTGCGCGATCGACGAGTACGCGACGAGCTTCTTCATGTCGGCCTGCACCAACGCGACCAGACCGATGTAGATCACCGCGATCAGCGACAGCGTGATGACGACCGGCGCGAGAAAGTGGCTCGCGTCCGGCGCGATCGGCAGCGAGAAGCGCAGGAAGCCGTACGCGCCGAGCTTCAGCATGATCGCCGCCAGCACGACCGAGCCGCCCGTCGGCGCTTCCACGTGCGCATCGGGCAACCACGTGTGCACGGGCCACATCGGCACCTTCACCGCGAACGCGAGGAAGAAGGCAATGAATAGCAGCACCTGCGGCGTCATCGGCAGTTGCACCGCATGCCATGCGGCGAGATCGAACGTGCCCGTCTGCGTGTACAGATAGATGAGGCCGACCAGCATCAGCAGCGAACCCATCAGCGTGTAGAGGAAGAACTTGAACGCCGCGTATACGCGGTTCGCCCCGCCCCACACACCGATGATGATGTACATCGGGATCAGCGTCGCTTCGAAGAATACGTAGAACAGCATGCCGTCGGCGGCCGAGAACACGCCGACCATGATGCCCGACAGGATCAGGAACGCCGCCAGATACTGTCCGACGTTCTTCGTGATCACTTCCCACGCGGCGACCACGACGATCACCGTGATCAGCGCGGTCAGCACGACGAACCACATCGAGATGCCGTCGACGCCGAGGTGATACGTGATGTTGAAGCGCTCGATCCAGTTCGCCTGCTCGACGAACTGCAGCTTCGCCGTATCGGGATCGAAATCCGTCATCAGCGGAATCGTGACGATAAAGCTCAGGATCGAGCCGACCAGCGCAATCCAGCGCGCGGGCGCCGGGTTGCGATCGTTGCCGACCGCGAGCACGATCAGGCCGAACACGATCGGCATCCAGATCGCGATGGAGAGAATCGGATAGTTGTACATGGTGTCTCCTCGCGTTGTTTATTTGCCGCCGAGCGTAACGAACAACGTCAGGAGGCCCAACATGCCGATGATCATCGCAAACGCGTAGTGATAGATATAACCGGACTGCAGGAAGCGGATCACACTCGCGAACCAGCCGACAAAGCGCGCGCTGCCGTTGACGATACCGTCGATCACGACGACGTCGCCTTCCTTCCACAGGCCGCGGCCGATGGCCACCGCGCCGCGCGCGAAGACGACTTCGTTGATCTTGTCCATGTAGTACTTGTTGTCGAGCAGCGTGTAGATCGGCGAGAACGTCTGGCGGATCTTCGCCGGCAGCTCCGGACGCTTCAGGTACAGGAACCACGCGACGACCACGCCCGCGAGCGACAGCCACACCGGCAGACCGCCGAACGAGTGAATGCCCATCTCGAACCAGCCGTGGAACTCTTCGGCCATTTCCTGCAGTGCCGGATGGTTCTGGGCGATGTAGATGACCTTGTCGAACGCGACGCCGTGATCGAAGAAACCGCCGTACAGCATCGGCTTGATGGCAATTGCGCCGATGATGACCGACGGAATCGCGAGCAGCACGAGCGGCACCCAGACGACCCACGGCGTTTCGTGCGGCACGTGCGGGCCATGATGACCGTGATCGTCATGCGCGTCGTGGCCGTGCTCGTCATGCGCGTGCGCCGCCGCCTCGAGCGCCATCGGCGACTCGGGATGCTTCGGACCGCGGAAGCGCTCTTCGCCGTGGAACACCATGAAGTACATGCGGAACGAGTACAGCGCCGTGACGAACACGCTCGCCGTCACCGCGAAGTACGCGAAGCCCGAACCCGGCAGATGCGACAGGCGCGCCGCATCGATGATCGAATCTTTCGAATAGAAGCCGGCGAAGAACGGCGTGCCGATCAGCGCGAGCGAGCCGATCAGCGAGGTGATCCACGTGATCGGCATGTACTTCCACAGGCCGCCCATGTTGCGCATGTCCTGATCGTGGTGCATGCCGATGATCACCGAACCGGCGCCGAGAAACAGCAGCGCCTTGAAGAACGCGTGCGTCATCAGGTGGAACACGGCAACCGGGTACGCCGACGCGCCGAGCGCCACCGTCATGTAGCCAAGCTGCGACAGCGTGGAATAGGCGACGACGCGCTTGATGTCCATCTGCACGACGCCGAGGAAGCCCATGAAGAGCGCGGTAATCGCGCCGATCACCATGATGAACGACAGCGCGCTGTCCGACAGCTCGAACAGCGGCGACATGCGCGCGACCATGAAGATGCCGGCCGTCACCATCGTAGCCGCGTGGATCAGCGCGGAAATCGGCGTCGGGCCTTCCATCGAATCGGGCAGCCACACGTGCAGCGGGAACTGCGCGGACTTACCCATCGCGCCGATGAACAGGCAGATACACGCGGTGGTCAGCAAGCCCCAGTCGGTGCCCGGGAACGTCAGTGCGGCGAGCTCGTGGTTTTTCGCGAACACGTCGGCGTAGTTCATCGAACCGGCGTAGGCGAGCAGCAGGCCGATGCCGAGCAGGAAGCCGAAGTCGCCGACGCGGTTCACGAGGAACGCCTTCAGGTTCGCGTAGATCGCGCTCGGCCGCGTGTAGTAGAAGCCGATCAGCAGGTACGACACGAGACCCACCGCTTCCCAGCCGAAGAACAACTGCAGGAAGTTGTTGCTCATCACGAGCATCAGCATCGAGAACGTGAACAGCGAGATGTACGAGAAGAAGCGCTGGTAGCCGTCCTCCCCTGCCATGTAGCCGATTGTGTAGATGTGCACCATCAGCGAGACGAAGGTCACGACGACCATCATCATCGCGGTCAGCGAGTCGACGAGGAAACCGACCTCGAACTTCAGCTTGCCGATCGTCATCCATTCGTAGATCGTCGCGTTGAAGCTCCCGCCGTTCTGCACGTCGAGAAACACGATGACGGATAGAACGAACGAGATCCCAACCCCGAGGATGGTTACCGTGTGAGCGCCTGCACGCCCGACCGTCTTGCCGAAGAGGCCCGCGATCAGCGAACCCGCGAGCGACGCGAGCGGGATGGCCAGCAGCAGGTTTTCATTGAGTGTCGTTGACATAACCGCTTACCTGAAATGAATTTCGCTGAAATCAACCTTTAAGCTGATCGAGGTCCTCGACGTTGATCGTGTCGAGGCTACGGAACAGAGTCACCAGAATCGCGAGGCCGATCGCCGCTTCGGCCGCGGCCACCGTCAGCACGAAGAACACGAAGATCTGGCCATGCACGTCGCCGAGATAGTGCGAGAACGCGACGAAATTGGTGTTCACCGCCAGCAGCATCAGTTCGATCGCCATCAGGATGATGATCACGTTGCGGCGGTTCAGGAAAATGCCGACGACGCTGATCGCAAAGAGGATCGCGCCGAGCACGAGGTAATGAGCCAGGGTCAACATGTTTTTTCTCTCCTCTTCGCTCAGGCTTTGCCCGCGGGGGCCGGGGCACCGGTCGCCGCACCGGCTGCGGTCGCGGCTGCCGTCGCTGCCGTTGCCGGCTCCGTGGGTTCCGGGGCCGGCGCGACTTCCGGCTTCATCTTCACGATGCGCACGCGGTCCTGACGGCGCACCGCCACCTGATCGGAGACGCGCTGGCGCTTGCTGTCTTTCTGGTGACGCGTGGTCAGCGCGATGGCCGCGATGATTGCGACGAGCAGCACGAGGCCGGCCACTTCGAACGCGAAGATGTAATCGGTGTAGATGACCTTGCCGATCAGGCGCGTGTTCGACCAGCCCGCCGCGCCGCCTGCTCCGGCCACCGCGGCCGCCGTCGTATCGCGCACCGGCTGCACCGTCGCGCCGTAGCCATGCCACAAGATCAGCGCGGTCTCGATCACGATGATCGCGCCGACGATCGTCGCCATCGGCACGAAGCGTTTGAAGTCTTTGCGCAGCACGTCGAGATTGATGTCCAGCATCATCACGACGAACAGGAACAGCACCATCACCGCGCCGACGTACACAAGCACCAGCAGGATGCCGAGGAACTCGGCCTGCAGCAGCATCCAGATCGCGGCGGCATTGAAGAACGCGAGCACGAGGAAAAGCGCGGCCGCCACCGGGTTGCGCGCAGTGATCACCTTCAGCCCCGACACCGTCAGGAGCAGCGCGAAGATGTAGAACAGTACGGTCGTGAATTCCATGATTACCGGTTCATCGTTAGGCCATCGTCAGGCAGGATCCCTCGGTTTGCCGCAGCACGCGCGCGCATTTTACGCGACGTTCATCCTGCACGAGACGCGCGCGAATCACGCTGGCGGCACTCAAGGGGCTGCGCACCGCGCCGCCATTTCCGGGGCGGCCGACGCGACTTCGTACTACAGCAATGCAACTTCCTGGATCAACGATACGGTGCGTCCGCTGCCTTGCTCGCCGCGATTTCCGCTTCGTAGCGGTCGCCGACGGCCAGCAGCATGTCTTTCGTGAAGTACAGGTCGCCGCGCTTTTCGCCGTGATATTCGAGAATATGCGTTTCGACGATCGAATCGACGGGGCAGCTCTCCTCGCAGAACCCGCAGAAGATGCATTTGGTCAGGTCGATGTCGTAGCGCGTCGTGCGGCGCGTATTGTCCGCGCGCGTTTCCGACTCGATCGTGATGGCCAGCGCCGGGCACACCGCTTCGCACAGCTTGCATGCGATGCAGCGCTCTTCGCCGTTCTCATAACGGCGCAGCGCGTGCAGACCGCGAAAGCGCGGCGAAATCGGCGTCTTTTCTTCCGGGAACTGCACGGTGATCTTGCGCTGGAACGTATAACGTCCGGTCAGCGCGAGGCCCTTGAGCAGCTCCGTCAGGAAGAAGGTCTTGAAGAAATTTTGAAATGCGGTCATGGGGACATCCGCCCTTTATTTCCAGATATTCAACGGCGACATGATCCAGAATCCGACCACCACCAGCCACACCACCGTCACCGGAATGAACACCTTCCAGCCGAGACGCATGATCTGGTCGTAGCGGTAACGCGGAAACGTGGCACGCACCCAGATGAATACCGACAACAGGAAAAACACCTTGAGGACGAGCCAGAAGATGCCCGGAATGAACGACAGGAAGCCGAACGGTGCGTCCCAGCCGCCGAGGAACAGGATCGAGGCGAGCGCCGAGATCACGATCATGTTGATGTACTCGGCGAGGAAGAACAGCGCGAACGCCATCCCCGAGTAATCGATCATGTGGCCCGCGACGATTTCCGACTCCCCTTCCACCACGTCGAACGGGTGGCGGTTCGTTTCGGCAATGCCCGACACGAAGTAGACGACGAACATCGGCAACAGCGGCAGCCAGTTCCACGACAGGAAGTTGACGCCGAAGCTCGCGAAGATGCCGCGCGTTTGCGAATTGACGATGTCCGACAGGTTCAGGCTGCCGGCCGTCATCAGCACGACGACGAGCGCGAAGCCCATCGAGATTTCGTACGACACCATCTGCGCGGCCGCGCGCATCGCGCCGAGAAACGCGTACTTCGAGTTCGATGCCCAACCGGCAAGAATCACGCCGTAGACGCCGATCGACGAGATCGCGATCGCATACAGCAGACCCGCATTGATGTCGCCGAGCACCGCGCCCGCCTGGAACGGAATCACCGCCCAGATCGCGAAGGCCGGCACCACCACCATGACCGGCGCGATCAGGTAGATCCAGCGGCTTGCCTGGGTCGGCTGGATCACTTCCTTCAGCAACAGCTTGAGCACGTCGGCGATCGGCTGCAGCGAGCCGCCGGGGCCGACGCGGTTCGGGCCGAGACGCACGTGCATCCAGCCGATCAGTTTGCGCTCCCAGAGGATCAGGTACGCGACGCACAGCAGAATCGCGACGGCCACCACGATGATGCGCACCAGCGCCCACACCGTCGGCCACGCGACGCCGAGAATCTCGCTGCCGCCCGCGTTGATCGTATCGAACAAGGTCATTTACGCCTTCTCCACCAGCAGTTCGCCGAAGAGGCTCCCCAGCGCCGCGCCGGCAGGCGTGGCCGCCGACACGCGGACCACCGTCTCCGCAAGATTCGCATCGCGCACGGCCGGCACCTGCACCGAACGCTCCCCCTGGCGTACGCGCACTGCGTCGCCGTCTTTCAGACCCAGCTTGTCGAAGAGCCCAGCCGGCAGACCGATCGAATTCGCGTTGCGCGCGGCTTGCGTCAGATGCAGCGAGCCGGCACGGCGCACGAGCGGATCCGCGTGGTAGATCGGCACATCGGCGATGCGCTCGAACGAACCGTTCGCGGCCTTGGCCGCACTGCCATTGCTGCGGGCAACCGTCGATGCGGCTTTGTTCGACAGACGCGGCGTGAGATCCGCATCGCCGAGCGCGGCGGCGCGCACTTCTTCGGCCGTGTCGTATTCGAAGCCCGACGCGCCGAGCAGGCTGCCGAGCACACGCAACACCTTCCATGCGGGACGCGCATCGCCGAGCGGCCGCACGACGCCGTTAAAGCTCTGTACCGTGCCTTCCGCGTTGACGAACGTGCCGGCCGTTTCCGTGAACGGCGCGATCGGCAGCAGCACGTCGGCATAGTCGGCGCCCGTTCTGAACGGCGACATCACGACGACCATCTCCGCCTGGCTCAACGCGGCAAGCGCTTGCGCCGGGTTGGCCGTGTCGAATTCCGGCTCGACGTTCATCAGCACGTAGCCCTTGCGCGGCTGCTCGAACGCTTCGCGTGCGTTCAGGCCGCCGTTGCCCGGCAGTGCGCCGACGAGGTGGGCGCCGACCGTGTTCGCCGCTTCCGTCAGGAAGCCGAGCGTGGCGCCCGTTGCATCGGCAATCCACTGTGCCGCCGCATGGATGCGCGCAAATTCCGGATGCTGGACCGCCGCGTTGCCGATCAGCACGACACGCTTTTCGCCTGCCGCGAGCGACGCGGCGACCTTCTTTGCCGCATCCGATGCCTGCATGCCTGCGAACGCTTCCGGCAGCGCGACGCCGCGCGCTTCCGAGACTGCCGCCGCGATGCCGGCCAGCTCATCGAGCCATGCCGACGGCGCGGCCGCGATAACTTGCGCCTTCGGAATCAGCGAGTTGTCGCTCGATGCCTGCAGCAGCGTGAGCTTTGCGCCGCCCTTCGATGCCTGGCGCAGACGCGCGGCGAAGAGCGGATGATCACGACGCAGCGACGACGTGCCGACGACGAAGGCCGAATCCACCAGCGACAGATCGGCGATTTTCACGCCGAGCCACGGCGTGCCGCTCACCGGCGCCGAGAAATCGGCCTGACGCAGACGGAAATCGATGTTCGGTGTGCCGACTGCCTGCGCGAGCTGTTTGAGCAGGAACAGTTCTTCGACGGTGCTGTGCGCGCTGCCGAGCGCGGCGATCGCGTTCGCGCCGTGGTCGGCCTTGATGCCGTTGAAACCCTTGACGACATATTCGAGCGCCGTCTGCCAGTCGGTTTCGACCCACTGACCGCCTTGCTTCACCATCGGCCTGGTCAGGCGCTCTTCGCTATTGAGCGCCTCGTACGAGAAGCGGTCTTTGTCCGAGATCCAGCATTCGTTAATCGCTTCGTTCTCGAACGGCAGCACGCGCATCACGCGGTTGTTCTTGACCTGCACGACGAGGTTCGCGCCGACGGAATCGTGCGGGCTCACCGACTTGCGGCGCGACAGTTCCCACGTCCGCGCGCTGTAGCGGAACGGCTTGCTCGTGAGCGCGCCGACCGGGCACAGGTCGATCATGTTGCCCGACAGCTCCGAGTCGACGGTCTTGCCGACAAAGGTCGTGATTTCGGAATGCTCGCCGCGGTTCAGCATGCCGAGCTCCATCACGCCGGCCACTTCCTGGCCGAAGCGCACGCAGCGCGTGCAGTGAATGCAGCGCGTCATCTCTTCCATCGAGATCAGCGGTCCCACGTTCTTGTGGAACACGACACGCTTCTCTTCGCTATAGCGCGACGACGACTTGCCGTAACCGACCGCGAGATCCTGCAGCTGGCATTCGCCGCCCTGATCGCAGATCGGGCAATCGAGCGGATGGTTGATCAGCAGGAATTCCATCACCGATTGCTGGCCCTTGATGGCCTTCTCGGATTTGGTACGCACGACCATGCCCTGCGACACCGGCGTCGCGCAGGCGGGGACCGCCTTCGGCATTTTCTCGACGTCGACGAGGCACATCCGGCAATTCGCCGCGATCGACAGCTTCTTGTGATAGCAGAAATGCGGCACGTATGTGTCGACCTTATGCGCAGCCTGGATCACCATGCTGCCTTCAGGTACCTCGACCGTTTTGCCGTCTATTTCGAGTTCAACCATGATGGTCAATCGTCCTTAACCTGATACCGCTCAATCGTTCGCCCCGTTCATCGCGCGAGGCACACGAGGCTCGCCGCGCGATGAATCTGCATTCGACGTTCTGCTTCTTTTATGCAGCGACCGTTTCCGACACCGCCGCCGCCCCCGCATGACCGCCGACGAGGCAGCGCTTGTTGGCGACGTGATATTCGAACTCGTCCCAGTAGTGCTTCAGCATCCCGCGCACCGGCATCGCCGCCGCATCGCCGAGCGCACAGATCGTGCGGCCCATGATGTTTTCGGCAACCGAGTTCAGCAGATCGAGATCTTCCTTGCGGCCCAGACCGTGCTCGATACGATGCACGACGCGGTAGAGCCAGCCGGTGCCTTCGCGGCACGGCGTGCACTGGCCGCACGATTCTTCGTAGTAGAAGTACGACAGGCGCAACAGCGAGCGCACCATGCAGCGCGTCTCGTCCATCACGATCACCGCGCCCGAACCGAGCATCGATCCGGCTTTCGCGATCGAATCGTAATCCATGTCGGTTTGCATCATGATGTCGCCCGGAATAACCGGTGCCGACGAGCCGCCCGGGATCACGGCCTTGATCTTCTTGCCGCCGCGCATGCCGCCGGCCAGCTCCATCAGCGTCGCGAACGGCGTGCCGAGCGGCACTTCGTAGTTGCCCGGACGCTCGACATCGCCCGACACCGAGAAGATCTTCGTGCCGCCGTTGTTCGGCTTGCCGATCTCCAGATACGCCTGGGGGCCGACTTCGAGCAGGAACGGCACCGCGGCGAAGGTTTCGGTGTTGTTGATCGTAGTGGGCTTGCCGTAGACGCCGAAGCTCGCCGGGAACGGCGGCTTGAAGCGCGGCTGACCCTTTTTGCCTTCGAGCGACTCGAGCAGCGCCGTTTCCTCGCCGCAGATATACGCGCCGTAACCGTGGTGCGCATGCAGCTGGAACGAAAAGCCCGAGCCCATGATGTTGTCGCCGAGGAAGCCTGCGCGGCGTGCTTCCTCGAGCGCTTCTTCGAAGCGCAGATACTCGGCGAAGATTTCGCCGTGGATATAGTTGTAGCCGGCCGTGATGCCCATCGCATACGCGCCGATCGCCATGCCTTCGATCAGGGCATGCGGATTCCAGCGCAGGATGTCGCGGTCCTTGAACGTGCCCGGCTCGCCTTCGTCCGAGTTGCAGACGAGATACTTCTGCCCCGGAAACTGGCGCGGCATGAAGCTCCACTTCAGGCCCGTCGGAAACCCGGCACCGCCGCGGCCCCGCAGACCCGATGCCTTTACATCGGCAATCACCTGCTCCGGCGGGATTTTTTCTTCCAGGATGCGGCGCAACTGCTTGTAACCGCCACGCGCGACGTAATCTTCGAGATGCCAGTTTTCGCCGTTCAGACCGGCGAGAATCAGCGGCTTGATGTGACGATCGTGTAAAGACGTCATTTCGAAAGTTCCTCGAGCAGCTGGTCGATCTTCTCGCGGCTCATGAAGCTGCACATACGATGGTTGTTCACGAGCATCACCGGTGCGTCGCCGCACGCGCCCATGCACTCACCCTCTTTGAGCGTGAACTTGCCGTCCGCGGTGGTTTCACCGAAGTCGATACCGAGCTTCTGCTTCAGATATTCAGCGGCGCTTTCCGAGCCGCCGTCCGGGCCGAGCTGACACGGCAGGTTCGTGCAGAGCGTGATCTTATGCTTGCCGATCTTCGACGTTTCGAACATCGTGTAGAACGTCGCGACTTCCTGCACGGCAACGGCCGGCATGCCGAGATAGTCGGCGACGTACTGCATCAGATCGGGCGACAGCCAGCCATGTTCGTCTTGCGCAACGGCCAGCGCCGCCATCACGGCGGATTGTTTCTGATCGGCGGGGTACTTCGTGAGCGCACGATCGATTTCTTTCAGGCCTTCAGCTGAGATCATTTTCAGACACGACTCTTTCAATTCCTACCGAACGAAAACCTGTCGCTCACTGCATGATGCGACAGACCCGGCGTTCCTTGCTTGCCCCTTGCCTCGCGCCGCGCTGGTACAGCCTTCTACTGCGGGCGGGCGGCGATGAAAACGCGTTAGCGATCCACTTCGCCGAACACGATGTCCTGCGTGCCGATGATCGTGACCGCATCGGCGATCATGTGGCCGCGCGCCATTTCGTCGAGCGCGGACAGATGGGCGTAGCCCGGCGCGCGAATCTTCAGGCGATAAGGCTTGTTCGCGCCATCCGAAATCAGATAGATGCCGAACTCGCCCTTCGGATGCTCGACTGCCGCATACGATTCGCCTTCAGGCACATGGAAGCCTTCGGTAAAGAGCTTGAAGTGGTGGATCAGCTCTTCCATGTTCGACTTCATCCCGACACGCGACGGCGGCGCAACCTTGTGATTGTCGACCATCACGGGGCCGGGATTCTTGCGAAGCCAATCAATACATTGTTTGGCGATCCGCGTGGATTGACGCATTTCTTCGACGCGCACGAGGTAGCGATCGTAGCAGTCGCCATTCACGCCAACCGGGATGTCGAAATCCAGTTGATCGTACACCTCGTAAGGCTGCTTCTTGCGCAGGTCCCACTCGATGCCCGAACCGCGCAGCATCGCGCCGGTCAGACCGAGTTGCAGCGCGCGCTCGGGGCTCACGACGCCGATGCCCACGAGACGCTGCTTCCAGATCCGGTTGTCGGTGAGCAGCGTTTCGTACTCGTCGACACACTTCGGGAACCGGTTGAAAAAATCTTCGATGAAGTCGAGCAGCGAACCCTGGCGGCTTTCGTTCATTTTCGAAAGCGCCTTCGCATTGCGGATTTTCGACGCCTTGTATTGCGGCATTGCGTCGGGCAGATCGCGATAGACACCGCCCGGACGATAGTACGCAGCATGCATACGCGCGCCCGACACCGCCTCGTACACGTCCATCAGGTCTTCGCGCTCGCGGAACGCATACAGAAACACGGCCATCGCGCCAACGTCGAGCGCGTGCGCGCCGATCCACATCAGGTGGTTCAGCACGCGCGTCACTTCGTCGAACAGTACGCGGATGTACTTCGCGCGAATCGGCACATCGATGCCGAGCAGCTTTTCGATTGCAAGCACATAACCGTGTTCGTTCACCATCATCGACACGTAGTCGAGACGGTCCATGTACGGCACGGACTGGATAAACGTCTTGCTTTCGGCGAGCTTTTCGGTCGCCCGGTGCAGAAGGCCGATGTGCGGATCGGCGCGCTGGATCACTTCGCCGTCGAGCTCGAGCACGAGACGCAGCACGCCGTGCGCTGCCGGGTGCTGCGGGCCGAAGTTGAGCGTGTAGTTTTTGATCTCTGCCATGGCGTTCTCTTAATGTTTCAGACCGCCATAGTGATCCTCGCGGATCACGCGCGGCGTGATTTCACGCGGCTCGATCGTCACCGGCTGATAGACGACGCGCTTTTCTTCCGGGTCGTATCGCATTTCGACGTAACCGGAGACAGGGAAATCCTTGCGGAACGGATGGCCGATAAAACCGTAGTCGGTCAGAATGCGGCGCAGGTCCGGGTGACCCTCGAAGACGATGCCGTACAGATCGAACGCTTCGCGCTCGTACCAGTTCGCCGAGTTCCACACATCGACGATCGACGGAACGATCGGCAGATCGTCGTCGGGCGCGAACACGCGCACGCGTACGCGCCAGTTGTTCGCAATGGAGAGCAGGTGCAGCACCGCGGCAAAACGCGGGCCTTCGTAAGCGCCGTCGCCGTACGTTTGATAGTCGACGCCGCACAGATCGATCAGCTGTTCGAACTTGAGCGATGCGTCGTCGCGCAGATGCTTTGCCACGTCAAGGTATTCGCTCGCCTTCACGACAATCGTCAGTTCACCGACCGATTCCGTGATGCTCGACAGGCGGCCGCCAAAGGCCGCCTCGAGATTCGCTTTGAGGGTCTCGAGTTTGCTTGCCATATTGTGGGGAGGCTTAGGCCTTTATTGACGGGCGATGGTGTTGGTGCGGCGGATCTTTGCTTGCAACTGGATCACGCCGTAGACGAGCGCCTCGGCCGTCGGCGGACAGCCCGGCACGTAGACGTCGACCGGTACGATGCGATCGCAGCCCCGCACGACCGAGTACGAGTAGTGGTAGTAACCGCCACCGTTCGCGCACGAGCCCATCGAAATCACCCAGCGCGGTTCGGCCATCTGGTCGTACACCTTGCGCAGCGCGGGTGCCATCTTGTTGCACAGCGTGCCGGCGACGATCATCACATCCGACTGACGCGGACTCGGACGAAACACGACGCCGAAACGATCGAGGTCGTAGCGGGCCGCGCCCGCATGCATCATCTCGACTGCACAACACGCGAGACCGAACGTCATCGGCCACAGCGAGCCGGTGCGCGTCCAGTTGATCAGTTTGTCGGCCGTCGTGGTGACAAACCCTTCCTTCAAGACCCCTTCGATACTCATTTGCGTTCCACTCCAGACGGGCAGCTAGCGTAGGCCGCCCTGAAACCGGCGATTGGACCCGTCATTCCCAGTCGAGTCCGCCTTTCTTCCAGATATAGGCGAAGCCCAGCAGGAATTCGAGCAGAAAAATCATCATCGAAATGAAGCCCGGCCAGCCGATATCGCGCAGCGCAACGCCCCACGGAAACAGGAACGCGGTTTCAAGATCGAAAATGATGAACAGGATGGCGACGAGGTAGTAGCGCACGTCGAACTTCATGCGCGCATCTTCGAACGCTTCGAAGCCGCATTCGTACGGCGCGTTCTTTTCGCTGTCGGGCCGGCTGGGACCGAGGATCTTGCCGATACTGACCAGTGCTACGCCTAAACCGGTACCCACGAGGAGGAACAGCAATACGGGGAAATAGGCTGCGAGGTTCAAGACTATCCTCAATCGGTTGGTTCCAATGCCACCAGATGCCGGGAGCAGACCCCTCCCCCGACGCGAATCACTTCGGCCTGCTTGCTGTTGTAAGCGTATGGCAAGCAGCTCACTAGAAGTGAAAATGCCAGCCGAAGCGAAGCAAGCGGCTGGCATTAGGATAACGTCTAGATAACATTGGTGCCGACGGCGAGACTCGAACTCGCACAGCTTTCGCCACTACCCCCTCAAGATAGCGTGTCTACCAATTTCACCACGTCGGCACTGTCTGCAATCCGGGAAATCAACTTATAAAAGCCGCGAATCGCTTCAAGACTTGAATTGTAACTGGTTTAAACAGTTTGTTCAACGCACAAAAGCAGGCTAAACGAAAATTTATTTCGGCACATCCTGGCCCGGCGCCGGCGCCCCAGGCGCAGCAGCCGAAGCACCCGACGCAACTGCATTCGTTGCCGCGGAAACCGACGCAGGCGCAGCAGCCGATGCGGACCCGGATGCAGGCGTGACAGCAGGCGCGCTCGTCGTTGCCGCAGTACCAAGGACACCTGCCGAAGGCTTCGCGTGATAAGCACCGAGGTAAGTCAGCGTAAGCGTCGTGACAAAGAAGATCGCGGCGAGCACGGCGGTCGAACGCGACAGGAAGTTCGCCGAACCGGTCGCACCGAAAAGGCTGCCCGATGCGCCGCTACCGAACGCCGCGCCCATATCCGCGCCCTTGCCATGCTGCAACAGCACGAGGCCGATAATGCCGAGCGCCGACAGCAACTGCACGACGATGATCAATGTTTTGAAATACAGCATGACACTCACCCGAGTCTTTATTTAAAGGCGCAACGTAAAAACACGCTGCGCGCAACAATCAACCTACCGCATCTTGTTCGCCGCGACGGCCGCCTGGCAGATCGCGAGGAAATCGATATGTTTCAGCGATGCGCCGCCAATCAGGCCGCCATCGATGTCCTGCTGGCGGAACAGTTGTTCCGCGTTTTCCGGTTTCACACTGCCGCCATACAACAGCGCTATGCCGGCCGCTGCCGCTTCGCTTTTCGCCGCAAGACGCGCACGCAGAAAAGCATGCACCGCTTGCGCCTGCCCAGCCGTCGCGCTCTTGCCGGTTCCGATTGCCCAGACCGGCTCGTAAGCGACCACGATGCGCAACAGCTGATCGGACGACAGTTTCGCAAGCACCGCATCGATCTGCATGCCGATGACGCTTTCCGTTTCACCCGCTTCGCGCTGCTCGAGCGTTTCGCCGACACAGACGATCGGCGTCAACCCCGCTTCGAGTGCACGCAGCGTTTTGGTCGCGACGAGCTCCGCGCTTTCGAGATGGTACGCGCGCCGTTCCGAGTGACCGACAATCGCATATGACGCACCGAACTCTACCGCCATTTCCGCCGCGACTTCGCCGGTGAACGCGCCCTGCTCATGCGCGGAGACATCTTGCACACCCCACGCGACACGGCTGCCCTTGAGCAGCACCTGCGCCTGCGAGAGATACGGACACGGCACGCAAACGCCAACGCCCACCTCTTCCGGCAAGCTGCCCGCGCCTTGCGACACCGCCTGCAACAACACCTTGTTGTCGGCAAGACGACCGTGCATCTTCCAGTTGCCGACTACCAGTTTCGCTCGCTGTTTCGCCATCGTCTTGCCCGTTGCCCTGATGTCATCAATGGTGGACGAACTCCGCTTCGTCGTTCGCCCCGGTTCCTTGAACCACTTTGCCTCTCTGACTGCAACCAACCCGCCGCTGCACGCGCAAAACATGCGATTTTACTTTGCGCGGCGCAGACGGGTCAAACGCGGAGAAAATCGGCAGGGCAAATTCGCCGCACAAGCCTTGCCGTAACCGGCATGATGCCCGCGCACGCCACCGCGCCGCGCCGGTCGATCAGGCGTCCGCGCCCCAATTCAATACGATCTTGCCGACGTGCGTGCTGCTTTCCATCAGCTCGTGAGCCTGCGCGGCCTCGCTGGCCGGAAACACGCGATGCACGACCGGTTTGATGGACCCGTCTTCGAGATGCGGCCACACACGCTCCTTGAGCTGCGCGGCGATTTTCGCCTTGAATTCGACCGGCCGCGGACGCAGCGTCGAACCCGTGATGGTGAGCCGGCGGCGCATCACGTCGCTCAGGTTCACTTCCGCCTTCGCGCCGCCCAATAGCGCGATGATCGCGACCCGGCCGCCATCGGCGAGCGCCTTGAGTTCGCGCGCGATATAGCTGCCCGCGACCATGTCGAGAATCACGTCGACGCCGCGATCGTTGGTCAGCGATTTCACGACTTCGACGAAGTCTTCCGTCTTGTAGTTGATCGCGCGTTCAGCGCCGAGCGCTTCGCACGCGCGGCATTTCTCGTCGGAACCCGCGGTCGCGAATACGCGAAAACCGAGTGCATGAGCGATCTGGATGGCCGTCACGCCGATGCCGCTCGAACCGCCTTGCACGAGAAACGTCTCGTTCGGACCGCCCTCGCCCTTGCCGAGCTGCGCGCGGTCGAATACGTTGCTCCAGACCGTGAAAAATGTTTCCGGCAGCGATGCCGCTTCGATGTCAGTGAACCCTTTCGGCACCGGCAAACACTGCGCGAGCGGCACCGCGGCAAACTCCGCATAGCCGCCGCCTGCAAGCAGCCCGCACACGCGATCGCCCATCTTGAGGCCGAACGGATTGTGCTTCGCGTCGAGCGCGCCGCCGACGATTTCGCCCGCCACCTCGAGCCCCGGCAGATCCGATGCGCCGGGCGGCGGCGCATACGAACCCTTGCGCTGAAACACATCGGGCCGATTCACGCCGGACGCCGACACCTTGACCAGCACTTCACCCGCTTTCGCTTCCGGCATCGGACGCTCGGCCAGCTTCAACACTTCCGGCGCGCCAAACTCGGTAATTTCGATCGCTTTCATCGCTGTCGTCTCCAAAGGTGGGGATTGCGCTGAAAACTGCGGGAGCAACTGCGGGTTCGCAATGCAATCCACCCTACATGAAAAACGGCCGGCGCGCATTCACGCTGCCGGCCGTTTGTTCGAGCCGCGCTTACTGCTGCGGCGTCGATTCGGGTTGCGTCGCGGCGCCGTCGTTCAGCAGCGCCTTCGCGGACAGCCGCACGCGGCCCTTCTCATCCGTCTGGATGACCTTGACCTTCACCTGCTGGCCTTCCTTCAGATAGTCGTTGATGTCCTTGATGCGCTCGTTCGCGATCTCGGAGATATGCAGCAGACCGTCCTTGCCCGGCAGAATATTCACGATCGCGCCGAAGTCGAGCAGCTTGAGCACGGTGCCTTCATAGACCTGGCCCACTTCGACTTCCATCGTGATGTTCTCGATGCGCTTCTTCGCTTCGGCCATGCCTTCCGCGCTCGTGCTCGCGATCGTCACGACACCGTCGTCGGAGATGTCGATGGTCGTGCCCGTTTCTTCGGTCAGCGCGCGGATCACCGAGCCGCCCTTGCCGATCACGTCGCGGATCTTTTCCGGGTTGATCTTGATCGTGATCATGCGCGGTGCGAACTCCGACAATTGCGTGTTCGCGCCGGACACGGCCGAGGTCATCTTGCCGAGGATGTGCATGCGGCCTTCCTTCGCCTGAGCCAGCGCGACCTGCATGATTTCCTTCGTGATGCCCTGGATCTTGATGTCCATCTGCAGCGCGGTCACGCCATCGGCCGTACCGGCCACCTTGAAGTCCATGTCGCCGAGGTGATCTTCGTCGCCGAGGATGTCGGTCAACACCGCGAACTTGTTGCCTTCGAGGATCAGGCCCATCGCGATGCCCGCGACGTGCGCCTTCATCGGCACGCCGGCGTCCATCAGCGCAAGGCAGCCGCCGCACACCGACGCCATCGACGACGAACCGTTCGACTCGGTGATTTCCGACACGACACGAATCGAATAGCCGAACTCATCGGCGCTCGGCAGGCACGCCACGAGGGCGCGCTTGGCGAGACGCCCGTGGCCGATTTCGCGGCGCTTCGGCGAACCGACACGGCCGGTTTCGCCGGTCGCGAACGGCGGCATGTTGTAGTGGAGCATGAAGCGGTCGCGGTACTCTCCTTCGAGCGCGTCGATGATCTGCTCATCGCCCTTCGTGCCGAGCGTCGCGACGACGAGCGCCTGCGTTTCACCGCGCGTGAAGAGCGCCGAGCCGTGCGTGCGCGGCAGGACACCCGTGCGGATTTCGATCGGGCGCACCGTGCGCGTGTCGCGGCCGTCGATACGCGGCTCGCCGTTCAGGATCTGCGAACGGACGATCTTCGCTTCGATGTCGAACAGCACATTGCCGACCGTCGCTTTATCTGCCGCGACGCCACCCGTTGCAGCGGCTTCTTCCTCGAGCTTCGCGGACGTCGCTGCGTAGACTTCCTTCAGCTTCGTCGAACGCGCCTGCTTGTCGCGCGTTTGATAAGCGGAAAGCAGTTCGTTGTAGGCGATTTCGTTGACGCGCGCGATCAGCGCCTCGTTCTTCGGCGCCGGCTGCCAGTCCCATTCGGGCTTGCCGCCTTCGCGCACGAGTTCGTGGATCGCGTCGATCGCCGTTTGCATCTGCTCGTGGCCGAACACGACCGCGCCGAGCATCACGTCTTCGGGCAGCTGGTCGGCTTCCGATTCGACCATCAGCACCGCACGCTCGGTACCGGCGACGACGAGGTCCAGACGCGATTCCTTGATCTGCGAGCGCGTCGGGTTCAGCACGTATTCGTTGTTGATGTACGCGACGCGCGCTGCGCCGACCGGGCCGTTGAACGGCAGGCCCGATATCGCGAGCGCCGCCGATGCGCCGATCAGCGCGGGGATGTCGGCCGGCACTTCCGGGTTGATCGACATCACATGGATGACAACCTGGACTTCGTTATAGAAGCCTTCCGGGAAAAGCGGACGCAGCGGGCGGTCGATCAGGCGCGAGATCAGCGTTTCGCCTTCCGACGGACGGCCTTCGCGGCGGAAAAAGCCGCCCGGAATCTTGCCGGCCGAATAGGTCTTCTCGATGTAGTCAACCGTCAGCGGAAAGAAATCCTGGCCCGGCTTGGCGGTCTTCGCACCGACGACGGTGGCGAGCACGACCGTATCTTCGACGTCAACGAGCACGGCACCGCCCGCCTGGCGGGCGATTTCGCCCGTCTCGAGGCGAACCGTATGCTGCCCCCACTTAAATTCCTTGACGATCTTGTTAAACATAGACATTTGTCCTCCATTGATCTTTTCGTCATGCCGCACGCGCCAATGCGCGACGACTACGCTTGAACCGGCGCCGCAGGGGAAGAGGAGTGTTATGCCATTCCAGAGAGCCGCGCCGCGTGCGCGAACCGCTGGAATGACACAGCGCCCTTCCCTGAAGCCCGGTTGCTCTTGCTATTGCTGCTGCTTGGTATTGCTTGCTATTGGAACGGACTGCGCGCGGATTTTCGATTGATAAAACTGCCCGTTTGCGCACCGTTCAAAAACAAAATGCCTGCATCAGCGAAACTGACACAGGCACTTTGCTGAAAAGAGCGACCCGCTTACTTACGCAGACCCAGCTTCTCGATCAGCGAACGATAACGATCGGCGTCCTTGCCCTTCAGGTAGTCGAGCAGCTTGCGACGGCGGCTCACCATGCGCAGCAGACCGCGGCGGCTGTGATGGTCTTTCGTGTGGGCTTTGAAGTGAGCGGTCAGTTCGTTGATGCGCGAGGTGAGCAATGCGACCTGCACTTCGGGAGAGCCGGTGTCGTTAGCGCCGCGAGCGAATTGCGCGACGACGTCGGACTTTTTGATTTCAGCAACAGTCATTTGATTTCCTTTGATTCAACAGGCGGTCACGGAAGAAAGGCCGTGCCGTGGGTTACAGCGAAACCGCTGAATTCTACGCTACGAGCGACTACCGGAGGTTCATCAGTCCAACAACACGGATAAACCAAGTAGCCTACGTTTCGCAACGAAGCGCGTATTGTAGCACAGCCCGAATGCCCGGAGAATCCCGTCCTTTCGGACAGGGCGTGCCCTGATGCGCCGCAAAACGCGCTCTTGCCTCGCTGAATTGCTATGCGGTTTGAAAATCTTTCGCCGCATCGCATGTCAAAATGATGGCTCTCCACGATAGGAATTATCGTGAAAACGCATCCGGAGACATTCATGTTCAATCGCCTTTCAACCGCATACGCAGCGATTGCGCAGCGCATGCGCCAGCGGCGCATGCTGGTGGCCTGCGTCGGCGTACTCGCGCTGACGGGTTGCGCGCAACCCTGGCAGGGCTATCAGACGGGCGCCGACCAGTCGACGGTGCTCTCGCGCCTCGGGCCGCCGCGCGAAGTCTACGATCTGCCCAACGGCGGCAAGCGTCTCATGTGGCCGACCCAACCGATGGGCGAATACACGACCGCCGCCGACATCGACGCGAACGGGAAGATTGTCAGCGTGCGCCAGGTGCTGCAGCCAAACGAGTTCTATCGCGCGGAAATCGGCAAATGGACGCGCGCCGACGTGCTCGTCAACTTCGGCCGCCCCGAGGAAACCTCGTATTTTCCGCTGATGAAGCGCGAGGTCTGGACCTACCGGTATTACGAGGACAACGTCTGGTACATGCTGTACAGCTTCTACTTCGACGACCAGGGTATTCTGCGACTCACGCAGAAGACGCCGGACCCGCTGCACGACCCGGATCGCCGCGGTTTCTTCTAAGTCTGAGCGACGTTGTCGCGCGGCGGCTTGCGCTGCGCCGCATGCGCCGCCGACATGAAAAACCCCGTGCGGGCCCAAGAGCCCGCACGGGGTTTCGTTTTCTGCCGCCGGGCGCCCGGCGCTTTCACTTACGAACGCTGCGGATTGAGCTTGTCCACGCCCGTGTACAACCGGTTCAGCGCCGCGATATAAGCCTTCGCCGACGCGGCGACGATATCCGGATCCGTGCCGACGCCGTTCACCACGCGCCCGGCCTTCGACAGCCGCACGGTCACTTCGCCCTGCGCCTGCGTGCCGGTCGTGATCGCGTTTACCGAATACAGCAGGAACTCCGCGCCGCTGCCGACTTCGCTTTCGATAGCGTTCATCGTCGCGTCCACCGGACCGTTGCCGCGTGCTTCCGCGGTCACTTCCTGGCCTTCGACCGAGAACACGATCCGCGCATGCGGCTGCTCGCCCGTTTCAGAGCGCTGCGAGAGCGACACGAACTTGTAGTGCTCCTTCTCCTGCGCTTCGGCCGATTCCTCGGTCACGATCGCGATGATGTCCTCGTCGAAAATCTCGGCCTTGCGGTCGGCGAGTTCCTTGAAGCGCGAGAACGCGGTATTGAGTTCGGCTTCGCTGTCGAGCGCAATGCCCAGTTCCTGCAGACGCTGCTTGAACGCGTTGCGGCCCGACAGCTTGCCGAGCACGATCTTGTTCGCGGTCCAGCCCACATCTTCCGCGCGCATGATCTCGTAGGTGTCGCGGGCCTTCAGGACGCCATCCTGGTGAATGCCCGACGCGTGTGCAAAGGCGTTCGCGCCGACCACCGCCTTGTTCGGCTGCACGACAAAACCGGTGATTTGCGACACGAGCTTCGAGGTCGGCACGATCTGCGTCGTATCGAGGCCGACGTCGAGGCTGAAATAATCCTTGCGCGTCTTCACCGCCATTACGATTTCTTCGAGCGATGTATTACCCGCGCGCTCGCCGAGACCATTGATCGTGCATTCGACCTGACGCGCGCCGCCGATCTGCACGCCGGCCAGCGAATTGGCGACGGCCATGCCGAGGTCGTTATGGCAGTGCACGGAAAACACGGCCTTGTCCGAGTTCGGAATGCGATCGCGCAGCGTCTTCACGAGATTGCCGTAAAGCTCCGGCACGCCGTAGCCGACCGTATCGGCGATATTGATGGTCGTCGCGCCTTCGGCGATCACCGCCTCGAGCACGCGGCACAGGAAATCCAGATCCGAGCGGCTGCCGTCTTCGGGCGAGAACTCGACGTCGTTCGTGAATTTGCGCGCAAAGCGCACCGCGAGCTTCGCCTGCTCGAACACCTGCTCCGGCGTCATCCGCAGCTTCTTTTCCATGTGCAGCGGCGACGTCGCGATAAACGTATGGATGCGGAAATGATCGGCGGGCTTCAGCGCATCGGCCGCGCGCTGGATGTCTTTGTCGTTCGCGCGGGCAAGCGAGCAGACCGTGCTGTCCTTGACGGTCGAGGCGATCGTATGGATCGCCTCGAAGTCGCCGTTCGAGCTTGCCGCGAAGCCGGCCTCGATCACATCCACCTTCATCCGCTCGAGTTGCTTCGCGATACGGATTTTCTCTTCCTTCGTCATCGACGCGCCGGGCGACTGCTCGCCGTCACGCAACGTCGTGTCGAAAATGATCAGCTTGTCTGCCATCTCGGGTCTCCTGGGGATTCGGTCAATTCAAATCGAAAAGGGAATACGGGTGTTTGCGCCACCGGCTGGCGACGCTAACAAGAGACGAGGCAGACGGGAGGCGAAAACGGTCAGCGCGACAGGCGCGCCGAAGCTAGCGAGCGTAGTAGCGCGCCGGCTTGCAGAGTCAGGAAGGGGAACTTGGAAAATGCCATGGCAGCGACTATAGCGAGATTCAACGATTCGCGCAATTCACGAAAACTACCGGCGCGATTGCGTTGCACTTTCGCCTTGCCCCTGAAAAGCAGCCGGACCGAAGCCGTCGGAAATGACCGGCGCGTGACGCGTCGGTCATCATCCATGACATAGGAGCCGGCTGAGTCGACCGCTACGGCTGCCGCTGCGAAGAGCGCGCCGGATTAGCGCGGCCGCGCAGCGTCTGATATCCCCAGAACACATAGCCGGACAGCCCGTACAGCACGAACAGCCCGAACAGCATCAGCGGCGGATCGGACGACACGAGCACGAACAGCATCACGACCAGAAGCGTCGCCGCGAACGGCACGCGATGCCGGATATCGAGCGCTTTGCCGCTATAGAACGGCGCGTTCGACACCATCGTCACGCCCGCGTAGATCGTCAGCGCGAACGCGACCCACGGCAGCCAGCCGAGCTTGAGCGGCACACGGTTATCGGTCGCGAGCCACACGAAGCCCGCGATCAGCGCCGCGGCGGCCGGACTCGGCATGCCCTGGAAGAAGCGCTTGTCGACGACGCCGATATTCGTGTTGAAGCGCGCAAGGCGCAGCGCCGCGCCCGAGCAGTAGACGAACGCCGCGAGCCAGCCCCAGCGGCCGAGGTCTTTCAGCACCCATTCGTACATCACCAGCGCCGGCGCGACGCCGAACGACACCATATCGGACAGGCTATCGAACTGCTCGCCGAACGCGCTTTGCGTATGGGTGATACGCGCCACGCGTCCGTCCATCCCGTCGAGCACCATCGCGACGAAGATCGCGATTGCCGCGACTTCGAAGCGCACGTTCATGGCCTGCACGACCGCGAAGAAGCCGCAGAAGAGCGCCGCGGTGGTAAACGCATTCGGTAGCAGGTAAATGCCGCGCTTGCGCAGGAACTGCTGACGCGCGGCGCGCCGGCTGTCGATGACGACCGGCCCGGGCTCGCCCGCCGGCTTGTTGCGGCGAAACGGTCTGATCGGCCGCGGTTGCGGCGCGGCGCTGCTGCGTGGTCGACGCGGTTTCAGGGCCATCGGAGTCTCCGTGAGCCGCTTTATAGTTCGGCCAGAATGGTCGACGAGGCGGACACCTTCTCGCCAATCGTCACACGCGGACGGCTGCCCATCGGCAGATAGACGTCGACGCGCGAACCGAAGCGGATAAAGCCGTAGCGCTGACCTCGCGTAAGCGGCTCTCCCGCACGGACGTAGCAAAGAATGCGCCGCGCGATCAGCCCGGCGATCTGCACCGATGTCACCGTCGCGCCGCTCGCCGTTTCGATGACGATCGCATTGCGCTCGTTTTCGAGCGACGCTTTATCGACGGCCGCATTCAGATACGAGCCCGGAAAGTATTCGACCTTCGAAATCGCCCCGTCGACCGGCGAGCGTTGCGAGTGCACGTTGAACACATTCATGAACACGCTGATCTTCAGCGCCTCGCGCTTCGCATACGGGTCATGCGCGGTCTCGACGGCGACGATGCGTCCGTCGGCGGGGCACAGCACCGCGTTGGGCTGCGCCGGAATGGGTCTTGCCGGATCGCGGAAGAATTGAACGACGAAGATGACGAGCAGCCAGAACAGCCACGCAATGCCGAACCCGAGGAAGGCATGGACCAACAGCGCGACGACGACGGCAATTCCAATAAACGGCCAGCCTTCGCGTGCGATGATCGGGTGAGGGTAATTCATGGATGGCTTCAGTGTTTTTGTAAAACCGTAGGATAGCAAAAGCCGCCCAGGGTTCAGCACGCTGGACGGCTTTGGGGTACGGCGCAGCACGGTCACGGCGCCGAACGTGGCGGGCGGCACCAACCCGGGACACCTCCCGGGCGAACCCGAGGGAAAACCCGCGGGGAGTCATCCCCGCAGCCCGCTTAGTTCTTCGACTGGTCGACGAGCTTGTTCCTGGCGATCCACGGCATCATCGCGCGCAGCTTCGCACCGACCTGCTCGATCTGGTGATCGGCCGTCAGACGGCGGCGCGATTGCAGCGTCGGCGCACCGGCGCGGTTTTCGATGATGAAGCTCTTCGCGTACTCGCCCGTCTGGATGTCCTTCAGCACTTCCTTCATCACCTTCTTCGTCTCTTCCGTGATGATGCGCGGGCCCGTCACGTACTCGCCGTACTCGGCGTTGTTCGAGATCGAGTAGTTCATGTTCGCGATGCCGCCTTCGTAGATCAGGTCGACGATCAGCTTCAGTTCATGCAGGCACTCGAAATAGGCCATTTCCGGCGCGTAGCCCGCTTCGACCAGCGTCTCGAAACCGGCCTTGATCAGATCGACCGTACCACCGCACAGCACGGCCTGTTCGCCGAACAGGTCGGTTTCGGTTTCTTCGCGGAAGTTCGTTTCGATGATGCCGGCACGGCCGCCGCCGTTCGCCGCCGCGTACGACAGCGCGATATCGCGCGCCGCGCCCGATTTATCCTGCGCAACCGCGATCAGATGCGGCACGCCGCCGCCTTGCGAGTACGTGCTGCGCACCGTGTGACCCGGCGCTTTCGGCGCGATCATGATCACGTCGAGGTCCGCACGCGGAATCACCTGGCCGTAGTGCACGTTGAAACCGTGCGCGAACGCGAGCGCCGCGCCCTGCTTCGCATTGGCGTGCACTTCGCTCTTGTACACCTCGGCGATCTGCTCGTCGGGCAGCAGCATCATGACGACGTCGGCGCCCTTCACCGCCTCGGCCACTTCCTTCACGGTCAGGCCCGCGTTCTCAGCCTTGCTCCACGAAGCGCCGCCCTTGCGCAGACCGACGGTCACCTTCACGCCGCTTTCCTTCAGGTTCAAAGCGTGCGCATGGCCCTGCGAGCCATAGCCAATGATCGTGACCTGCTTGCCTTTGATGAGGGAGAGGTCGGCGTCCTTGTCGTAGAAAACTTTCATGTCTGTTCCTTGGCGATAAACGGTAAATTCAAATGTTGCGTTTTGCTGGCTGGCCGAACTCGCGGATGGCGCGCCCGGCCCTGATCGATGGCGTCGTCAAACCTTCAGAATACGCTCGCCGCGTCCGATGCCCGAACCGCCCGTGCGGACCGTTTCGAGAATCGCCGTTGCATCGATTCCTTCGATAAACGCGTCGAGCTTGTCGCTCGCGCCCGTCAGTTCGATCGTGTAAGTCTTTTCGGTGACGTCGATGATGCGGCCGCGGAAAATATCCGACATCCGCTTCATCTCTTCACGCTCCTTGCCGACCGCGCGTACCTTGATCAGCATCAGCTCGCGCTCGATGTGGGCGCCCTCGGTCAGGTCGACCACTTTCACCACCTCGATCAGGCGGTTCAGATGCTTCGTGATCTGCTCGATCACGTCGTCCGAGCCAATGGAAACGATGGTCATGCGCGACAGCGAACGGTCTTCGGTCGGCGCCACCGTCAAGGTTTCGATGTTGTAGCCGCGCGCTGAAAAGAGCCCGACGACGCGCGATAACGCGCCCGGTTCGTTTTCGAGCAGCACGGAAATGATGTGTCTCATGATCGCTTCTTCCAGATAGCCAAATATCGATTTATCCGCACCGGCCGCGCCGCTTCGCCTGCGTTGCGCCTTTCGTGAAGGCGCGCACGGCGAAGCCGACGCTCAGTGACAATCAGCCGGCGCCGTTATAGATCTTCCGAACCGAGCAGCATCTCGGTGATGCCCTTGCCGGCCTGTACCATCGGCCAGACGTTTTCGGTCGGATCGGTCTGGAAGTCGAGAAATACCGTGCGGTCCTTCAGGCGCAGCGCTTCCTTCAACGCGCCTTCCACGTCCGACGTTTTCTCGATGCGCATGCCGACATGGCCATACGCTTCGGCGAGCTTCACGAAATCGGGCAGCGCATCCATGTACGAATGCGAATAGCGCTTGCTGTATTCGATCTGCTGCCACTGGCGCACCATGCCCAGATAGCGGTTATTGAGCGAAATGATCTTGACCGGCGTGTCGTACTGCTTGCACGTCGACAGTTCCTGGATACACATCTGGATCGAGCCTTCGCCCGTGATACACACCACCTCGTCGTCCGGATGCGCGATCTTCACGCCCATCGCGGCCGGCAGGCCGAAGCCCATCGTGCCGAGGCCGCCCGAGTTGATCCAGCGGCGCGGCTTGTTGAAGCGGTAGAACTGCGCGGCCCACATCTGGTGCTGGCCGACGTCCGAGCAGACGAACGCGTTGCCGTCGGTCAGCTCCCAGAGCTTCTCGACCACATATTGCGGCTTGATGATTTCGCTCTTGCGGTCGTACTTGAGGCAGTCCTTCGAGCGCCAGTCTTCGATGTCCTTCCACCACGCGGCAAGCGCTTCGGTATCCGGGCCATGATCGGCTGATTGCAGCTGCTCGATCAGCTCCTTCAGCACTTCCTTCACATCGCCGACGATCGGAATGTCGACCTTCACGCGCTTGCTGATGGAGGACGGATCGATATCGATATGAACGATCTTGCGCGGCCGCGACGCGAAGTGCTCCGGATCGCCGATCACGCGGTCGTCGAAGCGCGCGCCGATCGCGATCAGCACGTCGCAATGCTGCATCGCCATGTTCGCTTCGTACGTACCGTGCATGCCGAGCATGCCGAGGAATTTTTTGTCGCTCGCGCGGTAGCCGCCGAGACCCATCAGCGTATTCGTGACCGGGTAGCCGAGCAGATCGACGAACTGGTTCAGCTCGCGCGCCGCGTCGGCGAGGATGATGCCGCCGCCGGTATAGATGTACGGGCGCTTCGCCGACAACAGCAGCGACACCGCCTTGCGGATCTGGCCGGAATGGCCTTTGGTGACCGGGTTATACGAGCGCAACGCGACGGTCTTGATCGGCTCGTAGTGGCACGGCGCTTTCGACACGTCTTTCGGAATATCGATCAGCACCGGACCGGGCCGGCCGGTCCGCGCGATAAAGAACGCTTTCTTGACGGTGGCGGCGAGATCGCGCACGTCCTTCACGAGGAAGTTGTGCTTCACGCAGGGCCGCGTGATGCCGACCGTATCGCACTCCTGGAACGCATCCTGGCCGATTGCCGCGGTGGGCACCTGGCCGGTGATGATCACCATCGGGATCGAATCCATGTACGCGGTGGCGATGCCGGTCACCGCGTTGGTGACGCCGGGGCCCGAGGTCACGAGGCAGACGCCGACGTTGCCGGTCGAGCGCGCATACGCGTCGGCCGCATGGACCGCGGCCTGCTCGTGACGCACGAGCACGTGCTGAAACTTGTCCTGCTTGTAAAGCTCGTCGTAGATGTAGAGTACCGAGCCGCCAGGATAGCCCCAGACAAACTCGACATTTTCGTCGGCCAGCGCGCGCATGAGCACGGTGGCGCCGATCGAGTCAGCTTCGGGATGGGGAGTGGTATCCGACGTGGAGAATTCCGCGCTGGGCATATTCATCATTCACCTTTCGAATTTTCGGCAAAAAATTGATCGGGTGCTCTCTGCCGGGCTTGTGGCTCGGGTTCAAGCGGCGCGTCCAGTTTGACCGGCGGACTTCTTGGGCCCGCCTCAAATGAGACTAGTCACGTTATATTGCGAACCAGCGACAATATCGTTAAGCAGCGCTTCGGTCAAGAAAATATTTCCGTGCGGGGGATGCATCAGGCATTACGTTCATCCCCGTGATTTCACCCCTGCTTCGCTTGCGTTTTCCCTGCGTTTTCCTGACCATTTTTACGGACCGTTTGCCGCGCGTTTTCCCAAACGTTTGCGATCCATTTGCCCGATTTCTCCCGGCCGTCGCCGATTTTTGTTAGCATCCGCGAGTTTTACGACATTTTTCGGCCGCCGCCCGCAGGGTTTCCCGGCCGCTTTTTCTCACCGTTTCCAGCGCACACGCCCGCTTCGCCCACTCAGCACGGATGGCATCAGACAAAGAACTCGCCGATTTTCTGGCGGGCGTCGAAAGGCGCGCGTTCAAGCAGACGGTTTACGCCGTGCGGGACGACGACGCTGCACTCGACATCGTGCAGGACGCCATGATCAAGCTCGCCGAAAAATACGGCGACCGTCCCCCGGCTGAGCTTCCGCTTTTGTTTCAGCGTATTCTCCAGAATGCGACGCACGACTATTTCCGTCGTCAGAAGGTACGCAATACGTGGGTCAGCCTCTTTTCGTCGCTCGCCGGCCCGGACGACGACGAATTCGACCCGCTCGAGACCATCGATGCGCAGGAAGGCTCACCCGGCGCGGAAAGCGGCGAGGAGCGCCTCGCGCGCGAGCAGATTCTGCAGTTGATCGACGACGAAATCCAACGGTTGCCGGCACGTCAACGGGAGGCGTTTCTGATGCGTTACTGGGAAGATATGGATGTCGCCGAGACTGCCGCCGCGATGGGCTGCTCCGAGGGCAGTGTGAAGACCCACTGTTCGCGAGCCACTCATACGCTGGCTCAGGCGCTCAAGGCCAAAGGAATCACGCTATGAGCCTCGCTCACGATAAAGAAATCGAGTTCGCGTGGCAGGTGCGCCGCGCGCTCGACGAAAGCGCCGCGCGCATCCCACCCGCCACCGTCGACCGGCTCGCCGCGGCGCGCCGCACCGCGCTCGCCCGCAAGAAGCCGGAGGCCGTGCGCGCGCCGGCTTTCGTGCCGGTGCTCGTGCCGGGTCCGGCCGGCGTGACGCTCGCCACCGGCCCGGCGCCGCGCCGCGGCTCGAAATTGCGCCGCTTCGCGCTCGCCTGGCCGATCGCCGCGCTCGTCGTGAGCCTTGTGGCGATCGCGTACTGGGAAGATCAGCAACGCACCGCGGAACTCGCCGATATCGACGCCGCGATGCTGAGCGACGATCTTCCGCTTTCCGCCTACCTCGATCACGGTTTCAACGCGTATCTGTCGCATGCGCGGTAGGACGGGGAGAGTCGACGGGTGAATTACAAGCGCGGCCTTGCCGTTGTCTCGGGATGTGTGATCGCCGCGGTGGTTGCGTTCGCCGCCACCTATCCGCGCTTTCATCCGCCGACGCCCGCGCATACCGCGGCCGGTACGCCCGCCAGCGCGACGCCGGCCGCATCGAAGCCCGTCGCGCCGGCGCTTGCGGTCGAGATTCCCGGCTTGCAGAACAACAGCCCGCTCGCATGGGCGCGGCTCACGAACGCCGAGCGCATTGCGCTCGCGCCGTTCGCCGCGCAGTGGGACTCCTTTAGCGACGAGCGCAAGCGCAAATGGCTGAAGATTGCGGCGCGCTATCCAAAGATGTCGGCCGAGGCGCAAAAGCGCCTGCATGAACAGATGGCCGAATGGGTCAAGATGACGCCCGAGCAGCGCCGCATCGCGCGCGAAAACTATCAGATCTCGAAGGGACTCTCGCGCGAGACGCGCCAGAACGCGTGGAAGGCATATCAGCTGCTGCCGGAAGAGCAGAAGGAACGGCTCGCGGCCAGCGAGCACAAGCGGCGGCCGACCGTCGTCAGCGCACCGCCTTCGGGCAAGAGCGAACTCAAGGACATCAACCGGCTCGTCAACGGCAAGGAACGCCCGGCGAGCGGCGCGGCCGGCAAACCGTCGCCCGGCGCTTCGGGTGTGTCGGGCGGGCCGGGCAATAGCGGCGCGCCGGCCGCGCTGGCATCGGCGGCCGTCGCCGCGTCGCAGCCGGGCATGCCTGCGATTCCGTCCGCCGCGAGCTTCGTGCCCGCCACACCGACGCCTGTTTCGCCGGCCGACGCACCGGCTGCGTTTCACGGGTCGTAAGCGGCCGGCGATCGTACATCGAACGCGCGTCTCGCGCGCACCGGAGCGAACGCCTTCAGGTATCTTTCCCTCTCTGGGTCTTTCCCTGATTCACGCTGCACGGCTTTTCCGTGATGCTCGCGGCTGGTGCTGGCCGTTGTCTTCGACCGCCGCCGCTGGCCGCTTGCGCGGTGACGTGGCGTCTGCCGCCGGCCGCGACCCTTCTCTCGCGCGCGACGACTCGACTCGATTCGATGAAACCATCCGCTTCCGCTCCGCACCCTGCCCTCACTTCGGCCGACTTGCCGCCGACAGCGCCGACGGCCGGTCCGCAGACGCGGACGACCACGGCGTCGCCAGTGAAAGCGGACGCCGAAGCGTCGCCACTGTCGCCCGCATCCGCACCCAGCATCCGCCGCCGGCTCGCGACGCTCGTCTACGAAGGCGTGATCCTGTTCGGCATCGTGTTCATCGCGGGCTACCTGTTCAGCACGCTCACACAGCAGCGCAGCGGGCTCGAACATCGCGACTGGCTGGCGGCGTGGATCGGCATTGTGGTCGGCGTGTATTTCGTCTGGTGCTGGACGCACGGCGGACAGACGCTGCCGATGAAAACATGGCGGCTGCGCGTCGTGCGCGCGAAAGACGGCGCGCCGCTGTCGTGGTCTCGCGCGCTTGCGCGCTATGTGCTCGCGTGGCTCTGGTTTTTGCCGCCGCTCGCGCTGCATCCGCTCTTCGGCCTCACGGTGCCGCATACGCTTGCCATCACCGGCCTCTGGTTTGTCGCCTGGGCCGCCAGCGCGCGCCTCTTTACCGATCGGCAGTTCCCGCACGACCGGCTGGCCGGCACGCGCATCGTTGCGGTCACGCGCTGAGCGCTGACGACGGCTCCCGCTCACCGCGTTCCGCCGGGCGGCGGCGCGCGCACCGACGTGGGGCTTTCGCGACACTCGATACATTGCAACGGTGTGACCGCAACGGTGAGCGCCTCACCTGTCTCGCGCGCACCACACACCGCCCTGCGTAAAAAGAAATTCTCGTGAATGTCACGGCTCCGTCATCCGGCAATTGTGGAATGCGGGTACTGCAACTCGACGCGTGAGCCATGGACCCAAAAACGTCCGCGACTTCCCTGTTCCGCCAGACTGGCCCGAGCGTCGACCCTGTCGGCTTCGGACCCAACGCCCCCTCCGCCGCCTCGATTCCGCTGTCTCCGATACCCGCCCCTCCCTCCACCAGCGACTCGCCGCACGACGACAGTCCCGACGAAGTGCATCGCTACCGGACCATCTGGCTCTCGGATATTCACCTTGGATCGAACGGTTGTCAGGCATCCTACCTACTCGATTTCCTCCGGCATAACGAGTCGGAGTACCTGTACCTCGTCGGCGACATCATCGACGGGTGGCAGTTGAAAAAGGGCTGGTACTGGCCGCAGGCGCATAACGACGTGGTGCAGAAAATCCTGCGCAAGGCGCGTAAAGGCACGCAGGTCGTCTACGTGCCCGGCAACCACGACGAAGCCGCGCGCCAGTTCTGCGATCTCGCATTCGGCGACATCCACGTGCGCGGCGAAGCGTTCCATACGACGCTTGCGGGTCAGCGCCTGTGGATCGTGCACGGCGACCTGTTCGACGGCGTGATCCAGCATGCGAAATGGCTCGCCTACCTCGGCGACACGCTGTACACGCTGATTCTCGTGCTGAACCGCTGGTTCAACCGCATCCGCAGCAGGCTCGGCTTCCAGTACTGGTCGCTGTCGCAGTATCTGAAGCATCAGGTGAAAAACGCCGTGAACTTCATCTCGTCGTTCGAGCGCGTGATGACCGACGAAGCGCGCCGCCGCGGCTGCGACGGCGTGGTCTGCGGCCATATTCACAAGGCCGAGATTCGCGAAATCGACGGCGTGCTGTATTGCAACGACGGCGACTGGGTCGAAAGTCTCTCCGCGCTCGTCGAGACCTATGAAGGTGAACTGAAGGTGGTCTACTGGACCGTGATGCGCGCACCGCCGGTGTCCGCGCAGAAGGCCCGCGCGACCGCGTAGTGCGCGGAAGCATGGCTCTCGCGCCGCGCTTGCCCGAGTTTGCCCCGTGTCTGCCAGATACACACGACGGGCAGACAGCGCGAGAGCCATGCTCCCTCGTTTCCCCGTCTGTCCCACTTCTTTCGACAAGGGCCACACCGATGAAGATCATGATCGTCACCGATGCATGGGAGCCGCAGGTCAATGGCGTCGTCCGTACGCTGAAGAACACGACGCGCGAACTGACCGCGCTCGGCCATCGCATCGACATGCTGACGCCGCTGGAGTTCAAGACGATTCCGTGCCCGACCTATCCTGAGATTCGCCTGTCGCTGTTTCCGAAGCGCCATCTGCACCGGCGCATCGACGAATTCGCGCCCGACGCGCTGCATATCGCGACCGAAGGCCCGCTCGGCCTCGCCGCGCGCGCTTATGCGATCAGGCACAAGCTGCCGTTCACCACTGCTTATCACACGCGCTTTCCCGAGTACGTGCAGGCGCGCTTCGGCATTCCGCTCGCGTGGACCTATCGCTTCCTGCACTGGTTCCACAAGGCATCGCTCGCGGTGATGGCGCCGACGCCGGTCGTGAAGACGGACCTCGAAAAATTCGGCTTCACGAATGTCGTGCTGTGGACACGCGGCGTCGATCTCGACATCTTCCATCAGATGGACTCGAAGGTGCTCAATACGGCGCGGCCGATATTTCTGTACGTGGGCCGCGTCGCCGTCGAGAAGAACGTCGAGGCTTTCCTGAAGATCGATCTGCCGGGCTCGAAGTGGGTCGCCGGTGAAGGACCGGCGCTCGCCGAACTGAAGTCGCGCTATCCGGAAGTGAATTATCTCGGCGTGCTGTCGCAGCCCGAACTCGCGAAGGTCTACGCGGCCGCCGACGTATTCGTGTTCCCGAGCCGCACCGACACGTTCGGTCTCGTACTGCTCGAAGCGCTCGCCTGCGGCACGCCGGTCGCCGCCTACCCGGTGACGGGCCCGATCGACGTGCTCGGCGACGGCGGCGCGGGCGCGATGAACGAAGACTTGCGCGAAGCGTGCCTCGATGCGCTGAAGATCGACCGCAACCACGCGCGCGCCTGGGCCGAGCGTTTCTCGTGGGCGGCGGCGTCCGAGCAATTCGCCGCGCATCTGAAACCGCTGCCGCGCAACGCCTATCCGCGCGAAGAAAGCGCCGCCGCGTAACACGCGGCTCACACGAGCCAACCGGTTACCTTCCATGCGAGCCAGACACCCGGAGATGCTGCGCGCCGCGCAACGCGCGCAGCATGATGACGAAGCGTATAGCGCCGGCGACGATCCATTCGCCGACATCCACGAACACGGCGGCAAGGAGAGCGGCGGGCCCAACCCTCGCGACGGGGGCGACAGGAGCGACCACGGCACCGCGCATCGCGAACCGTCGCAGAACGGAACCGCCGCACGCAGGTTCGACGATACCGCGAGCATCAGGCCTACCCCAGCGGCCGACCCGGCGAGCATGCGCTATGCTGGGCACCCGACCACGCCGAGGAAGCCAGCAATGCATTCCGAGTCGTCCACGCGCCGCGATCCCGCCGATGCACACGAACCGCTCGGTCCGGACGATCCGCTCGCGCCCTTGCCTTTCAATCCGTACAAGGGCAATCGCGGCGTGACGCGCGCATGGCATGCGATGAAAAATTCGCTTGCCGGCTTTCGCGTCGCGATTCGCGAGGAAAGCGCGTTCCGTCAGGAGCTGACGCTCGCGGCGATTCTCCTGCCGTGCGGTCTCGTGGTGCCGGTCGATCCCGTGTCGCGTGTGCTGCTGCTCGGTTCGGTGCTGCTCGTGCTGATCGTCGAGCTGCTCAATTCGAGCGTCGAGGCCGCGATCGACCGCATCTCGCTCGAGCGTCACGAACTGTCGCGGCGCGCGAAAGACCTCGGCAGCGCAGCCGTGATGGTCGCGCTCTTCATGTGTGTGATGACGTGGGCGCTGATCGTCGGCCCGCTCATCGTGCGGTGGGTCGGCATGCTGTTTCATTGAAGGCGGCCACTGCGCGGCCGCTGCGCTTCAGAACCACGCGCTCCTGCTTTCTCCGAACGCGCGATGCATCGCCGGACGCGTCGCGTCGCCACCACGTTCGTCTCGGGTAAAACCCTGACCGCCCGGTCGGGAATTCGAACGGTCGGTTTATAATCCTCAAATAATCTCAGCTCGCGCTGAGCAATACGATTACACCGGGCGGACGCGCCGCAGTCGCATGCGGCTTTTCGTATCGGCCCGGCCATTCACAGAGGGCACGACGACATGGAAGCCAAACCTCCCCGCCGCACACGCGAGCGGATCCTCGAACTGTCGTTGAAGCTCTTCAACGAAATCGGCGAGCCGAACGTCACGACCACGACGATCGCCGAAGAGATGGAAATCAGCCCCGGCAATCTGTACTACCACTTCCGCAACAAAGACGACATCATCAACAGCATCTTCGGCCAGTTCGAGCAGGAGATCGAAAAGCGCTTGCGCCTGCCCGACGACCATCGTGTGACGATCGACGAGATGTGGTCGTATCTGCAGTACATGGTTGAATTCACGTGGCGCTACCGCTTTCTCTATCGCGACCTCAACGATCTGCTCGCGCGCAACCGCATGCTTGAAATGCACTTCAAGCAGATCATCAGTCACAAGGTGCGCTTTGCGAGCCAGTTCTGCGAGCAGCTCGTCGAAGATGGCGAGATGGTCGCGACGCCCGACGAACTGCGCGTCATCACGACCAACATCGGTGTGATCGGCACCTACTGGCTCTCGTATCAGTTCGTGATGAATCCGCGCAAATACAACGACCCGGAATCGATTCGCGCGGATCTGCATCAGGTCAGCGTGCAGATCGTGTCGGTGATGGCGCCGTATCTGCGCGGCCGCTCGCGTCAGCTGTTCGACGATCTCGTGTCGGGTAAGCTGCCGAAGCGCGAGTTCTACGACTATCTGCCGCCGCGCGAGACGGCACTGGCAACTGCGGCGGCTACTTCCGTCAGCGCTTCTTGCAACGGATCTGCCAAAGCAACTGCCAGGTCAGCCACGGAGGTCGCGACCGAACGCAGCACGGTCAAACCTTAAGCGCATCGCGCACACATCACCAAGCAGGAAGTCCACCTGATGAAAGCAGTCTGTGTCTATTGCGGCTCCTCGAATGGAGCCAACCCTGTTTATGCGGAAGCAGCACGCGCGTTCGGCCGCGCCCTCGTCGACGCGAATCTCGCGCTCGTATATGGCGGCGGCAAGGTCGGCCTGATGGGCATGATCGCCGACTCGGTCATGGCAGCCGGCGGCCGCGCGGTCGGCGTCATTCCGGAACTGCTCGTCGACAAGGAAATCGGCCACCACGGCCTCACCGAACTGCATGTCGTGTCCGATATGCACGAGCGCAAGAAGATGATGGCGGATCTCTCCGACGCGTTCGTCGCATTGCCAGGCGGCGCCGGTACGCTCGAAGAGCTGTTCGAGGTCTATACGTGGGCGCAGCTCGGCTATCACCGCAAGCCCGTCGGCGTGCTCAATATCGCGCGCTTCTACGACCCGCTGATCGCGATGCTCGAGCACACGGTGCGCGAAGGTTTCATGCAGCGGACCTACTTCGAGACGCTGCAGATCGATAGCGATCCCGTCGGGCTGATCGGCAGGCTGCAACGCTATCGGCCGCTCGTGGATTACAAGTGGTCGCAGCACCGCGACAAGGTTTAACGCGCACTTCGTGCGCATGCGCGCGCGGTTCTTCCTCCTGCTTCTCTTCCGCCAACCGATGAGGCAATCATGACGAAAGTCGTTCTGATCACGGGAGCGAGCCGCGGCATCGGCCGCGCGACCGCGCGGCTCGCCGCCGCGCTCGGCTGGTCCGTCGGCATCAACTATTCGAGCAACGAAGCGGCCGCACGCGAAACCGCCGCGCTGGTCGACAGCGCGGGCGGACGCGCGCATCTGCTGCCCGGCAACGTCGCCGACGAATCCGCCGTGATCGCGATATTCGACGAATGCATGCGCGTGTTCGGGCGGCTGGACGGCTTCGTCAATAACGCGGGCATCGTCGCACCCGGCATGCCGCTCGCCGAGATGGACGCCGCGCGCATGAAGCGCATCTTCGACATCAACGTGTACGGCGCCTATCTCTGCGCGCGCGAGGCGGTGCGGCGCATGGCAAAGGACCGCGGCGGCGACGGGGGCGCGATCGTCAATCTGTCGTCCGCGGCGGCGCGGCTCGGATCGCCGAACGAGTATGTCGACTACGCGGGCTCGAAGGCCGCGATCGATACGCTGACCATCGGCCTCTCCAAGGAAGTCGGCCCGCACGGCGTGCGCGTCAACGCGGTGCGCCCCGGCCTTATCGACACCGAGATTCACGCAAGCGGCGGCCGCCCGGACCGCGCCGCGGTGCTGGGCGCGCAAACGCCGCTGGGCCGGGCGGGCAGCGCCGAGGAAGTGGCGGAAACAATCGTATGGCTATTGAGCGATGCGTCTTCGTACGTGACAGGCGCGGTGATCGATGTGACAGGGGGACGGTGAGGGTCGAGGCCGGTAAAGCGGCCGTCAGCCAGGTGTTCAGCGGCTCGGCCGCTTGGCCGCTCGACCGCTCAGAAGCGCGAGCCCCGCTCGCGCAGAAACGCGATTTCTTCTTCCGTCGATGGGCGGCCCAGCACCGCATTGCGATGCGGAAAGCGCCCGAAGCGCTCGATGACCTTCGCATGCCGCATCGCTGAACGCGCGTACGACGGGTCGAGCCCGTGCGCTGCGAGTGCTTCGTAAAGCCGCACGCTTTCGCGCTGGCCTTCCATCGTTTCGTCGTGCTCGAATGGAATATACGCAAACGCGCGATGGTAGACCGTCGGCAGCACGACATCGCGGCCCTCTTCGACCATGCGCCGCGCAATACCGATGGCCTGCGCATCGCCGTCGACCATGCGCGCCGAATGCCGATAGCAATTACGCGTGAACTGATCGAGCACGATGACGAGCGCAAGCGACCCTAGCGGCGTAACCAGCCATGCATCGAGCTCGTGCGCGAGCGCCGCGTCGATCAGTGGCCCGAAGCGTACGCGCAGCGTCGCGTCGAACGCGGCGCTGCGTTTGAACCAGCACTTGCGATCCGTACCGTATTCGCTTGAACCGGGCACGCCGAACCAGCAGTCGAGCACCTCGCGCGAGCGCGTGTCCAGCGCCGCATAGTCGGCTTCCGGCGCGTACGCGTCGGCCCGGTTCGAGCGCTCGCTCACACGAGTTCCAGCACCAGCCGGCGCGTGCGCGCGCTTTTCTTCTCGAGCTTCGCGATGCGTAGTGCGCCGATCTCCTGCGTATTGCGCACGTGCGTGCCGCCGCACGGCTGCAGATCGACGCCTTCGATGCGCAGCAGACGCACGCGTCCGAGCCCCACCGGTGGCTTCACGCTCATCGTGCGCACGAGTTCGGGCCGCGCGGCCATTTCGTCGTCGGTGATCCATTCGGTCGCGACGCCGTGCGCGCCGCCGACAAGTTCGGCGAGCCGCGCTTCGACATGCTCGCGCTCGATCGGCTCGACCGTCGCGAAGTCGAGGCGTGCGTAGTCGGTCGTGATGCTGCAGCCGTCGACCGCATACGGCAGCACCGCGCACATCAGATGGCTCGCGGTATGGAGCCGCATATGCCGGTAGCGGCGCGCCCAATCGATTTCGGCGCGCACGCGCTCGCCGGCGGCCAGACGGGCAAGCAGCCCTTCTTGGCCCGGCGCCGGCACGTGCACCGCATCGTCGGGCGTCGCGCCTTCGAACTTCGCCTTGCGCGTGTCGGCGATATCGATGCGCGTGCCATCCGCGAGCACGAGCGCGCCGGCGTCGCCGGCCTGGCCGCCGCCGAGCGGATAGAACACGGTCTGGTCGAGATGAATGCCGTGCTCGTCGACGACGGTGATGGTCGCGTCGCAAGCGCTCAGATACGCGTCTTCGCGAAAAAGGGCGCGCGTCGTCATGGGGAGATCTCCTTGATATCGTTATTCGGTTTGCGCGGACGTTCGGTGCCCAAAGCACGCGCAGGCGGCACAAACGCGCGCGTTCAACCCGGCCGGTTACGCATCCAGTCCGCCGTATCGAAGAACGAATGCAGCAGCCGTTCGCGCAGCGCTTCGGATAAGCCCACGTCCTGCATCGCCCACGCCATGCAGCGCAGCCACTGATCGCGCTCGCTCGACGCGATCGCGAACGGCAGATGCCGCGCGCGCAGCCGCGGATGGCCGAAGCGGTCTTCATAGTGGCTCGGGCCGCCGAGCCAGCCGCACAGGAACCAGAAAAACTTGTCGCGCGAGCCGTCGAGCGTCGGCGGATGCAGCGCGCGGATGCCCGCGAAATCGGGCTCAAGGTCCATCAGGTCGTAAAAGCGGTCGACGAGTTCGCGCACGCGCGCTTCGCCGCCTACGAGTTCGAACGCGGTCGGTTGCGCGAGCGTCGTGTCATTGGAGTCGGTCATACGAGGAAAAAGCAGTTCATTGCAAACGAAGAAGTGCGCCGCGTTTCACGCATCGCGCAGCGACTGCAGCGCCGGACGCATCAGCACGTGCCGCAGGCTCAGCCACCCGCCCAGGCCCGCGCATGCAATGCCGGCCGCGATGCCGGCCGGCAACAGCCACGGGTCGAACTCGAGATAGAAGTCGAACACGCGCGTGGCGAGCAGCGAGCCGACCACCTGTGCGCCGATGGCCGCCATCAGACCCGATAGCGCACCCACCGCGACAAATTCGGCGATCTGCACCGCGCGCACCTGCCGGTGCGACGCGCCGAGCGCGCGCAGCAGCGCCGATTCTCGCATGCGCTCGTCGCGCGTGCCCGCCAGCGCCGCGTACAGTACCAGCACGCCCGCCACGAGCGTAAACAGGAACAGGAACTGCACCGCGTCGATGACCTGCTCCATCACCGCCTGCACCTGCGCCAGAATCGGCCCGGTGTCGATCGCGGTCAGGTTCGGGTAGAGCGCAATGAGGCCGTCGATCGCCGAACGCTGCTCGGGCGGCACATGAAAGCTCGTGATGAACGTCGCCGGGAAATCCTTCAGCGCGGCCGGCGGCATCAGCACGAAGAAGTTCACCTTGAACGAGCCCCAGTCGAGCTTGCGGGTGCTCGTCACCGGCGCCTCGACCGACAGGCCCGTCACGTCGAAACGCAGCGTATCGCCCGGCTTCACGTCGATCAGCTTCGCCAGACCCTGCTCGATCGAGATTTCCGGTTTATCGGTGTTGCCGTACCACTGACCGGCCTCGATACGGTTGTCGTCGGGCAGTTGCGTCGTGTACGACAGGTTGAACTCGCGATCGACGAGGCGCCGCGCATCGTCGCCCTTGTACGCGTCGGGGTTCACCGGTTTGCCGTTGATCGCGGTGAGCCGGCCGCGCACCATCGGCGACAGGTCGACATGGGCGAAACCGTGCTTCGCGAGGTACTGCGTGACCGGCTCGCGCTGATCGGGCTGGATATCGATGATGAATTCGTTCGGCGCGTCGGGCGGCGTCGATTTGCGCCAGCCCGCAACGAGGTCGTCGCGCGTCATCGCGATCAGCAACAGGCACATCAGGCCGATCGCGAGCGCGGTGATCTGCAGCGCGCTCGCATTTGCGCGCCGCTCGAGCGACGCGAGCGCGTAGCGCCAGCCGACGCCGACGGCGAAACGCTCGCTGCGCACGATGCGCGCCGCGCCCCATAGCGCCGCGCGCGCGAGGCAGATAAAGGCCAGCAGCCCGCCCGCGAAGCCGCCCGCGACGATCCCGCCGAGCTTCAGCTCGCCGGCCGCGAGCACGAGCAACCCCGCGAACAGCGCGACGCCCAACGCATACGCGGCCCATGCGGTGCGGCCCGCTTCGCCCCATTCCCGGCGCAGCACGCGCACCGGCGGCACGCGCGTCAGCGGCAACAGCGGCGGCAGCGCGAAGCCGAGCAGCAACACCAGTCCCGCCGCAATGCCCTCGAACGCCGGCCATGCGCCCGGATACGGCAGCGCCACGCCGATCAGACCGCCGAGCCAGCGCAGCAGCACGAAGTGCCCGACAAAACCGAGCGCGACGCCAACCAGCCCGCCGATCATGCCGAGCCCGGCGAATTCGATGACGAACAGCGCGCGCAGCGTGCGCTGACTGACGCCGAGGCAGCGCATCGCCGCGCAGCTGTCGAGATGACGGCGCATATAGCGATGCGCGGCCATGGCGATCGCGACCGCCGCGAGCAGCGCGGTCAGCAGCGACACGAGCGTGAGAAAGTGGCGCGCGCGATCGAGCGTCTGGCGCACCTGCGGCTGACCGTCCTGCAGCGATTCGAGCGCGACGCCGCGCATCTTGCCGCCGTCGACGCGTTCGTGAGCCCATTTCGCATAGGTCTCGACCGTCTGGTCGCTGCCTGCCACAAGCAGCCGGTATGTGACGCGGCTGCCGTAGGTGACGAGCCCCGTCGACGGCACGTCGGCGTCGTTCATCATGAGCCGTGGCGAGAAATTGACGAAGGCGAAGCCGCGATCGAGCTCCTTCGTGATCAGCGCGCCGATCCTGAAGTCGCGTCCGCCGACTTTCACGGTATCGCCGACGTGCACCTTCAGCGCATCGAGCAGTTGCTCGTCGACCCAGACGGTGCCGGGCGGCGGAATCGAGCGGGCCGGCTCGTCCGGCGCACCCGGCCGCGGCGCGATGCGCAGCGCGCCGCGCAGCGGATAGCCGGGCGACACCGCCTTGATCGCGGCCAGCCGCGACAGCGGTTTCGCGGCCGTCGAGTTGATCATGCTCGGGAAAATCGCCGTGGTCGCGGTCTCGAGACCGAGCGACTTCGCCTGTGCGGCGAATTGCGGATTGACCGGATGGTCGGCACGCACGATAAAGTCGGCGCCAATCATCCGGCGTGCGTCGCGCTCGAGCCCCTGGTGCAGCCGGTCGGCGAGAAAGCCGACGCTCGTCAACGCGGCCACCGCGAGCACCAGTGCGAGCAGCAGCATGGTCAGCTCGCCGGCGCGCCAGTCGCGCGCCGTCATCAGCGCCGCCTGCCGCAGCAGGTCGCCCGTCGCGACGCGCCGGCGCGGCACCGGCAGCGAGCGCCCGGGCGTCGCTACGGGGTGGCTGGCTTCACGGGCCGGCGCGCTCAATCGTGCCGGCTCCGCGCAAGACGCGTCACCATATGCGTCGCCATGCCGCGGAACCCGCCCTGCACACCGCGCCACAGCCGCGGCAGCACCCAGCTCACGACGACGAGGAAGCCCACCAGCAGCACAAGAAAGATAACCGGCGCGAACAGCGCGAGCAGCAGGCCGCCGAACACCATGCCTTCCTCGGCCGTCGACGTGACGACGTTCGACACCGGCTCAGGCGACAGGTTGATCAGCGCGCGCGTGCCGGCCTTCGTCAGGTGCGCGGTGCCGGCGAGCGTGCCGCCGGCAAGCGCGGCAACGGTCAACAGTGCCGGATCGGCATGGCCGAGCGCGCCGGCCGCGAGCACGGCGCCGGCCGGAATACGGATGAACGTGTGTATCGCATCCCACAGCGAATCGAATGCGGGAATCTTGTCGGCGAGGAATTCCGCGATCGTCAGCGCCGCGGCAACGCCGATCACCCATGACGAACTGAGCGCGGAGAGCGTGTCGGGAAGATGGATCACACCGAAGCGCGCGAGCAGGCCCGCGATCAGCACGGTCAGATAGAGGCGCAGCCCGCTGCCCCATGACAGGCCCGCTGCAAGCGAAAGGGGTTCAAGCATGGCGCGCCTCCAGAGACGCGCACGGTGCACGCCTCGTACTCCTCGCGGCCTCTGACGCGAGGCACGCCCGTGCGCCCCGCCCAGCCGTTGCCGCCGAGTCCGCGCGGCGCCACGCCGCGCGGTACGAGTTCAGGTTGGAATTGGGTTCATTATAGCCACGTCATTTCGGAATCCGCCGATTGAAAGGCACAAGTGCTGTGGCGAAAAGCGGACTATGCGCGGCGGATTTAAGGAATTTCGGGTGCCAGGAAGGCCGAAACAGATTGGTTGCGAGGGCAACCGAGTCGCCCGCGAGGCGCGCTGACCGGGCGCTCGGTCAGCCCTTGGCGCCCATTCCGGGTGCCACTCAGTGCCCCGACGACAGCTTGAGCCCGATCAATCCGACGACGATCAGAAGCGCGCTGGCAATACGCGGCAGCGTCACGGCCTCACCCATCATGACGATGCCGAACACAAACGCACCGACCGCGCCGATGCCGGTCCAGACGGCATACGCGGTGCCGAGCGGCAGTTGCCGCATGGCGAGCGCGAGCAGCACGAAGCTGCCGAGCGCGGTGACGACGGTCCACACCGACGGCCACAGCCGCGTAAAACCATCAGAAGATTTAAGGCCCGCCGCCCAGGCGACTTCGAGCAGGCCGGCAATAAACAGAAGAAACCAGGACATAAGGACGCTCCCACAGGTTGGATGGGGCCGTCCCCGTTGATTCCGAGCGCGCAAGGCCGTCCTTACGACTTCGCAATTATATCAAACGGCAACTGATGAAACGGATTTGCATTGGCGAATCGATATAGTGGGTCCGCCCGCGCGTTGCTTAAGCGACCCCGACCAGCCGGTAGCCAACGCCGGTCTCCGTGACGATATGTTCGGGCTGCGCCGGATCGCGCTCGAGCTTTTGCCGCAGATGCGCCATGTAAATGCGCAGATAGTGATGGCTCTCGACATGCGACGGCCCCCAGACGTCGCGCAGCAGCTGGCGGTGCGTGAGCACCCGCCCGGCATGCCGCACGAGCGTCGCGAGCAGCCGGTACTCGATCGGGGTCAGGTGCACGAGCTCGCCG
>NZ_BAAILL010000015.1:0-47490 GCF_054589215.1 Paraburkholderia sp. 2C | reverse complement strand
CGCCTGGTTGCGCCGGCGCAGGTGCGCGCGGATCCGCGCGAGCAACTCCGAGACGCCGAACGGCTTGGTCAGATAGTCGTCGGCGCCCGCGTCGAGCGCCGCCACCTTCTCGCTTTCCTGCGTGCGCGCGGACAGCACGATCACCGGCAGGTCGCTCCAGCCGCGCAGTTCGCGGATCACGTCGAGGCCGTCGGTATCGGGCAGGCCGAGATCGACGATCACGAGGTCGGGCTTGCGCGTCGCCGCTTCGACAAGCCCCTGCTTGCCGGTCTGCGCGTCGTGCACGACGATGCCCTCGCCCTCCAGCGACGCGCGCACGAAACGGCGAATCTGTTTTTCGTCTTCGATCAGTACGACCGTGATACTCGGGTCACTCATGGGTAGGTTTCGCTAGTGTTGTCGTTGTCGGGGCCGGCTCGCGGTTGCCCGACGAACCGCCGCCCGACGGCGCGCCGCCCGACGGATCGGCACGCCCCGCCTCGTCGGCCCCGTTGTCTTCTTCAGACTCTTCTTCAAGCGCCTCCGGCACCGGCGGCGGCGTCTCGACCGGCAGCGTGAACCAGAAGCGCGCGCCCTCGATATGCCCGTCCGGCGCGATGCGATTGGCGGCGCCGATCCTTCCGTCATGCGCGTCGACGATCGCGCGGCAGATGGCGAGCCCGAGACCGATGCCGGGCTTCGCCGATTCCTTCTCGCCGCGTGTGAATTTCTCGAAGATACGCGACTCCATGCCGGCCGGCAGGCCCGGCCCGGAATCGTCGACGGTGACGCGCACAAACGGCTTGCCGTCCTCGTCGATCCGCTGCGCGCCGATGACCAAGGGCGTATCGGCCGGCGTGTACTTCGCAGCGTTTTCGAAGAGATTCGCAAAGAGCCGCTCCATCAGCACGGCGTCGAGCTGCAGCAGCGGCAGATCGGGCGGCAGCTGCACCTGCACCGGATGGCGCTCGAGCACGCGCCGGCACGTGCGCAACGCGGCGCCCACCGTTTCTTCGAGCAGCGACCATTGCCGGTTCAACTGCAGGCCGCCCGCCTGCAGCCGCGCCATATCGAGCAGGTTCGTCACGATGCCGGCCATGCGCATCGATTCTTCGTGGATCGCATCGACGAGGTCGTCGATCGCCCGCGACTGCGCGTGCGTCGTTTCTTCGAGCGCATCTTCGGACGAGGCATGCGCGGCGGCGCCTTCCGCCGCGTTCTGCGCGGCGCGCGCCTGCGCGAGCATCGACGAGAAGCCGACGATGGTCGTGAGCGGCGTGCGCAGATCGTGCGAAATCGCCGACAGCAGCGAGTTGCGCAGCCGCTCCGATTCCATGTTGACGAGCGCGTCGCGCGCGATCTCGACGTAGTGCACGCGCTCGAGCGCAAGCGCGATCTGCGCGGCGAACGCCTCGAGCATGCGTTGCTGCTCGGGCACGTCGAGCTCGCGCTCGTCCTGCATCTTCACCGCCAGCACGCCGCGCGTGCGCATCGGCGCCTTCAGCGGCAGATACAGCGCGAGCGCGGCCGGCAGCGTGTCGGTGCCGTGCCCCGCGGGCTTCTGCTGGTCGTACACCCACTGGCCGACGTCGACATCGAGCGCCGCGCCGTCGAGCATGATCTGCTGGTCCGGATCGTCGACCTTCTGTTTGACCTGATCGGCGCTGTCCGGCAGCAGGATGGCGACGCGCGCGCGGAACACCTCGCTCACGTGGCGGCTGCCGATGCCGATGATCTGTTCGGTCGTCAAGGCGGCCGCGAGTTCGCGCGCCATCGCGTACATCGCGCCCGTGCGCTGCTCGCGCCGCTGCGCGACGCTCGCCTCGCGGCGCAGGCTCGATGTCAGATGGCTGATCACGAGCGACGTGAGCAGCATGCCGAGAAAGGTCAGCAGATACTGCGTATCGGTGACCGACAGCGACATGCGCGGCGGCACGAAGAAGAAGTCGAACGCGGCGACGCTCAGGAACGACAGCACGACGCCCGGCCCGCGCCCGAGCCGCACCGCGGTGAATATCACGCCGAGCAGGTACAGCATGACGAGGTTCGCGAGATCGATATGGCCGATCAGAAGGCTCGCGATAAACGTGACCGCCGCGCAAATCGCAACGGCCCACGCGTAAGCGCTGCGCGGCGAGCGCCGTTCGCGCGCGGTGCGCAGCGCGTCGCGCCAGGCGCTTGCGTCGGCGTCCTGCCCCGCTTCACGTCCCGCTTCACGCGCGATCTCGCGCGCGCTGCCGCGCTCGGTCATCGCGCGGATCAGCGTGAGGTCGAGATCGTCGGCGCGCTCGGCAAGGCGCTCGCCGAACGGCCGCCGCAGCCAGCGCGAAAGTCCGATGCGCGACGAGCCGCCCGCCACGAGCTTCGACACATTGCGCACGCGCGCATAACCGGCGAGCGTCGCGACCGCATCGGCGCCGGCGAGCGTCGCCGTTTCCGCGCCGAGTTCGGCCGCGAGGCGCAGCGCATTGAGCGTGCGTTCGCGGCGCTCGTCGGGAAGCCGCTGCAGCTTCGGTGTTTCGACGTAAACCGCGATCCAGTCGGCCTTCAGCGCGGCTGCCAGTCGCGCGGCCGCGCGCACGAGCATCGGTGCCTCCGGCCCCGGCCCCACGCACACGAGCAGCCGCTCGCGCGCCTGCCAGATATGCTGGATCGAGCGGTCCGCGCGGTACTCGCGCATCTGCGCGTCGACGCGGTCCGCGGTGCGCCGCAGCGCGAGCTCGCGCAGCGCGATCAGGTTGCCCTTGCGAAAAAAGTTGCGCACCGCGCGCTCGGCCTGCTGCGGCAGATAGACCTTGCCGTCGCGCATGCGGTCGAGCAGTTCCTCGGCGGGCAGATCGACGAGCGTGACTTCGTCGGCACGATCGAACACACGGTCGGGCACGGTCTCCCAGACGCGGATGCCGGTAATCTGCCCGACCACGTCGTTGAGACTTTCGAGGTGCTGGACATTGACCGTCGTATAAACGTCGATGCCCGCGTCGAGCAGCTCGTAGACGTCCTGCCAGCGCTTCGCATGCCGCGCGCCGGTCACGTTCGAATGCGCGAGCTCGTCGACGAGAATCAGTTGCGGTTTGCGTTCGAGCGCCGCGTCGAGATCGAATTCGCCGAGCTGCCGCCCGCGATAGGCAATCCGCGCGAGCGGCAACACGTCGAGCCCCTCGAGCAGCGCGGCCGTTTCGGCGCGGCCATGCGTTTCGGCAATGCCGACCACGACATCGATGCCTTCTTCCTTGCGCCGCCGCGCGGCCTGCAACATCGCATAGGTCTTGCCGACGCCGGCGGAAGCGCCAAAAAATACCTTCAGCTTGCCGCGCTGGCGCCGTTCTTCTTCGCGCTGCAGTTTGCCGAGCAACTCGTCGGGATCAGGTCGGTTCATGCTTGAAGCGGCTCTTCGATCGGAAGGTCGAGGCCGCCATGCAAACGTAATTCGCTCATGGTGACACGCCAGGTGCAATGCACGCAAACGAGCGTCGTGCATCGGTTAAGACGGGATAAAAAAACACCGCGCCACAAAGACGATCGGGGCGGCGCCCGCTTGAGCGCCGCCCCGCCCTCACAGCAGTTCAATGGATCAGCCGTGCTGCATCGCGTCGAGCGCGAGGTTCAGCTCGAGCACGTTCACGCGCGGCTCGCCGAAGATGCCGAACTGGCGGCCCATCGTGTAACGGTCGACGAGCGCCTGCACGTCGGCCGGCTGCAGGTTGCGCACCTTCGCGACACGCGCGACCTGGTAAGCGGCCGCGGCCGGCGTGATCTCGGGGTCGAGACCGCTGCCCGACGAGGTCACGAGGTCGACGGGCACCGGCTGCGACATATCGGTGCCGGCTGCCTTCAACGCATCGAGGCGGCCCTTCACGTTATCGGTCAGCGACGAATTCAACGGACCGAGGTTCGACGCGCTCGAACCGCTCGCGTTGTACGGGTTCGGGCTCGTGGCCGACAGGCGCCCCCAGAAATACTTCGGCGCATCGAACTGCTGGCCGATCAGCGCGGAGCCGACCACCTTGCTGTTCTGCTCGATCAGGCTGCCGTTCGCCTCGTGGTTGAACACAGCCTGGCCGATGCCGGTCATCACAGCGGGATACGCGAGACCGGTGATCGCAGTGAGCACGACGAACAGCACGATCAGTGGACGAAACATGGATTTCATGATGGTTTCCTCAATTCAACACGTAGCGCGCATCAGGCCCAGCCGCATGCGGCGATCACCATGTCGATCAGCTTGATGCACGGGAACGGCAGGATGATGCCGCCGAGGCCGTACACCAGCAGGTTGCGGCGCAATAGCGATGCGGCGCCGATCGGCCGGTACTTGACGCCTTTCAACGCGAGCGGAATCAGCAGCACGATGATGATCGCGTTGAAGATCACCGCCGAGAGAATCGCCGAGGCCGGAGTCGTGAGGTGCATGACGTCGAGCACGCGCAGCTGCGGATACGTCGAAGCGAATGCCGCCGGAATGATCGCGAAGTACTTCGCAACGTCGTTGGCGATCGAGAACGTGGTCAGCGAGCCGCGCGTCATCAGCATCTGCTTGCCGATCTCGACAATCTCGATGAGCTTGGTCGGATTCGAGTCGAGGTCGACCATGTTGCCCGCTTCCTTCGCGGCCTGCGTACCGGTGTTCATCGCGACCGCGACGTCGGCCTGGGCGAGCGCCGGCGCGTCGTTCGTGCCGTCGCCGGTCATCGCGACCAGGCGTCCTTCGGCCTGATGCGCACGGATCGTCGCGAGCTTCGCTTCGGGCGTCGCTTCCGCGAGGAAGTCGTCGACCCCCGCTTCGGCCGCGATCGCCGCGGCGGTCAGCCGGTTGTCGCCGGTCACCATCACGGTCTTGATGCCCATCTTGCGCAGTTCGGCAAAACGCTCCTTGATGCCGCCCTTCACGACGTCCTTCAGCTCGATCACGCCGAGCACGCGCGCGCCGTGCTCGCCCTTCTCGGCGACCACGAGCGGTGTGCTGCCGCGCCGCGCGACTTCGGTCACGACGTTGTGCACTTCAGCCGGGAAACGGCCGCCGCGCGCTTCGACGTAAGCCTTCACCGCATCGGAGGCGCCCTTGCGGATCTCGCGCTCCGCGAGGTCGACGCCGCTCATGCGCGTCTGCGCGCTGAACGCAATGAAAGTCGGATGCAGCGCGGCCATATCGCGCTGGCGGATATTGAAGCGCTGCTTCGCGAGCACGACGACGCTGCGGCCTTCCGGCGTCTCGTCGGCGAGCGACGCGAGTTGCGCGGAATCGGCGAGCGCTTCTTCGGTTACGCCCGGCGCCGGCACGAAAGCCGATGCCTGGCGGTTGCCGAGCGTAATCGTGCCGGTCTTGTCGAGCAGCAGCACGTCGACGTCGCCGGCCGCTTCGACCGCGCGGCCCGAGGTGGCGATCACGTTCGCCTGCATCATGCGGCTCATGCCGGCCACGCCGATCGCCGAGAGCAAACCGCCGATCGTCGTCGGAATCAGGCAGACGAGCAGCGCGACCAGCACCGTGATCGTGACGACGTGGCCTGCCTTGACCGCGTCGACCGCGTACATCGAGAACGGCAGCAGCGTGGCCGTGGCGAGCAGCAGCACGATGGTCAACGCGACGAGCAGAATGGTAAGCGCGATTTCGTTCGGCGTTTTCTGACGCTTCGCGCCTTCGACCATCGCGATCATGCGGTCGAGAAACGCTTCGCCCGGATTCGCCGTGACACGCACGACGATCCAGTCGGACAGCACGCGCGTGCCGCCCGTCACCGACGAAAAGTCGCCGCCCGACTCGCGGATCACCGGCGCGGATTCACCGGTGATCGCCGACTCGTCGACCGACGCGACGCCTTCGATCACTTCGCCGTCGGCCGGAATCGTGTCGCCCGTTTCGACGAGCACGACATCGCCCTTGCGCAGATCGGTGGCCGTCGTGATGCGGATCGGCGCCTTCGGGTGCGGCTCGTTGAGCTTCTTGGCCATCACGTCTTTCTTCGCGCTGCGCAGCGACGCGGCCTGGGCCTTCGAACGGCCTTCGGCGAGCGCCTCCGCGAAGTTGGCGAAGAGCACCGTGAACCACAGCCACAGCGACACGGCGAGAATGAAGCCCGCCGGCGCCTCGGCCTGTCCCGCGAGCGCAGCCACCCACAGAATCGTGGTCAGGATGCTGCCGACATACACGCAGAACATCACCGGGTTGCGGAACTGCGTGCGCGGCGTCAGTTTCTTGAAGGAGTCCACGATCGCCGGGCGGATCAGCGCCGGGTCGAACATGGACCGGGTTGCGGAATGTTCAGTCATTTCTTCCTCGAATAATTCTGTCTGCGAGCCCCGCCATCAATGGCCGAGAACCATCATCAGCTGCTCGACGCCGGGACCGAGCGCGAGCGCCGGGACGTAGGTCAGCGCGCCGACCAGCAGCACAGTGCCAAGCAGCAGCACGACGAAGAGCGAACCATGCGTCGGCAGCGTGCCGCCCGTAACGCCAAGGCGCTTCTTCTCCGCGAGCGAGCCGGCGATCGCCAGCACCGCGATCAGCGAACCGAAGCGGCCGAACCACATCGCGATGCCGAGGAACACGTTGTAGAACGGCGTGCTCACCGTCAGGCCGCCAAAGGCGCTGCCGTTGTTGTTCGCGGCCGAGCTGAACGCGTAGAGGATTTCCGAGAAGCCGTGCGGACCGGGGTTCAGGACGCCGGCCTTGCCCGCATCCGTGAGCACGCCGATCGACGCGCCGACCAGCACCAGCAGCGGTGTCAGCAGGATCACGATCGACACCATCTTCATCTCGTAGGCTTCGATCTTCTTGCCAACATATTCGGGCGTGCGGCCGATCATCAGGCCCGCCACGAACACCGCCAGCAGCGCGAACGCGAGTGCGCCGTAGAGACCGGAACCGACTCCGCCGAAGATCACTTCGCCCAGCTGGATCAACAGCATCGGCACGAGACCGCCCAGCGGCGTGAGCGAATCGTGCGCGTTGTTGACCGCGCCGCACGAAGCCGCCGTGGTCGCGACCGCGAAGATGCCCGACTGCGCGATACCGAAGCGCGTTTCCTTGCCTTCCATGTTGCCGCCCGACTGCAGCGCGCTCGCGGTCTGATCGACGTGCAGCGCGGTGAACGCCGGGTTGCCGGCCTGCTCGGAGCCGATCTCGACGGCGATGCACACCGCGAACGCGATCGTCATGAAAGCGAGCAGCGCGACGCCCTGACGCTTGTCGGCGATCATCCGGCCGAATACGAGACACAGCGCCGCCGGGATGATCAGCATCGAAATCATCTGGACGAAGTTCGCGAACGGTGTCGGGTTCTCATACGGATGCGCGGAGTTCGCGTTGAAGAAGCCGCCGCCGTTCGTGCCGAGCATCTTGATCGCTTCCTGCGAGGCGACCGGGCCCATGGCGAGCGTCTGCTTCGTGACCGGCGTATCGACGGTCACCGGATTGCCCTTCGCGTCCTTCACCGGATTGCCTTGCGCGTCGAGCTTCGGCGCCGCATACGTGGTGGTCTGCAGCGTCGGCACATCCTCGTAGGCCTTGAAGTTCTGGATCACGCCCTGGCTCATGAGGACCACGGCAATGATCACCGACATCGGGATCAGCACGTACATCGTCACGCGCGTGATATCGACCCAGAAGTTGCCGATGGTTTTGGCCGAATGGCGCGCGAAGCCGCGGATCAGCGCGATCACGACGACAATGCCGGTCGCCGCCGACAGGAAGTTCTGCACGGTGAAGCCGAGCATCTGCGTCAGATAGCTGACCGTCTGCTCACCCGAGTAGTCCTGCCAGTTCGTGTTCGACACGAAGCTGATCGCGGTGTTGAAGGCGCCGTCGGGCGTCATCGCACCCAGCCCTTGCGGATTGCCCGGCAGCAGGCCTTGCACACGCAGGATCAGATACAGGACCGCGAGGCCGAGCACGTTGAATGCGAGCGTCACGATGGTGTATTGCTTCCAGCCCATCTCGGCCGACGGATCGACGCCGGCGATGCGATACAGCAGCTTCTCGAGCGGGCTGAACCAGCGCACGACACGCGACGTGCCATCCATGACACGCGTCATATAGCCCGCGACCGGCACGGACAGCGCGAGCAGGACGACGATAAAAACCGTCACCTGCAAGACATTGTTGGCGTTCATTCAATGTCCTCCGCGCGCAGCAGCGCATAGACCAGATAAACGAAGAGGAACGCCGTCGCGGCGCCGGATAGCCAAAGGATCCAGTTCATGAGCGCGCTCCTTGTCCCCGCCGGAATTGCATCAGCTTCGAGCAGCCGGCGACGAGCCCGAAGGTGAGCACCGTGATGACCACGAGGCCCCCGACATACAGCACATCCATTTCATGTTCCCCATTGTTGGCTATGGATGCGGAACGTTATGCCGATTCAGATAAAGGCCTGGTCAAAGATTGTTGGAACGGTATAAAAAACGCGTAAACAAAAAGCCGTTCCACGGTTACATGGAACGGCTTTGAAAGTTCTGCCGCGGCGGCCGCGCGGGCGCGCGAGGCCCGCGGCACAAGGCGCCGCACGGTACGGCGGCGCCCGGTAAAAAAGTAAGGATCGGCTAAAGAACCTTTAACACGGCGCTAATCGCGTTTATGCGGTTTTCTTGTGATCAGGGCACGAGAATCGTCGAGCCTGTCGTACGCCGCGCTTCGAGGTCTTCGTGCGCCCTCGCGACATCGGCGAGCGCGTAGCGCTGGTTCACGCTCGTCTTCACCTTGCCCGAGACGAGCACGTCGAACAGTTCCGCCGACATCGCTTCGAGGTCGCTGCGCTTGCCGATATAGGAAAAGAGCGTCGGCCGCGTGAAAAAGAGCGAGCCGCGGCTCGCGAGTTCCTGCGACTCGATCGGCGGCAACGGGCCCGACGAACTGCCGAACGTGACGAACATGCCGAGCGGCGCGAGACAATCGAGCGAGGCGATAAACGTATCCTTGCCGATCGAATCGTAGACGACCGGCACGCCCGCGCCGTTCGTGATTTCGCGCACGCGCTTCGTAAAGTTCTCGCGCGTGTAGACGATCGGGTGGTCGCAGCCGTGCGCCCTCGCGATTTCCGCTTTTTCGTCCGAGCCGACCGTGCCGATCACGGTCGCGCCGAGCGCCTTCGCCCACTGGCAGACAAACAGGCCCACGCCGCCCGCGGCCGCCTGGATCAGGATCGTGTCGCCGGCTTGCACGCGGTACGTGCGGCGCAGCAGGTATTGCGCGGTCAGGCCTTGCAGCATGACCGACGCGGCCTCGTCATAACCGATCGCATCGGGAATCTTCACGACCTTCGCGGCCGGCATCACGCGCTCCTGCGCATACGCGCCCGGCGGACGCTCCGCATAGGCGACGCGATCGCCCTCCTTGAACAGCGTGACGCCTTCGCCGACCGCGACGACTTCACCGGCGGCTTCCATGCCGAGGCCGCCGGGCAGCGGCAACGGATACAGGCCGTTGCGGAAATACACGTCGATGTAATTGAGGCCGACCGCATGTTGTTTGATGCGGATTTCGCCCGCGCCGGGATCGCCCACGTCGACGTCGACCCACTTCATCACGTCGGGGCCGCCTGTCCTGTCGAATCGTATCGCCTTGACCATCGTTGCTGCTCTCCAGTTCGTCCTGCTCGTTCAGACATGCTGCGTCATGCGCAGCGTCAGTACATCGAGAATCATCCGTGCGGTCGAGATATTCGTCGCGCACGGCACGTTATGCACGTCGCACGCGCGCACGAGCGCGTTGATATCGGGCTCGTGCGGCTGCGGCGTCATCGGGTCGCGCAGAAAAATCACCATGTCGACGCGGCCTTCGGCGAGCTGCGCGCCGATCTGCAAATCGCCGCCGTTCGGGCCGGACAGCATCCGTTCCACCTCGAGCCCGTGCGCCGCCGTTACGCGCGCCCCCGTCGTGCCGGTCGCGAGCAGATCGCAGCGCTTTAACGTCCCGGCATATTCGCCGGCGAGTTTGACGATGTCGTCCTTCTTATGATCGTGGGCAATCAGTGCGATGCGTGCTGTCATGTATCGGTTCCCCCTTGTTATTCCGTGATTATTGTCACTTGAATGCGTCGCCTTGAATACCGTGGCTTGAATGTGGTTGCGGTGTATTGCACGTTCGTATTGCACGTTCATTACCCGCTCATTACGCGTTCATTGCCGGCTCAATAAGTGCCCGGATAGGCGCCGCCGTCGATCAGCAGATTTTGCCCCGTGATATAGCCCGCATGCACGCTGCACAAAAATGCGCAGGTGCGGCCGAACTCGTCCGATGTGCCGAAACGGCGCGCCGGAATGCCGGCCACGCGCCGCGTGCGCGCTTCGTCCATGGTGATGTTGTGCGCCTTCATCTGTGCCGCCATCGTCGCCGCGATGCGATCCGTGTCGAATGCGCCGGGCAGCAGATTATTGATCGTCACGCCGTGCGGCGCGACCTTGCGCGCGACACCGGCGACAAACCCGGTCAGGCCCGAGCGCGCGCCGTTCGAGAGACCGAGCGCATCGATCGGCGCCTTCACCGACGAACTCGTAATGTTGACCACGCGCCCGAAGCCACGCGAGATCATGCCGTCGATCGTCGCGCGAATCAGCTCGATCGGCGTGAGCATGTTCGCCTCGAGCGCGCCGATCCAGTCGTCGTGCGTAAAGCTGCGGAAGTCGCCAGGCGGCGGACCACCGGCGTTGGTGACGAGAATGTCGGGCTGCGGACACGCCGCGAGCGCAGCGGCGCGGCCCTCCGGCGTCGTGATGTCGCAAGCGACGGTCTTCACGCTCGCGCCGCTTGTTGCGGCGACGGTGGCGCGGATTACCTCGGCGGTTTCCTCGAGCGTCCCGGCCGTGCGCGCGAGGATCACGATATGCACGCCTTCGGCCGCCAGCGCCTCGGCGCAGCCGCGGCCAAGCCCCTTGCTCGCCGCGCAAACCAGCGCCGTGCGCCCTGCGATTCCCAGATCCATGAAATAGTCTCCTCGTTGAATGCCGCCTGGTACGTCTCTCGATGCGTCTCTTGATGCGTCTCCTGGTGCGTGTCTCGACGCGTCTCTCCTGTTGATACGCATTGCTTGTTATGCGCGACGGGCGGTCCCGATGACGGTCGGCCGCGACTGCCCCGATTCTAGAAGAATCGACGCCAGGCTGCCGACGCCGCCTTATCCGGTCAATCGGATCGAAGAATGGGCCGAATGAGGCGAATGGCCGGTTCTGGAAATCCTGGGTTTCTTCTGCCAATACTTTCGGTAAACTTGCGCGAGTGGCGCATCGGTCTCCCGGTCCGTCTTCCATCCCTTCGCCTCGCGCCGCGCCATGACACAGGACAGCCGTTTTCCCAATCTGTTTATCCTCGATCACCCGCTGATCCAGCACAAACTCACGCATATGCGCGACCGCGATACGTCGACGCGCACGTTCCGCGAGTTGCTGCGCGAAATCACCTTGCTGATGGGCTACGAGATCACGCGCAACCTGCCCATGACAACGCGCCGCGTCACCACGCCGCTTGTCGAGGTCGATGCGCCGGTGATCGCCGGCAAGAAGCTCGCGATCGTGCCGGTGCTGCGCGCGGGCGTCGGCATGTCGGATGGGCTCATGGAACTGATTCCATCGGCGCGGGTTGGCCATATCGGCGTATACCGCGATACGGACCATCGGCCGGTCGAATATCTGGTGCGGCTGCCCGATCTCGAAGACCGCATCTTCATTCTGTGCGACCCGATGGTCGCGACCGGCTATTCGGCGGTCCATGCGGTCGATGTGCTGAAGCGCCGCGGCGTGGCCGGCGAGAATATTTCATTTCTTGCGCTCGTCGCGGCGCCCGAAGGCGTCAAGGTTTTTCATGACGCGCATCCCGATGTGAAGCTCTTTGTCGCGTCGCTCGATTCGCATCTGGACGAGCACGCTTACATCATCCCGGGTTTGGGCGACGCCGGCGACCGGCTGTTCGGCACCAAGAACTAGCGGCCCCGCACAGCGCCTTCCGTCGGCCGTTTCGCGCTGCCCCACGTGCGCCGCCCGCGCGCCACAGGGGCGCCGCAGCCGCGCGACGCATTCGCCGCGCATCGGCGGCATGATAAAATCGCAGTCTGCTTATCGAGCGGCTCACCCTGCCTGAATCGCCTCGCACATCGCGCTCTCACGTCTGCAGGGTGCGGCATATGGGACACTGAGCGGACCTCGGGCGAATCGGGCCAATGAGTGGTCAACAAAGTGGCCAATGAGTGCCCATGGAGCTCGGTGCACACTCAGGCGCGCCTCGCGAAACGCGCCCACATTGCACACCAACACGCGACAACACATTGCACATGCGTGCGCCCCGCTGGCGCGCGCGCTGGAGAAAAGTATGGCGGGTCATTCGAAATGGGCCAACATCAAGCATAAGAAAGCAGCAGCCGACGCCAAAAAGGGCAAGGTCTGGACGCGGCTCATCAAGGAAATTCAGGTTGCCGCACGCATGGGCGGCGGAGAGATCGACTCGAACCCGCGTCTGCGGCTCGCGGTCGACAAGGCATACGACGCGAACATGCCGAAGGACAATATCAACCGCGCGATCCAGCGCGGCACCGGCGGCGTCGACGGCGCGAACTATGAGGAAATCCGCTACGAAGGCTACGGCATCGGCGGCGCGGCGATCATCGTCGACACGATGACCGACAACCGCACGCGCACGGTCGCCGAAGTGCGGCACGCGTTTTCGAAGTTCGGCGGCAATATGGGCACGGACGGCTCGGTGTCGTTCATGTTCGATCACGTCGGCCAGTTCCTGTTTGCGCCGGGCACGGCCGAAGACAAGCTGATGGAAGCAGCGCTCGAAGCGGGCGCCGACGACGTCGTCACGAACGACGACGGCAGTATCGAGGTGCTGTGCCCGCCGAACGACTTCCCGAAGGTCAAAACCGCGCTCGAAGCCGCTGGCTTCAAGGCCGAACTCGCCGAAGTCACGATGAAGCCGCAGACCGAGGTCGAGTTCACCGGCGACGACGCGGTAAAGATGCAGAAACTGCTCGATGCGCTCGAAAATCTCGACGACGTACAAGAGGTGTACACGAACGCGGCGATCGTCGAAGCGTGACGCAGTGCCGGCCGCGCCGCCGTTCAGCCACGGGCGGCGGCCCGGCGTTCGGTTTGGCGATTTGTGTTGCCTTCGTCACAGGCGTTCGATGCGAGTTATGCGAATCTTGCAGGTATTCACGGCCGGCCGCGCACTAGCAGCCTTTTGCCGGCCGTTCATGGTTGATAGTATTCGGGGAATCTCATGAAGTTACTCGTCGTCGGATCCGGCGGTCGCGAACATGCGCTCGCGTGGAAGCTCGCGCAGTCGCCGCGGGTCCAGCTCGTCTATGTCGCGCCGGGCAATGGCGGGACCGCGCAGGACGAGCGTCTGCGCAACGTCGACATCGTCGATCTGAACGCACTCGCCGACTTCGCGGAGAAGGAACAGATCGCCTTTACGTTAGTCGGGCCGGAACAGCCGCTCGCGGCCGGCATCGTCAACCTGTTCCGCTCGCGCGGGCTCAAGATCTTCGGACCGTCGCGCGAGGCCGCGCAGCTCGAAAGCTCGAAGGATTTCGCGAAGGCGTTCATGAAGCGCCATGCGATCCCGACCGCGGAATACGAAACCTTTGCCGATACCGCCGCCGCGCACGCCTATATCGACGCAAAAGGCGCGCCGATCGTGATCAAGGCCGACGGTCTGGCCGCGGGCAAGGGGGTCGTGGTCGCACAGACACGCGAAGAAGCGCACGCGGCCGTCGACATGATGCTGTCGGACAACAAGCTCGGCGATGCCGGCGCACGCGTCGTGATCGAAGAGTTTCTGGCGGGCGAAGAAGCAAGCTTTATCGTGATGGTCGACGGCAAGCATGTGCTGCCGCTCGCCTCGAGCCAGGACCACAAGCGCCTCTCCGACGGCGACGCAGGCCCGAACACCGGCGGCATGGGCGCCTACTCGCCCGCGCCGATCGTTACACCCCAGCTGCATGCGCGCGTGATGCGCGAAATCATTCTGCCGACCGTGCGCGGCATGGAAAAGGAAGGCATCCGCTTTACCGGCTTTCTCTATGCGGGCCTGATGATCGACGCGCAGGGCAACCCGAAGACGCTCGAATTCAACTGCCGGATGGGCGACCCGGAGACGCAGCCGATCATGGCGCGTCTCAAGGGCGATTTTTCGAAGGTCGTCGAACAGGCGATCGCCGGCACGCTCGATACGGTCGAGCTCGAATGGGACCGCCGCACGGCGCTTGGCGTCGTGCTCGCCGCGCACAACTATCCGGACACGCCGCGCAAAGGCGACCGGATCAACGGCATTCCCGCCGAAACGGCCGATGCGGTGACGTTCCATGCCGGCACGACGCTCGCGAACGGCAAGCTCGCCACGTCGGGCGGGCGCGTGCTGTGCGTGGTCGGCCTCGCCGATTCGGTGCGCAGCGCGCAGTCGGTCGCGTACGAAACGATCAACCAGATTTCGTTCGACGGGATGCAGTACCGGCGCGATATCGGTTATCGCGCAGTGAATCGCAAGCACTAGCAGGCGCGAGCAAACCCGGTAGAACGCCGGGCAGTCGGTCCCGCGTTTCTTCGCGGCCGCGCGACCACGGCGGTTCGCCACCCCACGAGTGTCCGACCGCCCCGGGGGCGCTAAACTTCGCTCATTCGTGCGATGAACGGGTTGCGATCCGCGCGGCGCGCGCGCCGCTGAGCGCCGTGGCTCCCGTGAACCCGCCGTTTCGCGTCCATCGTGGGCATGCGCATGACAGAATACGGCGCGTTGCCTGCCGACGTGGCCCCGGCTTTGCCGGGGATTCGGCCTTTTCCTTTTGACGAACAATCCGCCGCGATCGGCATCACACGCGGCCTCCACAGACCGATGACAGATTCGACTTTCGACGCAGTGGCCGTGCGCAGCTGGCTGCGGAGCCTGCAAACCCGCATCGCCGATGCGCTCGGCGCATTCGACGGCGTTCCGCTCGCAACCGACACCTGGCAGCGTGCCCCCGGCGGCAAGCTGCGCGGCGGCGGCTGCACGCGCATCCTCGAGGGCGGCCGGTTTTTCGAGCGCGCGGGCATCGGCTTTTCGGATGTCGCCGGCGACGCGCTGCCCGCGTCGGCCAGCGCGCTGCGCCCACAGCTGGCGGGCCGCGGCTTCGAAGCGGCCGGCGTCTCGCTGGTGCTGCATCCGCACAATCCGTACTGCCCGACCGTACATATGAACGTGCGGATGCTCGTCGCGACGAAGGAAGGCGAAGCGCCGGTGTTCTGGTTCGGCGGCGGCATGGACCTCACGCCCTTTTACGGCTACGAAGAAGACGCCGTGCACTTTCACCGCACCTGCCGCGACGCGCTGCAGCCGTTCGGTGCGGACCTGTACCCGCGCTTCAAGCGCTGGTGCGACGACTACTTCTTCCTGAAGCATCGCAACGAAGCGCGCGGCATCGGCGGCATTTTCTTCGACGATTACGCGGAGCCGGGCTTCGAGCAATCGTTCGCGATGACGAAGAGCGTCGGCGACGCGTTTCTGGATGCGTATCTGCCGATCATCGAGAAGCGCCGCAACGCGCCCTACGGCGAGGCACAGCGCGAGTTCCAGGCGTACCGGCGCGGCCGCTACGTCGAATTCAATCTCGTGTTCGACCGTGGCACCCTGTTCGGGCTGCAAAGCGGCGGGCGTACCGAGTCGATCCTGATGTCGATGCCGCCGGGCGCAAACTGGCGCTACGACTGGCAGCCGGAGCCCGGCACGCCCGAGGCGCGCCTTTACACCGATTTCCTCGTACCGCGCGAATGGGTCTGAACGAAACAGGCGCGCCGTCCACGATGGCGCCACAGCCGCATGGATCGCCGGATCGGCCGCCGCGCGGGTCACCTCGCCGGTCGCCTCATTTGTCACCTGATGTGCCACCTGATTTGTCACCTCAGGTGGGCAAGCCGCTGTCACGCCGCGTCGGCGTGCTCGGCGGCACGTTCGACCCCATCCACAACGGCCATCTCGCGCTCGCCCGGCGTTTTTCCGATGTGCTGCAACTGACCGAGCTGATCCTGCTGCCCGCGGGGCAACCGTGGCAGAAGGCCGGCGTATCGTCCGCACCGCATCGTCTCGCGATGACGCGCGCCGCGGCCGGCGCGCTGAACCTGCCAGGCGTAGCGATCGCGGTCGCAACCGACGAGATCGAACACGACGGCCCGACCTATACGGTCGACACCTTGCGCCGCTGGCGCGAGCGCGAAGGCGCGGACGCATCGCTGTCGCTGCTGATCGGCGCGGACCAGCTCGTGCGCCTCGATACGTGGCACGACTGGCAGCAATTGTTCGACTACGCGCACATCTGCGCGGCGACACGGCCGGGCTTCGATCCGTCGGCAACCTCGCCGACCGTCGCCGCGGCGATCGCCGCCCGCGCAGCCAGTGCCGAGGTCCTGCGCGCCACCCCGGCAGGCCGTTTGCTCATCGATACGACACTCGCATTCGACGTATCGGCAACCGATATCCGCGCGCAGCTGAAAACACACCTCGACGAACGCTCGCGGTTAGCAAACGACGCCGCAGGCACGACGGCAAACGACGCGAAAGACATAAACGACGCAAACGGCAAAGCCACCACCGGCCCGGAAAGCCAGGTTCCCGCCCCGGTGTGGGACTATATTGTTCAACATCACCTTTACCAATCGTAAAAATGGATATACGCAAGCTGCAACGCACGATCGTCGACGCGCTCGAGGACGTCAAGGCACAAGACATCAAGGTGTTCAACACCAGCCACCTGACCGAGCTGTTCGACCGCGTGATCATCGCGAGCGGCACGTCGAACCGGCAGACGAAAGCGCTCGCGTCCAGCGTGCGCGAGAAGGTGAAAGAGGCAGGCGGCGATATCGTCAGCACCGAGGGCGAGGACATCGGCGAATGGGTGCTGGTCGACTGCGGCGACGCGGTCGTGCATATCCTGCAGCCGGCGCTGCGCCAGTACTACAACCTCGAGGAAATCTGGGGCGACAAGCCGGTGCGCGTCAAGCTGGCCAATGCGAGCCCGTTCGGCGGCGCGCGCGTCACCGATGATGAAGACGAGGAAGACGAGGCCGTTGCGCGTCCGGCCCCGGCACGCCGTGCGCCCGCGCGCCGCCGCTAGCGGCATCGCACGGCTTGCGCGTGCCTGCGACGCGCGCCGCCACGCCTCTTCCCGATGAAACTGCATATCCTCGCCGTCGGCCACAAGATGCCCGACTGGATCGCCGCCGGCTTCGACGAATACGCGAAGCGGATGCCGCCCGAACTGCGCATCGAACTGCGCGAAATCAAACCCGAGCAGCGCTCGTCGGGGCGCCCCGCCGACAGCGTGATGGCCGCTGAACGGCAACGCATCGAAGCGGCGCTGCCGAAAAACGCGCGCATCGTCGCGCTCGACGAACGCGGCAAGGACTGGACCACGATGCAGCTGTCCGCCGCCCTGCCCGGCTGGCAGCAGGACGGCCGCGACGTCGCGTTTCTGATCGGCGGCGCCGACGGCCTCGACCCCGCGCTCAAGGCGCGCGCCGACCTCCTGTTACGGCTGTCGAGCCTCACGCTGCCGCACGCGATGGTGCGCGTGCTGCTTGCCGAACAGCTTTATCGTGCATGGACGATCACGCAGAATCATCCGTACCATCGCGCGTGAGTGTGCGAGGCCGGTGGGCGACGCAGCGCATTGCGAGACTTGTTGCCTGCGTGACTGCGTGAGCCCGCTTATGCCCGCTTGAGCCCGCTTATGCCCGCTTGAACCCGCCTTAGCCCATTTGCCAGGATTCATTCATGCCGACGTCGTCCAACGCTCTGTATCCGTTCGTTTATCTCGCTTCGCAAAGTCCGCGCCGGCAGGAGCTGCTGCTGCAACTCGGTGTGCGTTTCGAACCGCTGCTGCCGCGTCCCGACGAAGACGCCGAAGCGCTCGAAGCCGAGCTGCCCGGCGAGCGCGCGCATGATTATGTGATGCGCGTCTGCGTGGCGAAGGCGCGCGCTGCGCGCGAGCGCCTCGAAGCGAGCGGCCGCGCCGCCGCGCCGATTCTGGTTGCCGATACAACCGTCACGATCGACGATGCGATCCTCGGCAAGCCGCGCGACGCCGACGATGCGGTCCAGATGCTCGCGCGCCTTGCCGGCCGCGACCACGAAGTGCTGACCGCGGTAGCGGTCGTCGATGCGGCAGGCGTGCAGTTGCCCGCCGTGCTCTCCGCGTCGCGCGTGCGTTTCGCGCCGGTCACGCGCGATGCCCTGACGCGCTACGCGGCCAGCGGCGAGCCGCTCGGCAAAGCCGGGGCGTACGGCGTGCAGGGACGCGCCGCCGAGTTCATCGAACATATCGACGGGTCCTATTCGGGTATCATGGGTTTGCCGCTTTATGAGACCGCCGCGCTGCTACGTGCGGCGCGCATCGACTTCTAGAACAACACCATGAACGAAGAGATCCTGATCAACGTCACGCCGCAGGAGACGCGTGTCGCGTTGGTCCAGCAAGGCGCCGTACAGGAGCTTCATGTCGAACGCACGCTGTCGCGCGGGCGCGTCGGCAATGTGTATCTCGGCAAGGTCGTGCGCGTGCTGCCCGGCATGCAATCCGCGTTTATCGATATCGGTCTCGAGCGCGCCGCGTTTTTGCACGTGGCCGATATCTGGCATCCGCGCATCGCGGGAGAGGCACAGCAGAACGTGCCGCATCAGCCGATCGAAAAGATTGTTTTCGAAGGCCAGACGCTGATGGTGCAGGTGGTCAAGGATCCGATCGGCACGAAGGGCGCGCGGCTGTCGACGCAGGTCAGCATCGCCGGGCGCACGCTCGTTTATTTGCCGCAGGAACCGCATATCGGCATCTCGCAGAAGATCGAGAGCGAAGCCGAGCGCGAAGCGATCCGCGCGCGGCTCACGTCGGTGCTGCCGGTCGACGAGAAAGGCGGCTATATCGTGCGCACGATCGCCGAGGATGCGACGAGCGAAGAGCTTGCCGCGGATGTTGCCTATCTGCGCAAGACGTGGACGACCATCCAGTCGCAATCGCAGCGCTTGCCGCCCACGAGCCTGCTGTATCAGGACCTGAATCTCGCGCAACGCGTGCTGCGCGATTTCGTCAACGACGATACGACGCGCATTCAGGTCGACTCGCGCGAGACGTTTCAGATGCTCTCGGAATTCGCGACGGAGTTCACGCCCGCGGTACTGGCCAAGCTGCATCACTACACCGGCGAGCGGCCGCTGTTCGACCTCTACAACATCGAGACCGAAATTCAGCGCGCGTTATCGCGGCGCGTCGATCTGAAATCGGGCGGATATCTCGTCATCGACCAGACCGAGGCGATGACGACCATCGATGTGAATACCGGCGGGTACGTCGGCGCGCGCAACTTCGACGATACGATCTTCAAGACCAACCTCGAAGCCGCGCATACGATCGCGCGGCAACTGCGGCTGCGCAACCTGGGCGGCGTGATCATTATCGATTTCATCGATATGGAGAACGTCGAGCATCGCGACCAGGTGCTGTCCGAACTGAAGAAGGCGCTCGCGCGCGATCGCACGCGCGTGACCGTGAACGGCTTCTCGCAGTTGGGGCTGGTGGAGATGACGCGCAAGCGCACGCGCGAGTCGCTCGCGCATGTATTGTGCGAGCCCTGCCCCGTCTGCCAGGGCAAGGGGCAGGTGAAGACCGCGCGCACCGTCTGCTACGACGTGCTGCGCGAGATTCTGCGCGAATCGCGTCAATTCAATCCGCGCGAGTTTCGCGTGGTCGCGTCGCAGCAGGTGATCGACCTGTTTCTCGAAGAAGAGTCGCAGCATCTCGCGATGCTGATCGACTTTATCGGCAAGCCGGTGTCGCTGCAGGTGGAATCGAATCTGAGCCAGGAGCAGTACGACATCGTGCTGATGTAGCCCCCCGGACGGATTCACCCGCGCCTTTAACCACGGCTTCAACCACGGCTTCAACCCACGACTTACAGCGGCTGATGCTCGCGCAGCCAATCGCGCAACGCATCGTTCATTCGCGTTTGCCAGCCTTCGCCGGTTGCGCGAAAGCGTTCGATGATGTCCGCGTCATAACGGATCGACACGAGCACTTTCGGCGACACCAGACGCGGCCGCCCGCGCGACCCGAGCGGCTTCATTTGCTTGAATGCTTCGGCGGGGACTTCGAAGGTGTCCGGGTCCGCCGCGATTCCGCGGTTGATCGCTTCATCTTCATCCGGCGTCGGCATGACGATCTTCGATTTGCTCGACATAATTTCTGACCTCTCGCTGGTTCGCCTTGCGCAGGCTGATGATATGCATCGCGTCGTCGCGCTGCGTGAAGACGACACAGAAAAGACGTTCGCCGATCATGCCGTAGCCGATTTCCCGAACTTCAAGGTAATCGCGGCGCGTATCGACACAAGCCATCACCTCCGACCAGTCGAGAAACGAGGCAGACGACAAATCGACGCCATGCTTGGCGACATTGCTCTCGTTCTTCAACGAGTCGTACGTGACGTGCATTTGCATATATTGTAGCTACTAAAAATGGCGTGTGGCAAGCTCCAATTGTAGCTACGGTAAAAGCGAACTTCGCCTCGGCCGGATGGCATAGGACGCGACCTCGGTTACCGCATAACGCCGCCAGACGGGGCGTTCAGCGCGATGGCACAGCGCTTGCTGTATCGGCATACCACACAGCACGCCGGACCACCGCCATGCACGCCGACCGTATCGAAATCATCGAAGACTCCACTGCCGAAGCGCCGGGTTTCGGTCCGCGCCTCGGTTCGTTGGCCACGCCGGCACTGGCGCACGACGCTGAAGCCAAGGCCGAACCGGAGCCGACGCCCGTCGGGCTTCTTACGCTCGGTATCGCATGGCTGTTCGGGCTCGAGGCGCTGCTCGCGGACGAGCGCCGTCCGAAACGCTGAATGCGGCGCCGCCCGCGACGCCGACCGGGCAATTTCGTCCCGCTGCGTGTAGACGTTACAAGCCGTTACATTTTGGGAACAGCAGCGCCGCCACACACGGGCCGTGAGGATCACCGGGATCACCTAGACTTTTAGATGTGATCGGAATCAAACGGAGGCTGCCATGGCTGAATCAATGGTAAGCGTCGTGATAGCAGTGGTGCTCATCGCTTTCGCGGCAATTCTTCTCACACATCAATTGAGGCGCGAAACCCATCGCGGCAAAACGGCCGGCCGCACAGAAGGCCGCTTCGATCGCCGCCACCTGTGGGAACGGATGCGGCATCGGCATTGACCGCACTCGCTGGCAGCACCGCTGCACACCATCACGCTCGTAGCGAGGCCACCATGTCCGATGATAACGTCAGCTCGCAAACGGTCGACCATGAAGCGGTCGAGTACGAAGGGTTCGAGATTCACGTATCGACGCGCCTCAAACACACTGCGGACCTCGCGAACACCACGGCCTTTGCGTCGACCGACGAGCGCAAGCCCGCGCGCTATACGTACATCGGCTACGTTTGCCATCCCGGCGCGAAGGTCGCGCTGCCCGGCCATACCGTGCCGTTTCATGCGGACGGCGACGACGCGTTCGCGACAGCGCGAGACGCGTTCGACGAAGCCGTCAACGTCGGCCGCGGCATTATCGACGGCACGCATCCCGATCTGTCGGTGTTATCGCTCGTGACGAGCGGTGTGTAGGCAGGCGCCCGAGCGTGTCACTCGTGCGAGCTTGTTACGCTTCGCGGGCGGTTGCCCTTTCGCGTTCGGTCGAAAGCATCCGCGCGAGCGTCAGCATCCGGCTGTTGGCCTCTTTCGGCGCGAACGTGTCCGCTTTCGCGAGGCCATTCGCGATCAGCGTCTCGCGCAGCGCGCGGTCGGTCAGAAGACGCTGCATTTGATACGCGAGCGCCGCCGCATCGCCCATTGGCGCGAGCAGGCCGGCGCGCCCGCCGTCGAGCAGATCGCGCGGTCCGGTCGGACAATCGGTGGACAGCACCGGCGTGCCGATCGCCATCGCTTCGCGCAACACCATCGGCAACCCTTCGTAGCGGCTGCTCAGCACGAGCATTTCCGCTTGCCGGATATACGGAAACGGGTTCGAGCGAAAACCCATGAAGTGAACATGCGCCGCAATGCCGAGTTCGTGCGCGAGTTGCTCGAGCACGCCACGGTCGGGGCCTTCGCCGAACAGCGCGAGGTCCGCCGCGACATGTCCGCGCTCGCGCAGCAGCGCGTACGCGCGCAGCAAGGTCGCGTGATCCTTCTGTCCTTCGTCGAGACGCGCGACCGACGCGATATAGGGCGCGGCCGGCCGGTCGTCGATCGGCGCGCGCGCTTCGCGGCGAATCGCCTCGATGTCGATCACGTTCGGCAATTCGGCGATCCGCAACGGATACGCGCCGAATAGTTGCCGCGCTTCGCGCTCCATATCGGGCGTCAGCACCGCGATCGCCGCATAACGGCGGTACTGTCTGACGCGCCGCTCGAGGTAGCGCGCGCTCTTGTTGCCAAGGCGCGTCGCAAGGCTGAAATGGCTGACGCCGAACCACGGCACACCGCCGTGCCCCGCGAGGTGGCGCAAGGAAAAATCGAAATCGCAGATGACGTCGTGCTCGCGCACCAGCTCGCGAAAGCGCCGCGCGGCGAGCGGCCTCACCGCGCCGTACTTGACCACCTTGTGCACGAGCTTTTCGGCCGGGCGCATCTTACGCAGCCGCGCGGTGTTATGCAGTGCATGCATCCATTTCGACGGCGCGAGCACGTGCACCGGCACGTCGTGCGGAATCGATTTCGCGCGCCAGAACGCGAGTTCATCGGTCGGATAGCCGACCGACACACTCGGCGCGAAAAGCCGCCGGTCGAGCACATTGAGCCACGACAACAGCGACGTCTCCGTCCCGCCTTTGCCGAAGTCGTTGATATGAAAAAGGATCCGAAGTGGCCGCTGGCGCGCATGGGATGCGGCATCGGCACGGCCGGGGACCGGCGTCCTGTCGTTATAGTCGTCAACCATCCTGTCACACCTATCCCGTGTATGACCCGCAGCCTGCGCGGTCGTACCGCGGACAGGTCAGCCGGTGTCGCGCAATGCCCGCGGCCTATGCCCACGCCCGTCGCGCTGCCGTTCGCCGCAGCCGAGCATCAGGCCTGCGAACGACCAGAACGCGAGCATGGTCGTCTGCCACATGAAATCGTCGGTTATGTTTTTTGTAATCATACCAACGACGAGTGCGACGCCAGCCGTGCATAACCACAGGTTCACACGCCGCAACTGCCAGAAGCGCGCGATCAAGGCCGCGAAGAGCACGATTTGCAGCGCCACCCCGATCACGCCGGTTTGCAGCCACGTATTGAGAAACAGATTGTGCGCATGCGTGAGCGCCACGGGCTCGAACTTCAGCAACGCATCGGGCATGACGCTGTGATACGCGAGGCCCGGCAGCGGTTTGCCGAAACCGATGCCCAGCCACTCATGCGACTTCGCCGCCGACGTATAGAACGCCCACAAGCGCGGCCGCGTGTCGCCGGCCATCGTGTCGTCGATGCCCGATAGCGCTTGCGGCAGGTAGATCGCGTGGCCGTCGATCGTGAGCGCGTTGCGCGGCGCCTGCACCATCGCCTCACCGATTCTGAGACGCGAACTGAGTTCGAGCGTGCCGAGCCCCGCAACCGCGACGATCACGAGCGACACCGCGGCCAGCACCAGATGCCGGCGATAGAGCGGATAGAACGCGATCGCAAGCGTCACCGCGACCGCGGGCCAGAAGAAGCGGTTCAAGGTCGCGAGACCGATGAAGAGGCACAGCACGATGCCAAGCGCGCCCACCGCGCGCCAGCGCGGCCGCGCCAGCAGCGTGCCGGCAAACAGCGTGAGCGCGAAGATCGCGAGCGTGCTTGTGTGGCCGACGCGCGCGTAGTAGTGCAACAGAAAGGTATCGGCCGTCGGCGGCTGCAGACGGCCCCAGTAGACGATGCTCGTCAGCACGAGCACCGCGCAGGCGAGCCACGCGACGAACACGAGCCGCTCGGGGTGCGCGGTCTTCTTGCCGAGCACCCAGAACGCCCAGAATGCGACGAGCGGATAGAACACTTCGTCGAACCACGCGTGCAGGCTCACCGACGGCGCAAACGACCAGCCGATGGACGCAAGCGTCCACGCGGCCCATGCGGCGATCGGCAGCGCAAGCGGCCACTTCAGATGCCGTACGCCGCCCGTACGGAACGCGGACCATGCGGCGGCCAGCGTGCCGACCGCCAGCACGACTAGCGCGATGTAAACGATCGCCGTCATGTGCGCGAACATCACGACGAACAGAAGCACCGGGCATGCGATCCAGAGTGCGCGCTCGACGCGCGCCGCGATCAGGCTCATTGCAGCTTCACCAGAACATTTTGCAGCGCGTCGCACACCGCGGCGACGGACAGCCGGCCCATACAGTCAGCGTGGTCGCCACGCCACGCGACACAGGTGGCCGCGTTGCGATCGCAACGCCGGACCCACTCGACCCTGCGGCGAAAAATATACGGTTCATCGCGGCACGGCATGTCGGCGATCGTGATCGCGACGAACGGCACATTGCGCCAGTATCGGCCGGCGCCGTGAATCGATGCATTGCCGGGACCGAACAGCGCGATGGTCGGCACGCCGATCAGCCGCCCCAGATGCGCGACGCCTGTATCGGGGCAAACAATCGCTTTCGCGCCGGCAAAGAGATGCCACAGTTCGCCGAGTCCCAGCTTGCCCGCGAGATTCGGATGACGCGGATCGGGGTCGATCGTGCGAATCAGTTCGACTTCGCCGGGCCCGCCGCTCCATACCGGCATAAGCCCAAGCGCTTCGACGAACTGTGCGACCTCGAGCCAGCGCGCATCGGGCCAGCGCTTGACCGCGGTGCTCGCGCCCGGATGCAGCACGACATACGGCCGCGCGAGCAGATCGGCATGAGGCAGTTCGACATGCGGCGGCGCCGGCCAATCGTCCGGACGATAGGCTTGCGGCTCGTCGCCCGGGACGAGGTCGGCCGCCAGGTCCGCCCACGCGGCCGGTGCGTCCGGGTAGGGCACGGCTTCGTTGACGGGCCAGTTTTTCCATGCAGGCACATCGTGCGCATGCGCGACGATCCAGCGGCAATCGGCGGCAAGCGCGAGCCAGCTATGCCGGTTGTCTCCGGCCACGATGCCGAGATCGTACGGGCCCGATCGAAGCACGTTGCGCACGCTGTCGAGATCGCGCGGATCGAACGGCAACGCGGTCACGTCATACGGCCGTCCCGCATAGAGCGGCACGATCGCCTTCGGGCACGCGAGCACGATTTCCGCGTCGCGGTATTGCGCGCGCAGTTTCGCGAGCAGCGGCGCGAGCAGCAACGTGTCGCCGAGCAATAGATGATGTGCGATCAGAATCCGTTGCGGACGCAACGGTCTGCGGCGCAGCGGCTTCGCGAGGAGCCGCGGCAGCGCGCGTGCAAAAATTCGGATACGTCCAGCTAGTCGACTCATCGGGGTATCGGCGAGTTCATCCCGCCTGTCATCTTGCTGTACGCCGTTATCCGGCAAGAAGCCGCATTCCCCTGCTTACTTCTTCAGCGGTTCATTCTGAACGGTCGCTTCACGCGCCATGCGACCGGGTATAACCCAAAAAGTCGGCACATTTTTACAGCGGAATTCGAAGTTCGGCCGGTCCGTTAGCGCGACGGCATGACGAGTTAAGCCTGACGAAATAAGCGCGACGGAACTTGCGAAACAACATGCAACGTAGCGTCGAATTCGCCGGCACGACAAACCGGAACAAGGCCGAAACACGAACGACCGATCATAACATGCGGCCTGCGCGATCCCCGACTTGGGCAGGGGCTCGAAACGAGCGCCGACGCCGTCTCGCCTGGAGGAAGAAGCGGTGGCAAAAAGCGGTGGAAAAAGCGGCGGAAAGTCTCGCGAAGCGGCGGAAATCAGCGCGAATCAGCGGTGCTCGACGATGCGCTGCGCGGCGCGCAGCAGCGCATCGACATGGCTCGCGATGCGCGTGTCGTAAAGCACGCCACCGCGCGCCACATCGGCGGCCGGGGCCGAACTCCCAGCGCCCGCTTGCGCACGCTGCTGTGCGATCCGCTCGAGCGTCGCGCGCAGGTCGGCCGCGTCGTTCGGTTCGAATGTGTGTTTCGCGTGCGGCGCGATCGCCGCGCAACAGCCGAGCGTGGTCGGGAAGATAACCGGCGTGCCGCACATCACCGATTCGATGCCGACAAGGCCGAACGGCTCGTACTTCGACGCGAGAATCGTGAAATCCGCGGCGCGGTAGCAGTCTTCGATATTTTTCGCGTAGCCGAGATGGCGCACGCGCGCGTCTACGCGCTCAGGGGGGCGCCCGGCAACGGCCAGCACGAAAGGCGCGTCGAGTTCGCGCAGTGCGGCCTCGATCAGCGGCAAGCCCTTGCGTTCGTGACTGCTCGACGGAAACAGCAGCACGATCTCGTGATCGGCAAAGCCGAACCGCTGGCGCAACGCCGCGCGCTCAGCCGCGCCGACCGGCGAGAAGCGCGCGTCATCGACCGGCGGATACATCACGTCGATCTTCGCATCGGCAACGCCATACAGTTCGCGCAGTTCGTCACGCATCAACGGCGAGTGCGCGACGATCAGTTTCGAATGGTCGTACTGGCTGCGCTCGAGCGCGATCTGCCGGATGTCGGAGCCTTTGTGCCGTCGCCCCGTCGCGCGCAGAAAGCCCAGGTGCGTGCCGCCGCAAATCGCGATTTCCGACGAGTCGACGCGATTGACGCCGATCAGCACATCGACGCCGGCTTTGCGCCGCGCCGCGCGCAAGGCACGCGAAAACCAGCCGTCGCGCCACTTGCCCGGCAGCAGCGACACGTTGATCCGATGCGCGTGGACCATCGCGGCTTCCGGCAACGACGGGTCGAAGCGGCGCGCAAAAAACTCCGGCGTCACACCCGCCGCGACGAAACCGCGCACCAGATCCATCGCGTAACGCTCGAGCCCGCCGCTATGTTTCAGCGCGTTACTGGAGATACCGATTTTCATGGTCACGCGGCGTTCTGCTGGAACTGGATCCGATGCAGATGAGCATAGAGCCCGTTTTGCATCAGCAGTTCGCGATGCGTGCCGCGTTCGACGATGCGCCCCGCCTCCATCACGAGAATGCGGTCCGCGCGCTCGATCGTCGACAGCCGGTGTGCGATCACGAGCGTCGTGCGGCCTTTCATCAGCGTTTCGAGCGCCGCCTGCACATGGCGCTCCGATTCGGAATCGAGCGCCGAGGTCGCTTCGTCGAGAATCAGGATCGGCGCGTCCTTGTAAATCGCGCGCGCAATCGCAAGGCGCTGGCGCTGGCCGCCCGAGAGCATCATGCCGTTGTCGCCGACCAGCGTATCGATGCCGTTCGCCATCGCTTCGACCGTATCCCACAGGTTCGCGGCGCGCAGCGCCGACACGACGCGCTCGCGATCGGGCGTCTGCCCGTAGGCGACGTTGCTTGCGATCGTGTCGTTGAACAGCACGACATCCTGGCTCACCATCGCGATCTGGCTGCGCAGCGCGTGAATGCCGTATTCGGGCAGCGCCACGCCATCGACGAGAATCTCGCCGTTCGACGGATCGAAAAAGCGCGGCAGCAGGTTCACGAGCGTGGTCTTGCCGCTGCCCGACGGCCCCGCGAGCGCGACCATCTCGCCGGGCGCGACCTTGAACGACACCTGCTCGAGCGTCTGACGCTGCATCGGCCCGCTCGTGCCATATGCGAACGACACGTCGCGGAACTCGACCTCGCCGCTCGCGCGGTCGAGCGGCAGACCGCCGCCGGCCGGCTCGGGCGGCTCGTCGATCAGCCCGAAAATCAGCTCCGCGGCGGTCATGCCGCGCTGCAGCGGCTGATTGACGTCCATCAGATGCTTGAGCGGCGAGATGATCAGCAGCATCGACGTGACGAACGCGACAAAGCCGCCGACCGTCGTCTGGTCGGCCGTCGATTGCACCACGGCAATCGTCACCACGACTGCCAGCGCGATCGACGCGAGGAACTGCGTAAGCGGCTGCGCGAGCCCCCCCGACACCTGCATCCGCATCGAATAGCCGCGCAGACGCTTGCTCATTGCCGAGAAGCGGTCCATCTCGTACTGCTCGCCGTTGTGCACCTTCACGACCTTATAGCCGCCGACCGTTTCTTCGACGATGTACGACAGCTCGTTGGTGAGCAGCTGATGCTCGCGGTTCAGGCGCCGCAGGCGCCGGTTGATCTTGCCGACGAGCCAGCCGATGGTCGGCAGCAACACCGCGACGATCAGCGTCAACCGCCAGTTCAGATAGAACAGGTAGGCGAGCAGGAACAGCACAGTCAGCGAATCGCGCACGAGCGTGACGAGCACGCCCAGCAGCACGTTCAGAATCTGGTTGACCTCGAACACGATCGCGTTGATCACCGTGCTCGCCGTCTCGCGCTGAAAGAACGCGACACTGGTGTGAATCATGCGGTCGAACATCTTGAGCCGCAGGTCGAGCAGCACCCGGTTCGACACATACGCGAGCAGATAGCCGGATGCGTATTGCGACGTGCTGCGCACGAGCGCGAGCCCGATCACCGCCATCGGCACGAACCATTTCGCGCGGTCGCTGCCGTGCGCGCCGAAACCATGATCGAGCAGCGGTTTGAGCAGCGCGGGAATCGCGGCATCGGTGGCGGCGCTCGCGGCCATCGCGGCGATCGCCCCGACGACGACCCAGAAGAGCGGCTTCAGGTAAGGCCAGAGCTTGCGCCATACGATCATGGCGGACGACGCCTGACCGGATCCGATCGGTTTGCTTAACGTGGGCTTTTCGCTCAAGACTTCCTCAGGATTAGCGGACCGGCGCATGGCTCGACCATGGCCTTGCTGCGCATATTGCGCGTACGCGACACCGCAAATGCGGTGCGTTCGCCGGCCGGCAAATGAAAACAGCATTGTATACTTGCGCGACCCTGCGACCCAGAACGCCCAACGCCGCCATCACGCATGAACGAACCCACTCTCGGTGTCGCGATCATTACAAAAAATGCCGCTGCGCGGCTTGCGCAATGCTTGCAGTCGGTTGCGTTCGCCGACGAGATCGTCGTGATCGACGGCGGCAGCACCGATGCGACCGTCGAGATCGCGCAGGCACACGGCGCACGCGTCGTGATCGACACCGACTGGCCCGGTTTCGGCCCGCAAAAAAACCGCGCGCTCGATGCGCTCGCGACCACCTGGGTTCTGTCGATCGATGCCGACGAAGTCGTCACGCCGGAACTGGCGGTGTCGATTGCGGCCGCGCTCGCCGCGCCGCGCGCGGACGTTTATGCGATTGACCGGCTGTCGTCGTTTTGCGGCGCCTGGATCCGTCACTGCGGCTGGTATCCGGACTGGATTCCGCGCCTTTTCAGGCGCAGCGCCGCGCGTTTCTCCGACGACCTCGTGCACGAGCGGCTCGTGTTCGACACGCCGGTCGAGCGCCTCAAGGGCAAGCTGCTGCACTACTCGTATGAAGACTTCGAAATGGTGCTGCGCAAGCTCGACGCGTATTCGACGGCGGGCGCGAAGCAGCGGCATGCGGCTGGCCAGCGCGCCAGCTTCGGCAAGGCGCTCGCGCGCGGCGCGTGGGCGTTCGTGCGGACCTACGTGCTGCGTCTCGGCTTTCTCGACGGCCGCGCCGGATTCATGATCGCGGTGTCCAATGCCGAAACGGTGTACTACCGGTTCCTGAAGCTTGCGCATCTCGATGCGCAAGCGCCGCGCGGCTAGCAAGACGCGCCGCGACCCGTCTCGCGCCACCCGCGCGTGCACGCGAGCACTTCAATAGACGATTTCGATCGAGCTATCGGCGAATTCGCCGCGCAGCGCGGCGAGCAATTCGTCGGTCGGCTTCACGCGCCACGCATCGCCGAGGCGCACCTCGCCTTCCGCATGCTCGCTGCGATAGACGATCTGCACCGCGAGGCCATTCGGCACCGGCGCTGACGCACGTTGGCCGCCGCGGCCATTGTCGTAGCCGCCGTAGCCATTGCCGCCACCGTTACCACCGCCGTTACCATGCGCGCGGCCACCGCCGTTTGCGCCGCGCCCGCGCGCAGCAGAAGAAGCGGAGGCCTGCTCGTCACCGGTGCCCGGCGCCGCATCGGCCGCCGCGCTGTACGCTTCGAGCACGCGCCGCAACGCGTGCGCATCCGCGTTGCCGTTCATCTGCACCTTCACCGCTTGCGCGTAACGGCTGCGCGCGCGGCCGAGATCCATCGGCGTGTCGACAGTGAAACGAATGCCGCCCGTAAACGCGTCGTTGCGCGCCTGCCCCTGCACGACGAGCAGCTCGTCTTCCTTGAAGAGCTGCTTGTTCGCTTCGAACTGCTCGTTGAAGATCGTTACTTCGCACTGGCCCGTGCCGTCGTCGAGCAGCGCGATCAGCATCTTGCCGCGCTGGGTCATCTGCGTGCGCAACGACGAGATCACGCCGGCGACGAGCTTGTCGCGCCCTTCCTTGAGCTCGCCGATCTTCTGGCGCACGAAGCGGCGCACCTCGTCCTTGTATGCGTCGAACAGATGCCCGGAGAGATAAAAGCCGAGCGCGCTCTTTTCTTCCTGCAGACGCCGCTTGTCGGACCACACCGGCTCGTCGACGAGTTCGTGGCCCTGCGACGGCGAATCGTCGCCCATATCGAAGAGGCCGGCCTGCATCGCATTCGCGCTCGCCTGATCGGCCGCTTCCATCGCGAGCGTCACCGAGGCGAGCAGTTGCGCGCGATTCGCATGCAGCGTGTCGAACGCGCCAGCGCGAATCAGCGCTTCGATCGTGCGGCGATTCACGACGCGACGATCGATCCGCGCGCAGAAATCGAACAGATCGGTAAACGGGCTTTCCTCGCGCGCACGCAGGATCTCTTCGATCGCATTCTGGCCGCTGCCCTTGATCGCGCCCAGCCCGTAGCGGATCGTGCGCGAGCGCTTGCCGTCGGCTTCGGCGACCGGCTCGAAACGGTAGGCGGACAGATTGATGTCGGGCGGCAGCACCGCCATTTTGTTCGCGAGGCAATCTTCGAACAGGATTTTCACCTTGTCCGTATCGTCCATCGCGAGCGACATGTTGGCCGCCATGAATTCGGCCGGATGGTGCGCCTTGAGCCACGCCGTGTGATAGGCGAGCAACGCGTACGCGGCCGCATGCGACTTGTTGAAGCCGTAGCCCGCGAACTTCTCCATCAGGTCGAAGGTTTCATCGGCCTTCGCGCGCGTGAGGCCGTTCTTCGCGGCGCCCTCGGCGAAGATCTCGCGGTGCGTCGCCATTTCCTCGGGCTTTTTCTTGCCCATCGCGCGGCGCAGCAGATCGGCGCCGCCCAGCGAATAGCCGCCGATGATCTGCGCCATCTGCATCACCTGCTCCTGATAGACCATGATGCCGTAGGTCTCTTTCAGAACAGGTTCGACGCGCGGGTCCGGATACTCGACCGTTTCGCGGCCGTGCTTACGCGCGCAGAAGCTCGGAATCAGGTCCATCGGACCCGGGCGGTACAACGCGACGAGCGCGATGATGTCCTCGAAGCGGTCCGGCTGCGCGTCTTTCAGCATGCCTTGCATGCCGCGGCTTTCCAACTGGAACACGGCCACCGTGTTCGCCTTCTTCAGGATCGAGAACGAAGCGGGATCGTCGAGCGGCACTTGCGCGAGCGACCAGTTTTCCTTCGACGGATCGAGCCGGCGGATATAGCGCTCGGCCCAGTCGAGAATGGTCAGCGTGGTCAGGCCCAGAAAGTCGAACTTGACGAGGCCGACCGCTTCGACGTCGTCCTTGTCGTACTGGCTCACCACACCGCTTTCGTCGCCTTGTGTGTAGAGCGGGCAAAAATCGGTGAGCTTGCCGGGCGCGATCAGCACGCCGCCCGCGTGCATGCCGACGTTACGCGTCAACCCCTCGACGCGTTGCGCGAGTTCGAGCAGCTGATGCACTTCGTCTTCGTTGTCGAAGCGCTCCTGCAATAGCGGCTCTTCCTTCATCGCGTCGGCAATCGTCACATGCTTGCCGGGCTTGAACGGAATCAGCTTCGCGATGCCGTCGGTAAACGTATAGCCGAGATCGAGCACGCGGCCGATATCGCGTACCGCGGCCTTCGCCGCCATCGTGCCGAACGTGGCGATTTGCGACACCGCGTCGGCGCCGTACTTGCCCTTCACATATTGAATGACGCGGTCGCGCCCCTCCTGGCAGAAGTCGATATCGAAGTCGGGCATCGATACGCGTTCCGGATTCAGGAAGCGCTCGAACAGCAGGTTGTAGCGCAGCGGATCGAGGTCGGTAATGCCGAGCGCGTACGCGACCAGCGAGCCCGCGCCGGAGCCGCGGCCCGGGCCCACCGGCACGCCGTTGTTCTTCGCCCAGTTGATGAAGTCCGCGACGATCAGGAAGTAGCCCGGAAAGCCCATCTTCGTGATCGTGCCGCATTCGAAATCGAGGCGCTGATAGTACGTGTCGCGCTGCGCGGCGCGCGCGGCCTCGTCCGGATACAGCTGCTCGAGCCGCTTTTCGAGCCCTTCCTTCGACAGCTGGACGAGGTAGTCGTCGAGCGACATGCCGTCGGGTGTCGGGAACAGCGGCAGCTTCGGCTTGCCGAGTTCGAGCGTCAGGTTGCAGCGCTTCGCGATCTGCACCGTGTTCGCGAGCGCGGACGGAATGTCCGCGAAGAGCGCGGCCATTTCATCCTGCGTGTGAAAGTGCTGGTCGGTCGTGAAGCGCTTCGGGCGTCGCGGATTCGCGAGAATGTCGCCTTCCGAGATGCACACGCGCGCTTCGTGCGCGGTGAAATCGTCGGGCGTCATGAACTGCAGCGGATGCGTCGCGACGACGGGCAGCTTCAGCGCGGCCGCGAGCGCGACCGCCTGCTGCACATACGCTTCGCCGCCCGGCTGCCCGCAACGTTGCAGCTCGATATAGAACCCGTTCGGAAAGATGCGCGCCCAGCGCTCGGCATGACGTCGGGCCGCTTCGTCGTTGCCGGCCGCGAACGCGGTGCCGATGTCGCCCTGCTGCGCGCCCGACAGCGCGAGCAGCCCGTCGGCGAGGCCGCCCTCGAGCCAGTCGGCCTCGACTTCCGCGCGGCCGCGATACTGGTTCGTGAGCCACGCCTTCGTCAGCAATTCGCAGAGGTTCAGATAACCGCGCCGGTCCTTCACGAGCAGCAGGAGCCGCGACGGCTTGTCGCGGTCGGCCGGATTCGTGATCCAGACATCGCAGCCGGCAATGGGTTTGACCCCTTTGCCGCGCGCTTCCTTGTAGAAACGGACGAGACCGAATGCGTTGCCGAGGTCGGTGAGCGCAAGCGCGCCCTGACCGTCTTTTGCCGCGGCGGCGACCACGTCGTCGAGACGCACGATGCCGTCGGCGATCGAGAACTCGGAGTGGACGCGAAGATGGACGAAGCGGGGATCTGACATGGGCGGTATTGTAACTCGCGCCCCTGCGCAATAGGCCGTTCGTTATAGGCCAAATGGCCCGTCAATGGCGGTCCGATGACGGGGCGCCGGATCAGGGCACCGATGGCTGCCGGCCCCTGCGCGGGATGAGGGATAATACGGGTTTGCCTGTTGCGGGTTGGCCGTGCCCTGGATAGCCAGCCCTTTGAATCAACCATGAGCATTCTCAATCTTTCCGCCTACCAGTTCGTCACGCTCGATGCGGCCGCAATGTGGCGTCCGCTCGTCACCGAACGCTGCAATGCGCTGAGCCTGCGCGGCACGATCCTGCTCGCGCCGGAAGGCATCAATCTGTTTATCGCGGGCACGCACGACAACGTGCGCGCGTTTATCGACTACATCCGCCACGATCCGCTCTTCGAAGGCAAGTTCGCGAGCCTGCAGTTCAAGGAAAGCGTGTCGGACACGCAGCCGTTTCGCCGCATGCTCGTCAAGCTCAAGCGCGAAATCATTACGATGAAAAAGCCGGCGATCCAGCCGGAGCTCGGCCGCGCGCCGTCGGTCGATGCCCGCACGCTGAAGGGCTGGCTCGATCGCGGCCACGACGACTCAGGCCGTCCGGTCGTGATGCTCGATACGCGCAATGCATTCGAAGTCGACGTCGGCACGTTCGATCGGGCGCTCGACTATCGCATCACGAAATTCAGCGAGTTTCCGGAGGTGATCGAACAGCATCGCGCGGACCTCGAAGGCAAGACGGTCGTGTCGTTCTGCACCGGCGGCATTCGCTGCGAGAAGGCCGCGATCCATATGAAGGACGTCGGCATCGACCACGTCTATCAGCTCGAAGGCGGCATTCTGAAGTACTTCGAGGAAGTGGGCGGCGCGCATTACCACGGCGAGTGCTTCGTCTTCGATTACCGCACCGCGCTCGACCCGAGTCTCGCGCCCACGGCGACCGTGCAATGCTTCGGCTGCCGCGCGGTGGTCACGCCCGAAGGGCAGCGCTCGCCGCTCTATGTGCCGGGCAAAACCTGCGCGGCGTGTCATCCGCAGCGCGACGGCGCGCGCGCCGCCTGATGCGCGGCGTCGCGTTCACGACCCTGCGCTCGCGGCAATGCGTTACGACCTGATGCGATCCGGCACGATGTGCGGCGCCGCATCCGCCCGGCGATGACCTACCGCGGACGCTTCGCCCCCTCTCCTACCGGGCCGCTGCATTTCGGCTCGCTCGTCAGCGCGCTTGCCAGCTGGCTCGATGCGCGCGCGCACGGCGGCCGCTGGCTCGTGCGCATCGACGATATCGACGGCCCGCGCACCGTACCGGGCGCAGCGGAAGCTATCCTCGCGGCGCTCGAACGCTTCGGCATGCGCGCCGACGAACCGCCGGTCTGGCAAAGCCGCCGCACGGCGCACTACGAGCGCGCATTCGCGCAGTTGCAGGCCACCTCCGGCCTCGTCTACCCGTGCGGCTGCACAAGAAAGGAAATCGCCGATTCGCTCGTGCGCGCCCATGCGCGGCACACGACACTCGCGTATCCGGGCACCTGCCGCGACGGTCTGCACGGCAAGGCGCCGCGCGCATGGCGATTGCGCGTGCCGGATAGCGCCGCGCACGAACCCGGCGTGATCCGCTTCGACGACCGCTGGCAAGGGCCGCAAAGCCAGAATCTCGCGACGGAGGTGGGCGACTTCGTGCTGTATCGCGCGGACGGCCAGTGGGCGTATCAACTCGCGGTGGTGGTCGACGATGCCGATGCCGGCATCACGCACGTCGTGCGCGGCGCGGATCTGCTCGATTCGACCGCGCGGCAGATTTATCTGCAACGGTGCCTGCGGGCGCCGACGCCGTCGTATCTGCATGTGCCCGTCGTCGTCAACGAGGCGGGCGAGAAGCTCAGCAAGCAGACCGGCGCGCAAGCGCTCGATGCGAGCCGGCCGCTCGACGCGCTGCATGCGGCGGCGCGTCACCTGGGGCTGGCACTCGATGCCGGCGCGCTGGCTTCGCTCGACGCGTTCTACGCGGCCGCGACGCCGGCCTGGGCGCGGCGCGTCGACGCGCTGCCAAGACCCTGACACGCGCGGCTAACGCAGCCGGAACCGGCCCACCATCTCCTTTAACGCACGCGCCTGATCGTCGAGCGACTGCGCGGCCGCCGTCGCCTGTTCGACGAGCGCCGCGTTCTGCTGCGTGCCCGCGTCCATCTGCGATACCGCGAGATTGATCTCTTCGATACCCGAACTCTGCTCGGCCGACGCGGCGGAAATCTCGCCCATGATGTCGGTCACGCGCTTCACGGCCTTGACGACTTCATCCATCGTCTGCCCCGCGTCCTGCGCGAGTTGCGAGCCGTTGCTCGCGCGCTCGACCGACGCGCCGATCAGCCCCTTGATCTCCTTCGCGGCCGACGCGCTGCGCTGCGCGAGATTGCGCACTTCGCCGGCGACGACCGAGAAGCCGCGGCCTTCCTCGCCCGCCCGCGCAGCTTCGACCGCGGCATTCAGCGCGAGGATGTTGGTCTGGAACGCGATGCCCTCGATCACGCCGATGATGTCGCCAATACTCTTCGCGCTGTCGTTGATTTCGTTCATCGTCGTGACCACGCGGCCGACCACGTCGCCGCCCTGCTCGGCAATCGACGATGCGTTGTCGGCCAGCGTGCGCGCCTGCTTCGCGTTGTCGGCGTTCTGCCGCACCGTCGAGGTCAGCTGCTCCATGCTGCTCGCGGTGCGCTCGAGCGCCATCGCCTGCTGCTCGGTGCGCTGCGACAGGTCGAGATTGCCCGTCGATATCTCGCTCGATGCGGAAGCGATCGCCTCGGCGCTCGCGGCGATATCGGCGACCGTCGTCGACAGGCCGCTTTGCATATCGGAGAGCGCGGACAGCATGCTCGACGTGTCGCGCTTTTTCAGCGCAATCGCATTCGATAGATCGCCCGCGGCAATGCGCGACGCGATTTCCTTCGCGTACACGGGCTCGCCGCCGAGCTGCCGCGCAAGACGCCGCACGACCCACTCGCTGATGACCAACGCGAGCACGATCAGCGCGAGCGTCGCGGCCGCGATCATCACGAACGACGAGCGGAAGATAAACGTGGACGCATCGATGGTCGCCTTCGCGGCCGTGCCCTGCTGCGCGACGAGTCCGTCGACCAGTTTTTCGAGCTTGCCCGTTTCGACGAGCAGCGACACATCCTGCATGCCGACCTGCCAGTTCATCTGCGACAGATCGAGCGGTTGCGCCTGCACGAGCTTCACGAAGTCGCGCAGATGCGCGCTCCACGCGGCGATCGCCGCGGCGAATTTCTTCTGCTGGGCGGCTGCTTCGGCCGTGCTCACGTACTGGCCGAGCGTGTTCAACTGCGCGTTCAGCGCGCCGAGCCCCTTGTCGACATCCGTGCCGAGTTCTTCGCGCTCTTTCGCCGTGGTCGCCGTGAGCAGCATTTTTTGCGCGCGGCTCGCGCGCAGCATTTCGCCGCGTGCTTCCTCGGCCGCGCGGTTCGCGATATAGCCCTGCTCGTAGATCGATTGCGTCGAACCGTTCAGCCGGCTGATCTGCGTCAGCGCGAATATGCCGATGGCGAGTGTGCCGACCAGCAACACGGCAAACGCGAGCCGCAACGTCGCCTTCACCGACAACCCGGCACGCGGATTCCCCAGCGCAACTGTTTTCATCGTTGTTCCCCCGTATCGAACCGCCGGAACGGTCGGCTCCGGCGGCCTTTCAATCATGACAGGTTGACGGCAATAGCGGCGGCGGCCTTTAGATCCCTTGCCTGCCGCTGCGCCCGTTCCCGCTGTCGCACCTGTGCGCCGCCTCGTGGGCCGCGCGAGCGGTGTTATACACAGCCAAAATCCGGCGGTCAGCCCCGGCTAACGCGCAGTCGGCCGCCGGTCGGGGGGCTTTTTGGCGTCGCCATCGTGTCAAGTTAGTGTCAATTTTGTGTCCAAAATGCGTCCGATCCGTGTCCGATCCGTGTCCGATCCGTGTCCGATCCGTGTCCGATCCGTGTCTGATCCGTCTCGCACTCGTGTCCACAGCCGTGTCCGATTCGCGACAAATCTTGGCAGGACAACTGACTCAAGCCACATTACAATCCGTCGCATACGATCCTTCGTCTGCATTGCAGCGGCATCGCCGCTCTGCGAAGGCCGTTCGATCCACCCCAACTCAAGCCACCCATGGAAACGAGCCTCGACAAACGCGCCCTCGCCGGCGCCCAGGCTGGCGGCGCATCCACGCCCGCCGCGGCCAGCGCCGCCAAGGTGCCGCAAACCGTCTATGCGATCCTCGGCGCGATCAGCTTCTCGCATCTGATGAACGACATGATCCAGTCGTTGATCCTCGCGATCTATCCGATGCTGAAGTCGAACTTCGCGCTGTCGTTCGGACAGATCGGCCTCATCACGCTGACATATCAGATCACCGCGTCGTTGCTGCAGCCGCTCGTCGGCATCTATACCGACAAGCATCCGAAGCCGTACTCGCTGCCGGTCGGCATGGGCTTCACGCTGGCCGGTCTGCTGCTCATGTCGGTTGCGCCGAACTTCGGCATCCTGCTTGTCGCGGCGGCGCTCGTCGGCTGCGGGTCGTCGGTGTTTCACCCGGAGTCGTCGCGTGTCGCGCGCATGGCGTCGGGCGGCCGCCACGGCCTCGCGCAGTCGCTGTTCCAGGTGGGCGGCAATGCGGGCACCTCGCTCGGACCGCTGCTCGCCGCGCTGATCGTGATTCCGCACGGCCAGCGCAGCATCGCGTGGTTCTCGGTTGCGGCACTGGTCGGCATCGTCGTGCTCGCGCAGGTGAGCCGCTGGTACAAGCAGCACCCGTCGGCGAAAAAGGCGCGCGCGGGCGTCGCGCACACCACGCTGTCGCGCGGCAAGATCGCCTTCGCGATGAGCGTGCTCGTGCTGCTCGTGTTCTCGAAGTACTTCTATCTCGCGAGCATCAACAGCTACTTCACGTTCTATCTGATCGACAAGTTCCACCTGACCGTGCAAGCGGCACAGATCCATCTGTTCGTCTTCCTCGCGGCCGTCGCGGCGGGGACGGTGATCGGCGGACCGATCGGCGACCGGATCGGCCGCAAATACGTGATCTGGGTGTCGATTCTCGGCGTGGCGCCCTTCACGCTGCTGCTGCCGTACGCGAACCTGTTCTGGACCGGCGTGCTGACGGTGGTGATCGGCGTCGTGCTCGCCTCCGCGTTCTCGGCAATTCTCGTCTACGCGCAGGAGCTGATTCCGGGCAAGGTGGGCATGGTCGCGGGGCTCTTCTTCGGCTTCGCGTTCGGCCTCGGCGGCGTCGGCGCCGCAGTGCTCGGCCAGCTGGCGGACGCAACGAGCGTCGATTATGTGTACAAGGTCTGCTCGTTCCTGCCGCTGATCGGCATTCTTACGGTGTTCCTGCCGAATATCGAAGGCAAGCGCGCGAACGCTTGACCGGATGGTTGATGGTTGATCGTCGGCGCCCTTTTTATTGCGGCCACCCGTGACAGACATCACTGACATTTCGCGCGTTTCCGGCGCGGATGTCAGTTATTTCAGACACTCCTTCCCTGTGTTCTCACTGCGCGGCGTCATGGTGAACCCGCGTTGTCCGAGCGTTCATGCCTGCTCTATGCTGTGCTCAATACGCTTCGGCATGCCGTTGCGCAGGTTGCATCGTTGTTCGCCGGAACCCCGTTGTCCTTGCCCCGCCCGCCCGAAGGACCGCCGCCGATGACCCGCTACCGCGAATTCCACCGCCGTTCGATCGAAGCGCCCGACGAATTCTGGCGCGACGAAGCGGCGCGCATTCACTGGCATACGCCGTTCGATACCGTGCTCGACCGCTCGAACCCGCCGTTTGCGCGCTGGTTCAGCGGCGGCCACACCAACCTGTGCCATAACGCGGTCGACCGTCATCTCGCCGATCGTCCGCAGCAGCAGGCGCTCATCTATATCTCGACGGAAACGGGTATCGAGCGCCGCTATACATACGCGGAACTGCACGCGGAAGTGAACCGCATGGCGGCGGTCATGCGTTCGCTCGGCGTCGCGCGCGGCGACCGCGTGCTGATCTATCTGCCGATGATTCCGGAAGCCGCGTTCGCGATGCTCGCATGCGCGCGGCTCGGTGCGATTCATTCGGTCGTGTTCGGCGGCTTCGCGGCGCCGAATCTCGCGGCCCGCATCGACGATGCGAAGCCCGTGCTGATCGTCTCCGCCGATGCGGGCGCGCGCGGCGGCAAGGTGATCGATTACGCGCCGCTCATCGACGAAGCGCTGTCGCGCGCCGCGCACAAGACGCCGCATGTGCTGATGATCGACCGCCAGCTCGCGCCGGAAAAATTCAGCGCGCCGTATCTGCTCGACTACGAGCCGCTACGCGAGCAGCACTTCGACGCGCACGTGCCGTGCGAATGGCTCGAATCGAACGAGCCGTCGTATGTGCTCTACACGTCGGGCACCACCGGGCGTCCGAAAGGCGTGCAGCGCGATGTCGGCGGCTATGCGGTCGCGCTCGCGGCATCGATGGAATACATCTTCGAAGGCCGCGCCGGCGACACGATGTTCACCGCGTCCGATATCGGCTGGGTGGTCGGGCACAGCTACATCATCTATGCGCCGCTGATCGCGGGTTTGACGACCGTGATGTACGAAGGCACGCCGATCCGCCCGGACGGCGGCATCTGGTGGCGCCTCGTCGAGCAGTACAGGATCAACCTGATGTTCACCGCGCCGACCGCGTTGCGCGTGCTGAAGAAGCAGGACCCGGCGCTGATGAAAGCCGCCGATCTGTCGAGCCTGCGCGCGCTCTTTCTGGCAGGCGAGCCGCTCGACGAGCCGACTGCCGCATGGGTCGCCGAGTCGCTTGGCAAGCCCGTGGTCGACAACTACTGGCAGACGGAGACCGGCTGGCCGATTCTCGCAATCCAGCGCGGCGTCGAAGCGCTCACGCCGAAACTCGGCTCACCGGGCGTGCCCGTGTACGGCTACAACGTGACACTGCGCGACGAGGTGACGGGCGAGCGGTGTGCGCCCGGCGAAAAAGGCGTGATTACGCTCGCGTATCCGCTGCCGCCCGGCTGCATGTCGACCGTATGGGGCAATGACGCGCGCTTTATCGACACCTACTGGTCGAGCGTGCCGGATGAAGCGGTCTACTCGACCTTCGACTGGGGCGTGCAGGACGACAACGGCTATGTGACGATCCTCGGCCGCACCGACGATGTGATCAACGTCGCCGGCCATCGCCTCGGCACGCGCGAAATCGAAGAAGCGCTGTCGGGCCACAACGCGGTGGCCGAGGTTGCCGTGGTCGGCGTGAACGATCCGCTGAAGGGACAGGCCGCGCTCGCGTTCACGGTGCTGCGCGATGCGGATCGCTACGCGTCGGACGAGGCGCGCGCGAAGCTCGAAGCGGAACTGACGGCGACGGTCGACCGTCAGTTGGGGCCGATTGCGCGACCGGCGCGCGTGCACATCGTGGCGATGCTGCCCAAGACGCGCTCGGGGAAGCTCTTGCGCCGCGCGATCGCAGCGCTCGCCGAAGGCCGCGACCCGGGCGACCTGCCGACCATCGAAGACCCGGCCGCGCTACAGCAGATTCGCGATGCACTGCAGGCTTCGGCCGCAGCGCCGCCCGTGGCGCCACGATAAGCCGCTTATCCGCGCCTCTGCAAAAAGCGCCGCAAAATCCCGCTCGAATACGTGCCGGCGATCTCGACAAGAAAGGTCGAGAACGACGCCGGCGCGTGCACATCCGCGGTATCGGAAATCGTGCGCACGATCGCGCACGGCACGCCATATTCGTAGCAGACCTGCGCGATCGCCGCGCCTTCCATTTCGACCGCGAGCGCATCGGGCAGCGCGGCGCGCAATGCGTTGACCGCCGCCGCGCTCGCAATAAACTGATCGCCGCTGATCACGAGACCGCGATGCACGCGCGGCCGCGCGGTACCGAAGCGATCGGCCAGCGCCCCGCCCTCCTGCGTAACGAACGCTTCGCACGCCACGGCGAGCGCTTCGGCGAGCGCCGCATCGGCGGCAAATCGCGCGACGCCGAGCAACGGCACTTCGAAGCGCGGAAACAGAGGCGACGCATCGAGGTCATGCTGCATCAGCGTGTGCGCCACGACGATGTCGCCGATCTGCACGTCGCGCCCGACCCCACCGGCCACGCCCGTGAACACGACCGCTTCGACATCGAACGCGTGGATCAGCGCGCTGGCCGTTGCAGCAGCGGCCACCTTGCCGACGCGCGCCAGCGTCACGACACACGGTGCGCCGTGCACGGCGCCGACGTGATAGTCGCGCTGCCCGTGCGTCACGATGCGCACATCGCCTTCGGCACGCATCGCGGCGACGAGGTCGCCCAGCTCTTCGGGCAGCGCCGCCATCACAGCCAGCGGCCGGGGCCCTTTCGCTACTGCCTGCTTCGTTCCTGCATCCTTCGTTTCGCTCATTCCACCGCCTGTAGTTTCGCGACCGCGAGCGCCAGCCATTTCTCGCCGTGCCGTTTGAACCTGACCTGTGCCTTGCCGTCGGAACCGCTGCCTTCGAGCGCGGTAATCGTGCCTTCGCCGAACTTCGTATGGAATACCTGCTGCCCGACGCGAAAGCCCGTTTCAGCCGCGCGCTGCTCGTTCGCGAAGGCCGGTAGCGGGGCCGCGGACACGCCGCTGTCGTAGCGCTCGTAGCCGCTGCCTTCGCGATTCGAGCGCCCGAACCAGTCGCGGCCCCAACCCGCGTTATCGGAACGGCCGCCCCAGCGTGAGCCGGCCTCGACTTTCGGCGTGAGCCACTTTAGCGTGTCTTGCGGAAGTTCGTCGAAAAACCGGGAGCGGATGTTGTAGCGCGTCTGACCGTGCAGCATCCGGCTCTGCGCGAAGGAAAGATAAAGCCGCTCCTTGGCCCGCGTGATCGCCACATACATCAGACGCCGTTCTTCCTCGAGCCCGTCCGTTTCCATGGCGCTGTTTTCGTGCGGGAACAGCCCCTCTTCGAGACCCGTGATAAACACCGCCGTAAATTCGAGGCCTTTCGCCGAGTGGACGGTCATCAACTGCACGGCGTCCTGGCCCGCTTGCGCCTGGTTGTCGCCGGCCTCGAGCGATGCGTGCGACAGGAAACCCGCGAGCGGCGTCATCGTGTCGGGATTTTGCGCGGGGTCCGCGAGGCTCGCCGGATCGAGCACGACGCTGCCCGGATCGTCCGTTTCGACTGCGATCTCAGGCGCGGCGGTCGCGCCCGGGCGCAGCGGAATCGAGCGCGCGGGTGTATCGAGCCCGTAGCCCTCTTCGCTAACGAACGCGGCCGCCGCGTTGACGAGTTCCTGCAGGTTCTCGAGACGGTCCTGCCCTTCGCGCTCGTTCTGATAGAAATCGGCCAGACCGCTGCCGCGCACCACGTGTTCGACCGTCTCCGGCAAGCTCATCTGCTGGGTTTCCGCGCGCATTTTCGCGATCAGGGTCGCGAAGGCGCCGAGGCTCGAGCCGGCCTTGCCGGTCACGTACGGAATCGCCGCCGCAAGCGAACAGTTATAGAGACGCGCCGCGTCCGCAAGCTGTTCGATCGAACGCGCGCCGATACCGCGCACGGGAAAGTTCACCACACGCGCAAACGCCGTATCGTCGTTTGGATTGTCGATCAGGCGCAGATACGCGAGCGCGTGCTTCACTTCCTGACGCTCGAAAAAGCGCAGCCCGCCATACACGCGATACGGAATGCCGACGTTGACGAGCGTGTGTTCGATCGCGCGCGACTGCGCATTGCTTCGATACAGCACCGCGATCTCGCCGCGCGACAGGCCCGTGTTGATCAGCGCGCGAATCTCCTCGACGATCCAGCTCGCTTCCTGCGTATCGGTGGCCGCCTCGTAGACGCGCACCGGTTCGCCGTGCCCCGCGTCCGTGCGCAGGTTCTTGCCCAGGCGCCGTGCGTTGTGCGCGATCAGCTGGTTCGCCGCATCGAGAATATGGCCGTGCGAGCGGTAGTTCTGCTCGAGCTTGATCAGATTGCGGACCTTGAACTCGTGTTCGAAGTCGCGCATGTTGCCGACGTTCGCGCCGCGGAACGCGTAGATCGACTGGTCGTCGTCGCCGACCGCGAAGATCGCATTGTGCTCGCCCGCCAGCACCTTCAACCACGCGTATTGCAGCTTGTTGGTGTCCTGGAATTCGTCGACGAGGATGTGCCTGAAGCGCGCCTGGTAATGCGCGCGCAGCGGCGCATTGTGCGCAAGCAGCTCATAGCAGCGCAACAGCAGCTCCGGAAAGTCGACCACGCCTTCGCGCTGGCATTGCTGCTCGTAGGCTTCATAGAGTTCGACGAACTTGCGGTTGAAGTTGTCGGTGGCATCGACGTCCTTCGGCCGCAGCCCCTGCTCCTTCGCGTTGTTGATGAAGTACTGCAGGTTCTTCGCCGGGTATTTTTCGTCGTCGACATTGAGGCCCTTCATGAGCCGCTTGATCGCCGAAAGCTGGTCAGCGGTGTCGAGAATCTGGAATGTCTGCGGCAAGCCCGCGTCGCGATAATGCGCGCGCAGCATCCGGTTGCACAGGCCGTGGAACGTGCCGATCCACATGCCGCGCGTATCGATCGGCAGCAACGCGGAAAGCCGCGCCATCATCTCGCGCGCGGCCTTGTTCGTGAAAGTGACCGCGAGCACGGTGGGCGGCGACGCGTAGCCGTGCTGGATCAGCCAGGCGATGCGCGTGATCAGCACGCGGGTTTTGCCGCTGCCGGCGCCCGCCAGAATAAGCGCCGGTTCGTTCGGCAACGTCACGGCGGCAAGTTGTTCAGGATTCAGGTTGGCGAGCAGATCGGGCATGTCGGATGGGCGGACGGATGAGCGGGCAGATGAGCGAACCGAAGGGCACAGCGGCGCGGGAATGGCGGTCCGGACGTGACGCTCACCGCGCGGCGAGGAAAGCGGCGCATCAGGCAGTGGCGACCAGGCCGTGCGCCATTATAAGTCCCGCCTGACGCGAGCGCGCCCTCGGCCGAATGGCCAGGTGGCGGCCTGCTACGTCGCGCAGCCTTTATAATTCAAGGTTTCGGGCATCTTTTCACGCATTTTTCGGCAGACTTCCATAATGAGCGACAGCACGCTGGCCAAGAGCTTCGAGCCCCACACGATCGAGGCCGAATGGGGCCCCAAATGGGAACAACGCGGCTATGCCGCGCCCGCGATGCAGCCGGGCCGCAATAATTTCTCGATCCAGTTGCCGCCGCCGAACGTCACCGGCACGCTGCATATGGGCCACGCGTTCAACCAGACCATCATGGACGGCCTGACGCGCTACCACCGCATGCTCGGCGAGAACACGCTGTGGGTGCCGGGCACCGACCACGCCGGCATCGCCACGCAGATCGTCGTTGAACGGCAGCTCGACGCGCAGAAGGTGTCGCGCCACGACCTCGGCCGCGAGAAGTTCGTCGAGCGCGTGTGGGCATGGAAGCACGAGTCCGGCTCGACCATCACGAACCAGGTGCGGCGCCTCGGCGCCTCGATCGACTGGTCGCGCGAATACTTCACGATGGACGACAAGTTGTCGCCCGTGGTGGTCGACGTGTTCGTGCGCCTGTATGAGCAGGGCCTCATCTATCGCGGCAAGCGTCTCGTGAACTGGGACCCGGTGCTGCTCACCGCCGTGTCCGACCTCGAAGTGGTCAGCGAAGAGGAAAACGGCCATCTGTGGCATATCCGGTACCCGCTGGCGGACGGCTCCGGCCATCTGACGGTCGCCACCACGCGCCCTGAAACGATGCTCGGCGACGTCGCCGTGATGGTGCATCCCGAAGACGACCGCTACGCACATCTGATCGGCAAGACCGTGAAGCTGCCGCTTACCGATCGCGAGATTCCCGTGATCGCCGACGACTACGTCGATCGCGAATTCGGCACGGGCGTCGTGAAAGTCACGCCCGCGCACGACTTCAACGACTATCAGGTCGGCCAGCGCCACAAGCTGCCGCAAATCGAAATCCTCACGCTCGACGCGAAAATCAACGACAACGCGCCGCAAGCGTATCGCGGCCTCGACCGGTTCGAGGCACGCAAGCGCGTCGTCGAAGACCTCGACGGGCTCGGCCTGCTCGAATCGGTCAAACAGCACAAGCTGATGGTGCCGCGCGGCGACCGCACGAACGTCGTGATCGAGCCGATGCTGACCGACCAGTGGTTCGTCGCGATGAGCAAGCCGGCGCCCGAGGGCACCTTCAATCCGGGCAAGTCGATCGCGCAAACCGCGCTCGACGTCGTGCGCCATGGCGATATCCAGTTCGTGCCCGAGAACTGGACCACCACCTACTACCAGTGGCTCGAAAACATCCAGGACTGGTGTATCTCGCGGCAACTGTGGTGGGGCCATCAGATTCCCGCGTGGTACGGCGAGAACGGCGAAGTGTTCGTCGCGCACAGCGAGGAAGGCGCGCGCGACAAGGCCGCCGAAAGCGGCTACACGGGCCCGCTCACACGCGATCAGGACGTGCTCGACACCTGGTTCTCGTCGGCGCTCGTGCCGTTTTCGTCGCTCGGCTGGCCGGCCGAAACCGCTGAACTGAAGGCATTCCTGCCGTCGTCGGTGCTCGTCACGGGCTTCGACATCATCTTCTTCTGGGTCGCGCGCATGGTCATGATGACCACGCACTTCACCGGCAAGGTGCCGTTTCACACGGTCTACGTGCATGGCCTCGTGCGCGATCACGAGGGCCAGAAGATGTCGAAGAGCAAAGGCAACACGCTCGATCCGCTCGATATCGTCGACGGCATCGCGCTCGACGCGCTGGTCGCCAAGCGCACGACGGGCCTGATGAACCCGAAGAACGCGGCCACCATCGAAAAGAAAACGCGCAAGGAATTCCCCGAGGGCATTCCCGCGTTCGGCACCGACGCGCTGCGCTTCACGATGGCGTCGATGGCCACGCTCGGCCGCAATGTGAACTTCGACCTCGCGCGCTGCGAAGGCTACCGCAACTTCTGCAACAAGCTGTGGAACGCCACGCGCTTCGTGCTGATGAACTGCGAAGGCCACGATTGCGGTTTCAGCAAGCCGGGCGCATGCCAGCCCGGCGATTGCGGCCCCGGCGGCTATACGGATTTCTCGCAGGCGGACCGCTGGATCGTATCGCTGCTGCAGCGGGTCGAGGCCGATGTCGCGAAGGGCTTTGCCGACTATCGTTTCGACAATGTGGCGAATGCCCTATATAAGTTCGTCTGGGACGAATACTGTGACTGGTACCTCGAGCTCGCGAAGGTGCAGTTGCAGACCGGCACGCCCGAACAGCAGCGCGCCACGCGCCGCACGCTGTTGCGTGTGCTCGAGGCAGTGCTGCGTCTGCTGCACCCGATCGTTCCGTTCATCACCGAAGCGCTGTGGCAAAAAGTGGCGCCGCTCACCGACGCCTACCCCGCCGGCATGGCCGAAGGCGAAGCATCGATCATGGTGCAGCCGTATCCGGTTACGGAGGCAAAGAAGATCGACGAGTCCGCCGAACAGTGGGCAGCCGATCTGAAGGCCGCGATCGACGCGTGCCGCAACCTGCGCGGCGAGATGAACCTGTCGCCGGCCACGAAGGTGCCGCTGCTCGCCACCGGCAACGCCGCGCGCCTCAAAACGTTCGCGCCCTACGTGCAGGCGCTCGCGCGTCTGTCCGAGGTACGCATCATCGACGACGAGGCGCAACTGGACCAGGAAGCGCATGGCGCGCCAATTGCTATCGTAGGAACTGACAAGCTCGTGCTGAAGGTGGAGATCGATGTCGCCGCCGAACGCGAGCGCCTGTCAAAAGAGATTGCGAGATTGAACGCAGAAGTATCGAAATGTAACGCGAAGCTCCAAAACGAGAGTTTTGTCGCGAAAGCGCCGGCCGCCGTGGTTGAGCAGGAGCAGAAAAGGCTGGCAGAATACCAGACCACTATCAGCAAGCTGACAGCGCAGCTGACGCGCCTGCCGGCCTGACAGACGCGGCGCCACAAGCGCCGCATCGACGGGTCGGTTCGCACCACGGCAAGGCCGGTTACCGCACCGGTCAGTCCATTACCAGGGGTAATCGAATGCTCAAAGTTACAAAAGCAGTCTTTCCAGTGGCAGGTCTTGGCACACGGTTCCTCCCGGCAACCAAGGCAAGCCCGAAGGAAATGCTGCCGATCGTCGACAAGCCGTTGATCCAGTACGCAGTGGAAGAAGCGATGGCAGCAGGCATC
>NZ_BAAILL010000014.1:0-312 GCF_054589215.1 Paraburkholderia sp. 2C | reverse complement strand
ACGCACAATGGCATCGGCGCTCGAGAGCACATTGAGGCGGGACATCATTGCTGGCCGGCTGGAACCAGGCAGCAAGCTGCGCGTACGTGAACTCGGCGAGCTTTACGACGCGGGCCCGATTCCGCTGCGCGAGGCGCTCTCGCGTCTGAGCGCAAGCGGCTTCGTTGTGACGGTGGACCAGAAGGGTTTTCGGGTTGCCGAAGTCTCGCTTGAAGAATTCAGGGACATCACGCAGACACGGCAGGATATTGAGCGGCTGGCGCTGACGCGTGCAATGCGTCGCCGGGACGTAGAGTGGGAAGGAGAACTGCT
>NZ_BAAILL010000013.1:26673-58941 GCF_054589215.1 Paraburkholderia sp. 2C | reverse complement strand
CAATTCGTAGGCGAATTCGTAAGCGCGCATCGGCGAACCCGCGCGCCGGGTGTACGGGCACACCTCGCGCGGGTAAAGCCGGCAACGGTCTCAACGAGCGACGGGCAACGCGATCGCCAGCGCTTTACAATGCGAAAAGTCCTTCGTTTACGGTGACCGCCCATGAGCCAATTCAAAGCCGTTGCACTCGAGCAAGCGAGCCGCCTGATCAATCATGGGCCGACCGTGCTCGTTACTAGTATGGATGGCGCGCGGCGCAATATCATGGCTGCCGCCTGGTCGATGCCTGTCGAATTCACGCCGCCGCGTATCGCGATCGTCATCGATAAGAACACGTATACGCGCGAGCTTGTCATCGCGAGCGGCACGTTCGGTGTTTGCATACCGGGCGCCGCCGCGGCCGATGTGACGTATGCGGTCGGTTCCTCAACCGGACGCGATGGGGACAAGTTCGCCGAGTACGGCATCGAGCCGATCGCGGGGCCGGTGCTGGGGCTGCCGCTCGTGGAGGCGAACTGCGCGGCGTGGCTCGAATGCAGGCTGATTCGCGAGCCGCATACCGAAGATGCTTACGACACGTGCTTCGGCGAGGTTGTATCGGCGGCGTCCGACCCACGCGTGTTCAACAACGGGCACTGGATATTCGACTCGTCGAACGAGTCGCTGCATACGCTCCATCATCTCGGCGCCGGCAATTTCGCTAGCGCGTCGAACATATTGCGCGCGAAGCCCCTTCCGTAAGTTTTGCTCGCCGCAATTCCGCTTTTCCCGTTGCGTCATTCCGCACGTCTTTGCGGGCCGGCCTAAAAGCCGCGCGAGGGGCCATGCAAGACTTGCAAGGTCCGGGGACGGCCATCGATATGCAGACCGATGCGTGTACCGGGCGCCGTTTTTTATGCAACCGCAAACGGGAACGGACCTATGAATACTGCTATTTCCAGCCATCGTCGTACCGTCAACGGCATCAAGCTGCATTACACGCTTGCAGGCGATGGTCCTCCGGTCGTGCTGCTGCACGGCTTTCCCGAAACGTCGCATACGTGGCGGCGGCAGATACCGGTACTGAGCCGCCAGTATCAGTTGATCGTGCCGGACTTGAGAGGCTATGGCGCCTCCGATAAGCCGGTGGGCGGCTACGACAAGCGCACGATGGCGAACGACATCAAGGAACTGCTTGCGACGCTCGGTATCTCGCGTGCCGCGGTGATCGGGCATGACCGCGGCGCGCGCGTTGCGACGCGGCTTGTGAAAGATCATCCGTCGCTGGTTGCGCGCTTTGCGGCGCTCGACAATATCCCCACGCGCATGATCTTCGAGCGTGTAAATGCCGACTTTGCACAAGCGGGCTGGTTCTTTTTCTTCAACGGCGTGCGCGATTTGCCGGAAGCGCTCGTGCAAGGGCGCGAAGAAGTATGGCTGCGCCATATCTTTACGTCGTGGCTCTACGACATCAGCGCGATCAGCGACGCGGATATCGAAATCTATCGGCGCGCATATGCGTCGCCCGGCGGTTTGCGCGGCGCATTCGAGGACTACCGCGCATGGCGGCAGGACGTCGAGCAGGACAAGCAGGATGCACACGTGAAGATATCGGTGCCGACGCTCGCGCTATGGGGCGCCGAGTTCGACGGCGCGAAGTTTGTCGATATGCGCGAGATCTGGAACGAGATGGCCTCGGACCTGACTTGTGCGCCAATCGCGCTGGCGGGGCACTTCCCGCATGAAGAGCGGCCGATCGAAACAAACGAGGCGCTGCTTGCTTTTCTGCGCGACTGGAAGGGCTAGCGCCATACGCTGAAATAGATTTGTTAGCTTTACGTAGGGTACGTAATGTATCCACACGCAATGAAAGCGCTTATTGCCCGAATAGGGCAGAGCAAGGTGCTTTCTTCGTCGGAATGTGCCGGGCGCAACTGCCTTAAGCTTCGAACGTGGGGGCATATCGGCTTCCCACGTGGCACCGCTTCACGCAGGCAGCGGCCACGGCGCATTCATACCGACGATCATGGCCACACTTCCGACTGGCGAGCCGCGCCAGGAGCAGCAATCTCAAACGCAGCCGCAGCAACCGCACGCTCAGCAACGTCCTCTCTGGCCTGACGCGCCTCGCCCCGAAGGCCCATACGCCGATGCGCTCGCGAAGGTGAAGCCGCTGATCGATGCGAATGCGCCGATGAGCGACGCCGATCTGGTTCAGGCGCTCAATATCGCCGCGATCAGTTCGCTTGGGCTCAAGCAAGCGGAGGACGCCGAACGCTACTGGCGCCGCCTGATCGACGTGCGGCCCGATTTCGTCGAGGCGTATAACAGCCTTGGCATCATGTTCAAGGGAATGGGGCGCCTCGCAGAGGCCGAGGCGATTTACCGGAAGTTGCTATCGGTACGTCCCGATCATGTGGAAGGGCACAACAACCTGGGCGCGGTGCTGTTCGATCTGAACCGTTTGCCAGAAGCGGAAGCGGCGTATCGCGATGCGCTGGCGCGGCGCCCCGATTGTGCGGAGGCTTATCACAACCTCGGTAAATTGCTGCATGCGGCAAAGCGTTTTGCCGAAGCGGAAGACGCTTATCGAAAGGCCCTGCAGTTGCAGCCGAATCTTGTCGAAAACCATGTTCATCTCGGCAACACGTTGCAGCAGCTCGACCGGCTTGCCGAAGCGGACGACGCCTACCAGCGCGCACTCGCGATTCGTATCGACATTCCCGAAGTGCATCACAACCGCGGAATCGTATTGAAGACGCTTGGCCGGTTGAGCGAATCGGAAGCGTCGTATCGTCGTGCGATTGCGTTTCGTCCGAATTTCCATTTGGCGCAGTTTTCGCTCGGCTCGCTCCTGCTGAGTATCGGGCGCTACGAAGAAGCCTGGCGGCTTTACGAATCGCGCTACGAACAGGAAGGCAATATCCATCACCATAGCGCGGCGGTGCTGCGCTGCCCGCGCTGGCGCGGCGAGCCGCTCGCGGGCAAGCGGCTGCTCGTGTGGCAGGAAGACGGGCTCGGCGACATGATCCAGTTCGGGCGTTATCTGCCGCTGCTCAAAGCGCAAGGGGTGACGCATATTACGTTTGCTTGCGCGGGCGCGTTGCGGCGTCTGTTTGAGCGCATCGATTGTGTCGACGAAGTGATGAGTCACGGCCACGCGTTGCTGCGCTCGGACACATATGACACGTGGACGAGTCTGATCAGCGTTCCTGCCTATCTGCGCACGACGTTACGCACGATTCCGCCGGCGCTTGCTGTGATTCCGGACCCTGCGCTCGTGCAGCACTGGGCCGAACGCCTCGCGGTGCTGCCTCGCGGCCGCAAGGTCGGCATCGTATGGAGGGGTAATCCGAAACATCACAACGACGCGAACCGGTCGGTGCCGTCTCTTGCGGCTTTGGCGCCGCTGTGGGGCGTGCCGGGTTTGAATTTTGTGAGCTTGCAGAAGGGGCAGGCCGAAGACGAAGCTAAAGCGCCGCCCGCCAAGCAGCCGCTGCTGCATCTTGGTTCGGAGGTCGCGGATTTTGCCGACACCGCCGCTATCGTTGCGCAGCTCGATCTGCTGATTTGCGTCGATACGTCGACGGCGCATCTTGCGGCGTCGCTTGGCAAGCGCTGCTGGGTGATGCTGCCGGTGCACGATGTGGACTGGCGATGGCTGCGCGATCGTAGCGATTCGCCGTGGTATCCCGATACGGTTCGGCTTTTCAGGCAAGCGAAAGACGAAGGGTGGGGGGCGCTGATCGAGCGGATGCGGGAGGCGTTGAGCAACGTCGAGTTCTGATTGCCGCGCTGCGAGGGCGGGCAGCGCGGCGGATAATGATCATTGGTCATGGCGGTCGCGCATGATGTCCTGAGCCGACGTGTTGTCGGCGTACGACATCGGTCTGCGTCGCTTCGGCACGCGTTGGTGTTTCCCGTGATTCGTGCCGCTTCAAATGACGCGCCGCTTTACGTCACTTGCCGGGCAAGCGCAAGTGTTGCAGCGATAGTCTCCGCAAACGGCGTAGTCTGTCGCCCGATCAGCCTCCCCAACTCTCCACCCTCATCGAACAACCCACCTTCGCTGGCCCCGCGATCCGAATCCGAAAGCAGTGCGGCAACCGGCTCCGGCAACCCCGCTGCGACCAGCGCCGCCTTGAACTCAGTCTCCGGCAAATCCCGATACGCAACGGTCTTCCTCGCCTGCCTGGCCACTTCCGCGGCAAACTGCGCGAGCGTAAAAGCCTGATCCCCTGCAAGCTCATAAATCCGCCCCGGCTGTATATCAGCGGTGCTCAACACCGCCGCGGCCGCCGCAGCGTAATCCGCTCTCGCCGCCGACGAAATCCGCCCATTACCAGCACTACCAAGCATCACCCCATGCTCGATAGCAACCGGAATCGTCGCCGCATAGTTCTCCGTATACCAACCATTACGCAGCACCACGAACGGCACTCCCGACTCGCGCAGCAAACTTTCGCTCTGCCGGTGATCACGCGCCAGCCCGAGCGTCGACGTATTCGCATGCAGCAAGCTCGTATACGCAACCAGCCTCACACGCGCGCGCCTGGCCGCCTCGATCACATTCCCATGCTGCACGAGGCGTCCACCGAGATCATTCGACGAAATCAGCAACACCCTATCGATACCGGCAAACGCCGCGTCGAGCGTACCCGGTTCGTCATAGTCCCCGATATGCGTCTTCACACCGAGCGAAGCCAAACTTTGCGCCGCCTTCGCATTGCGCACCAGCGCATGAACGCGCTCCGCAGGCACCGTCTTCAACAATGCATCGATCACCAGCCGGCCCAATTGACCCGCCGCGCCCGTAACGAGAACGTTCGATTCCTTCGACATATCACGCTCCTATACTGTCCTGAAGTGAGAGTGGGTCTATCATAGAGACCATGTTTCGAATGCGTAAGGAGGCAGTTTTTCGTGTCCAGGTTACCTGCTAGTAACCCATCCGGTAAGCCCGATCCGGTGTCGAATGAAGACGTTGCCGGTCACTTCAGCGCATGGCAGGAGGACGGTTTCGATGCGGTGCGCTGTCCGATCCGCAACGTGCTCGACGTGATCGGCGACAAATGGTCGACGCTGACGTTGATGTCGCTTGCCGGCAAGCCGCGCCGCTTCAGCGACTTGCATCGCGTGATACCCGATATCTCGAAGCGCATGCTGACGCAGACGCTGCGCACGCTCGAGCGCGAAGGGCTCGTCACGCGTCACGTGTTTCCGACCAAGCCGCCGAGCGTCGAGTATCGGCTCTCGCCACTCGGGCGTTCGGTGCTCGTGCCGCTCGGCGGACTGATCGAATGGGCCGACGCGCGCTTTGACGAGATCGTTGCGGCGAGAAGACAGTTCGATATCGCGGAGGTTGCCGCGGTCGACGTGAAGTGAACCGGCGGAACATGACGCGACGTCAACGCAGACGGCCGCCAATGTTGATATCACCCAAGCTCGAACGTCGTGATACCGAACACGCGTGCAAGCGGAACGGCCGGCACGGCCTTTGTGTACATGCGCGCCGTTTCGAACACGCTCGTCATTCCAACCCGTTGTGCTAGTGCGACCGCATGAGCATTGGGCTCCGGCACATCGAGCACGAAGGTCTCGCCTTCGTGTTGCGCTATTAACGCATCGAGCAGGGCTTCCGCAGTGCGCACGTCATCGGCGAAGAGCGGTCCGATCTTATGTCCGCTAGCGCATGGGCGCAGCACACCGTACCCGTGAATCGCATCATCGTGCATTGCGGCAATCGCAGTCGCGTCCGGCTGCGCGATCCATTCCGCAAGAAACTGCTCGCGAGACACCGCAAAGCATGACTGGTCATATGACATCAATGGCCCGAGCGGCAATTGCTTAATATCCTCTATCGCCATGCTTTGCATTGGAACGCGTCGCGGTCTCGCGACGCCTTGAAACCGCACGTTCCGATGCGCGAACTGAAAACCGGATTTGCGGTAGTTGTCTTGCTGCTCGACAACCCCGTCGAGTCCAATATTGCGGCCGGAGAGATACGCCATCGCGTGTTGCCAGATCCGCAAGCCAAAGCCTTTGCCGCGGAATTCCGGCTTCACGATATAAAGGCCGATAAAGCCGAAGTGCTCACCATATCGAACCGCGGAGATCGACCCGACCGGTTCGCCGCGTAGCATGCCGATAAAAAATCCATCGGGGTCCGCGGCACGAAAGCATGCCGCGTCATGCAGGCCAGGATTCCATCCCTCCCGTTGCGCCCACTGAACGGCGAGTTCCACTTCGTCGGACTGCATCGGCCGGACGGTGAAATCGTCTTTGGTATTGATGGCGTTGCTCATCTATCCCTCCGCGATCGGCTTCGGCGCTGCCCAGTTTAGCGCTCGTTCGGCACGCGCGAAACTGCCACGGTCGCGGCGTTTCCAATTGTCTCTTGAGGCATTGGTGCGCCGCTACCAGAATGGCCCTCTCAGGCAACTAGAAGAACGACATATGCTAAAAGTGCTCGGCAAGGCATCGTCAATCAATGTCCGCAAGGTGCTCTGGGCCTGCGCGGAACTCCAGATCCCATTCGAGCGGGAAGACTGGGGGGCGGCTTCAGATCGACCCAAACGCCCGAATTTCTCGCGCTGAACCCGAATGGGCTCGTACCGGTTATTCGTGATGGCGATTTCGTGCTCTGGGAATCGAACACGATCATTCGCTACCTGGCTATGCGCTATGACGGTGCATGGCTTTATCCCGCCGCTCCTCTGGAGCGCGCGAGGGTCGATCAATGGATGGACTGGCAAGCCACGGACCTCAACCGCTCGTGGAGCTATGCCTTTCTCGGTCTGGTCAGAAAATCGCCGGTGCATCAAAACGCCGCGGAAATCGACGCCTCTCTGAAGGCGTGGACGAAACATATGCGCATACTGAACGGCCAGCTCGAAGCAACGCGTGCGTTCGTTGCGGGCAACGCGTTCTCTCTTGCCGATGTTCCTATTGCGCTGTCCGTCAACCGTTGGCTCAGTACGCCATTCGAACAACCGCATTTTCCAGCGGTCGCTGAGTACTTCGAGCGTCTCGCCGCGCATCCGGCATTCGCGCTCTATTGCAGAAATGGCCAGCCTTGAACCCGGAGCGGTGCGAAGGCGCGATTCGACTACTATGCGCGGTTGATCCGCTACGGGCAGGTCGGATCACGCTGAAACCATGTTCAACTGGCGTCGGCTCGGCGAAACGGCGCATCGTGCGCCGCGTCGCCTTGATAAAACGCGCCGAAGCGCTGCAATTGCCGCCTTGCATCGGCGATATCGACGTCGTCGTTGAGCACGGCGCTGGAGAAACCGGTGCGTTCCATTTGCGTCAGCTGATCGGCGAGCACGTCGCCGGTTGCGCGTAAATCGCCGGCAAAGCCAAGTCTGCGCCGTATCAGGTACGCCTGGCTGTACGCGCGGCCGTCGGTGAAGCTCGGGAAATGCAGTTCGACGCGTTGCGCGGCGGCGATTACGTCACGTAAATTCAGCGGGTCGATATCGTTCGCGAGCGTGACGACGCGCGATTCGGCAAGTTCGCCATCGGCCGCACTTTCAGCAGCATGTTCATCAGACGTCAAAAGCCGGATGGGGAAAGCGGTATTCACGCGATTTCCTCCGCCAGCGTGCGCACGCGGTTGGCTGCGGCCTTGAACGGCTCGATGCCAACGCGCCGCACCGTTTCGATAAACGTCTCCCGGCATGCGCGAGCGCCACAGCTCGTGCGCAGCGAAAGATAGGTCTGCAGCACGGCCTGCACGGCCTCGGTTACTTCATCCGCGGAAAACGACGGGCCGATCACCTTGCCCGCTTGCGCCGGGCCGCTCGCTTGCGTTCCGTCGGAGCCGCCAAGCGTCACCTGGTACCACTCGGAGCCGTCCTTATCGACGCCAAGTATGCCGATATGCCCGCTATGGTGATGGCCGCACGAGTTGATGCAGCCGCTGATATGCAGATCGATTTCGCCGATATCTTCGAGCTCGTCCATATCCTGGTAGCGTTCGGTGATCGCTTGCGCGATCGGCAGCGAGCGTGCATTCGCCAGCGCGCAGAAATCGCCGCCGGGGCACGCGATCATATCGGTCAGCAGATTGACGTTCGCGCTTGCGAGTCCCGCGGCGCGTGCCGCATTCCATAGCGCGAGCAAATCGTCCGCATGCACCCACGGCAGCACGATATTCTGCGTGTGCGTGACACGTGCTTCGCCGGCCGAAAAGCGCTCGACGAGATCGGCGACGACTTCGAGCTGATCCGCCGACGCATCGCCGGGCGCCTGCAACAGGCGCTTGAACGACAGCGTCACGATGCGCAGTGCGGGATCGCGATGCGCGGCCACATTGCGATCGAGCCAGCGCGCGAGCTGCGGCGTATGCGCGGCGGCCTCACGCAGCGCGGTGGCCATGAGCGGATCGGGCTCGTGCTTGCGCGTGGCCAACGCCCTCGGCGACGCAAAGTAAGCGCGCACGCGTTCGAGTTCCGCATCGGGAATCGTATGCGGACCGCCGTCGTGCTCGACGATCTGCCGGAATTCCTCTTCGACGTCGTCGATATAGTGCTGTCCTTCCGATTTCACGAGAATCTTGATGCGCGCCTTGTACTTGTTGTCGCGCCGGCCATACTGGTTGTACACGCGGACCACGGCCTCGATGTAGTTCATCACATGCTGCCACGGCAGAAATTCGCGCAGCACGGCGCCGATCACCGGCGTACGTCCCATGCCGCCGCCGACCGTCACGCGAAATCCGAGTGCTCCATGTTCGTCGTACTTCAGCCGCAGCCCGACGTCGTGCCATTCGGTTGCGGCGCGGTCTTCGCTCGCGCCTGTAATCGCGATCTTGAACTTGCGCGGCAAGTACGCGAATTCCGGATGCAAAGTGGTCCACTGCCGCATGATTTCCGCAAACGGCCGCGGGTCCGCGATTTCGTCAGGCGCCACGCCCGCGCGCTCGTCGCAGGAAATGTTGCGGATGCAATTACCGCTCGTCTGGATGCCGTGCATATCGACGGTCGCGAGCAGGTCCATTACGTCGGCCGCTTTCGCAAGCGGTATCCAGTTGAACTGCACATTTGTGCGTGTCGTGAAGTGCGCGTGATGTGTCGGCAGCCTTACGGTGCCGAGCTTGCGCTGCGCATCGAGCGCACGGCGGTACACCTCGGCCTCGGGCTTGTCGTATTCGCGCGCGACGCGCGCGAGGACACGCAACTGCGCGCTCGAAAGCTCGCCATAGGGCACCGCGACGCGCAGCATCGGCGCATGCCGTTGCACATACCAGCCGTTTTGCAGTCGTAGCGGGCGGAACTGGTCTTCGCTCAAGCGGCCGTCCTGCCAGCGTTCGATCTGATCGCGGAACTGCGCGGCGCGATTGCGCAGGAATGCCCTGTCAAACTCGTTGTATTGATACATGTGGCCGATAAATGACGATTGGACGTCGAAAGACGTATCAACTGAAAATACTCGCAATAGGCACAGGCGGACAGGGGCAGATGCGCGCAAAAATATCGCAGCAGTTGCGATACTGCCGGCCGTTCGGGTCTACAGTACCGAGGTATGCATCGTTTTGACCGTTCAATACTGACCCGGGAGACAGACGCATGAAAAGACAGGTGGGAGTGATCGGCTTGGGCGCGATGGGGCTCGGCGTCGCGCGTTCGCTGCTAAGGGCGGGGTTCCCCACGCATGCCTACGATTTGCGCCGCGACGTGCTGCAGCGCTTCGCGAATGAAGGCGGGATCGCGGCGGAAAGCCCCGCGGCGCTTGGCGCGCAGTGCGATATCGTGATCACACTGGTCGTCAATGCACAGCAGAGCGACGCGGTCTTGTTCGGCGATAACGGCGCGGCGTTCGCGATGAAGCCCGGCAGTGTCGTGCTGTCCAGCGCGACGGTGCCGCCCGCATTTGCGGCGGACCTCGCAAAACGCCTCGATGCAAGTGGGATTCTGATGCTCGACGCGCCCGTCTCGGGCGGGGCCGCACGCGCGGCAACCGGCGAGATGACGATGATGACGTCGGGCCCGCAAGCCGCATACGAAGTCTGCGAGGACGTGCTCGGTGCGATTGCCGCGAAGGTCTATCGGCTTGGCGCCGAACACGGCGTAGGCTCGAAGGTGAAGATCATCAATCAGTTGCTTGCCGGCGTGCATATCGCAGCCGCGGCGGAAGCAATGGCGTTAGGGCTGCGTGAAGGCGTCGATCCGGACATGCTGTATGAGGTCATCACGCACAGCGCCGGCAATTCGTGGATGTTCGAGAATCGCGTGCCGCATATTCTGCACGGCGACTATGCGCCGCTCTCCGCAGTCGACATCTTTGTCAAAGATCTCGGCCTCGTGCTCGATACCGCGCGCGCGACAAAGTTTCCGCTGCCGTTATCGGCGGCCGCTCATCAGCTGTTTATGATGGCGTCGACGGCCGGACACGGCGGCGAAGACGATTCGGCCGTAATCAAGGTATTCCCGGGCATCGACCTGCCAAAGTCGGCTTAATTCTCCGGCCTGCGCGCGCGTGCGCGCATCGACATCAGAAGGCCGTGCCGATCTGGAACTGGAACTTCTGATACTGATCGCCCGTATGCTTGACGAGCGGGAAGCCCAGGCTCAGCTTGAGCGGCCCGATCGGCGAAATCCACGCAAGGCCGACACCATAGCCGTAGCGCAAGCCGTTTGCACCGGTCGATGTGCCGCCCTGGCCCGGGTCGCCCCACACGTTGCCGCCGTCGAAGAACGTGAATACGCGCAGCGTGCGGTCGTATCCGGTGCCCGGCAGCGGGAACGTCAGTTCGATATTGCCGACCGCAAGGCGCGAGCCGCCGATCGGATCTCCGGTGGTCGCGTCGCGCGGGCCGAGCGAACTCGGTTCATAGCCGCGCACCGAGCCGATACCGCCTGCAAAGTAGTTCTTGAAGATCGGGAATGTCTGGCCGTCGAGGCCCTTGCCGTAACCGCCCTGAAAGTTCAGGCCCAGCACGAAGCCGCGCGCGAACGAGTAATAGTACTGTGCCTGCGCATCGAGCTTCACGTAGGTCGTGTTGCCGGCCGGCGTACCGTACTCGGCGTTTGCCTGCGTGAAGTAGCCGCGGCTCGGCACGAGCGCGCTGTCGCGGTTGTCGCGCGACCAGCCGACGGTGACCGGCACGTTGTTGACCACGCGGCCGAATTCTTTCACGTAGTCGATATACGACTGCGGCGTTTGTCCGTCGATATCGAGCCGGTTCTGCTCGAGGCCGATGCCGAAAAACACGGTGTCCGCTTCTGAAAACGGAATGCCGAATTTCGTGTCCGCGCCGACCGTGATAATCCGGAAGCTCGAATCGGTCGAGAAAATCAGCGGTTGCACGGTGCGGTAGTACGCGTCGGTAATGCGCTTGATGCCGTCCACCGTGAAGTACGGGTCAACCTGCGTAACCGTTAGCGTGCGGAACGTTTTCGCGGTGTTCACGTTGACCGATAGGCTCGTGCCGGAGCCGAATACGTTGTCCTGCGATACGCCGGCCGATAGCACCACCTTATCCGTCGACGAAAAGCCCGCGCCGAGTGTGATTGCGCCGGTCGGCTTTTCGGTCACGTCGACGTTCACATCAACCTGGTCGTCGGTGCCTTCCACCGGGACGGTGTTTACGTCGACGTTAGTGAAATAGCCGAGCCGGTTGACACGGTCCTTGGACAACGCAAGCTTGCTCGAATCGAACCACGAGCTTTCGAGCTGGCGCATTTCGCGTCGCACCACTTCATCGCGTGTGCGCGTATTGCCGGTTACGTTGATACGCCGCACGTACACGCGCTTGCCGGGGTCCACCTGCAGCGTCAGGTCGACCTTGTGATGTTCCTGATCGATCTGCGGCACCGCATTGACGGTGGCAAATGCGTAGCCGTACTCGCCCAGCTTGTCGACGATCGCTTTGGTGGTGGCCTGCAGTTTTTCCGCGGAGAAGCGTTCGCCCCGCTTCACTGTAACGACCTTCTGCAGCTCCGCTTCGCGGTCGAGCAGATTGCCCGCAAGCTTGATGCTCGCAATGGTGTACGGCTCGCCCTCGTGCAGCGTGACCGTCAGATACATGTCCTTCCGGTCCGGTGTGATCGACACTTGCGTCGACTCGATATTGAACTCGAGATAGCCGCGATTCAGGTAGTACGAGCGGATATGTTCGAGGTCGCCGGTCAGTTTCTCCTTGGAATACAGGTCGTTTTTCGTGTACCAGGAGAACCAGTTCGGCGTCGACATTTCCATTTCATCGCGCAGCGTGCCCGTGCTGAACACCTTGTTGCCGATGAAATTGATCTGGCGGATCTTCGCGCTCGGCCCTTCGATCACCGAAAACAGCAAGCCGACGCGGTTACGGTCGATCGGGGAAATGGTGGTGGTGACTTCGGCCGCATAGAAGCCGCGCGTCAGGTACTGACGCTTGAGCTCCTGTTCGGCCCTGTCGACCAGCGCCTTGTCGTAATAGCGGCCGAGCGAGAGGCCGACCGCATTGAGCGCCTTCAGCAGATTGTCTTTCTCGAACTCGTGGATACCCGCGAAATCGATCGAGCCGATGGCCGGGCGTTCGGCCACCGTTACGATGACGACGTTGCCTTCGGCGGAAATCCTCACGTCGTTGAAAAAGCCTGTGGCATAGAGCGCGCGAATGGCTTCGGATGCTTTATCGTCGTCGAACGTATCGCCTTTCTTGATCGGCAAATACGAGAAGACGGTGCCCGGTTCGACCCGTTGCAAGCCGTCGATACGGATGTCCTGCACCACGAACGAGTCGGCCGCGTGTGCCGGTACTACCGCCACGCTCATGCCAACCCAGGTGAAAGACTGCGCGCAGCGGGATAGTAATATTCGTGACTTCATGCAGCTTGCTATGTTTAAGCTCGTTGGATGGAGCTTGTTGTAATGAGGCTCGACCGGTTGCTGCTGCTGTGACGGCTATTGCAGTCGCAGTCCTGGAAGATCACGGCTTTTGGCAAGACCGGTTGCCAGCGCAAGCACCTCAGTCATATGCGCCGCTTGCGAGCGGTGCAACTGGAAGGACAACTCCGCGCCCCCGGGCAACCGGAACGTAAAAATCAGGTAGGGCTTTCCGTCAGCATCCTTGCCGAGCGCCCACGCTTCGCAAGGCATGGCGAACTTGACGCTCTTTTTCTTGTGGCGGATGCGCTCGGACGAACCGATCGCATTGGAGAGGGCCGCCAGCAGCTCGTGCATGACCGAGCAATGAAGCGCGATGCGATCGGGCTGGTTGCTGTTCAGAATCAGATACTGACCGTCGGCGGTCAGCTCGAAGCCCTTGAACGAATCGATCGCGACGGCGGACGGCGGGGCCATACCTGTTCACTCCAAACGAAGCCAGTCATGGAGGTTAGGTTAGATCGGCCGTGTTCATGTTACCTGCGGGTTACTGCAGATTTCTTCCGCGAGGCTGATAAAAATTCGGGGATCATACGACCGATTGCAAGCATTGCTGCAATGCGCCTGCAATCGGCGTGCGATTTTCGGGCTGTGTTTTAGCGGTGTGCGCGTCTTACGTTTTGCCCGATATCTGCTTGCTGAATGGTTGCCGATTGTTTCCGATCGCTACGCCTGCAGTTGGCGAATCGGCGCGCCGGCCAGCCACGCGCGAATCGATTCGACAATCTGCGGATACGCGCGGCGATACGTGTTTTCAGTCACATAACCCATGTGCGGCGTTGCAAGCACATTCGGCAGGTAGCGATATGGATGCGTAAGCGGCAACGGCTCTTCGTCGAACACGTCGAGGGCGGCGCCTGCAATGCGCTGCGTCCGCAAGGCTTCGATCAAGGCCGGCTCCGACACGATTGGACCGCGCGACGTGTTGACGAGATAAGCGGTCCGTTTCATCGATGCGAGTTCGGCCGCGCCGACCAGGCCGTGCGAACGGTCGCCGAGTTTCAGGTGGATCGACACGATGTCCGCTTCGCGGAACAGCGTCGCCTTATCGACGTATTGCGCACCGCCTTCCGCGGCGCGTTCGGGCGTCAGGTTCGGGCTCCATGCGATCACATTCATGCCGAACACGGCGCCGAAGTGCGCAATCTGCTTGCCGATACTGCCAAGGCCAAGCACGCCAAGCGTCTTGCCGTTGATGTCGACCCCCACACTGGTTTGCCAGCCGCCTGCGCGCACCGAGGCCGATTCACGATGCAGGTTGCGCGTGATCGCGAGAATCATGCCCCACGTGAGCGCTGGCGTGGCCGCAGGTTCGCCCGCATCCGTGCCCGAAACGACGATGCCGCGCGCCTTCGCCGCATGCAGATCGACGGCTGCATTCCACATGCCGACCGTGACGAGCAGCTTCAGGTTCGGCAGTCTGGCGAGCAGGTCGGCGTCGAAGCGCGTGCGTTCGCGCATCAGCACGATCGCATCGAACGGAGCGAGCCGTGCGGCAAGCGCATCGGGCTCGGCAACGTGATCGTGAAAGAAGATGGCGTTCGCCCGAGGTTGCAGGCTCGCCCAGTCGGCGAGGGTAGCGGCGACGTACTGATAGTCGTCGAGCACGGCGATATTGACCGAAGCGGTGGTCATTGCGTTGTCTCCTGGTTGAATGGGTACGACGGGTGCGATTCGCGCATGCTGAGCGGGGTGTATTGCACCCATTAGTGGTCGACAGAAATTATTGACAATATTGACGTGCATCCGCAGACTCAAGTCGTCATACAATAAGACAGCTACTAGACATACGCAACTCGCCCCTTCCCGGGAGAGCGAATTGCTGCTTCAGCGATGAAGCGGTAATGAACGTCGCAACGTTTCCCGATCGGGAAGCGAAGGAGACAAGCGGATGGCGCAGTTTCAAAGCAGAGGGCATGACGCGGCTGCCGATAACAGCCACGCCGAGCGTGCAGCGGTTCCCGATCACGACACGGGCCTTGCCGCGTTCTATCGCCAGATGTCGCCGCCGGAGCGGCGCGCCTTCTGGACCTGCTTCTTCGGCTGGGGTCTCGACGCGCTCGACTTCATGATCTATCCGCTCGTTATCGGCACGATCACGATGTTATGGCATGTCGAAGCCAGCATCGCGGGGCTCGCCGTCACGGTCACATTGCTGACATCGGCTGTCGGCGGATGGCTCGCCGGTTATCTCGCGGATCGGATCGGCCGCGTGCTGACGCTGCAGCTTACGGTTGGCTGGTTCTGTCTTTTCAGTTTGCTTTGCGCGTTGGCGCAGAACTTCGACCAGTTGATGATCGCGCGCGGTCTGCTCGGTTTCGGCTTCGGCGGCGAGTGGGCGGCCGGCGCGGTGCTGATCGGCGAAACGATTCGCCCCGCGTATCGCGGGCGCGCGGTCGGTTCGGTGCAGTCCGCATGGGGCGTCGGCTGGGGCGCGGCCGCGTTGCTGCAGGCGATCATGTTTTTGCTGTTGCCGCCGCATCTCGCGTGGCGTGCGATGTTCGCCGCGGGCGCCGTGCCTGCCGTCATGCTGCTGTTTGCGCGGCGCTACGTGCAGGAACCGCGCATCGCGAAGCGGGCGCGCGGTGAGGAAACCGCGGCAAATGCAGCAGGTGCGAAAAGCACCCGGGCGCCTTCGTTGTTCGAGATATTCAGCGGCGCGCAGTTGCGCACGACGATGCTCGGCGCGATCTTCGTGATGGGCTGTCAGGGCGGCTATTACGCGATTTCGACGTGGATACCCACGTTTCTGAAAACCGAGCGCCATTTGAGCGTGATCAATTCGACCGGCTATCTGGGCTTTCTGATTGTGGGCAGCATCGCCGGTTATCTGACCGGCGCGTGGATTTCGGACCGCTTCGGGCGCAAGACCTTGTTTGTGTCGTTCGCGATTATCGCAATCGTCTCGGTGCTCGCTTATACGCAGCTCACGATCGGCAACAACGTGATGCTATGGCTCGGTTTTCCACTCGGCTTTTTCGGCAGCGGTTATCTTGCCGGCGTCGGTCCGTTTCTCACCGAACTTTATCCGACGCGTTTGCGCGGCTCGGGGCAGGGCTTCTGCTACAACTTCGGCCGCGGCATGGGGGCGCTTTTTCCGACGCTCGTCGGTGTGTTCTCGAAGCACGTCGGGCTTTCGACGGCGATTGCGATTTTTGCGGTGTTCGCTTATGCGCTGATGCTCGCGAGCATCGTGTTCCTGCCTGAAACACGTGGCATTGCACTGGAGGATATCTGAGTGACTGCAGCCGATACTAACGGCCGTGCGCCGCTATGCCTCGCGCCGCCCGCGCGGCAGAGCGGGGCGACCGCTTTCACCATGCCTGCGAATGCGGTGGATACGCACGCGCATGTCATTGGCGAGCCGCCGCGTTATCCGTGGATGTCCGAGCGTGCGTATACGCCGCCGCCTGCTCCGGCTGAAGCGTATTTGCGCATGCTCGATGAAACCGGTTCGGCTTATGGTGTGCTGGTTCAGGTCAGCGTGCACGGTCAGGACAACACGCTGATGCTCGACACATTGCGCGCGAATCGCGCGCGGCTAAGAGGCGTGGTCGTGCCCGCGCTTGGACTTCCGGACGCCCGGTATCAGGCGATGGTCGACGCAGGCGCTGTCGGCATGCGCATCAATGTGCTCTTCGGCGGCGGCGGTATCTCGTTCGCGCAACTCGACGAATACGATGCGCTTGCGCGCGATTGGGGCTGGCACATCCAGTTTTTGCTCGATGCGCGCGACCTGACCGAACTCGGGCCGCGGCTCGCCAGACTGCGTTCGCCGATCGTTGTCGACCATATGGGGCATTTGCCGGCGTCGAGCGGTGTGCAAGCCGATGGATTTCAACGGCTGGTTGGCCTCGTGCGCGATGGCGCATGGGTCAAGCTCTCGGGCGCATACCGGCTAAGCGCGGAGGAGCCTCCGTATCGCGACACGAGCGCTTATGCGCAGGCGCTCGCCGATGCGGCGCCGACCCGTTGCGTGTGGGGATCGGACTGGCCGCACGTCGCGCAGTGGAACACGATGCCGACGGTCAGCCAGTTGCTCGATACGCTCGCGCTATGGGTGCCCGACGCGGCGCTGCGCAATCAGATACTCACCACGAACGCGCATGCGCTGTATGGCTTCAAGCCGTAAGCGCGCTACCCAGCTCTTCCTGACTGTGCAGCCGTCACCGTATCGATGGGCGGCACGCATCGACGCGAAGCGAAGCCGCTCGGCAGGCCGCGCGAATTCGACCGTCGGGCTGCGCCGCGCCATGTTGCGCACGAGCGCCGCGCTCTTTTTGCGGGCGCGCGTCCCGCGAAGCGCTGCGTGATTTTTCTCGGTGGCATGAAGGTCGGCGTCGAGCATGAAGACTTGCGTGCATTTCTGCGCACGTTAAGGCGCAAAGCGTCGACCACCATTGCCGAACGCTTTGCGCATGCAAAAGCGACTGGAGAGCTTGCCGCCGGCGCCGACCCGAAGGCGCTGGCAGGCCTGTGCATCACGGTGTTCGCGGGCCTGCCGGTCGAAGCCGTGGATGGCGTGTGCCGCGCGGTGCTGTTCGATGCAGTCGACCAGTTTGTCGAAGGATTGCCTTGGCGCGAGCGTGCCTGAATCACGCGGCCCGGGCGTGAACGCGCAGTGAACCCGCAGTGAACCCGCAGTGAACCCGCAGTGAGCGCGGCAGGTTTGCGCTTAAGCGAATCCGCCGTTTGCCCGCAGAATTTGCCCGTTGATCCATGCGCCGTCCGGGCCCGCGAGAAACGACACGGCGCTTGCGATGTCCTCAGGGGTGCCGAGGCGTTCGAGCGGCGAGAGGTCGGCTAGTGCCTTGATCTGCTGTTCATTCTTGTCCTTCAGAAAGAGATCGGTGCCGGTCGGGCCGGGCGCGACGCAATTGACGGTAATGCCGCGTCCGCGCATTTCATTGGCGAGCACACGCACAAGCCCTTCAACACCGGACTTCGAAGCAATGTAAGCGCCGTAATTCGGAAACGACCTGGCGAGCACGCTGCTCGAGATCCCGATAATGCGGCCGCCGTTGCCCAGCGCGTTGGCCGCTGCCGAAAACATCAGATAGCTGCCGCGCAGATTCGTCGCGATCACGCGATCGAAGGTTTCGACGTCGCCGGCTGCAATAGGACCGAGCGGCATGATCCCCGCGCTATTGACCACGACATCGACGCGTCCCAATGCTTCGCGCGTGCTCGCAAAGAGACGCGCGACGTCGTCGCTTTTCGCGACGTCGGTTTGTATCGCAATCGCACGGCGTTCGAGTTTCTTCACGTCTGAAACGAGCGCGTCGGCCGCGGCCGAGTGGCCCGAATACGTTACGGCGACGTCGAAGCCGTCACGCGCGAGACGCGCGGCGATCGCGCCGCCAATGCCACCCGATGCCCCCGTGACGATTGCCACGCGACTGGAAGTGTCGGTCATCTGAAGTCTCCTTCTGTTTGACGGTTTTCAAAAGGACGGGGTTTGATTTTAGTCATCCTGTACAAAGCATATGACGGGAATGAGACACGGATTGAACCTTTGAACGGTTACACGGAACGCACGGCCAACCGCACCAGCAACCCGGCAAGCAATTCCGGGTCCAGCACCATCGCGTCGTGACCGGACGCGAGTTCTTCCCAATGCCAGCCGTCGAGCGAACGGACCCACTCGCGCACCGCGGCGAGCGCCTCGTACGACGGCTGTGTGCAATGCACATAGGTGCGGGGCAGGCCGTTGCCGATAGGGTTGCGCAGCGTAAGCGGCGTGCAGTAGGTGGCGAGCGGATGCGGTGTCATACGGCGGCGAACCCAGGCGGCACGCGGGTGATCGTCGGGTATGCCCATCGCGCTGAGGCTCGGCTGCGGCATTTCGAGCGGCCGGCCGCTTGCCTTGATCCTGGCCATCCGCTCTTCGACGATATGGGGCGGCAGGATATGCATCGCCGTCTTACCGCTTTCGACAAGCAGGCTGTCGAGAAACACGAGCGAGCGTAGTGCGCCAGGGCGGCGGTCCGCAACGCCCGCGGCGACGAGGCCGCCGTAACTGTGTCCGACTAGCACGACGTCTTCCAGCTCTTCCGCTTCGAGCAGATTTTCGATGTCGGTGATCGGCACGTCGAGCGAGGTCACGGCACTCAGCAGATGGTGGTGTTCGCCGTGGCCTGTCAGCGTCGGTGTAAAGACGCGATGCCCTTGCGCGCGCAGTGCGTCGGCAACGAATCGCCAGCACCAGCCGCCATGGGATGCGCCGTGGATCAGCACAAACGTGTGACTCTGCTGAGGATCGGGCCGCGTGTGGGACGACGGAAGGTCGGTGCTCATCGTGTGTCTCCATTCTTTCGACAGTTGTGATGGCGGACGGGCGCGCTACCGCTGCCGCTTCTTATAGTAGACATTGCGACGGGAACCGCGATAGGGGCAGGTCGTGCGCTTCACTACGCGCGCGGCTTGCCCGGCGTTATGATGCTTCGTCGGTTGTCCGCGCGCACGCGCCGTCGCGCCGTCGTGCTGATCGTGCTGATCGCGCACCGCAGCGTTTCGCTACAGGAGGTCACGCTTATGAATAACCTGCAAGGAACCATCGTCGCCGTGACCGGCGCATTCGGCGCGCTCGGCCTTGTCACCGCGCGCATCCTGGCGCAGCGTGGCGCGCAAGTCGCGCTGATCGGACGTGGGGCGGCGCCGGCCACGTTGCCAGCAGAACTCGCGCAGGCATGTGTCGTCGATCTTGTCGATCTGACCGACCCGCAAGCGGCGGAAGTTGCCATTGCAACGATCGTCGGCCGTTTCGGCGCGTTGAATGCGCTAGTCAATATTGCGGGGGGTTTCCGCTGGGAGACGATTGCCGACGGCAGCGTGGACAGCTGGGATCAAATGTTCGACGTGAACCTGAAGACCGCGCTTAACGCTTCGAAAGCGGCGCTTGCGCATCTGACCGCCGGCGGCGCCGGCCGTATCGTCAATATCGGCGCAACGGCCGCGTTAAAGGCCGGTACGGGAATGGGCGCGTATACGGCGTCGAAATCCGCGGTGATGCGGATGACGGAGGCGCTTGCCGACGAGTTGAAAAACAAGGGCGTGACCGTCAACGCGCTGCTGCCCTCGATTATCGATACGCCGCAAAACCGCGCCGATATGCCCGAAGCGGATTTCACGCGGTGGGTTACGTCGGAGCAGATCGCGGGCGTGATCGCATTTCTGTTGTCGCAAGACGCGCAATGCATCACGGGGGCGCTGGTTCCGGTTGCGGGGCGCGTTTGATCGCGCGGTAGGGTGCAACGCCCTGCGATCGTGATTGCGGCTGCCGTCTTCTTCATGCCGCTTCCCGCTGTTTCGTTGATGGACGGTCTCCGCGTTTTCCCGGTTGCGCGGAATTTATGTCCGTGAAACACTCGCTGCCATCTGTCGTGTCGGATTCGATTCCGATATATCGGACAACTACGCCAGACACTCGTCCGGCGTAGGCGCACGACCAGGCACAGCGCAGCATCGTTGAACATTTCCATCTTCCGATCGGGACGCCAACAATGAGACTCGCCCAAGCACGCGCAAAATTCCTCTGCCTGTCCGCTGTTGCTGCACTGCTGGCGCTGGCCGCGTGCACAAAAGTCGAGACCCCCGCGCAAAGTGCGGGCGCAGGCGACTCGACGCTCAAGCAGGTGCTGCAGCGCGGGTCGCTGCGCGTCGGCGATTGCCTGAGCTTCGCGCCATTCGGCTTCTACGATCAGGCCGGCGCACCCGACGGCTACGACGTCGACCTCGCGAAAGAACTCGCGAAGCAGATGGGCGTGAAGCTCGAAATGGTCAATACGACAAGCGCGAACCGCATTCCGAATCTGCAGACCAGCAAGGTCGATGTCGTGTTCTGCAACTTCACGCGTAACCTCGAACGTGCAAAGGAAATCTCGTTCACCCATCCGTACGTGGTGGCGAGCGAAGCGCTGCTCGTAAAGAAAAGCAGCGGCATCAAGTCGATCAAGGACATGTCGAACCGCACGATCGCCACGGTCAAAGGCTCGACGAACGGCGATGAAGTGCGCTCGCTGAACATGCAGGTCAAGATCCAGGAATACGACAGCTCGCAGGCCGCGATTCTTGCGGTCAAACAGGGGCAGGCCGATGCGATGATCGAGGACAACAACTTTCTCGCGTATCAGGCGAAGCTCGACCCCGAGCTGACCGTCACCGACGAGGCGCTTGTGCCGCTCGAATACAACGGGTTCGGCGTCAAGCAGGGCGATCAGGTATGGCTCGACTACCTGAATCTGTTCCTGTTCCAGATCAACGCGTCGAAGCTGAACCAGCAGTTGTACAAGAAGTGGTTCGGTGTCGATCCGCGCTATCCGTTGAACCCGCAGTTCTAAGCGGCTTGCCGTTTCGGCGCGCGGAGAAGCGATGAGCTACCAATGGATGACCCTCGCCGGTTACGCGAACGATTTCGTTCGCGCGGCGTGGCTGACGCTGCAGGTCACGCTGCTCGCGTTTGCGCTTTCGATGGCGCTCGGCCTGCTGACCGCGCTGGCGGGTGCGTCGCGCGTCGCGGTGCTACGCTGGATCGCGAGCGTCTATATCGAGGCGATCCGCAATACCCCGGTGCTGCTGCAAATCTTTATCGTGTTCTTCGGCTTGCCTTCGCTTGGCGTTACGCTCGATGCGTTCACGGCCGGTGTGATCGCGCTTGGTGTGAACGTCGGTGCGTATCTCGCCGAAGTGTTTCGCGCGGGCATTCAATCGGTACCGCGCGGTCAGCTGGAGGCCGCATCGATTCTGGGCATGGAACGCTCGCAGATCTTTATCGACGTGGTGATGCCGCAAGCGGCGCGCGCTGTCTATCCCGCGATCGTCAATAACCTGATCCAGCTGTTGCTCGGCACATCGCTGCTGTCGGCGATCGCGTTACCGGAGCTGAGCGGCACCGCGACGGTCATCAATTCACGCACGCTGCTCTACGTGCAGACGTTCACCATTACGCTCATCATTTATCTGATTCTTAGCAACGCGCTTTCCTGGATCGCGGCGCAGATCGGCACGCGCGTATTTCATCCGCCGCTCGACCTGAAGAAGCGCACGCGGCGGACGTTTTTCTTTGCGCGTCAGGCGGACCGACCCTGATCGCGCGAGCAATCAGGCATTTGAGCACCCCAGGCGCAAGAGACCGACCATGTCGAGCGAACTGCTATTCACCAGCCTGTCGATCCTGCTGCAAGGGTTATGGGCCACCTTGCTGTTATCGGTGGCGTCGATTGTCGGCGGCACGCTGATCGGGCTCTTGGCCGCGGTGCTGCGCACATTCGGCCCGCCGGGCACACGCCACATTGCGAAGCTCTATACCGAGCTCTTTCGCGGCTCGCCGGTACTGATTACCCTGCTTTTCATTTACTTCGGCGTGTCGTACTTCGGTTACGCGATCGACGTATTCGCAGCCGGCGTGGTCGGCTTGAGTGTTTATCAGGGCGCATATATCGCCGAGGTGTTTCGCTCCGGTATCGAGGCGGTTCCGAAAGGGCAGTGGGAAGTTTCGCAGATTCTCGGCCTGAGCAGGCTGCAGACCTTCTTTTCAGTGGTGCTGCCGCAGACCGGCCGGATCGTGCTGCCGCCGCTGATCGGTCAGTATCTGTCGCTGATCAAGGATACGTCCATCGTCAGCATGATCGGCATGTCGGAACTGATGCACGCGGGCCAGGCGATCGTCGACCGCGTCGGCAAGCCGGTCGAGATCTATGGACTGGTTGCGGTGCTGTATTTCATCGTGTGCTTTCCGCTGTCGCAGTGGGTGCGCCGCCATGATCGAAGAAGGAGCGTGCTGTAATGACCACGAATGCACAGGGCAAGCCGGTGATCAATCTGTCCGGCGTCAGCAAGTCGTTCGGCGCCACGCAGGTGCTGCGCGACGTAAACCTCGATGTGCAAGCCGGTGAAGTGCTCGTGCTGATCGGCGCCTCCGGGTCCGGCAAAAGCACGGTGCTGCGCATCATGAGCGGACTCGAAACGGCGGATGCCGGCGAGGTGTGGGTCAACAACGTGCCGCTGCACGATGGACGACGCGCAAAGGAAATTCGCGGGCATGTCGGCATGGTGTTCCAGCAGTTCAATCTGTTTCCGCATAAGAGCGCGCTCGGCAATGTGACGCTTGCACTGATCAAGGCGCGCAAGATGAGCGCGGCCGACGCGCGCAAGCGCGCGATGGAAACGCTCGATCGGGTCGGTCTAGCCGATCGCGCCGAACATTATCCGAGCCAGCTCTCAGGCGGCCAGCAGCAGCGCGTGGCGATTGCGCGCGCGCTGGCGGTCGAACCGGGCATCATGTTCTTCGACGAAGCGACGTCCGCGCTCGACCCGGAACTGGTCGGCGAGGTAACCGAAGTGATGCGCGGCCTCGCGCGCGACGGCATGACGATGGTGGTCGTGACACATGAAATGGGGTTTGCGCGCAAGACCGCGGACCGCGTCGTGTTTATGGACAAAGGCGTGATTGCGGAGCAGGGCGCGCCTGAGCAGATTTTTGTGAACCCGGCCAACGAACGCACGCGCCAGTTCCTGCATCGGGTGCTCGACCATTGAGAGCGAACCTGAATTCGAAGTCTGGCCGCCGTGATAGCGGAGATGGCGGGTCACGCGCGGCGCCTGCCTCGACGGGCGTTTCCGCCAGCCCTTCTTCGAGCGAGTCGACGCGAGCGCGAGGCGTCGATCGCGTCGTCGCGCTGCTCAGGCAGTTGCATGACGCACGGCGTCCGCTCACGATGCGCGAGCTGATCGAAGCGACGGGCGCGCCGCGCTCGAGCGTCTACGAACTCGTGACGATTCTGACCGAGGCGGGCTGGCTCGAAACGCGGCCGGACGGCAGCGTGTTTTTCGGCCGTGAAATGCATTACTACGGCGCCGACTATGCGGTGCATAACGATCTGATCAGCCGCGCACACCAGACCATTCTCTCGCTCGTGAAAGTGCACGACGAGACCGCGCAGCTTTGCATGCTGGAGGGCAACAAGTACACGGTGGTGTTGTCGGAGAATAGCGCGCGGCCGTTCAATATCAGCTCCGATATCGGCGTGAGGGTGCCGATTCCGTGGACTGCGACCGGCCGGTTGCTGCTCGCGCATCTGGGCCCGGAGGAAATTCGCGCGCTGATTCCCGATGAAGATTTCGTGCTCGATAACGGCACGCGCATTGCGTTCGACGATTTTCTGAACGACGTCGAGCGCGCGGCGCAACTCGGGTACTGTTGTACCGAAGGCTTGTCACAGACGTTTCGCTGCTGCATGGCCGCGCCGATTCGCGATCGCGTGGGCCATGCGGTCGCGGCGCTGTGCTTTATGACCGGGCGCGATACGGAACCGGCCAAACGTGCCGCGATGCTCGACGACCTGGTTCGTTCGGCTAAAGCGTTGTCACAAACTTACGCGCGCTAAGTTAAAGCGAAATAAGCTAAAGCGAAATTTATAGCTTAAGGTGCGTAAGTCTTTCTTAAGCGCGGCAATGCGTTAGCGCATCCATGCATCATTGCGTCAATGCGTTTGATGCCCCAAGGCCCAGACATAAGCGGCCACCGCCTTCAAATCGTCCTGCGACAGCTGCACGCCACCCATCGGCGGCATTGCGCCGTTATGTTCCTTCGGATGCGGCACGCCATGAGCGATCGTTTGTTGAATGCCCGAGAGGCTGCCATCGCTCCACAGCCATTTGCCTGATGTCAGATCTGCGCCGATGCCCGAGCCTTTAGCGTCCGTACCGTGGCAACCCGTGCATGTCGCGCCGCCCACTTGCCCCGCGAACACGCGCGCGCCGAGCGCAACCTGCTGCGCCGACGAGCCGGGCGGCACAGGCAGGCCCGCGGTTGCCCTGCCCGCATCGGGATGAATGCCCTCGGGCGGCAATTCCGAACGCGACGTCGACTGCGCGCCCGGCGGCCTCGCGGCCGCTGCGACCTGCGCATCCGGATTGCCGCCGCCATAGGTGACGCGCCAGATGCGGCCATGGATGTCGTCGGAGATGAAGAGCGCTCCGTCATGCGCGACGGCTAGCCCCGAAGGACGGAACGCCGCCTGGCCCGGTTCCATGACGGCGCCCGCAAAGCCATCGGCGAAAACCAGGTATTGGCCTGCGGTCGCCTTGCCGTTGTGGAACGGCTGGAACACAACGTTGTAACCTTCCTGCGGACCGGGCGCGCGATTCCACGAACCATGAAACGCGATCAATGCGCCGCCGTTGTAGGCATGCGGAAAGCTGCCCGCGCCGCTCGTCGCTTCATAGAACACCATGTCATTGGGCGCCCAGTGGCCGGGAAACCACGCGACGGGCGCGGTACGTCCGCTGCAAAGGCCGGCTTTCTTGCCGTCGCCGCCGTATTCGGGTGCGAGCACGAGCTTCTTTTGCGTCTGATCGAAATAGCATTCCGGCCAGCCGTAATCGGCGCCTTGCTTGAGTTCCACCACTTCTTCCGCGGGCAGTTCCTGCCCTTGCTTCGCGGTATAGAGTTCGGGCCAGTCTTCGTGAAGCTGATCGCGGCCGTGCTGCGTCGAAAAGATGCGGCCCGATCCGTCGAGTGCAATGCCTTCGCCGTTGCGAATGCCGCTCACATAGCGCCCGGCCGCCGAGAACGTCTGGTCCGTCCTGTTCGCGTCATATCGCCAGATGCCCGCGCGTGTTTCTTTCTCGGTGCAAGGCTCATTGCCTTTCGAATGCGGTGTGCGGTTTTCCTGCTCGCAAGCGTTGGTTGCCGAGCCTAAGTCGATGAGCAGATCGCCTTTGGGCGTAATTGCGATCGGATGCATCGGGTGGTCGCCCGTGACAGGCAAGCCCGATACGATCACTTCACCTTTGCCCGACGGCGCGACATCGCCGGCTTTGAGCGTATAGCGCATGATGCGGTCGTTGCTTTCCGCGTAGATCGCGTTGTGATAGAACGCGATGCCGGTGCCGCCGTGGCCGCCGTCATCAGGGCCAACGCCAAAGCGCTGCATGACATCCGCGCGGCCGTCGCCCTTCGTGTCTTTCAATGCCACGAGATAGCCGCCGGGCGGCGGTGTGTTGACCTTGTAGTACGTGCCGCTCCACGTGTTCACGTATAGCGTGCCGTCCGGGCCTACGGTCATTTGCCGCGCGTGACCGAGGTTGTCGGCGAAGATCGTTGCGCAAAAGCCCGGTGGTAGCGTGATGCCGGTTGCTTCGTTATTGCACGCTTGCGCGGTCCCGGCGCTTTCGGCCGCATAGGCCGGTTGCATGACATGGACCTGAGGGACGAGGGCCAACAATATTGCCGCGAAACCGGCTACAGCGCCTAAGCGCACGACAGAACCAACAGATGACGCATACATGAAGCGCATTGGGCGATCTCCTTGATACGCAACAGGCAAGCGGCATGCGCATCGTGCACACATGCGCGCTTGCAAGACGTATCTCCTTCAACCTGCATGGCGTACGCACGTGCGCGTACCCCGGCCGCACGGCGTAAGCCTGCGGCGGCAGCAGTGAACAAAGAGGATTCTTTAAGCCCGGGCTGAACGAGTATAGGCGATAGTTAAGCGAACAGCGAATAGCGTAAAGATTGATGCGCGATCGATGTCAGCGATGTCAAGGTTGTAAGCCATCGGCCTCGCCGCTTGCCTCGGTGCGGGCTTTCGTATCGATTGCAGCGGTATTCGCTGTGCCGGTTGCATGTGTGTTTGAGCTTGAATTCGCCACGCGCGATTCCGCGATTTGCCAGACAAGCATGCCCGGCACGAAGATCACGAGATCGCGCACACGTCGTGCACCCGCCAGCGCGAGACACGTTGCCGGCTCGAGCCCGAGCATGCCGCCGATCAGCAGGAAGCCGCCTTCCTGCACGCCGAGCGCGGCCGGTACGAAAAACGCGGCGCTGGCCACCACCTGAACGAGCGAGTCGATAACAAAGGCCTTGGCAAAGCTGACAGGCGTGTCGAAGAAATAAAGCGCGAGCCAGATCTGCAGCGATGTACCGATCGCCTGCAGCGGTTGCCAGATAAGCAGGTAGCGCAGGACGATTGCGCGCCGGCGCCAGATGCGCTTGATCGTCTCGTCGATATCCGCGGATTTGCCGACAAGCTCCGCAAGCTTGCCGCTTGCAATGCGATCGAGCACGCGCATCATGCGTTCGAATGGATTTGCGTGCTGGATCATCGCGAATATCGCGAACGCGGGCGCGATCAGCAGGAGGCCCCAGGCGAGGTTGCTCACGATGCGCAGCGCGTCCGACTGCACATTCGCGAACAGATAAGCGATGGCCGCTGCGGCGAACAGCAACTGACTGATCACGGTGAGCTGCATGTCGACGATCAGGCTTGCCGCGGATGTCGATGTTGAAAAGCCGCTTTTGAGAAGCAGCCGGAACGAGATGAGGTCGCCGCCGATGCGCACCACGGGCAGCAGCCCATTGATCGATTCGCGAATCCAGATCAGGCCGAGCAGCACCCGGTAACGCGGCACCGGCGGATCGAGCATCAGCGTTTGCCATGCGCGCGCGTTCGCGATCATATGCAGCACATGCGCAAGCGCCGCGATGATGAGGCCGACCCCTGCCGTGCGCACGAGGGACATCACGGCGTCGGGATCGTCGCGCGATATGAGCCACAGTGCAATCAGCAATCCCGCAGCGGCGGCGATGCGGCCGAGGTATCGCATCGCGCGGCCGCCCGGCATCGCCACACGAAAGTGGCGGCGCAGCAGATCGCGTGGCCGCGGCAACGCGCCGCCTTCGGAGTCGGACCGCACCATGCGGGGTAATCGCATCGTTCGCCTCGTGTGGTGAGACGCGCACGCATCCGCTCGCGCGTTTTATGGTTTGCGCGTGCGCATGAAGCGCAACGCCAGGCGCGTGAGCTTCGGCATCGTCTGCGGACGCTGCAGGCGCTTGTCGTAGCCGGCGAAACGCCGGTCGTTTTCTTCAAGACACAGCAGCATGAGTTCGCGCACACTGATGTCTTCCGCGGACATCGATTGCTCAGGTGGAAAGAAGCCGGAGCGGCGCGCGGCCTCGAACAGACCAAACGCGAAAAAACTGTCGATGCATTCGCTGTAGCCCGTTACAAGATACGCCCATTCAGGGTCGCTCGGGTATTCGTACGGGGCCTCGCTGGCGAGTTCGATGCCGTATGCGTACGGAATTTGCACGGACGATTGCGTAATCAGAGGAATCGCGGCACATTGCGTAACGTTCTTCCGAACAACCATGTCGCGCCGCGACTCGGGTGGTCTGACATTCACCATCGGCATCCGGCTATTAGCGCACATGTCGACAAAGGGGACTTCCGCGAATGAATCGATCGGTCTACTGGGTGATGGCGTTGGCCGCAGGCGTCGTCGTCGCAAACAACTACTACAACCAGCCCCTGCTCGTCGATTTCGCGCATACGTTCAAGGTAACCGAGCGCGCGGCCGGCTCCGCGTCGGTCGCCGCACAGACGGGCTACGCGCTCGGGCTGCTGCTCTTCGTTCCACTTGGCGATATGGTGAGGCGCACGACGCTGTTCACGGTCACCCTGCTGGCAGCGGCGGTGGCACTCGTCGCGACCGCCTTCGCGCCGACGCTCGGGTGGCTCATCGCGGCCAGTTTCGTCACCAGCCTGACCAGCGTGACGCCGCAATTGCTGACACCGCTCGCCGCGCAGCTGGCCGGCCCGCAGCAGCGCGGCAGGGCGGTCGGCATCGTGATGTTCGGACTGCTGTGCGGCATCCTGCTGTCGCGCGCGGTGTCCGGCGTGCTGGCCGAATCGTTCGGCTGGCGTGCGGTGTACGGCGTCGCCGCGGTGGCGATGGTCGGCGTCGTGGCGATGCTGCTCGCGATCGTGCCGCGCACCGAACCGGCTTTTTCCGGCAGTTGGCGAAACCTGATGGGCTCGCTCTGGACGCTGCTGCGCGATGCGCCGCTGATCCGCCAGACCTCGACGATCGCCGCGCTGCAATTCGCGGCATTCAGCGCGTTCTGGACCACGCTCGCGTTTCATCTGCATGCGATCGATCCGCGCTACGGCAGTGCGACGGCGGGTCTGTTCGGCCTCGTTGGCGTAGTCGGCGCGAGTGCGTCGACGGTGTCGGGAAAATGGACCGATCGCGGCGATGCGCGCGGTGTCGTGCTCGCGGGCAGCATGGCGATGGTCATGGCGTATGGCGTGTTCGCGCTGGTCGGCGGTTCGATCGCGGGGCTCGTCGCCGGGGTGATCGTGCTCGACTTCGGCGTGCAGATCGGGCACGTCGCCAATATGTCGCGCAACATGGGCATCAGTGCCGGTGCAATGAACCGTATCAATACGCTTTATATGACGATTCGTTTTGCGGGCGGCGCGCTCGGCACCGCGGTGGGCACGCTGGCGTGGAGCGTCTGGGGCTGGGCCGGCGTCTGTGCGACCGGACTCGCATTCGCGTCGGCATCGGTGCTCGTGCAACTCATTTCCGATCGCAGCGCGCGCCCGCTGCTTGCACGGCGCGACGAAACCAAGGGGTGATGTCGCAAGGCGGTTACCGCCGCCCACATCGCGGGAAGACCTCACGCGTACGCAGGTTTTTGGATCGGCATATGATGGCCGCTGGTTTTCATATTGATAGCCACATGGGGCGCCGCATGGCTGCATTTGAGCCGTTGCGTTGTGCTCCGTCCATTCGATGAGGTCGCATATGCAGAATACGGTGAAGACGGTGAAGGTTCCCGGGCCCGATCATCCGATCACGGTAACGAAAAGCCCGTCGCATGTCGTGGTTGTCGTGGCCGGCAAAGTGATCGCCGACACGAGGAATGCGCTCGTGCTGCGCGAGGCGTCGTATCCGGAAGTGCTTTACATTCCGCGCGAAGATGCGGACATGGCGCAACTCGAGCGCACGTCGCATGAAACCTATTGCCCGTATAAGGGCGACTGCAGCTACTACAGCATTACGGCCGGCGGCGACCGGTCGGTGAATGCGGTCTGGACGTATGAAAATCCTTATGATGCGGTTAGCGCGATCAAGGGACATCTCGCGTTCTATCCGGACCGTGTCGACGCGATGCAGATCCAGCCGGATTGATTTTTGGCTCTTGAGCGAGTGTTGGTTCAAGAGCGCGGCTTAAGGACTTCGCAGGCCACGTCATTGCGCGCCGTTCGCACGCCAGTGTGTGCGGCGTTTCCGGTCGGGTATCGAATTTGCTTTCGAAAAGAAAGCTTGGGAAACCTTGGCGTATAGGGCAGCTGCCTCGTGCGCTCGATTTCCGCTTTTCGATACCCGAACGGAGCCTTCAATGACGCTAGTCATTTATCTCGTAGGATGGCTGATCCTGATTGCAGGCATCGCATGGGCGCTTATCACCCTGCATGTCTCGCAGCATACGGTGGCGATCGTTGCGGTGATCATGGCCGGTATCGCGGTGATTACCGCCGCAAAGCGGATCCGTCACCGCGACCGGTAGGTGCGCGCCAATCGGTAAGCGCCTTGTCCGGCGCTTCATTCGACAGCTTCAGTTGACCGGTTCAATTGCCGTCTATTCCGGCTTCGGCAACGGCAGCACCGGCGCGAATGCGCCCGGCAACCACGGCTGCCACGTGCGCATCATTTCCGTCCACACCATCATTGGCCCGGCGAGCGCGAACAGGCCCGGCTGCAGCAGCCATCGCGCGGCCGCATCGAACGAAGGGGTTGCGGTGATATGGATTGTCACGACTTCGCCATGCTTTTCCGGCAGGTCGCGCCGGGTCAGCTCCACATCGATTGTCGGAAAGTGCGCAGTCAGTTTCGTGTGATCCATCGTTCAATCTCCATCGACCAGGCGGTCACGGTGGTGAAACGTGTCGTATTGGTTGCACTCCTGCCGATCAGTCTAGCGCGCAGCGAAGCGCGCTGCTAGTGCTTGAGCGGATGCCCCGGGAATAACTGTCGGCACGAGATTGTTTTGTTGTCGATGCGGCTGCATCAACGGCCTTGCTATCGGACGCATCATTCCCGGGCGTCGCGGTCCGTCTATTTTGGAAGCGTAAACTCCCTATTAAAGATTCCACCTATGAACGACAACATCGACCCGGCGAAGCCAGCCGCCGCAAGCGAACGCGTATCGCCGTGGCTCGTGCTGCTGCTCGCTTTCGCTTGCGGTTTGACAGCAGGGAACGCCTACTATGCGCAGCCCCTCGCCGGATTGATCGGCGCATCGCTCGGCGTCGCGAAGAGCGCGACCGGTCTCATCGTGACGATGACGCAGATCGGCACCGGCATGGGCATGCTGCTGCTCGTACCGCTTGGCGATCTGATCGAAAGCCGGCGCCTCGCGCTGACGCTGCTAGGCGTTGCGGCGCTCGGCCTGCTTGGCGCCGCGCTGTCGCAGCACGTCGCGCTGTTTCTCGTTGCCGCGTGCCTGATCGGATCAGGCAGCGTCGCGATTCACGTGCTCGTGCCGTACGCCGCGCATCTGGCGCCGGAGCGCATACGTGGGCGTGTGGTCGGCAACGTGACGAGCGGCGTGCTGCTCGGCATCATGCTGGCGCGTCCCGAATCGAGCTTTATCACGCAGGTTTCGTCGTCGTGGCACACCATTTTCTTTTTGTCGACGGCGCTGATGGCCGCCTTGATGGCGCTGCTCGCGATCGTGCTGCCGCCGCGCGAGCCGCTGTCGAAGCTGCGCTATATCGAGTTGCTGGCTTCGATGTGGCATCTGTTGCTGACGCAACGCGTCGTACGGCGCCGCTCGTTCTATACCGGCTGCCTTGGCGCGGCATTCAGCCTTTTCTGGACGACCACGCCGCTCCTGCTCGCGGGCCCGGCGTTCAGGCTATCGCAAGGCGGCATCGCATTGTTTGCGCTGGTGGGGGTGTCGGGTGCGATTGGCGCAACCGTTTCGGGCAGTCTCGCGGATCGCGGCTGGACGCGGCCGGCCACCGCGGTTGCATTGCTGGCCGTGATCGTCGCCTTACTGCTTGCGCGGATCGCGCCGCCTGGCGCACCGCTCTCGCTGACGTGGCTGGTTATCGCGGGCATTGTGCTCGACTTCGGCGTGTCGTCGAACATGTCGCTTGGGCAACGCGCGATTTTTTCGCTGGGGCCGCAGTTCAGATCGCGCGTCAACGGCATCTATATGACGACGTTTTTCGCGGGCAGTGCGCTCGGCTCCGCGTTGGGCGGCTGGTTGTACGCGCAGGGCGGATGGCCGTTGACGTCGCTCGTGGGGCTCGTTTTTCCGGCGGCCGCGCTCGTCTATTTCGTGACCGATCGCGAACACTTCGCGAAACGCGAATTCCCGGCGGCCTGATTGCGCGTGCCGCGAATCATACCAGGTTGCCGTGCAGCGCTTCGCGCGCCGCCGCGAGAATCTCATCGGATAGAGGATCGTCGCTGACCGCGCGCGCCAGCGTTAGCGCGCCGATCAGCATCGACAGCCGCGCGATTGCGCGCTGCCGGACCTTCTTCGAGCGGCGCGCGTTCGAGAACGAGACCAGCACGTCGATCATCGAACGCAGGCCGCGCGCATAG
>NZ_BAAILL010000013.1:0-26571 GCF_054589215.1 Paraburkholderia sp. 2C | reverse complement strand
CCTTCGCGGCCGACGTCGGCCGCGAGCCCCGCGGCCGCGCACGACATGCCGGGCCGGTCGCGCTGCGCGGGGTTCAGGTAATGCTTCGCGAGCGCATCGACGAGCGCCTGCTCGTCGGCATCGTTCCGGATGAGCGAGCGCCACCGCGCAACCGATTCCTCGAATGCATGCGCGCAGGCAATCGCGGCCAGTTCGTCTTTCGATTCGAAATGGCCATAGAAGCCGCCATGCGTGAGGCCCGCGGCTCCCATGATGTCGGCCACCGACACGCCGTTGAGCCCATGCTCCTTGAACAGACGCGCAGAGGCGGCTTCGATCACGGCGCGGTTCTTATCGGCTTGTTCGCGGGATACGCGCGGCATGGGGATTCCTCCAGAAAAGGTGCCGAGAGCATAACTCAGACTGCACGGACATGTGTGCGGCGCCGGCTACGTATATTGGGCGACGCCGTTGCCGAACGACCAGTTTTCTTTCGCCACTTCGACAAGGCTGACAAACAGGTCCTCGCGCCTGAGACCGATACGTGCATGCAGGCCGTCCGCAAGCGCTTTGTAGAACGTGCGCTTCATCTCGACGTCGCGACCGGCGTTGAGGGTGATCTGGACGAACAGGCACTGCGGCGACCGTTCGATACCCAGATAGATCGGATCGGCCACGAAGTCGCCGGGCTTGTGTTCGCTGACCACCATGAAGCGGTCGTTGGCCGGCACGTTCAGCGTGGTGGTCATCGCCTTGTAGACTTCTTCGGTGATCGCGCTGCGGTATTCGGGCGTTTGCCCTTCGGCAAGATCGATGCGTACGAGCGGCATGGTGAATTCCTTGATGTGAGTGAGCGCCTTGCGCGGACAACGCGCGGGCCGCGCTTCACATCATAGATGGCGATCGTAATTTATACAATAAATGTTGGGTATAATTTATTTGAGTGCCTGCCGGCGCGCGTTGATGTTGTCGCGCACCTTGCCGACGATTTCAAGCGAACGGCGGCGCGCGTCGAGATCGTGGATAAACGAAAGCACCATCACTTCATCGGCGCCGGTCTCGTCGATCAGCGCAGTCAGTTGTTGTTGCAGTTGCTGTGGGCCGCCGGTCATGGCCGCGCGCAAAGCGGCATCGAGGCGCGGGCGCTCGTCACCGGTCGGCAGCGTGTCGAAATCGGCGATGGGCGGCTGCAGCTGCACGAACGACGTACCGCGCAAACGGCGCAGCGACAGTTGCTGCATCGACGAAAACAGATAGCGCGCTTCTTCATCGGTTTGCGCGGCGGTCACGACGCCGGCCACGATCACATAGGGTTTGTCGAGCACGGCCGAGGGCTCGAACGCCGAGCGGTACGCGGCAATCGCGGTGTCTCGTGCATCGGCGCCGATATGTGTGGCGAACGCAAGCGGCAGGCCCAGTCGCGCGCCTTGCTGCGCGGAGTACGGCGATGACGCAAGCACCCAGATCGGCACGTCGAGCCCCGCGCCGGGAACGGCGCGCACCTTGCTCCCGGCTTCGGGCTCGCGGAAGAACGACTGCAGCTCGCGCAGATCGTCGGGAAAGCGCTCGCGCGCCTCCTTAGTCGAGCGCAGTACTTTTTCGACCGCGTCAGCGCTGCCCGAGGCGCGACCGACGCCGAGATCGATGCGGCCCGGATACAGCGATTCGAGCGTGCCGAACTGCTCGGCGATCACAAACGGCGTGTGATTCGGCAGCATGATGCCGCCGGAGCCGACACGTATCGTCGAAGTGAGTCCGGCGATATGACCGATCACCACCGACGTCGCCGCGCTGGCGACCGTCTGCACACCGTGATGTTCGGCTACCCAGTAGCGCATAAAACCGAGCGATTCGGCCAGACGCGCCATGTCGACCGTTTGGCGCAGCGCGTGGGCGGCCGTTTCGTCCGAGCGGATCGGCGCGAAATCGAGGACCGAAAAAGGGATGGGGCTGGGCATCGCGTGTCTCCGGAAAATCGCATAGGTTTGTGACGTCCGAAGACTGTAACTGGCATGCGTCGCGGCCGTGCGCGCGTGTGCGAACTGGCCGTGCGGCGAGGCGAATTGGGGAGCGGCGGACACCGCTATGATGAACAACGGTTCTCTATGTTGTCGAAGCGTATGAACTGGCCGTGCCGCGGCACGGTAAACGCGTGGGCTGGAAGCCCGGCATCGCGCGCGGCCGCTTTGAGCCGCTTTGAGCCGCTTCGGCGGTTCGTCGAGCGGTTCATCGCTGGGTTGAAATGGGCCCCAGTGAATACCGATAGCGTGCTTCGCATGCATGTCCTCGAAAATCTGCACAGCCTCCTGCGGGCCGACGTGTTGCGGCCCGCATGAACCAGCGCGGTGCATACGCGCCGATCGGAATCAGCGCGAGATCGAAACAGCCGAAGGCCGCACCGATCTTCCGGGCGTCGCTCTAGTAACCGGTATTGCCGCCAGAATGTCGAAATATGTTTTATAACACCATGCACGCCACAAGGCATGGTCATGCCGCGCCGTACGTTCGGATACAAACCGGTTACGTTGCGACACACGGCGACATCGCGCGGCGTGAGCGCCATGGGACACTGCCATCAACCGATGGAGTCCGAAATGACGAGAACCGCCCCTTACGAAGGATCGTGCCACTGCGGCAAGATCAGATTCGAGATCGATGCGCCGGTGGCGCCCGCGGTGCGCTGCAATTGCAGCCTGTGCCGGCGCAAGGGCGCCTTGATGACGCCGGCTTTCAAGGAAGGCAATCTCCGTATAATCAGCGGTATCGACGACCTCGCGGTCTATCAGTTCAATACGCTGACGGCGATGCATTTCTTCTGTCGTCACTGCGGCGTTTATCCGTTTCATCAAACGCGGGTGGACCGGGGTCTATGGCGTGCCAATATCGGCTGTCTGCACGGAGTAGATCCTTATGAGTTTGATGCGACCGTCAACGACGGTGCCAGTCTCAGCCCGGCGGGTGACGTATGAACTGCTTCTTCCGGTTTTCCGCGTCGCTGTGCCTCGTCTTCAGCCTGACGCTGGCCGAGCTGGTTCGCCCTTTGAGCTGCGCCTGTGCGTACTCCGAAACGGAGAGAAGGCCGCGCAACCGGAAAGGGGCGGCTAGATGGAAAAAGTCGAGCACGTGCTGATCGTCGACGACGACCGCGAGATTCGCGAGCTGATCGGCAGTTATTTGCAGAAGAATGGCGTCAGGGCAAGCAAGGTTTCGGGCGGCCGCGAAATGTGGGCGGCGCTCGCGGGAGAACCGCCGGACATCATCGTGCTGGACGTGACGTTGCCGGGCGAGAACGGGCTTGCGCTGTGCCGCGAGCTGCGGGCCGGACAGTGGCGCACGATCCCGATCCTGATGCTGACGGCGCTCGGCGATGAAACGGACCGGGTGGTGGGGCTCGAAGTCGGCGCGGACGATTATCTTGTCAAGCCGTTTGCAGTGCGCGAGCTGCTCGCGCGCATACGCGCCATTTTGCGGCGCACGCGGATGGCGCCGCCTGGCTTCGAGCCTATCGGCTCGCCGCAGTTTCTTCTGTTCGGCGACTGGAAGCTCGATACGATCGGCCGCCATCTGCTCGATAGCGAAGGCACGATGGTGGCGCTAAGCGGTGCCGAATATCGGCTGTTGCGCGTGTTCGTCGATCATCCGCAGCGCGTGCTGACGCGCGACCAGTTGCTCACGCTCACGCAGGGCAGGCAGACCGAGCCGTTCGACCGCTCGATCGACCTGCTCGTGAGCCGTCTTCGTCAACGGCTCAAGGACGGGGCGAAAGACCCGCGCTACATCAAGACGCTGCGCAATGAAGGTTATGTGTTCTCGTCTGCGGTGACGCCGCAGGAAGGCAATCAGTGAACGTATCGAGCATGTTCAGAGGTCCGCGCACGCTGTTCGTGCGCCTGACGCTGATCTTTTTCGCGGGCCTTGTCGTCGCGCAGCTTCTTGCGTTCTGGGCGACCGTGTCCGAGCGCAACGACGCGCAGACGTCGTTGATGATCAACAACTTCGAACGCGAAGTGTCGACCGCGGTCGCGCTGCTTGACCGCGTGCCGGCTGCCGAGCGCCCCGAATGGGTGCCGCGGCTTGCGCGCCGCAATTACAGCTTTTTGCTCGGGCCGGGCGTGGGCGGTACGCCGCCCAATGCGAAGCTCTCGGAAGAGATCAGCGCCGCGATCGAACGCAGTATCGGGCGGCGCTTTGCGATTGCCGTCAACGAAGTGCCCGATACGAAGGAGCATCTGCAGGCGCATCTGCGATTGAGCGACGGCTCGCCGCTCACGATCGATATTCGTCCTGTCGCGTGGATGCCGTTGTCCTACTGGCTGCTGGTGGTGCTTGCCGTCGAACTGGTCGTGATCGCCGTTTGCGCATGGTTTGCACTGAGTCTCGCGACACGGCCGCTGAACCAGCTCGCGAATGCCGCCGATACGCTGGGCCCGGACATGACCGCCACGCGCCTTCCGGAGAACGGGCCGGCCGAAGTTGCGCGCGCGGCCAAAGCGTTCAACGCGATGCAGGAGCGCATTCGCCAGTATATGAAGGAGCGCATCCAGATTCTTGCGGCGATTTCGCACGACCTGCAGACGCCGATCACGCGCATGCGCATTCGCACCGACCTGCTCGACGATGAAGCGGAGCGGATCAAATTCCAGCAGGATCTGGCCGAGATGGAAACGCTGGTGCGCGAAGGCGTGGCCTATGGACGCACGCTGCATGGCGCGGCCGAAGTGCCGCGGCGCATCGACCCGGATGCACTGCTCGAGAGCCTCGTATCCGACTACGAGGACGCGGGCGCGAAGGTGACGCTGTCGGGCACGATCGGTGTGCCGATCGTCACGCGTCCGGTGGCGCTGCGCCGCATTCTCGCCAATCTGCTCGATAACGCCGTGAAGTTTTCCGGCGCGGGGGAGCTTAAAACCGATGTGTCGAAAGACCGGCAGATTTCGATCAGCGTGCTCGATCGCGGGCCCGGTATTGCGCAAGACCAGCTCGAAGCGGTATTTCAGCCGTTTTATCGCGGCGACGCGTCAGGCCGTCAACGCACGGGCGGCAGCGGGCTCGGGCTTGCTATTGCCAAACAGCTTGCGCTCGCAATGAATGCGACGCTTGAATTGAAGAACCGTGCCGGCGGTGGGCTTGAAGCGCGGCTCGTGCTGGAAAAGTCTTTCTAAAAAGCGATTGCCGGTTACTTGCTGTTGCGATTGCTTCAACCAGACTGACACGCTTCAGTGTGGCCGCACGGTGCGGCTCACACTGAGCTCGCGGCACGCATCAGCTACCGAAGTAGATGTTGCAGAAGCTGACCGGACCGACACACGCGTTCATCGCCCGCGAGTGCTTCATCGGCTTGCCGGAATCCGACGAACCGTAGCTGGGCGCGCCGCCGACAGCGTCATTGGTTTGCGCGGTGTCAGCCGTGCTCGCGGTATTCGTTGCGCCGTTCTGAGCGGCGACCTTTGCTTCGGCAAGCTGGATGTCCTGCGGATAGTTCGCGTCGGCCGCGGTTTGCGGGTTATAGCCGGCCTGTTCGAGTTGCACGAGTTCGGCACGCACTTGCGCGCGGGTCAGCCCGTGATCGGTGCTTTGCGCAAAGCTCAGAACAGGAGCCGTGAGTGCAACTGCGGTGACCAGAAGAGTGGCGATCGTTTTCATGATGGTGTTCTCAATATTAAGTGAGTCGTTCAGGCGCGGCGCGGGAAGCAGTGCCGCCCGTTAAAGCCGGTGCGAGCGTGATTCGCTCAGCTGCCGGCGTACAGATTGCAGAAGCTGTTCGGGCCGACGCAGTTCGACGAACCAACCGGCGTCGCGGCAATACGCTGGCCCGCCTGGCTCGTGCCGGCCATCACACCGCCGACGCTGCCTGCGCTGCCGCTGCGTTGTTGCTGTTGCGCGACCTGTTGCGCGAAGATCGGGCTCACTTCCGGATACGACGCATCGGTCACGAAGCGCGAGCCGTTGTTTTCTGCCTGGATCAGTTCGGCGCGTACTTCAGCACGCGTCTTTTCGCCAGCCGATGCGCTATTGATAATGCCGAACGACGTAAGGGCGACAAGGGAAAGGCCGATAAGCGTTTTCGTATTCATTTTGAAATCCTAAATAGAGTGGGAAGAAGTATCCGGTTCATCGGGGCAAACATTGCTGCTTCGAGTTTTATTCCTGCTATTCCTGTCGCGTTCGCGGCGTTTGTCGCTGGACGCTACGAGATGCAAAACACCGTATCGTCTGAATTTATTCCCGACTGCGTTCGCGACGCTTGACTGCGTGCTACGTAGTGACGAACAGGGCGAAACCTTTCTTTATTCCCACTTTTTTTCGACGAAGCGCATGCGGGGCGGAGGAAGAGCGGGAAGAACGACGGGAACGGATGCGCGAGCGGGGCACACGCGGGGTAGAAGAACCCGCGAACACGGGCGCTGGGCGCGCCCGAAGGCCGATTTGCGCTGCTTCGCGCTGATTCGGCTTCGGGCGTAATGGATTGTTTCAAATGGGGCAGCAAGGCAGGGCAGCGCAAGGCAAGCTGGTTGGCCGGGACTCGCCACGGTCCTATGGGACCGATATGGACGGCCTATGAAGAAGCCGCTGGCTGCTGCAACAGCGCCCGCACGCGCTGCTGCAACTCGGGCGCATGCAGCAGGTTCGCCGGTTTCACCAGATGCCTGATTTCAACCATCAGCCGGTGAACGTCCGGGTCGACCGCGGCAAGCTGCATGACGCCCGCCTGGTACTCGCTTCGCTGCTGCAGGTCGGCTGGCCGTTCGCCCTTCGTTTGCGGATAGGCGAGATCGAGCGAGGTCGTGCCGGACCACGGCGCTTTCACGAGGTCCTCCATGTCCTTCAGGAAGGCCGGCCCGATGGTTTCGAGCGAGCCGGCACGGCCGTCCGAATCGGCCAGCAGACGGTGCAGCGTCACGGCCTCTTTCGCCGCGACGCTCATGCCCTGGCCGAACACTGGATTCGTATTGCAGACGGCATCGCCCAGTGGCAGCAAGCCAACTGGAAAGTCGGGGAGGTCGGCGAAATGCCGCCAGCGGCTTTCCGGGTAGCCAAAGCGCACAATCGGCGCCTCGCGCCGGCCCCGGCGCAACGCCGTGCTGATTGCCTGGTTCGGCAGGCTGTCCGCAAAGGCGAGAAACGCGTCGTCTTCGGTGGGCGGGATGTCGCCGAGACGGCCGGCCAGCACGGCGTCCCATAGACCGTTTTCGCGTTTCACGAGGAAGCCGGCGCGGCCCTGTTCCGGTGCCTTGCCGTGCACCCACGCCTGTTTAAAGTCGGGTTCGGCGCCGTCCGGAAACGAATAGAGCGTCGTGCCGTAGGTGAGATCGGTGCCGACGGTGGTTTCCGCAGGCATCGGGCGGCCCGTTGCCTTGAGGAAATCGAGCGTCGGTACGCCGCGGCCGCTCGCATCGATAATGAGCGTCGCATCCAGTTCGTCGTGTTTGCCTTCGCGCGATTCCACGCGCACGCCGCTTGCCCGATTGCTCTCATCCGCAACGATCTCGATGACGCGGCTCAGTTCGCGCAACTGGACGTTTTCTCGTTTGAGCAACTGTTCGCGCAGCACTGCTTCGAGCAGCGGCCTCGACAATTGCCAGGTGTAGACGTTCAGTTCGCGGCGCGGCAATTTCGGCGCGCCGGCCAGTTCGAAGTGCGCATCGGCGCCTACATCGGCCCGTTGCGCGCCCACCGCGACAAGGTGCGTATGAAACCCCGGGAACAGTTCGGCGAGCGCCGCGGCGCCGCCGGACAGCAGAACGTGAAGATGTCGGGTCTGTGCGGCGCCGGGCCTCGGGCGCACCTCGGCGGGCAACTCGTCGCGCTCGAGCACGACGACCTGCCCGAAGTGGTTGGCCAGTGCCGCGGCGGCGGCGAGACCGCCGATACCGGCGCCGATCACGACCGCGCGTTGTTCTGCAAAGCGTTTGTCCATTCAGGCTCCGTCAATAAATAAGCCGGCCGGCGATACGATGAGCCGGTCCGCCGAATCAGTAACACCCGGTGCGGGGGGCTTATTCCGCCATGCGTTTAACGGCATACGGTATGGCATCCTATGGATCGGCAATGGTGTCTTGACATGAATCGGTGAACTGTTGCCGCTGATGACGATCCGATAGCTCGGATAGAATGGTTTCCTTACATCGTGATTGTGATGCGGTCGGGGTCGGGTGGGAGTACGGGCGAATATGGAAGGTAACTGGAAGTTTCAACTGCGGGTGAGCGTTTCGGCGCCGCTTGCCGCGGTCTTGCGCGGCGACCCTTCGTGCGCGGCGCACGCCGCGCTTCATGATGTGCTGAAACGGCATGGTGCCTCGATGATGTGTCAATACGACGCATTCGCCGAATATGTCGAGGAGGCGCAGCGCTTCGGACCCGAAAAATATCCGCTCTACGAGTGGACGCGCGACACGATCGACAATCCGGAAAAAAAGGCGAAGTACCTCGAAACCTTTACCGTATACGTCGGCGACGAAGCCATTTACGACCGGCAGATTACGGATTCCTTGCAGGCGGAGCTGTCGGCGCTCGTCGATCGGGAAGAAATCAGGAATATCGCGCGCTTCGATACGAATCCCGCCAACAATCCCCAGCCGCCCGCCGCCAGGCACTGACCGGCGGCATTTTCCAAGCCGTGCAACAATCCTCACGCGCGTGCCGGGCGCCCGAGCCTGCGCCGCTGGAGGAGCATGCGCGTTCGACTAAAGTCCCCCTGAATTCCGGAGAAACAGAAGATGAAAGCTGTCGGTTACTACGAGCCCCTCGCCATTACCGAGCCGAAGGCGCTGATCGATATCGACTTGCCGGAGCCGAAGCCCGGCGAGCGCGATCTGATTGTGGAGGTTCGCGCGGTGTCGGTGAACCCGGTCGACACGAAAGTGCGCAAAAGCCGCAAAGCCGAGGGCGATGTGCCGGTGGTGCTCGGCTGGGATGCGGCGGGCGTCGTGCGCAGCGTCGGTTCGAAGGTGACGCTGTTCAAGCCCGGCGATCGCGTCTGGTATGCGGGCACGCTGATGCGGCCGGGCACGAACAGCGAACTGCATGCGGTCGACGAGCGCATCGTCGGGCGCATGCCGGACAGCATCGATTTCGCGGCGGCCGCGTCGTTGCCGCTGACGGCGGTGACCGCATGGGAAATGCTGTTCGACCGGCTGCGCGTGCCGACGCTTGGGCATACGGCCGCCGGCGGTGCGCTGCTGATTACCGGCGCGGCGGGCGGCGTGGGCTCGATCATGGTCCAGCTCGCGCGCAAGCTCACGGGTCTGACCGTGATCGGCACGGCATCGCGCCCCGAAACGCAGCAGTGGGTGAAGGACCTCGGCGCGCATCATGTGATCGATCATACGAAGCCGCTTGCCGCGGAACTCGCGCGCGCCGGCATTCGCGAGGTGCAATACGTCGCGTCGCTCACGCATACGGACCAGCACTTCGCGCAGATCGTCGAGGCGCTCGCGCCGCAAGGCCATGTCGGCCTGATCGACGACCCGGAGATGATCGACGTGCGGCTGCTCAAGCGCAAGAGCGCCTCGCTGCACTGGGAACTGATGTATACGCGATCGATCTTCGACACGCCCGATGTGATCCGGCAGCACGAGATCCTGAACAAGGTCGCCGACATGGTCGACAGCGGCATGCTGAAGACCACCACCGGCGAGCATTTCGGCAAGATCAACGCGGACAATCTGCGGCGCGCGCATCAACTGCTCGAAAGCCATCGTGCGAAGGGCAAGATCGTGCTCGAAGGGTTCGGGAAGTAACGCGCGTGTCTTATTCGCTGGCCGTTTCGTTGCGTATGCAACGAAGCGGTGCGACCTCGTAACCGATTACCGGTGCAAGCGGCAAACAGTAACCGGTAATCGCTGGAGTCAACGCGCTGCCGTTGCGTTAAAGCGAATTCCTTCGTTGATCGTGCAACGATACGTGCCGCGCGAGGTCGCGGTGTCGGCGCCGTTCGCGGCAAACGCGGTGTCGACGGTCACCGTGTTGTCGGGCATCACGTGGTAGCGCACGTATTCGGTAACCGGATGATTTTTCGGGTCCAGCGTTCGGTGTTCGTCGATAAACGCGATATAGCGGCCTTCCGGAATCAGAAACGACCCGATGCTCACGCCGCCGCGAATCGCGGGGCCGGCCTTGCCGCTTTCGGTCGACGTGCAGCGGTTCATCTCGAGCCGCAGGCTGACGACGCTGTGTCCATCCATCAACGCCTGCTCGATCGCCGCATAGTTCGCGAGCGCGCCGTCGGCCGGGGCCGTGGCGGCGCCCGCGTGCTCGCCGAACAGCGCCAGCGCTGCGATCAGCGCGACGCCGGCGATGCGCGGCCGCGCGGAGCGATTAAACCGCTTGGGCCTGCAGTTGTTGTTGTTCGGGCTTCGTCGTGCAGCCGTTTGACGACCGATCATGGTTATATCCTCGCGAGTGAGTGGGGAAGTGAATCGAATGCGGTGGATTCGACTTCGTTGAACACGCGTACCCGCAGGTTTATTCCTCCCCGACCGGCTGCGGCGCAACGCGCAACCATTGCATGAGCGGCCTATACACGAGTATGCATTGCGTAAGCCGATGAACGGTTGAACGAGACTCACCGACAATGGCGGCATTCGTACAGGATGTCTAAGCTTGATTCATCGGGCCTGCTTCCAGGCTCGCCGGGTTCGGGAGCCGTCATGAATGTCCTGCATCATTGGATTTATCTCGGGAGCAACGCGTACGACGAGTACACGTTCGTACCGTGGCTCAACAAGAATGTCTACCGGCGCACCGTCGCGCTAAGCGCGATCTGCATCCAGTAAGGCCGCGCCCGCGCGCCGCCCAACCGCGATTGACGCAGCGTAGACGGGCTGTCAGTATGAAGCGCTTCTGCACAACCAGACTCCGTTTATCGCATGCGCGCGCCTCAACATCTGAATGCGCTGCGGGCCTTCGAAGCCGTGGCGCGCCACTTGAGCTACGTGGGCGCAGCCGAAGAATTGCACGTCACGCCGGCGGCGGTCGGTCAGCTGATACGCGGGCTCGAAGAGACGCTCGACGTCGAGCTGTTTCATCGCGCGCCGTCGGGGCCGTCGCGGCTCATGCTGACCGATGCGGCGCGCGCGGTGATTCCCGATCTGCAAGCGGGCTTCGATCTGCTGTCCACGGCGGTCGAACGGCTCAAGGCAAGCAAGGCGCGCATCGCGATCGCGGTGACGGTGCCGCCCGCGTTTGCGCACAAGTGGTTTTTGCAGCGCGTCGAACGCTTCCAGCGGCGGCACCCGTATTACGACCTGCGTATCGAGGCGAACGGTCAGCTGGCCGATTTCACCGTGGACCGCATCGACGCGGGCATTCGCTATGGCGCGGGCCACTGGCCCGATCTCGATGCGACTTTCCTGTTGCGCGACGAATACTTTCCGGTTTGCAGTCCGACGTTGCTCGACGGTGCGCATCCGCTGCGCAAGCCCGAAGACCTCACGTTTCATCCGCTGATTCACGATACGTCGATGCGCGACGCGCCGGTGTTTCCGACCTGGCGGTCGTGGCTGCGGCGCGCGGGGCTGCCGGAGCTCGTCGATTGCGATCGCGGTCTGCAGATCAACGATTCGGCGGCCGCGTTGCAGACGGCGATGGCGGGTCTCGGCGTCGCGCTCGGCCGCACGACGCTGGTCGAGCGGGATCTCGCGGAAGGGCGGCTCGTGCGGCCGTTCGGCGATGCGCAAAGCTGCGAGCTTGCCTACTATGTGGTGCACCGGAAGGAAACCGGACAGACCCCGCCGATCGTCGCGTTCAAGGAGTGGCTGATCGAGGAAGCGGGCTCGCGCTAGCGCGACATCGCGGCGGCGAACTGCCGCTCCTCTGCTGCAAATGCGCTACGCTTCCAATAGACTGTGCGCTGCGCGCAAGACGGCCAGGAAGCACCGGGTTGCCACTCCCACGCCGCATTGCGGGGCGCATCGCGCGCGGCTGGCGCCTTTTCTGTCATAACTATCGAATCAAAACGGGGGATGCGTTGCAAAGGGTGATCCATTTCCGGCTATCGGCTGGCGTCGCGGTGCTGGCGTTGACGCTGCTGCTGCACGCGAGCAGCGCGGTTGCGCAACAGGCGCCGGATACATCGGCCATGCCGTTCCATAGCGACGACCCGGTGGCTGTGCGCGCCGCGCTGACCGGCAAGCCGGAAGAGGGCGGCAAGCGTACGCTGCGCAGCCGTCTGCACGACCTCGTCGCGGCGATTCCGCACGGCGCGTCGCATGGCGCGGCCGCATCGAGCGTCGACCCCGAACAGCGCAATTTCGTGTTTGTGGTGAATGCGCCGCTCGGCATTCTTTACCGTGCGAAAACAGGGGTGCTGACGGTGGACGTGCCGCTCGCCGACGACGACCGGCCCGGCTACATTGTGCTGAAGAAAACGGTCACCGGGAAAAGCGGCCGGCGCCTCGTGATTGCGCCCGACGCAAAGGCGAAGGGCTACGTGCAGAACATCGACCGCATCGACCTCGAAACGTCGGGCAAGCGCACCATCGCGCGCGGCCGGCTGCGGCTTTCGCAAACCGCGTTCAACGCGGCGAACGGCGATTTCGCCGTGGCGATTCTGTGCCACCTCGTGCCGCCATATATGACCGACGTGCACGAACACCAGGATCCGACCGACGAGGAACCGACCGACATTACGACGCGTACCTCGACCCTGCATGCCGACGTCGATGAAGTGTGGCTGATCGATGTCAGCGACGGCACCGTGCTGACCACGAAGCTGAGTCTGGCGAAGTAGCAGGCAGGCAGCAGAACGTAGTACGCGGAATTAGCGCACCGCGAGTTTTTCGACCAGAAAGTCGACCAGCGCGCGCACGCGCGACGATAGATGCCGCGCATGCGGATACAGCAGAATGAACGGCCGCGAGCGCCCGCCTTTATCTTTGAGCACCTCGACGAGCCGCCCCGCACGCAGATCGTCTTCGACGACGAACCGGTACGTCTGAAACAGCCCCGCGTCGTGGCGCGCAAGTGTCGCGCCCGCCAGCACATCGCCCGATGCGCCGTAGCCGCCATGCGGCACGAGTTCGAATTCTTCGCCGTTGTCGTTGAAAATCCACGGCACCGGGCGGCCGCTGCTCGGCAGTTCGAACGCGATGCAGTCGTGCGTCTGCAATTCGTCGATCGACTGCGGCGTGCCCGCGCGCTTCAGATAGGCGGGCGAGGCAACGACCACGAGCTCCGCATCTTCGAGCTTGCGCGCGATCAGGCTCGAATCGACGGGCGCGCGGCCGCGAATCGCGAGGTCGAACGCTTCGTCGGCGAAGTCGATGTTGCGATTGGACAGGTGCGATTCGACCTGCACATTCGGAAAGCGCTCGCGAAACTCGGCAAGGATCGGCAGCACGCGGTAATGGCCATACGGCGTCGGCATGCTGATGCGCAACAGGCCACTCGGCGTGGTCTGCTGGCCCGTCACTTCGCGCTCGGCGTCGACGAGCTGGTTCAGCGCGGACCGGCATTGTTCGAAGTAGTGGCGGCCCGCATCGGTCAGGCGGATCTGGCGCGTCGTGCGCACGAACAGCCGCACGCCGAGGCGTTCCTCGAGCCGCGCGATGGAACGGCTGACGGCCGCCGGCGTGACGCTCGCAGCCGTTGCGGCAAGCGTGAAGCTGCCGAGTTCCGCGGCAAGGCAGAAGAGTTCGATGCTGCCGAGCAGGAGGTCGTCGAATTGTCGTTGCATGAAGAGTGGGCCGTGGGGCCTTCGTCAAGGGCGCGTTGCACACCGGGTAGCCGAGCTTACCACTTGCCTGCCGTCGCGCCGCCGCCTACCGCGAACGCCGCGCCGGTCGTGAATTGCGCGGCGGTCAGATACAGCACCGCGTCGACGATATGCTGCATTTTGCCGCGATGGCCGGCCGCAAATTTGCCGCGCCTCACGGCGCAAACTGGAACTGCTCGAATCCGTGCAGCCTGTTTTCGATCGCAGCCTTGAGCGGTTGCCGCTTGCGCGTGCCGATCCAGTTCCATTGCTGGATCTGCAGCGCGCGACGCTCGCGGTCGGCCTTGAGGTCGATTGCGGCGACGATCTCGTCGTCGACGAGCACCGGCAGCGCAAAGTAGCCGTACACACGCTTTTCCTTCGGCACGTACGCTTCGAAGCGATGGTCGTAGCCGAAAAACAGATTGAGCCGCTTGCGCTGGATGATTAGCGGGTCGAACGGCGACAGGATATGCACGCCTTCCACGTGCTCCGGAATCGCGGCCAGCGTTGGCGGGGCCGCCCAGTGCTCGAGCTTGCCCGCACCTTCTATCTTGACCGGCACAAGCAAGCCCTGCCGCACGCGCAGCTCGATGGCCGCGTGCACCAGCGGCTTGCGCTTCGCGTTCAGGTGACAGACGGAGTCGAGGCTCACCACGCCTTGCGAGCGCAGCGCGCGCTCGAGCAGATATTCCGTGGTTTCCTTTTCCGTTGCGCGCCGGGGCGGCCGTTCCCAGTTGAAATGCCGCTCCATCAATTCGTAGGTTTTCAGCATGCCCGAGCGCTCGCTGATGGTCAGCTTGCCGGTATAGAACGCGAGTTGCAACGCGCGCTTCGAGGGCTTGCGGCTGGCCCACGGGTGGTCTTTTTCGACCGGGATGTCGTCGTCGATATCGCGAATCGACAGCGCGCCGTTCTTGCGGATGCGCGCGAGCACCTTGCGCAGGTCGGAGGGCGTGACCGAATCGAACCAGGCTTTCGGCGCGATCTGGTGCAGCTTCATGTCCGCGAGATAGTACTTGAGGTCGCGGGTCGGTACGTACGATAGCGCGTGCGTCCAGTACTCGAACACGGTCTTGTCGACGCTTTGCGCCTGGCGCAGATGCTCGCGCTGATAGGCGGGAATGCGGCTCCACAAGATATGGTGGTGGCAGCGCTCGATCACGTTGATCGTATCGATCTGCACGTAGCCGAGATGTTCGATCGCGGCGAGCGTGGCGCTCGCGTCGGCGCCGAACGGCTCGGCCGTGTCGAGCCGCTGCGCGCGCAGCCAGATGCGCCGGGCCTCGGCTTGCGTGAGCGAGGCGGGGATGGGCGTGGCGGATGTGCGCGGCATGATCGTTTGTTGGCGATTCGGGTTGGATGGCGTTCAATCGGGCATGCTGATTTTATGCGAAACACCGCTGGCGCGCCCAGGGTGTGCGCCAGCGGTGTTGCAGTGCGGCCGGCGTGTCGCTATGAGTGCCGCCGCGAGTGTCGCCATGAGTGCCGACCGACGATCGATCGATGCCGCTCGCCGCGGCAAGCGCTGTTCGTTGCGTGCGCAACGACATCAGATCTGCGTGAGCCCGCCGTCGACCACGAGTTCGGCGCCCGTCACATACGACGCGTCGTCGCTCGCGAGAAACAGCGCGGCCTTTGCGACTTCGGATGCTTCGCCAAGACGCTTCAATGGGACGTTCGCTTGCAGACCCGCGGCGGCCTGATCCACCTGTTCGGCCGACAGGCCGAGCTTGCCGTGAAACGGCGTCGCGATCGGACCGGGGCTGACCGCATTCACGCGGATACCGCGCGGCGCGAGTTCGGCGCCGAGCGAGCGTACGAGCGAGCGCACCGCAGCCTTCGTCGCGGACAAAATCGACAGACCCGGCGCGCCGACTTCATTGAGGAACGACGTGGTCACGACGATCGAGCTGCCCCTGGTCAGATACGGCGCGGCTTTCTGTACCGTGAAGAAGAGCCCCTTGAAATTGAGCGCGAACTGCTCGTCGATCTGTTCGCCCGTCACTTGGTCGAACGGTGCGGCGGTCGCGGCGCCCGCATTCGCATACACGATGTCGATGCGGCCGAACTTCGCGATCGTTTCGGTGATGACCGCGTCGATATCGGCCGGGTAGCGCAAGTCCGCGCGAAGCGCGAGCACATCGCGGCCGAGTTCTTCCGCGGCACGGCTTAGCCGCGCCGGGTTGGTCCCGACCACCACCACCTGCGCGCCTTCGTCACGAAACAGTCTGGCAGCTTCGAAACCGATGCCCGAGGTGCCGCCGGTGATCAGAACGACTTTGTCCTTCAGCTTCATGTTGCTTCTCCATTTCGGTGAGTGAAGCGGGTAAGCGAAGTGCGCTTCCGTTGGAGAGAACTATCGTTTTTCCGGCCCGAACTCACAAACGAGAAGAAATGCGCGGCCGGAATAGAAAAGCTTTCGCGGGGAACGCGAAGCCCTGATCGGCGTCTCAGGCTGGAAAGCAGGACGTGTTGCGTTGCAAGCAAGCCATTTGCAGGCCACTCGGTCCGTATTAACAAAATCCGAACGCGATCTTAAGAAATAACAACTTCGTAAAGCCGGGCGCGCGGTGCATAGTGGTCGCCAAACCAGCATATTGGCCGGAGACACAGCAATGCCAGAACCGAATCCCCCGCTGGACGCCTGGGTGGGCCGCGGCGAATCCCGCGAAGACCACGTGTCGGCGTTTCCTGTCACCGCGCTTGCCGCGACGCTCGAGCGCCAGGTTTCCCCGAACACCGTGCCGCCGCTTTGGCACTGGCTGTACTTTCTGCCGGTCGCGCCGCTTTCCGAAGTCGGCCCGGACGGCCACCCGAAGCGCGGCGGTTTTTTGCCGCCGGTCGAATTGCCGCGCCGCATGTGGGCGGGCGGGCGCCTGACGTTCCATGCGCCGCTCGAAGTCGGCGGCACGGCGACGCGCACGTCGACCATCGAAAAAGTGCATGAAAAAACCGGCCGCACCGGCAGGCTCGTGTTCGTGACCGTTGCGCATCGCATCACGCAGGCGGGACGCCTCGCGATCGAAGAAGAGCACGACATCGTCTATCGCGATCCGCCGTCGCCGGCCGAAGCCGGCAAGGAACCCGAGCGGGCGCCCGCCGGCGAACGCTGGAGCCGCGAGATCCGGCCCGACCCGGTGATGCTGTTCCGCTACTCGGCGCTGACCTTCAACGGCCACCGCATTCATTACGACTTCCCGTACGTCACGCAGGAAGAGGGCTATCCGGACCTGATCGTGCATGGTCCGCTGATCGCAACCTTCCTGATCGATCTCGTGCATCGCGAAGCGCCCGACGCCGTGGTGCGCCGCTTCGAATTTCGCGCGCAGCGTCCGACCTTCGCCAATCGCCCGTTCAAGGTATGCGGCATACCGTCCGCCGATGGCAAGACCGTCGAGCTATGGGCGAAAGATCATGAAGGCTATCTGACGATGCGCGCCACCGCGCAGCTCGCGTAAGCGCCCGGCCACGTCCCACACCGAACCCGATCGACCCGATTCATCATGCAGACCACTCACTCAGATTCATTCACCGATATCCGCGAAGCAGTCCGCGATCTGTGTTCGCAATTCCCGGCCGAATATTTCCGCAAGATCGACGAGGAGCGCGGCTACCCCGAAGCCTTTGTCGATGCGCTGACCCAAGCCGGCTGGCTCGCCGCGCTGATTCCGCAGGAATACGGCGGCTCGGGCCTCGGCCTCACCGAAGCGTCGGTGATCATGGAAGAGATCAACCGCGCGGGCGGCAACTCGGGCGCCTGCCACGGCCAGATGTACAACATGGGCACGCTGCTGCGGCACGGATCGCAGGAACAGAAGCAACGTTATCTGCCGAAGATCGCCAACGGCGAACTGCGCCTGCAATCGATGGGGGTGACCGAGCCGACCACGGGCACCGATACCACGAAGATCAAGACGACGGCGGTGCGGCGCGGCGACCGTTATGTGGTGAACGGCCAGAAAGTGTGGATTTCGCGCGTCCAGCATTCGGATCTGATGATTCTGCTGGCGCGCACGACGCCACTCTCGGATGTGCAGCGCAAATCGGAAGGGATGTCGATCTTTATCGTCGATCTGCGCGAGGCGATCGGCCATGGCCTGTCGGTGCAGCCGATCATGAACATGGTCAATCACGAGACCAACGAACTGTTTTTCGACAACCTCGAAATTCCCGCGGAAAACCTGATCGGCGAGGAAGGCAAGGGCTTCAAGTACATTCTCGACGGACTGAACGCGGAGCGCACGCTGATTGCGGCCGAATGCATTGGCGACGGCTACTGGTTCGTCGACAAGGTGTCGCAGTACGCGAAGGAACGCATCGTGTTCGGCCGGCCGATCGGACAGAACCAGGGCGTGCAGTTTCCGATCGCGCGCTCGTTCGTCAATGTCGAGGCGGCGAGCCTGATGCGTTTCGAAGCGGCGCGCCGCTTCGATGCGAACGAGCCGTGCGGCGCGCAGGCGAATATGGCGAAGCTGCTGGCCGCCGATGCATCGTGGGAAGCGGCGAACGCGTGCCTGCAATTTCACGGCGGCTTCGGCTTCGCGTCCGAGTACGACGTCGAGCGCAAATTCCGCGAAACGCGCCTGTACCAGGTCGCGCCGATTTCGACGAACCTGATCCTGTCGTACGTGGCCGAGCATATCCTCGGCCTGCCGCGCTCGTTCTAGGAGCCGATCATGCGACCTCTCGATGGCATCAAGGTGGTGACGCTCGAGCATGCGATTGCCGCGCCGTTCTGCACGCGGCAACTCGCCGATCTCGGCGCGCGCGTGATCAAGGTGGAGCGCCCCGGCGCCGGCGATTTCGCACGCGGCTACGACGAACGCGTGAACGGCATGTCGTCGCATTTCGTGTGGACGAACCGTTCGAAGGAAAGCCTGACGCTCGATGTGAAAAACCCGCAAGCGGCGGCGATCCTCGCTGCCTTGCTCGCCGATGCCGACGTGCTCGTGCAAAACCTCGCGCCGGGCGCGGCCGAGCGCCTGGGACTCGGGTACGACACGCTGTCGGCCGAGCATCCGCGGCTGATTGTCTGCAATATCTCGGGGTATGGCGACGACGGCCCGTATCGCGACAAGAAAGCGTACGACCTGCTGATTCAAAGCGAAGCAGGGTTTCTATCGGTGACCGGGTCGCCCGACGCGCCCGCGAAAGCCGGCTGTTCGATCGCCGATATCGCGGCGGGCATGTATGCGTACTCGAATATTCTCAGCGCGCTGCTGCTGCGCGGCCGCACGGGCAAAGGCTGCCGCATCGAGGTGTCGATGCTCGAGAGCATGGTCGAGTGGATGGGATACCCGATGTATTACGCGTTCGAAGGGCAAACGCCGCCCGCGCTCTCGGGCGCCTCGCATGCGACGATCTATCCGTACGGGCCTTTTATGGCCGGCGACGGCCGCACCGTGATGATGGGCCTGCAAAACGAGCGCGAATGGCGGCTCTTTTGCGAAGACGTGCTTGGCCAGCCTGGACTCGCCACCGACGAGCGTTTTTCGTCGAACTCGAAACGCAGCGCGGCACGCGACGCGTTGCGCGACATCATCGTGCAGGCGTTTTCGGGCATGAGCGCCGCGCAGGTTGCCGAGCGGCTCGACAAGGCCGGCATTGCCAACGCGCAGATGAACTCGATGCATGACGTGTGGGCGCATCCGCAATTGAAGGCGCGCCAACGCTGGACCTCGGTCAGCACATCGGCGGGCGCGGTGCCGGCGCTGCTGCCGCCGGGGCTCGGCGAAAACTTCGCGCCGCGCATGGACGCGGTGCCGGCGCTTGGCGAGCATACCGATGCGATCCTGCGCGAACTCGGTTACGACGCGGCGCGTATTGCCGCGCTGCGCAGCGCGAAAGCGGTTTGAAACTGGCGGGCGCGTGGCGCCACAACACTGAACGTCGAACACCGACTCCACCGACTATCGGAGACGCACAATGACTTCCCCATCCTCCGCCGCTGCAGCGGGCAATCAAGGCAACCAGGGCAACCTGAGCAACCTGAGCAACGAAAGCGAAGTGCTCGCCGCCTTCGCCGCGAATCTCGCATTCGAGCGCATTCCGCATGATGTCATCGAGCGCACCGTCAATCTCTACGTCGACTGGCTCGGCTCCGCGCTTGCCGGCAAGGGTGCGCGGCCGGTCGAAAGCATCGCGAAGTTCGCACGCGCCACGGGGCCGTCGGACGGTCCCGCCGAAGTGCTGATCGACGGCAGCCGCACATCGCCGTTCTTTGCCGCGATGGTCAATGGCGCCGCCTCGCATTTCGTCGAACAGGACGATGTGCACAACGGTTCGGTGTTTCACCCGGCCGCGGTCGTGTTTCCGGTCGCGCTCGCGCTGGCGCAGCAGCTTGGCGCGTCGGGCCGCGAGATGATCACGGCGGCGGTGGCCGGCTACGAAGTCGGTATCCGTATCGGCGAATTCCTCGGCCGTTCGCACTACAAGGTGTTTCATACGACGGGCACGGCGGGCACCGTGGCGGCCGCCGCGACGGCCGGTCGTCTGTTGAAGCTGTCGCCGGCCGCGATGCTCGACGCGTTCGGCTCCGCGGGCACGCAGGCGGCGGGCCTCTGGGAATTCCTGCGCGATGCCGCCGATTCGAAGCAGCTGCACACGGCGATGGCCGCCGCGAACGGCCTGATGGCCGCGCAGCTTGCAGCCGACGGCTTCAAGGGCGCAAAACGCATCCTGGAAGGCGCAAAAGGGATGGCGGCCGGCATGTCGTCGGATGCCGATCCCGCGAAGCTGCTCGACCGGCTCGGCGAACGCTGGGCCACCGTCGAAACCTCGTTCAAGTATCACGCCGCGTGCCGCCATACGCATCCGGCCGCCGACGCGTTGCTCGACGTGGTTGTCAAGAACAGGCTGAAGCCGCAAGACATCGAACGCGTCGTCGCGCATGTGCACCAAGGGGCGATCGACGTGCTCGGCGCGGTCGTCAAGCCGCAAACCGTGCATCAGGCGAAGTTCAATATGGGCACCGTGCTCGCGATCGTCAGCCATTACGGTTATGCGGGCGTCAACGAGTTCGAACAGCATTTTCTCGCGGATCCGGTTGTCGCATTTCGCGGCAAGGTCGAGATGGCCTACGACGAGGAGGTGGACGGCGCCTATCCGGCGCGCTGGATCGGCAAGGTCAGCGTGTATCTGACCGATGGCCGCGTGCTGCATGGGCGCGTGGACGAGCCGAAAGGGGACCCGGGCAATACGCTGTCGCGCGATGAGATTTCGACGAAGCTCAGGCAACTGGTGAAATTTTCGGGCGCGCTGGCGGATGCGGATGCCGACGCGCTGCTCGAAGCGGCGTGGCGAATTGTCGACGAGGCGCGCGTCGGGCGCGTGGTCGGGCAGCTTGCAACGAGTCATCGCGCCGACACGGCGGTTGCAGCATGAGCGCGCCGTGCTCGTATCTGTTCGTGCCGGGCAACCGGCCCGACCGTTTTATCAAGGCCCGCAACGCAGGCGCCGATGCGGTGATTTTCGATCTCGAAGATGCGGTGCAGCCGGCTGAAAAAGCGCTGGCGCGCGATGCGGTGGTGAATGCGCTCGACGATGCGGCGCTTGCTCAACTGCCGCTCTATGTCCGCATCAACGGCGCGCAAACCGAATGGTTTGCCGACGACGTCGCAGCCCTCGCCGCGCGGCCCGGTCTGGCAGGCCTGATTTTGCCGAAGGCCGAAGACCGCGAATCGATCGCGGCCATCCGCAAGTGCGCACACGCGGCGCTTGCCGTCTCGCCGATCATCGAGTCGGCGCGAGGCTATGCGCGGCTCGACGAGGTATGCGGCGCTGAATCGGTTGATCGGCTGATGTTCGGCACACTCGATTTTCAACTCGATCTCGGCATGGAAGCGAACGATGACGAACTGATCGCGTTCCGTTCCGGCATCGTGCTCGCCTCGCGTGTGGCCGGTCTCACCGCGCCTGTCGACGGTGTCTCGACCTCGATCGACGATCCGGCATCGGTCGAAGCCGACGCACGCGGCGGCCGGCGCCTCGGCTTCGGCGGCAAGCTGTGCATCCACCCGAAGCAGCTCGCCGCCGTGCATCGCGCCTATGCATGGAGCGAAGCCGAGTACGACTGGGCGAAGCGCGTGCTGCGCGCGGTCGAAGCAAGCGGCGGCGCAGCGGTCGCGGTCGACGGCAGGATGGTCGATTTGCCCGTCATTCTGAAGGCGCAGCGCATCGCGGACACCCCGCGCCGCAACGAATAGCGCATTCGGTTTTGCTGAATGCGGCCTTTGAAAAAAGCAAATTGCGCGGCTGCGGCTCAGACGGCACTCTTCCCAGGTAGCAGGACTGCATCGCCGTTCGCCCGATGCATGCAAGTGCTCGTCCAGAAGCACGGCGAACGGTTTCGAACACAACCATAACGGAGACGGATTTGGCTATCGTCAACTCGGGCGCTCGCCTCGATCGCCTGCCCATTACGTCGTTTCACTGGAAGATCCTGTTCCTGATCGGAGCGGGCGCTTTCCTCGACGCTTTCGACATCTACCTTGCGAACGGCGCCCTGGCCGCGATGGTCAAGACCGGGTTTACCGATCTGCACGTCGGGTCGTTCTTTATTTCGGCGACCTTTCTCGGCATGATGATCGGCGCCGGTCTGTCCGGCTATCTCGGCGACCGCTTCGGCCGGCGCTATTCGTATCAGGCCAATCTCGCGATTTTCGGGCTCGCATCGATTGCCGCGGCGTTTGCACCGAATATCTACTGGCTGATCTTCCTGCGTCTGTTGATGGGCATCGGTCTTGGCGCCGAACTCGTCGTGGCGGCCGGCACGCTCAGCGAATTCGTGCCGCCGGGCACGCGCGGCCGCTGGATTTCGCTGCTCGCGCTGATCACGAATTCGGGGCTGCTCGGCGCAACCGCCATCGGCTACTGGGTGATTCCGCATCTCGGCTGGCGCTATATGTTCGCGATTGCGGGCGTCGGCGCGGTGATCGTCTGGGTGCTGCGTCACCGGATGCCGGAGTCGCCGCGCTGGCTCGAGACGGTTGGGCGTCTCGACGAAGCGGAGGCGACGGTTGCCGAAATCGAGCGTGAAGTCGCGGCGAAGGTCGGGAAGTTGCCGCCGGTCGCGCATGTGTTCAATCATGAAGCGCCGCGCGCGCCGTTTTCGGCGCTGTTCGAGCGCGGTGTGATCGGCCGCACGCTGGTCGCGGCGCTCACCTGTATGGCGATCAATATGTCGCTGTACGGATTTGTTGCGTGGCTGCCGACGTTCTTCGTGAAAGAGGGCCTCACGATCGTCCAGTCGCTCGGCTTCGTGCTGCTGATGTCGTTCGGCGCGCCGATGGGTGCGGTGGTCGGCTACTTTATCGCGGACCGTCTTGGGCGGCGTAACGGGCTCGTGCTGTTTTCGGTGCTGACGGTCGTGCTCGGTTACGTGTATGTGCAGATGCGCGATCCCGCGGCGATTTCGGTGGTCGGCTTCGCACTCGTCACGACCATTTATACGGTCTGCACGCTGGGGCTGTTCGGTTACATTCCCGAACTGTTTCCGACGACACATCGGCTGCGCGGCACCGGTGTGGCGGGCACATGCGGACGCGCGGCGTCGATGAGCACGCCGTATGTCGCGATCGTGCTGTACACGCATTTCGGTGTGACGGGCGTGGTGTCGATGGTAAGCGCGGTGCTCGTGTTGATGAGTCTTGCGATTCTCGTGCTGCGTATCGAAACGAGTCAGCAGACGCTCGAATCGATTGCCCCGGAAATCGTGCCGAACGAGGGCGCGGCGGGCGGTATCGATGCGGTGGTGAACCGGTCGACCCAGGCGTAGCGCCGGTCGTGCTTTAGAGGCGGTGCTGCAAAGGCGGTGCTGCAAAAGGCGCACTCCAACGCCGATGTGAATCGGGCATGCGGAGTGCGCAGCGTGGCCTAGTAAGCACCGGTGGTTTTGCGCTTGCGCCGGCGGCCGGTCCCAGTGCCATCCGCGCCGCCGCTGTCGAAGCGGATCGGGTTATCCATGTACGCGTTCAGCTTGTCGCGCGTCCATGACTCAGGATTACCGACCGTCGAGATGATGCCCGTTGTCGAGCCGCCGCCGAGCAATACCGTGAAGATCCCGCGCAGCGGAAAATCTGAATACGCCGGTTTGCTGAGGTCGAACGGTTCCGAACGGATAAACATATCCTGCGCCGTCGCGCCCATTTCGGCCTGAAAATACGCGGGAAACTGCAGCGCAAGGATGGTCGGATTCACGTTGTGATAGTCGGAACCGATCGCCGGATCGCCCATCAGGTAGCTGCCGCCGGTTCCCCAATGCTGGCTGTCGAAGTCGGCTGCGACCGCGTCGTTCGTGTTCGGCGTGCGGCTTGCCGGGATCTGCCATGGCATGACCGGAAGCTTGAGCGCGCGGCTTATTCCTTTGCAGAAATCGAAGTAGCGCCCCCATTCGCGAGGCCCGTAGCAATAGCCGTTGACGTACGCGCGCTGAGTGAAATCGTCGGCTTCGTAGCGATCGATGGCGAGGAAGTGCGGCTTCCAGTCGCCGCTGTAGACGCCAAGGTTGTCGACATACGTGGCGGTTTGCTGCGCATAGGTGAGCGGGTCGCTGTCGTCGTAGATCCATTCGGACTGCCCAACGCCCCACAGATTGATCTGCCAGCCGAACACGACCTTCGGCGCGACCGTGTACACAAGCCAGTTCACGGCAGCGACGTAGCCTTTGATGTTTTCGGTGATGCTCGATGGAATCGTGGCGCTGACCGACCAGTGGTCGAGCGCGGTTTGCAACGGTGCTCGCACCGGCATTCCATAGCTCGGCCCATAGCCGGCTTGCTGGCACGCACCGAGAAAATCGGGGTTGACGATAAAGCCCGCGGGCACCGGATGCGCGCTGTCGATCGTCTGGTTGGCCGTGTTCAACGAAAGGATCAGATTCGCGAAGCTGTGCGCATGCTGGTCGGCATCGGCAAGCATGCCGGGGGTGTTGCCGAGCGAGAGATTGCAGGTGTACGAGATCATGACCGGCAGCACCGGTTGGCCGCCCAGTTGCGTTTCGACGCCGCGTGCGAGCGTAATGGTCGAGCTTGTTGCGGTGTCTGCGCTCAGGTAGGTGCTAGCGTCGCCGGCGCCATCGTTGCCGGCGTACTTGAAGACGGAACATGCGCGTGCGCTGGCGAAATCGGCCTGATTGCCGGGCGTGAGGTCCGCACAACCGCCGAAGGACAGATATGACGGAAACCCCGGCACGTCCAGACTGGCCGACGCCTCGATCGACACTTCGAGGGTTGCCGCGCTCGAGCCGCCGACGACCAGTTGCGTGGGCATTTCGACCGCGTACACGATACTGCCGAACAGGAAATCGGCGGACGAAGCCATATAAGTGTCGGGTTTCACGGGGACGCTGAATTGCGTGAGCTGCGTCTTGACCGCGATCGTCTGCGTGTAGCTCATGCAGATGCCGGAGAGCCGCAATGTGACTTCCTGCGGCAGGGGCGCGTCGGCCGTCACGTCGATCGACACGGTGGCAAATCCGCACATGTCCACGGGCGTTCGCTGGACCATCGCATCGGTTATCTGCACGGTCTGCAACTGGTTGGCGAGCACCACTTCAATGTCGCTGAAGTCATAGCGGACATTGTTGAGCGACACATCGTCGATCGTTACCCGTGCGGTACCGGAGGCGGGGAGCAAGCGCACCTGCGTGGTCGAATTGATTCCGCTCGAAAATGCCGCTAGCGTTTTTCCGTTCGTCGCGTCGACAACGGTGACGTTCAGCGTTTCCGTGTCGAGGCCGCTGAGTGCGCCGATGACGATGTCGAGCGCCCCCGAGCGCTGCACCGCGCCGAACGACACGTTGACGGGTACCGTTGCATCCGCGCTGATGGTCATGGTGTCCGGCGAAATGACAAGCGGCGCGATCACGGTTTGATCCTCCGTGCCGACGGTGTTCCCCTGAATCGTGTAGTCGCCTTGCGCGAGCGTCTGGCTGACTGTGGCGCCGTACTGGAGCGTCGTGGACGTGATCGTGCCGCCGCGCTTGAACTGAATGACAGGCGCGATACCGGACACGGCCGGGTCCGGTGCTGCCGCGCACGAGATCGACGCAGTGCCGTTTATATCGGGAGACTGGTCTGCCGCAATGACGAACGAGTTGAGCCAGGAATCGGTGTCCTGGGTCAGATCGCCGCTCACGCCGATGGTGATCTGATCCCCGGCGTTCATCATGTGCGGTTCGCTGAAATCGAGTTTCAGCGAAACGGAGAACAGGTTGGTGTCGAGCTGGGTCGAGTCGACGTTGGCGGTGGTCGACACCCACAAGCCTGCAAAACTCGCGTAGACGTCGGTGTTGGCAACGGCGGCTGGCGAGTTGAATGACATCGACAGATACTGGTTGACCTGTACCGGGCTGCCATCTTCGTAGCGGAGATTGGACACGATCATCTGACCGTACCACTGCCCAGCGCCCTGAGCGACGACTGCATCGTAATCGATTTTCATCATGCCTCCAGGAACATCGTGAGATTGCGTACCTGCACCTGCGATACATCGATCCGATATGGATACCTAAATATTTATATTGCGATAGATATTCGATGCGTCGAGTTCAGGTACGGACGATTATAGAAAGCGAAATGAAAAAAATCGCGGGGCGGTTTCGAACACGTTCAGAAAGTGTTAACGCGAGGTGGCAGGCGGCGCGGGCCGGAGCGTTGCGATGAGTGGCGATGATGGGTGACGATGGAGAGCGCTCCGGGAGCTGGACGAGCGTCCAGCTCCCGGGCGCGAGGATGGGGGCGCGAACTAACCGAGCGAACTGACCAGCTCCGGTACCGCGCTGAACAGGTCGGCTACTAGCGCGTAGTCCGCGACGCTGAAGATCGGCGCCTCCGGATCTTTATTGATCGCGACGATCACCTTCGAGTCCTTCATGCCCGCGAGGTGCTGGATCGCGC